>NZ_JAVYJC010000025.1:0-609 GCF_032490475.1 Neglectibacter sp. CSJ-5 | reverse complement strand
TCGTTGTACGCTTTTGAGGAATACACAGAGCCTTGGTCGGTATGGATAATGGTTGGTTCTTTCTTCCCACGCAGCAGCTCAACGACATCCGCAAGACCGTCCAGATACTGCTCCCGCCCACCACGGCGTTCAGATAGTTTCCATGTGAGTATCTGTTTCGTAAACACATCAAAGTAGAGTGTCAGCTCAAGATAAAATATCCACGGCTTTAATACCGTCATATCTGACACAATGACCTGGCGAGGTCGATCTACGGTATCCCAAGTTGTGAAGATAAGATTTGGATACAGATCTCGTATCTTTCTGGGGCGATAATGTACTTGATGCTTGGTTTTTGCTTTTATTCCCAGAAAACGAAAGGCCTTGTACACATAGTTATCGCTTATATTCTGCTGATAATTGACTCGTATAAAAGCCGCTACCCAACGGTAGCCGTGGGATGGATGGGCCTTATGGACTTCGGAGACTAACGCGATAACTTCTTCACGCTTCAGATCCCGCGTACTCTTGTCCCGTTTCCTCCACTTGTAATAGCCGGACCGACTGACGCCCATGAGAGAGCACAGTTCCTGAACCTCATAGTCTCTGGACAGCAGTTCTACGATTTCG
>NZ_JAVYJC010000024.1:0-703 GCF_032490475.1 Neglectibacter sp. CSJ-5 | reverse complement strand
TGTAGTAGTCAAGAAAAGTAGACACGAAAAATATTTATTTTTGATTTGCTTTTTCAAAAGTAGACATGAGGAATATTTTTGCAGAAGTTGTTTTTTCAAAAGT
Source organism: Neglectibacter sp. CSJ-5 (assembly GCF_032490475.1). Lineage (NCBI taxonomy): Bacteria > Bacillati > Bacillota > Clostridia > Eubacteriales > Oscillospiraceae > Neglectibacter > Neglectibacter sp. CSJ-5. The sequence continues at coordinate 600 of NZ_JAVYJC010000024.1, read as the reverse complement.
GGACACGGACAATAATTTTTGCCGAAATCCTTTTTCAAAAGTGGACACGATGATTCGAAGCCTTGTAATGTCCCTGTTTGCAAGGGATAGCAGTTTTGGATAGAGTAGAGAGACAAAATCAAAAGTAGACACGGCACAGAGTTATTTTTCTGTATCTTTCCGCTTTTGCACGAATTTGGGTTCTTCGGTCAGGATGCGCTTTGAAAAGGTATCTTTCTTTTCAAGCTCACCTCGATAGAAACGCTTGCAGTAGTTGTCCGGTGTGTCATAGCCGATTGCAAAGCAGGGACGCTGCCGGTTATAAAAGGCAACATAGCGGCATAGGACATCTTTCACGGCATCTCTCGTACGGCATTCTTCTAATCGAAAATCGATGAATAGTTCTTCTTTTATCCAACCGTTTAGAGCCTCATTGACGGGATTGTCCGTTGGTTTACCTGCCCGCGACATGGAGCGGACAACGTTGCAGTCCTGAATCAGTTCGTTGTACGCTTTTGAGGAATACACAGAGCCTTGGTCGGTATGGATAATGGTTGGTTCTTTCTTCCCACGCAGCAGCTCAACGACATCCGCAAGACCGTCCAGATACTGCTCCCGCCC
>NZ_JAVYJC010000023.1:0-1133 GCF_032490475.1 Neglectibacter sp. CSJ-5 | reverse complement strand
GGCAGCACCGCACAATTGCTGAGGCAAGCGCTGTCGAATCACCCATCAGGCAGGAAACCATAGGCTTCCCGGCGCATTTCTTCGCGAGAGCGCACAACTTCAAGCCGCCAGGCAGGGCCTGTCAGCCAGAAGCAGATTCGCCAATGCGAACATGATATTGAATTTGGCTCGCTGCTTTTCGAGCCCTCGGTATCGCGTTTTTCGAAATTGCAGCTGTTTCTTGACGACACCGAATACGTGCTCTACTTTTGCCCGAACAGAAGACTTTGCGTGTTCTGCTTTCTTTGCGGCATACTGGCCGCTCTTGCTCAGCTTTTTTAATTGAGATGGACGTCGGTTAATTTTGTATTTGATCTTGCGTCCGGATTTGTTCCGAACGATCGCGTCCTCACGGTTCCCGGCTCCAAGATAGCCACTGTCGCCGTAAACGACATCTTCCTCACCGGTCAGCAGGGATGAAGTCTGCGTCACATCATGGACATTAGCTGGTGTCGCCTCCACTGTGTGTACCAGTCCGCTGTCCTTATCCACCCCAACATGGGCTTTATAGCCAAAGTGCCATGTGTTGCCCTTCTTGACCTGATGTGCATCCGGATCCCGCTTTTTCTCCTTGTTCTTGGTGGAAGACGGCGCGGAAATAATGGTGGAATCTACGATCGTTCCCTTTTTCAGGATAAGGCCCTGTTCAGTGAGCGCGGTAACAACTTGTGCAAACAGTTTCTCCTGCAGTCCATTCTTCACCAGCAGGTTCCGAAAGCGGCCAATGGTATCTCCGTTCGGCACCTGATTGCTGGAATCAACGCCGCAGAAATCTGAAAATGCCCGGCTGTCGATTGCCTCCGCCGCTGTTGCTTCATCACTCAGGTCATACAGATTTTGCAGCAGATACAACCGCAGCATGGTCTCCAGTGGATAGGGTTTATTGCCGCGCTCTCCTTTGTAATAGCACGGCTGGATCAGCGTAAGCCATTCCTTCCACGGGACGATCCGCTCGATCTGGGCTAGAAATTCTTTCTTCTTTGTCCGTACCTGCGCCAACTCATCACTAAGCGCAGACATTGTCATCTGTTTATCCATGGTCTTATTATATCACTTCTGGCAGTATCGCGCCTACTTTTCTGTGCGGTATTGCC
>NZ_JAVYJC010000022.1:0-2480 GCF_032490475.1 Neglectibacter sp. CSJ-5 | reverse complement strand
GTGCGCCCATAAGGGGCAGAGTAAATCCGCTTAGCAAGCGGCAGGTGTGAGGTTTCAGGCCTGTGGTCAACGGCTAACCTGGCGGGGAAACCCAAAGGGGACAGCAGCATGACCGTAAAGCTGCAAGTTGGCAAGTTGCCGTGCCACGACTGAGCAGCAAGACCAAAAGTTCATATAAGGATGAAACCTAAACTGGCTGAACGGCAGTCCGAGGGACATTTGTGGTGGTCGTAACGGAAGGCAGCTATACCCGTTACGCTGTGCATCTCACCTGTAGAAACATGAGCAGGATGAGCGAAACCGAATGCACAGTCCGTATGTATCAGCATAAAAGGACGAAAACCGCATCCGACAATGAACAATGCTTTTTTACTCTGCTGCTAAATGGGGATTGCCTAAGTTGGAACGCTCACAAGAGCTATGGGCGTAGGCCCTGAATATCCAATATGGCAACGGAGCCGCCGTAGTAGTCCGAGCGTATTAATGGCACGCACATGGCGAAGGGCGGCAGTTCATTCAATTCAATACAACAGAAAGGAAGGTGCGTGAGGCACTATGAGAGATCCAGAAAATGTATTGAACAGTCTGCAAGAACATTCAGCTCAATCCGGCTATGTCTATGACAGGTTGTACCGCAACCTGTTCAATCGGGAATTTTTCTTACGGGCATATCAGAATATTTATGCCAGTCAGGGAAACATGACCGCAGGCACAGACGGAAAAACCATCGACGCAATGAGCCTTGAAAGAATCGACAGGCTTATTGCAACCCTGAAAGACGAATCCTACCAGCCCAAACCGTCCAGACGGACATATATCCCTAAGAAGAATGGAAAACTCCGTCCTCTGGGTATTCCGTCCATTGACGACAAGCTGGTACAGGAAGTTGTCCGTATGCTGTTGGAATCCATCTATGAGAACAGCTTTGAGGACGCCTCCCATGGCTTTCGGCCTGACAGAAGTTGTCACACAGCTTTGAGGATGATTCAAAATCGCTTTACCAGATGCAAGTGGTTTGTTGAGGGTGACATTAAAGGATTCTTCGACAATATTGACCACAATGTCATGATTGGCATCCTTCGCAAGAGAATTAAAGATGAGCGTTTTCTGCGCCTTATCCGTAAATTTCTCAACGCAGGATATATGGAAGATAACCAACTGCATCAAAGCTACAGCGGCACTCCGCAGGGCGGCATCATTAGTCCCATTCTAGCCAATATCTATCTCGACCAGTTCGACAAATATATGGCTGAATACAAGAAACGGTTTGACCGTGGGAACAAGCGAGCCGTCAATGTGGAATACCATAAGCTGAGCGCAAAGAGAATCCGACTCAAAAGGAAGCTGGCAAAGGCACAGTCTGAGGAAGAAAAGCAATCCCTTTTGGAAAGCATCCGGGAACTGGATAAGGTACACAAATCCATCCCCTGCAAAAATCCAATGGATACAAATTTCCGCAGACTGCAATACGTCCGTTACGCTGACGATTTTCTTATCGGTATCATCGGAGCCAAAGAGGATGCACAGGCTGTTAAGCAGGAAATCGGCGTATATATCGCCGAACAGTTGAAACTGGAACTGTCGGAAGAAAAGACGCTGGTCACTAAAGCAACAGACCGTGCAAAATTCTTGGGATTTGACATCAGGGTCACACCGCAGAGCAATCACACCAAAAAGACAAAAAGCGGTTCCACAGCCCGAAACTACAGCGGCCATGTAATGCTGGAAGTTCCGACTTCTGTCATTCAAAAAAAGCTGCTGGAACTGGGAGCCATGAGAATTGATGTTCGCAATGGAACAGAGATTTGGCAACCCACGTATCGTGGAAAACTTGTCGGACGAACAGACCTGAGTATCCTAGACCAGTACAATGGTGAGGTGCGGGGATTCTGTAATTATTATGCGATTGCAAACAATCGCTCTAAGCTGCACAAGTTCCGCTATATCATGGAGTACAGTTTCTATAAAACCTTGGCCTGTAAATACCGTACAACCAAAGGCAAAATTATTGCTCAATATCGTATTGTCAAGGACATCGGGGTAAAATTCCAGGACAAGCATGGAAATGAGCGCATCCGACTACTGTGGAAGGACAGTCTTGCAAGAGACCCCTATCCGCTGGGAAAAGAAGCAGATATTATCCATAAGCCGAAAGGCATCCTGAAAAAGCCCAGTCTCGGCGCACGATTAAAAGCAAATCGGTGTGAATGGTGCGGAAAAGAAACTTCAGCGTTGGTAATGCACCAAGTTAGAACGCTGAAAGAGCTGGATGAAAGCCAACCGTGGGCAGTTTTCATGAAGAGGATTAACCGAAAAACTTTGGTGGTCTGTGAAAGTTGTCACACGAAAATTCACGGTGCAGGCTGTGAATGAATAGAGAGCCGGATACAGCGAGAGTTGTAAGTCCGGTTCGGGGGCGAGTGCCTGGAAACCTACCGCAGCAATGCGGCAAGGCGCTGGGTACTTAGCCTACTGAACTC
>NZ_JAVYJC010000021.1:0-2894 GCF_032490475.1 Neglectibacter sp. CSJ-5 | reverse complement strand
CTATCATCTGTTCTCGTACTTCCTTGTATTCCTCGACCGACAAGCTCCCTCTGGCTTTTCGCTCGGCTTCGACCTCAAGCCCCATATTTCGACAGATTTCGCCAAAAACCGACCTTTCATTCTCTTTCCAGAGCTTCGTGGCATTGTTCTTTCGGCTCTCTTTCTCTGGTTGGTAGCCCATTTGCTTCATTGCTTTGTCCAGGGAGTTCCTGGTCTCAAGCCCTCTTGTATATCCCTGGGCTACTGGGATATAGTCGAGGTGCAAATGGGGGCTTGCTTCGTCCATATGGATATAAGCCCCTATGAGCTTCAAATTCGGGTTTCGTTCCTCGAAGCCCTTTACATACTGCACAAGGGCTTCTTTGGCTCTCTCCCTCATCTCTGGCTTCTGGAAGTCCTCTTTACTGCCCCACTGCACCACATCCTCATAGAACAGCTTTTCGCCGTTCTTCGACTTCTTGATGTGGTCGCAGTAGTCCTCTATCTTTCGGTCAGCTCGTTTCTGCTTTGCGTTGTACTTCTCCAGAGCTTCACCGAAGATTTCTTGATAGGCTTGCTTTATATCCTTATCGACCAGAGTGATGTTCTCCGAGCTTTTGGAGACATCAATGTTGTCTGGGATAGGCTTACCTATCTTCTCATATTCTCGTCTGTTATGGAGCTGGCTACCTTTACCTTGTGGCATTGATACTCGACCCATAAGAACACCTCCCTTCAATGCTATCCATTATACAGAGTTTTGTTACTTTTGTCAAAAGTAACCCCGTATGAGTTTTGACACTGCGTATCAAAACACGGGGCTCTCCGAGGGGCAGGGGCTTCGCCCCTACAACCCCAAAAAGCGTCACAAAGCACAAAGCACCCATAGGGGGGTGTCGTAGTACCCCCCCTATGGAAACGCAAAAAAAGAGAGCTTTTCAGCTCTCTTTTTTCTCTATCACTTCGCCAGTCTCTGGGTCACACTTCGGTACTCTCGGAGCGTGACGGCGACTGCCTATGTAGCGGTCAAAGAAAAGAGTGTTGTTACTCGCTACCTCATACTCAACATTCATTTCTTCATCCTGCAAGAAGTCCATAAGTTGAGCGTACTCCACTATGTCGTACTGTCTTATGAGTGCCTGCAAGGTCTTTTTTATCTGCGTGATCTCGGAGCGTGTCAGCTCCGAGAAGTCCGCAATATTAAAGCCGTTGATGGTCTTAATCTCTCGCTCATCATACTGAGCTTTCTCTGGATTGTCCTTATGCGTGAGGTATCTGTAATACCCTCGCACCTGTTCCAGAGCTTGCGGTATCGGCTGATTAAAGCCGTCTGTCAGAGCCTTGACCACATTGTAGGAAGTCGGTCCACTATATGTCAGTATGACATGATAGTGTGGCTTCTTTGGTGTATTGTCTGGGTTCATGTCCTTGTCATGCAATGGGCTGATTGCACATTGCAATCCAGTTTTTTGGAGCTGTTCTCTCCAATCAGCAGGAGCTGACTCTGGGTAGAGAACAAAAGCCCAATTTCGCTTCTTGATGTTTTTTGCCATAAAAAAATCCTCCGATTTCTTCGGAGGGTACAATCTCGCTAACCTTGACAACAAGCCTATTTATGGCTATAATTATCCTACGGTGAGTATGTGAGCTTGTCCCTCATGTATTCGTGGTTAGGATTGCCGTCCGAGCCACTAAAGCCATTATACGAGAATCCGCCCGCCTTGTCAATTTGACACTTGGCAGGGCGGGTTTTTTTATGCTCCGCAGGCTCCTACGCGGAGAGCGACCTCTGGAACAAATAGACGCTCTATCGGGAGTGCGTACCACGCTAAAGAGAAGTCAAGGTACGGGGTAGTATTTCCTTGCGGAAATCTCCACCCCTCGAAGCCCTTGACTTCTCTTTTTTTCGGATTATTCCGTCTCCGCCGACGGAACAAAAAACTTTCAGTTTTCCGTTCCGCCGTCTTCGCCAGTATAATCCGAAAACCGCTTCTTAAAGCTCCATCTCCCAACCTTTGGAACGCTTCGGAGCAGGTGGCTCTACGATTTTCTCTATGCCCTTGCTGATACCGACATGCTTTTCCATCTCCTCTGCCATCTCTGGGAAGCCGTCCTCTTTCGCCCACTTCGCTCCGTACTCTGCCAAGCCGTCAATCAGCTTCTCTTGAGCCTTGCTCAGATTGCTGATACCGTACTTGCCATAGGTGTAGTTACCGTTCTGGTCTTTCTCTCGGTCATACTTGAGCATACCCACCGCCTTAACCACATTCGTAAGGCTCTCATAAGCCCCTCTGAGCTTGTCTCTGAGATTATTTATCTTATCCCATAGCTCTGCCTTGATTTCGTCCATTTGAGCCGTCAGAGAGCGAATTTGACCCCTCAGAGAGGCGTTCTCTGTTTGCAGGTCTGCTATCTGTTTGTCTTTGGCTCTGCCGTCTTGCTCTGACTTCTCCAAGAGCTGATTAAGATTGAGCTGTCTTTGGTACATCTGCTGAAGCTGTTGCTGTTGCCTTGCCAGCTCATTTGCCTTGTTGTCGAGGAGCTGCTCTCGCTGATCCACTCGCTGCTCTCTCCGAGAAACAGCAGCGGAACGCTCTCGCATCTCTCCTATCTCGTCTCGGTTTGCGGTGTAGGCTTTCGCCTGTTCCTTGACCGCTTCAAGGTCTTTTTTCTTTATCGCTACTACACCAAACGGCAACTTCGTGCCGGTGGTGTCTATCTCGTCTATGCCGGTCTTGAGTTCTCGCAAAGGCTCGACCTCTGCGACAATGGCTTCTTTCTCCTGCTCAATCTCGCCTATCATCTGTTCTCGTACTTCCTTGTATTCCTCGACCGACAAGCTCCCTCTGGCTTTTCGCTCGGCTTCGACCTCAAGCCCCATATTTCGACAGATTTCGCCAAAAACCGACCTTTCA
>NZ_JAVYJC010000020.1:0-3319 GCF_032490475.1 Neglectibacter sp. CSJ-5 | reverse complement strand
CCTGCCTGGCGGCTTGAAGTTGTGCGCTCTCGCGAAGAAATGCGCCGGGAAGCCTATGGTTTCCTGCCTGATGGGTGATTCGACAGCGCTTGCCTCAGCAATTGTGCGGTGCTGCCTTATATAAATGGAAAAACAGTAAGCGCCGCAAGCCATTGATTATTGAAGGTGCAAGACAGGTCGGCAAGACTTGGCTGATGAAGGAGTTTGGTAAACAAGCTTATGCGGATACTGTATATATTAACTTTGACTCCAATTCAAGAATGGCGGATTTGTTTTCAGCAGACTTGGATACAGACCGCCTGATTATGGGACTGGAATTGTATGCCGGACACAAAATCAATCCTGAAAACACCCTGCTGATTTTTGACGAGGTTCAAGAAGTTCCGAGAGCACTTGCTTCTCTTAAATATTTTTATGAGAACGCCCCGCAGTATCACATTGTATGCGCTGGTTCTCTTTTGGGAATTGCTTTACATCAGGGCACCTCATTCCCTGTCGGCAAGGTCGATTTCTTAAAGCTCTATCCTCTCTCTTTCGGTGAGTTTTTAATGGCAACCGGCAACGAACGCTTTGCAGAGCTTTTGAAAAAGCAGGATTATGAAATGATCACAAGCTTTAAGCAAACATATATTGACGCATTGAAACACTACTATTTTGTCGGCGGTATGCCGGAAGCAGTTCAAAGTTTTGCCGAAAGTAAAGATTTCAATGAGGTTCGTGCGATTCAGAAAAGAATCCTTGCGGCATACGAACAAGACTTCTCAAAACACGCACCGAACGAGATTGTCCCGAAAATCCGTATGCTTTGGAACAGTATTCCGTCGCAGCTCGCAAGAGAAAATAAGAAGTTTATTTATGGTCTTGTCCGTGAAGGCGGCAGAGCAAGAGAATATGAAACTGCGATTATGTGGCTTTCCGATTGCGGACTTGTGCACAAGGTCAGTCGTGTGAATGCGGCAGGCATTCCGTTGAAAGCTTATGAGGATTTGAAAGCATTCAAACTTTTCATAGTCGATGTGGGACTCCTCGGATGTATGACAGGTCTTCGTCAGCGTACACTGCTTGACGGTGATGACCTTTTCGTTGAATTTAAAGGAGCTTTGACCGAACAATATGTTTGCCAGCAATTAAAAACGATTGAAGATTTAGGCGTTTACTATTACACCAATGACAGAGGCTCTTGCGAAATTGATTTTGTCGTTGATACCGGTGAACAGATTGTTCCTATTGAAGTAAAAGCCGAAACAAACCTGAGAGCAAAGAGTCTCAAAACCTATCGAGAGAGGTTTGAACCTGAATTGTCTGTTCGTACTTCAATGGCTGATTATAAGAAGGAAGATTGGCTTTTGAATCTGCCGCTGTACGCAATAGAAAATATCACGGTCGAATCATAATGACAATTAAAATGATATTAGAGAACAGAATGAACATTACCGATTCAGCCGAACTTGCCTATGAAGAAGAACGAATCAGCAAAAAGAAAGCCGCACAATTATTTGATAATAAACTTCTTGATTCTATTCCGGCAGGCAAATTCGACACATTACAGGCAATCCACAAGTATATGTTCGAAGATGTTTTTGGTTTTGCCGGCGAAATCCGCACAGTCAATCTTGCAAAAAGCAATTTCCGTTTTGCGCCTTTAATGTACTTGCAAGCGGCTCTTGATAACATCGACAAAATGCCGCAGTCGAACTTTGACGAGATAGTTGAAGAGTATGTTGAGATGAACATCGCCCACCCGTTCCGAGAGGGTAACGGTCGCAGCACCCGCATTTGGCTTGACCATATCTTGAAAAATGAAATCGGCAAAGTGGTTGACTGGAGCAAGGTTGATAAGGAAGATTATCTGCTCGCAATGGAGCGCAGTCCGATTAAAGATGTGGAAATCAAAGTGTTGCTGAAAGGTGCGCTTACGGACGAAATCAACGGCCGTGAGGTCTATATGAAAGGCATCGACCAAAGTTATTACTATGAAGGATTTACAGCCTTTAAAACGGAGGAATTGTAAAACTCCAAAGTGCCACTATACAGTCCCAAAGTCCCAAATTGGCACTTTGGAAGTACTTGACGTGTTGGATTTAATAAAAAAGAACCCATCTGTTAAGCAGGCCGAGCTTGTAGAACAAACAGGAAAGTCCGTCAGAAGCATAAAGCGCATCATAGACTCTCTGAAACCGAAGCAATACATTCGTAGAGTTGACGGCAAATGGAAAATTTTGATTTAAACAAACTACAAAGAATGCGAGGTAACTACGATGGCTGATATAAAACTTTTTAATATAAATGGCAAGGTAAAAGAATACCAAAGTGGCAATGTAACACTTGAAAAAGAACTGCAAACTGTTATTGAAAACAATATGGAAACCTTTTTCGGCGTAACTTTTCTTGCTTCAGAATACAAAACTACCGATGGCGGGCGAATGGATAGCATCGGCATTGATGAAAACCATTGCCCTGTTATCTTTGAATATAAACGTTCTATGAAAGAAAATGTTATCAATCAAGGCTTATTTTATCTCAACTGGCTTTTAGACCACAAAGACAGTTTTAAAGTTTTGGTGATTGAGAAACTTGGACTTAAAGAAGCAGACAAGATTGACTGGACAATGCCTCGTGTAGTGTGTATTGCAGGTGACTTCACCAAGTATGATGAATCTGCAATTAAGCAAATGAATAGAAACGTCAGTTTGATTAGATATAAGAAATTCGGTAGCGATTTGCTAATGTTTGAACACATCAATGAAAATGTTGCAACAGCTATTCCTGATACCGATACTCAAACCACCAAGACCAAATCCACCGGAAAAACATTTGACGAACAATTAAAGGCAGCCGATGAATCTGTAAAAACTTTATATCAAGATCTAACAAACTACATACTTAGCCTTGGCGATGATATTTCAGAGAATCATTTGAAGCTTTATGCCGCTTTCAAGAAAATCCGCAACATTGTAACTGTAGTTGCACTTAAGAAAAAATTGATTTTGAATCTCCCTATTGATATTACTTCAGTAACCTTTGAACCGGGATTTTCAAGAGATGTAACTAACATTGGTCATTGGGGTTGCGGTGCTGTGGAGTTGCATTTGCAAAACGCTGCAGACTTTGAAAAAGCTAAACCGCTGATTGACAGAGCATATAACGAGAATTAAAGTTTACAAGGAGCCAATTTATGAAATCAAAGTCGAACGAATTGCTAGGGCAATACCGCACAGAAAAGTAGGCGCGATACTGCCAGAAGTGATATAATAAGACCATGGATAAACAGATGACAATGTCTGCGCTTAGTGATGAGTTGGCGCAGGTACGGACAAAG
>NZ_JAVYJC010000019.1:0-4738 GCF_032490475.1 Neglectibacter sp. CSJ-5 | reverse complement strand
AATGGGAGAAGAAAGCGCAATCTTGAACCAAGAAGGATTATGGTCAAGCCCTCGACCTATTAGTACTGCCAAGCTGAACACGTTACCGTGCTTACACATGCAGCCTATCAACCTTGTAGTCTACAAGGGGTCTTACTAGCTTACGCTATGGGATATCTAATCTTGGAGTCGGCTTCACGCTTAGATGCTTTCAGCGTTTATCCGTTCCGCACATAGTTGCCCAGCTGTGCCACTGGCGTGACAACTGGTGCGCCAGAGGTGCGTCCATCCCGGTCCTCTCGTACTAAGGACAGCTCTCCTCAAATATCCTGCGCCCACGACAGATAGGGACCGAACTGTCTCACGACGTTCTGAACCCAGCTCGCGTACCACTTTAATCGGCGAACAGCCGAACCCTTGGGACCGAATACAGCCCCAGGATGTGATGAGCCGACATCGAGGTGCCAAACCTCCCCGTCGATGTGGACTCTTGGGGGAGATCAGCCTGTTATCCCCAGGGTAGCTTTTATCCGTTGAGCGACGGCAATTCCACTCTCATACCGCCGGATCACTAACTCCAACTTTCGTTACTGCTCGGACCGTCATCCTCGCAGTTAGGCTGGCTTACGCGTTTACACTCTAAGGCATGGTTTCCAACCATGCTGAGCCAACCTTTGAGCGCCTCCGTTACCTTTTTGGAGGCGACCGCCCCAGTCAAACTGCCCACCTAACAATGTCCCCCGGCCAGATTCATGGCCGCAGGTTAGAATTCCAATAACTTAAGAGCGGTATTCCAACGTCGACTCCGCCGTGGCTGGCGCCACGGTTTCCTAGTCTCCCGCCTATCCTATACATAAATTATCGAAACCCAATATTAAGCTACAGTAAAGCTCCATGGGGTCTTTCCGTCTTGTCGCGGGTAACCGGCATCTTCACCGGTACTACAATTTCGCCGGGCGGGTAATTGAGACAGTGCCCAGATCATTACACCATTCGTGCGGGTCGGAACTTACCCGACAAGGAATTTCGCTACCTTAGGACCGTTATAGTTACGGCCGCCGTTTACTGGGGCTTCAATTCAATGCTTGCACATCTCCTCTTAACCTTCCAGCACCGGGCAGGTGTCAGCCCCTATACTTCATCTTTCGATTTGGCAGAGACCTGTGTTTTTGATAAACAGTTGCCTGGGCCTATTCTCTGCGACCACATCGCTGTGGCACCCCTTATTCCTAAGTTACGGGGTCAATTTGCCGAGTTCCTTAACTACCCTTCTCCCGTTGGCCTTAGAATTCTCTTCCTATCTACCTGTGTCGGTTTGCGGTACGGGCGCCGAAGATATACATAAGACTTTTCTCGCCCTCGTCCAAACTTGCTTCCCTACTAAATTTCGGTCCCTTTCGCCCGGGGCAACCATCGCCCGGGTCAAGTCCTTTCAAGGTGTCCTCTTACTTAAATCTTTTGGCGGCTACGGAATATCTACCGTATGTGCATCGGCTACGCCTTTCGGCCTCACCTTAGCTCCCGGCTTACTTGGAGCGGACGAACCTTCCTCCAAAAACCTTAGACTTTCGGCCAATATGATTCTCACATATTTCTCGCTACTCATTCCGGCATTCTCACTCGTATAAAGTCCACCAGCGCTTACGCTCTGACTTCACCCCTTATACGACGCTCTCCTACCATGCATTACTGCATCCCAAGCTTCGGTGTACGATTTAGCCCCGTTAAATTTTCGGCGCAGGGTCACTCGACCAGTGAGCTATTACGCACTCTTTTAATGAGTGGCTGCTTCTAAGCCAACATCCTGGTTGTCTGTGCAACCCCACATCCTTTTCCACTTAACCGTACTTTGGGACCTTAGCTGTGGGTCTGGGCTGTTTCCCTTTTGACAATGAAACTTATCTCACACTGTCTGACTCCCGTACATCAATTATCCGGCATTCTGAGTTTGATAGAGTTCAGTAACCTCTCGGCCCCTAGCTCATTCAGTGCTTTACCTCCGGTAATCTAATACGAGGCTAGTCCTAAAACTATTTCGGAGAGAACCAGCTATCTCCGGGTTCGATTGGAATTTCTCCGCTACCCACACCTCATCCGCTACCATTTCAACGGGAGTCGGTTCGGTCCTCCATGGAGTTTTACCTCCACTTCAACCTGGACATGGGTAGGTCACCCGGTTTCGGGTCGAATACAACTGACTTCATACGCCCTATTCAGACTTGCTCTCGCTACGGCTCCGGACCTTAAGTCCTTAACCTCGCCAGTTACATTCACTCGCCGGACCATTCTACAAAAGGTACCCGATCACCCGTTGATGGGCTCTCGGTGCTTGTAAGCACAAGGTTTCAGGTTCTTTTTCACTCCCCTCCCGGGGTCCTTTTCACCTTTCCTTCACAGTACTATACACTATCGGTCACTGGGTAGTATTTAGGCTTGGAGGGTGGTCCCCCCATATTCCCACCGGGTTTCACGTGTCCGGCGGTACTCTGGATACAGCTAGCGGATTTCGCTTTTCGCATACGTGACTCTCACACTGTTTCGTTGGCCTTCCCATGCCATTCTGCTAAACTTAATCCTACACATCGCTGTCCAAACCCCAAAAGTATTACTACTCTTGGTTTGGCCTCCTCCGCGTTCGCTCGCCACTACTAGCGGAATCTCGGTTGATTTCTCTTCCTCGCCCTACTTAGATGTTTCAGTTCAGGCGGTTCCCCTCATACACCTATGTATTCAGTGTATGATGATTAAACATGACTTTAATCGGATTGCTCCATTCGGAAATCTACGGATCAATGCCTACTTACGGCTCCCCGTAGCTTATCGCAGTTAGTCGCGTCCTTCATCGGCTCCCAGTGCCAAGGCATTCCCCTTGCGCTCTTTGTAGCTTGACCATGTGTTCTCTTCTTGGAATTAGAAATGAGTTTTGTAGTTATTTCTCTTTGCAAAGAATAAACTTAAACTTTTTCGCTTCTTTGAAATTGCAGTTATTACCCTAAACAATTATTTGGATCGTTAGACCTTTTAAATAATTCTCTAGTAAATAACAGTTTTCTCGCATTTTTATCTGCTTCGCTTTATTCAGTTTTCAAGGTACATTCTGCGGATTGCTCCGCTTGGTGGGCTTAAGTGGACTCGAACCACCGACCTCACGCTTATCAGGCGTGCGCTCTAACCGGCTGAGCTATAAGCCCATATCTAGTTAAACCACCGGTTGTTCGAACCTTTCGGCCCTTGGTGGAGATGAACGGGATCGAACCGATGACCCCCTGCTTGCAAAGCAGGTGCTCTCCCAGCTGAGCTACACCCCCATATTCTTTTCAGAACGAAGATGCCCCGTTCTTGAGGATCAAGACCCTCAAAATTAAACAACGATTAAAAGTTTTCCCTGTAATCTAACCTAGGATGTTGAAGAACAACCTTAGCTATTCTTGGTTCTCCATAGAAAGGAGGTGATCCAGCCGCACCTTCCGATACGGCTACCTTGTTACGACTTCACCCCAGTCGCCAATCCTACCTTCGGCAGCGTTCTCCTTGCGGTTAAACTACTGACTTCGGGTATTACCGGCTCCCATGGTGTGACGGGCGGTGTGTACAAGGCCCGGGAACGTATTCACCGCGGCATGCTGATCCGCGATTACTAGCAATTCCAACTTCATGTAGGCGAGTTGCAGCCTACAATCTGAACTGAGACCGTTTTTAGGGTTTTGCTCCACCTCGCGGTATTGCTTCCCTCTGTTAACGACCATTGTAGTACGTGTGTAGCCCAGGTCATAAAGGGCATGATGATTTGACGTCGTCCCCACCTTCCTCCGTTTTGTCAACGGCAGTCTGATTAGAGTGCTCTTGCGTAGCAACTAATCACAAGGGTTGCGCTCGTTGCGGGACTTAACCCAACATCTCACGACACGAGCTGACGACAACCATGCACCACCTGTCTCAACTTTCCCCGAAGGGCACCTAATGCATCTCTGCTTCGTTAGTTGGATGTCAAGACCTGGTAAGGTTCTTCGCGTTGCGTCGAATTAAACCACATACTCCACTGCTTGTGCGGGCCCCCGTCAATTCCTTTGAGTTTCAACCTTGCGGTCGTACTCCCCAGGTGGATTACTTATTGTGTTAACTCCGGCACGGAGGGGGTTAGACCCCCCACACCTAGTAATCATCGTTTACAGTGTGGACTACCAGGGTATCTAATCCTGTTTGCTACCCACACTTTCGTGCCTCAGCGTCAGTTAAAGCCCAGTAGGCCGCCTTCGCCACTGGTGTTCCTCCCGATCTCTACGCATTTCACCGCTACACCGGGAATTCCGCCTACCTCTACTTCACTCAAGACTAACAGTTTCAAAAGCAGTTCATGGGTTAAGCCCATGGATTTCACTTCTGACTTGCCAATCCGCCTACGCACCCTTTACACCCAGTAAATCCGGACAACGCTTGCTCCCTACGTATTACCGCGGCTGCTGGCACGTAGTTAGCCGGAGCTTCCTCCTCTGCTACCGTCACTATCTTCACAGAGGACAGAGGTTTACAATCCGAAAACCGTCATCCCTCACGCGGCGTTGCTGGGTCAGGGTTTCCCCCATTGCCCAATATCCCTCACTGCTGCCTCCCGTAGGAGTCTGGGCCGTGTCTCAGTCCCAATGTGGCCGATCAACCTCTCAGTCCGGCTACCGATCGTCGACTTGGTGGGCCGTTACCCCGCCAACTATCTAATCGGACGCGAGTCCATCTTTCAGCGGATTGCTCCTTTGATTGCTGT
>NZ_JAVYJC010000018.1:0-5130 GCF_032490475.1 Neglectibacter sp. CSJ-5 | reverse complement strand
TGTTCAGTTCGGTAAATTGAAGTTGGTCAAAGTTGTTGGCGAAGATATTCCACAACATTTCCATTCGTATCATAGAAACAGATGTTTCCTACATTGAGGGGCAGGACAATGGCGAAAGGCTTGCCACTATCAATATCAATCACCTGAATGCCGTTGCCATCATCTACTTCAAGTCGAACAATATTTTGGGTATTCATTGAGATAAATGCCCTTTCGTTATTTCCCTCAACAACAAACTCTGCAATGTAATCATCAACCTCAACTATATCTCCACCACCACGGAAGAAATATCCAAAAGACAAGCCAGGGCGATTTACATAGACAGAAAAAGTGTGGTCTGTCTTGTCCTGTGGGTAAGAAATAAATGCAGCCATTGTGTCGGAAATGCTTCCATCAACAATCCAATCATCCAAAATTTTTTGAGATTGGCGAATGTCTGCTTCTAAACTGTTTGCGGTTTTACCAATGTCATTGTTTGCATAAAGGAAACCGAAAACCAACACACAAGCCAAAATAACACCCAAGAGGATTATGGGTAATTTCTTTTTCATAGAATCACACTCCTTTATCAAATTAAGATTCTTGATTTTCAAACTTGCTGGCGGCGAACGGTTTGTCAAAACCGTTTGCGGACGGCAAGTCCACAGGGGATAGCCGCTTTAGCGGCGCAAGGGGGTGTAGCCACCTTGACGGAACGAAGTGACGCAACATTCTCGGTCATGCAGTTTTCTTCTGCTGACGGAGAATGAAGCTCCGCAGGACGCACTACTCTCGACAGAGAGTATAGAAGTGCGCCCTTAGAGTTCTAAGGGTATTTTTAGATAATTGGGAATGTTTCTTTGTCAAACTGCGTAACATTGAACACGATACGCCACTCGACATCATCACCAACCGGTTCAAAGTGCAGAGCAGAACAAGCAGCATGAAGTTTTTCTTGTGAATTTGTTCCATATATAACTGCTGTCGGACCATCTGCACCACCAATAACACCAACAACAAAACAGGAACTACTGCCAACTGGACGGAACGAATGATCGTCTGGTGTAACTTCTATCGGTCTATCGCCTTCATCACAGTCAAAAACCGAAATGTTCTCCATCGGTTCAGGGGTAAGTGTATAACTCATGGCAATATAATGTGTCGGATAAATCCAGCGATCAGAACCAAAACTATTTTGAGGAACTGTCTGCTGTTCTATTTCCTGCACGGTCAGTGTATGGGTTATTCCGCTAACAGGATGGGAAAACATAAATGAATCTCCGGGTGCGTGAACTTTGAAATGTGAGCCTGGAACTTGTCCTGGTTGCTGCTCCATTGTAAGAAAAAGTTTATTGATTTCAGGGTGATGCTTGGTTCCCCAAGGAAATACGTCTCTGCATATGACCCAGCCATAAGTACTATCCAGCCCATAATGGTCGATTGCCCATTTTGCTTCCAACTCATTGATAACGCCATCTGGCAGACAAGGATTAAAGCTCACAGCGCAGCCATGGGTTGCCTGTAATATTTTCTCGTTTAACTTCAAGCAAGGTTTGAAGTTAAAACAAAGTGGGTTTTCCCATTCCATCTGCATCTGTTGCTCACGGGTAAAATTTTCACATGAGTCATTTTCCCAGTCCAGATTCCATTTTTTCATGAAGTCACGGATGCTTTCTGAATCAACTCGCATACAAAAATCAACGACAAGTCCTTTGCTACATGAATAAGCTGCCGGAATTACCCAATGATATCCAGCCCAATCGAATTGTTTATCCAGCTTGATCTCTTTTCCGGCACGGTCTTTACCTCGATGTCTCCAGAAATCTCCATCAAAGTAGACCTTCCATTCAGGGGCAACCAATTCTGCTTCTGAAGTCATATCATTATCGTAATAATCTTCTGTGTATTTAATCTGACTGTAATCAAAGGAAGATTGCAGGTTTTTGATATATGTCCACGGTTGTTCCATAGGCAACAAATTCATCTTCTCTGAAATTTCCGATAAAGTTTGCTGTTGTTCCTGGGTTGTAGGGTTTTCATTGAGAAAGGCTTCAAACTGTGCTTCGTTCCACATCCACGCTTGTTCCACTGCCGCCACATCACCACAAGCCAGTATAAGCCGCAGAAAGTCGGTAAAATTTTCAGCTACTGGATGAACATAATCAGGAGAAGTATTCATGGGGCTGACAGAGAAAACCATCTCTCCAAATCCACGAATGAAACAGAAGTGGATACCATCTATCCCTGCCCATCCAAAAACCGATGCCCCTTTTGGGGTACAAAAATAATTTGTATTATCCTCACGGAGTTCAACTCCCACAGGACTTAAATCGACACCCCGCTGTAAAAATTTTTTCAAAATTCTATTCATTAAGCATCCCCCCATAAAATTAGTGCTATCACGCTCTTGATTGTAGTAAATTTTATCACAAGAGTGTGAATAAATCTACTGGCGAATGCTGAAACCGCCCGAACAGTTTCTTTCTGCTCAGGCGGCTTTCTTCATCCATTTTTCTTTCTTCTGCTGCACTTGTTCATGGGCTTCCTGCTGAACATCAGCCCAGCGGAAAAGCCATACTTGAAGTGACTTTCACTTTCTTCACATTGGGCGATTGCTGTCTGCGCCCGGAGTTCCTGCACCAGCTCATAGTCCTCTTTGCTGAGCCGCTGGGACAACTGCTCCATGAGCTTTTCACAGGCTATGACTGCCCTTCGGTATTCCGGTGATGTAGGTACAACTGTCTCGCAGGGATAAAACTCCCCATTATACATGGCTTCCAAAATCATAGCTTTACCTCTCTCAACAGTAGATTAGTTCCGTCTTGATGATTTCCTCTGCCCGGCAGCGGATGGAGTTCATTGACTGCACCCATAACATCTGATTTTCCGCTTTCATGGCTTCGGTCACGCCCTCGGCTTTCATCATCTGCCGGATAATCAAGTCCAGCCTGTCTGCCGCCTGCTCGTTCAGATCGGCAACGACGGTGTGGAGGCTGCCGGACAAAATTAGCTCGTTGTAAAGCATGGGACGGTGCAATTTCAGATAGGACTGGTGCAAGCGTCCCCAATGCCCAATAGGTCGGCGTTCCTCCGGCAGCTTCAAGTCCGGCACATAGTAGTCGCCCACCAACACATAGTCCATACCGTTCTCATGGATTCTCGGTTTCAACTCTTTCATAAAATCACGCTCCCTTTCTCGGTCCCAGCTGCGGCAAACTGCTCACCGGGATAAATACCCCTCTGGCAATATCCTCGGTGCGGATTGCCTGTTTTCTGGCTTCAATCTCCGCTTTTTTCTTGGCTTTCGTGCGCTCCTCATACTCTTTCTGTTTACCATTGGCTTTCCGCTTCAAGTAGTTCTGGTGGAGCCTGTCCTTGCGTTCCTCACGCTTGCGGATTTCCTCTAATTCCTCCGGGGTAAGCTCCACTTCGCCAAACGCAGGGGGAACGAAACGACCCACGAAATTGAAGTAAATCTCGACCTCCTGTGTGGTCTGAATACTGCCCTTGCGGTCACGCTCATGCACAAGGATTTTCTCAATAAACTCATTGAGCATGGCAATCGTCAGCTTGTCGAAGTTCTCATACTTGTCAATCAGAGCGATAAAACGGTCAGCGTCCTTTTCGTGCTTCTCGTAGCTCTTGATAGCCTTTTCCAGATCGGAGATTTCAACGGTAAGCTCGGACTGTTCCTTTTCGTATTGAGCGTCCAGAGTGGCGTATCTGCTGTCGGACAGCTTTCCTAAAATGTTGTCCTCATAGATTTTGCAGAGCAGGACTTCCAGCTCGGAAACTCTCTGCTTTGCGGTGGCAAGGCGTGTCCGCTGTTTCTTGACCTCTGCCGTCTGCTGGCTGGACTGCGCTTCCTGCACCACACGGACAAACTCGGCTCGGTCATGCTTCGCATACTCGGCAATGGCTTTCAGCATTTCAGAGACAAGGGACAGTACCACATCTTCATTGATACGGTGCTGTGTCGTGCAGAGCTTTCCAACTGGGACTTTGCTGTATTGGGAACAGGTATATTGAGAAATACGCTTGCCGTTGTTGGTGCGGTGGACATACATCTTGCCACCGCAATCGGCGCAATAGAGCAAGCCCGTGAGGGGAGCTGCTTCGCCCCAGCCGTCTGGGTAGCGTCTGACATTCCCACGGATTTTCTGCACAAGGTCAAAGGTCTGCTGGTCAATGATAGGCTCATGGGTATTCTCGAAAATTGTCCATTCGTCCTCCGGGACATAATGGCTTTTCTTGTCCTTGAAGTGCTTTCGGGTCTTGAAGTTGATGGTGTGTCCCAGATATTCACGCTTTTCAAGAATGTTGCAGATGGTGGAAGAACCCCAGCCGTACACATCTTTGAAGGTCTTATTTTTGTTCACGCCCTCGCCGTGCCGGGCAAGGTAAGCGGACGGAATGAGGACTTTTTCTTCTTTCAGCTTGCTGGCGATCTGATACGGACCGTAGCCGTCAATCGTCATGGCAAAGATGTGCTTGACCACCTCGGCGGCTTCGGGGTCAACCAACCATTGGTCTCTGGCTTCGTTCCAAAGATAGCCGTAAATGACCGTGCCTGTGAGGTGCTTGCCGGACTTGCCTTTGGACTGGAAAGTGGAACGGATTTTACGGCTGGTGTCTCTGGCGTAGTATTCGTTCATAATGTTGCGGAAAGGGGTAAAATCATCGTCCCCTCTGGCACTGTCCACGCCGTCATTGATGGCGATAAGGCGAACGCCACGCTGACGCAGGATTTCCATAATCTGACCGACTTTCAGATAGTCACGACCCATGCGGCTCATGTCCTTGATGCACAAATACTCCACATTCCCGGCTTCCACTTCTTTCATCATTGCTAAAAATCCGGGACGGTCAAAGCAAGTACCACTAATGCCATCGTCCGTGAAATGGACAATGTTTGTAAAGCCCTGCCGTGCGGCGAACTCCTCCAACATTGCCTTTTGATTGGATATGGAATTGCTCTCACGCTGTTGGTCATCATCTTTGCCAAAGTCATCACGGCTCAGTCGTTCGTACAGAGCTGTGATTTTCTCATTTTTTCTCATAACTTGCGCTCCTTTCTTCGGTTTTAGGTTGTGTGTTCTAAGAGACTTCCCAACCGCTTGATTAAGAAGTCTTTTAGAGCATACAACACCG
>NZ_JAVYJC010000017.1:0-5416 GCF_032490475.1 Neglectibacter sp. CSJ-5 | reverse complement strand
ACCGCTCCGCAGAACTTCGCCACCTCGTAAAACTTCTTGTCTGCCTCATCGACAAACACATCTTCAAGCGGCTCCGCCAGTACAGACCGGCCATAGGCCTCAAACCAGTCCAGCAGGGAATTGATCTCGCTCTTTGAAAACCCAAACTTTGGACGTTGCAGCACTTCCCGATACTCGCACAGGATACGGTAATCATAACAGGGAACAATATCTCCTGTCAGCACCATGCTGACTACTCTGGCGGGCGCTCCGTTTCTCGACCAGAGTGCCGACACCAGAATGTTTGTGTCTATCACCACCAGCATAAGCGATCATTCCCCCCGGCGAGCTGCGGCAATCTCAGCTTCAATATCTTCGTCGCTCATGTAGCCGTTGGCTGCGGCCTTTGCTCTCATGGAATTAAAGGCGATCATGGCCTTTGCCTGCCTGACTGCCTTCACCGTTTCCTCGAAGCTGCCATCCGCAATATCAAAGAGAATCGCCGTCGGTCTGCCGTTGTTGGTGATGATAACCTCTCCATCTGCGGAAAGATTTTCCCAGATGCTCTTGGGCGTGGTTCTCAAATCTCGTACAGTATAGAAGTTCATACGATCACTCCTTTCGCTTATATTATACCCATAGTGTTGCACGATTGTCAACGAATTTATTCTTGTTCCGTGATTTTTCTCTCTCTGTCCACGGCGTACCGTGGACATATAGAGGTCAAAAAACATGATTTTATGCCGGTTTTTAGCCTCGTTTCAGAGGGGGTGGTATAGTTACCCTCGGAGGGCTGGAAGCGCCGTCCTGCGGCAATAAACACACGAAAATCAACCCTAATCCTCACCCTTTTTCAAGGCATCCACCAGCAGATCACTCAACGCCTGTGACGGCCGTACCCGTGCCACCATGTGGCCGTCCTCCTGCCACACCGCAGACGGTTCGCTGTCCCACCATTTTCGGATCGTCTTGGGATCAAGACCAGTGTCCCGATGGCAGTCCACCTTACGTCCGTCCGGATGCTGCTGCCGCCAAAAACAAACTGTTTTCTCTGCTGTTGGACGTCCTGCCCACTCATGATTCGGATAATCGATATTCTGTACCGCCCTCGCACGGCGCAAGTGTTCCTCCTGCTTGCGCCAATTTCTCTTGTTGACCGGCATGGTCATGCCGGAGAGCTTGGCAATATCATCTCTCGGAAAGGTCACATAGTCCTCATTGAACATCTCCAGAGCGCACACAATATCGTCCTTCGTGAAACGGTTGATGTCCTCCTCGCTCATTTCATCGTAGGGCTTGAGCAGAGCGAAAGCGTCCCTGCGCAGCTCCGCTTCGTCTATGCCGCACTTTTTAGCGTAGATGGCCAGCGTCATAATTCCGTAGAACCGATGCCCCACACGGATCTCATCGGAGATTCGGTGCAGCCACCAGTCATAGAGATCCCGCTTCACCGTCCAGCGCCCCCGTCGCTCCTTCTTCACCACCCGGCGCTCATACCAGTCCGGGTACTTCTCCTTTGCCTCGGCCAGAGACAAGCGGCTCTTTCGCATGAGCGCCTGTATGCGCTGCTGTTCCCCATTGCTGTCTGGGATATAGTCCAGCAGCTTCTCCAGCTCCACCGCACCGCCATACCGATAGGCTACCACAGGATAGTCCTTCCCCAGCTTGGAGCTGGTTCCGACCACACGGAAGCCCTGCAAAATGCCCTGCATCTGCGGCTCCTTGATGGACGAGGTAAACCTGTTCCAGATCTGCCGGGTGAGGGCGTATTTCAGTTCCTTCAAAATCTTCTGATTCTGCGGGTACATAGGGATCGGCTCCGTCAGCACATAATACAGGTGCAGGCCGGTCCCGCTGTTTACCACGAAGGTGGCCTTGGGAATAATATCCTTGTTCATCTGATGCAGCGTGTCCCGGAGCTGCGGCATCCCTACGCCGTCCAGATCAAAAACCATCGCATAGAGATACCTGGCGTTCTGCCCCCGGCGCTGCCGGCCAAAATATGAGATAGGAGACATGATTGTAAATTCCGTACCTTTGATGTCCTCCAGTTCCCTCAGCTCGTCCGTGATCACATGACGGTTGGCTTTACCATCGCCCTTGATCTCCAGTGCAACGCCGTTCTCCTGCACCACTTTTGACTTCGGAGGGACTACCAGAGCGATACCGTTTCCCTTAGCATCCTCAAAGTGACCTCTGCGCTCAAAAGATCCCTCCGGGAATATCTCCCGGTAAAACTCATACGGCTCCACCGGCTCCAGATACTGACGAAGATGGGCATTCTTCTCCCGATAAAGCGTCTGCTGCCGCTCCAAAGCCGTCTGCTGATCCATAGCCATAAAAACACCTCCTGTCCAGAAAAAGAAAAAAGAAGCAAAAAAGAAAATCCGCTGCGGCGGGGAACGCCTGCGGGCGGGAAGGGGGAAAAGGGAAGCCAAAGAGCGCCGCCAAAGGCGGCTTAAAGAGAAAGTCACCTCCCCTTTTCCCCCTCGCTCCGGGGCATGGAAATGATGGAAAACCTTTCAGGTTTACCACATTCCCACACCCCTCCGCACACCCCCTTTTCCTCTCCGACTTTCTCCCTTTCTGAGAGAAAATTTTTCTTTTTGTTTTGAGCCAACGGCTCTTAGGGGGGCATATATTATCAATACTTTTTTCCCTGTTTTCACCTGTTATTATAGCCCGTCCGAGTGCCGGTTGCAAGCCTTTCGGACAGGCTATTTTTACAGGCTCATATCGCCCCAGGAATGGCCTCTCTCGTGCTGTTTTTCCTTCCGGTAAGTCTGATGCTCCGGCAACAGGTCTCTCGCCTTATCGACGAGGTGGAGAAGCTGCTTCGGCAGGTGACGCTCCAGCATATCCAGTACCCGATCAATGCCCTCCAGCAGCCGATCCGAAAAGCTGCGTTCTTCCTCCAGTGCCTCCTTCAGCTCCTCGTTTTCACTCCATAGCTGCCGATTTTGGCTTTCAAGACGGCTACGCTGCGCTGCCGCCTCCATCTTTTCATGGACGGAAGGAATCTTCTTTTTCAGCTCTGCTTTTTCTTCTTCCAGCACAGCGTTTTTCTTCTTCAGATCTACGACCGTCTGCTTTGCGGCAGCTCCAGTCATAGCTTCATCCTTTAGCTGCCGGATCTGATCCACGGTAACGCCCTTGACGGCCCCTGTGAGCGTTTTTTCCGGCTGGATGGTATCGAAGTCCACCCGCACCCGTTCTGCGGCCTTCAGCGCCGCCACAGTGCCGGAGAGCGACTTAATCTCTCCCTTCAACTCCGTTTTCTTCTCCTGCATATCTGCCAGCTCCTGCAAGGCTGCCGCTGTCTGCTCCTGCACGGCCTCGGCCTCCTGGATCGCCGCCCGGTACTCCGGCAGCTCCATGTGCCGCCGGTTGCTGCTAAGAGAGATAATTTCAAATTCATGCTGCTGGGCGATCTCCGTCAGCACTTCCTTCTCCCGCTCCATCCAAGCCTTCCACTCGGTCTGTTTCCGGCCAACGCCTGTAAACCCCTGCTGCTTGAGCGCCTGCTTCATGGAAACTCTCGTTGAAAGGCCCCTCGTCTGCTCCGTTGCCACGGGGATATAGTCTACATGAAGGTGCGGCGTGGCCTCGTCCATGTGCAGCACCATGTTGAACACATGGAGATGGGGATTCCTCTCCTGAAAAGTCTTTGCGAACTCTGTCAGTGCCTCCGCTGCCCGCTGGCCGCCCTCCGTACCGCAGCCGCAGTCATTCAGATTGCCGATCTGGAAGATGGCCTCATGGAACAGCTTCTCCTGCTTGCTCTGCCGGATATGCTCGTAGTAGTCCGGGATCTTGTCCCTTGTCTTTTTCTTCCCGGCGTTGTATGCCTCCAGCGCCTCACCGAACAGGTTGTTATAGGTCTGCTTCAGATCCTCGTTGACAAAAACGATATTCTGCCCCGACCGTTCACGGTCTACGTTGGCTGCTGTGAACTCCCGGTTGTTATGCCGGATGCTGCCATGCCCCATCATGCCGGAAATGGTTGTTCCGATACCTCTCACCCTTCCTTTCCTCTGCGCTGTTTTCCCGTGTTTTATCCTGCTTCCATTTTACCATACAGCTACCGATAAGGCAACCTCTTTGTTACTTTCTGGTGAGAAAGTAACGCAAAAGCACTTTCACACCGCCGCCCTTTACGGGCTGGCAGTATGAAAGTGCTTTTGCGCGCTCCCGCGGGGGTTGCTGGAGCTGGCTGCGTCCACCGGCTGCTTGTGCTGCCGGTCATGCGCTGCCTCGCTCCAGAGGGGCACTGCCCCTGCCGCCTGCGGGCGGCTCCCCGGTCCTCTTTACCCTTTGCAAAGGGCAGCCGGACGGCAACCCGAAAGCCAAACCGCACCGACAAACTGGGATTTACTCAACTGTAATACTTGTTGCAATAAGCAAGTCTGTCTGTTCTTCTATTGCACTTTCGATAATTACTTCATCCCCAATCTTTGCATTGGTTTCACAATCCTTTGTAAGCCAAAAGCAAATATCTTCATCACCAGTAGAAATTATGATGTATGAACGCCCTTGCCTATCTCCCTCATTTACAACACTCATAGCCCTATCGGTAACAGTTCCAGAATAGGTCTTTTCTGATCCTTCTACCAACTTGCTGCTACAACCGACCAAGCCAAGCACACAGACCAATACTAAAAGCAATGCTATAAACTTTTTCATACAATCATCTCCTTCCTCAAGTTCCGATTTGTCTGACTGCTCCTACCTACCGAACAAGCGGATAAACCAACCTTTCTTTTCGCCGGACGCCACATCGGCCTGTGGCTGCTCCTGCTCCAGATCGGCGGCTCCTTCTGTTAGCTGCTGCTGAATTGTCCCGGCGTGAAGTGCCTGCGCTGCCTGCGCCGTCTGCTGTGCCGCCAGCAAAGCTGCGCTGCACTCTGACAGGCGCTCGTTCAGCTCTCTGATCTGCTCATTTTTTATCTCAAGCTCCTTTTGTAGCATCTCAATAACCGCATCAAAAACCGCTTCATTGATGCGGTTTTGATGTGCTTCATGATGTGCTTCACTTGATGCGGTTTCGTCCAAAAAGCCTTGTTTTATAAGGGTTTCAGCCGCTTCATCATAGTACTTCACACCGCTTCGTTGAAGTGCTTCATGATGTGCTTCATTGATGTGGTTTTGTTTGATGAAACGATAGACCTTTTGCTTGTCAACGCCAAGCTCGTTGGCTATCTCTCGGATCGTTTTCATGCGGTTTTGCCCCTACTCAGCTTCTTCTTTTTTCCAAAAAATCCGCAACGCTCATGACCAAAGGATCTTCCGGAAAGTGTTTCAGATTGCCAGTCACCAGCACCGCTCCGCAGAACTTCGCCACCTCGTAAAACTTCTTGTCTGCCTCATCGACAAACACATCTTCAAGCGGCTCCGCCAGTACAGACCGGCCATAGGCCTCAAACCAGTCCAGCAGGGA
>NZ_JAVYJC010000016.1:0-6264 GCF_032490475.1 Neglectibacter sp. CSJ-5 | reverse complement strand
ATCTGATTCTTTTGCAACAGCAGATGCCGTTGTAGTTTTTCCTGTCCCCGGCGCACCTGTGATTACAATAATTCTACCTTGATTCATCTATATTTTACCTCCACAACTTCCGATTTGTCGTTCTGTTTAGTCCCCAAAGAACCTACTAAACCAGCTACGCTTTTGAACCGGTTCTGTCTCACGCTCCGGCTGATCGGCTCCGGACTTGCCGGAAAGAAGCTGCTGATGCATTGTCCCAGCATGGAGAGCCTGGGCCGCTGCCGCAGTCTGCTGTGCCGTCACCAACGCCGAGCTGACCTCCGCCAACCTTGCGTTCAGTTCCTCGATCTGCTTGTCCTTTACAGCAAGTTGCTCGCTTTTCCGGTCTAATTCTCCCTGCAGCATAGCGATCAAAGTGGTTTCGCAAGTTTCGCAACTTGCTTTCGCCTGTTGCGAAACTTGCTTTCGTTCAACACCTAAATAATGCTGATATATGGCGGTTTTTTGACTTTCGCTGATTGCGAAACTTCCTTTCGCATCTTTCGCAACATGGTTTCGCCTAC
The DNA here is from genome assembly GCF_032490475.1 of Neglectibacter sp. CSJ-5. NCBI lineage: Bacteria > Bacillati > Bacillota > Clostridia > Eubacteriales > Oscillospiraceae > Neglectibacter > Neglectibacter sp. CSJ-5. Next base: position 5,722 of record NZ_JAVYJC010000016.1, on the reverse strand, counting down.
ACCATGCACGAACTGCCTGTTCCGACACGCCACATTCTATTGCAATTTCCGTTATTACACCCGCCAAATATCATCACCACTCTTTCATCCGGAGTTAATCTCAAAACAAATCGCTATGAGATCCCGTCCTTATCAATTTCAAAATCAAAGTCTGCCGAACAACTTTATAGACCAACAGCCAGTCCGGCTCGATGTGACATTCTCTCATGTCCTTATAATTTCTGGAATTAGTGAGAGCATGATCTCGATACGCCTCCGGCAACGGCTGCTCGTTACACAACAGCGTGATCACTTCCTCCAACTTCTTCGGATCGCAGCCTCTCTTGATCGCAAGCTTGTAATCTCGTTTGAACTGCCCCGAAAACTCCGGCTTAAGCATTCAGCGCCTCCATCAGATCTGCAACGCTATCAAACGGACCATACATATCCTCTCCCTTTTCTGCCGCCTCCATCGCCGCATAGGTAACAGCATTCGGCTCGTCAACCTTGACTTCAAAGGGAAGTCCATGACACCTAAGTGCCTGTCGATAAAAAATACCCGTTGCCGTACTCAAATCCATTCCGAGGGACTTAAAGAGAGCTGCCGCCTGTGCTTTCAGCTCCGGCTCCATTCTTATCGTCATATTTCCTTTAGCCATAATAGCACTCCTTTCCTCGTCATTTTTAGCTTGCACTAATATTATATTCAATATTCGTGACATTTGCAAGTGCATTGCAAATGTTTTTTTGCAACTTTTCTATGAACAGTGCTTTCTATATGCTAACACCGCAGCGTGTACATTTAGGGGGTGAAAAAGCCTTATTTCGCGCGGTTTTCAAGCCTCGTTTTCGGTGGGGTAATATAAAAACCCTTACCCGCCCCGAAAACGCCTTGTAGGGCGTTTCTGGGGCGTTTACAGCCCTTTCTTAAATTCCTCCACCAACAGATCGCTCAAAGCCTGTGATGGGCGTATTTTGACCGTTATATGCCCCTCCGGTACGGTGTCCCACCATTTGCGGATCGTTTTCGGATCAAGTCCGGTGTCCCTATGACAATCGGCCTTGCGTCCCTCTGGATGCTCCTGCCGCCACGCATAGACTTGCGCTTTCTTTTCTTCTGCCCCTTTTCTTCTCCATGTGCCGCCAGGATAATCCACTTCCTGCACCGCCCTTGCTCTTTTCAAATGCTCTTTCTGTGATCTACCATTCCTCTTGTTGCGCTCGATGCGAACATCGGTCAGAGCTTCAATATCGGAAATCGTGAAATTGTAATACTCCTTGTCGTAGGCTTCCAGCGCACTCCGTATATCTTCCTCGGTCAATGCGTTCTCATGCTTCACCATCTGCAGATCATCAAAAGCCTCTTTCATATCCTGCCGGAGCTGCTGCTTCGACACACCGCATTTGTAAGCATAGATAGCAAGGCACATCAAAAAGAAATACCGATGCCCGCCCTTTATCTCTCCGATCTGCCGCAGCCACCAATGGTAGAGCGCATACGGATCATCACCATGCACCTTTCCGGCAATATCCCACTTCTTGCGTCCTTTCTCGCCTCTCACAACAACACGCTCATACCACTCCGGATATGCCTCCCTCGCCTCAGCTCGTGTCATTTTGGATGGGCTGAAAGGCTTATTGACATCCACCCTGTTTTCTGGCTTTGCGTAGGCGTTCAGATAATCCAGCGTTACCCGTTCTCCGGTACGGAAAGCGACCAGCTCCGTCCCATGCTTGTCATTGATGCTGCCCACCATGCGGAAGCTCTGATTGATGGATTGATACTGGATCGCCTTGACCTGCGAAGTGCTGCCATACTCCCATAGCCGGAAAGTGAGGTCATATTTCAGACTTTTAAGCTGAATTTTTATATTCGGGTATAGGTCAATCGGCTGCTGGAAAACATAGTAGATATGCAGCCCTGTCCCCGACAGAACAAGGAAAGTCGGCATCGGCAACCGGCGCACTCGCTCCGGATCGCCGCCAAAGCGCAGAAAGAGGTTGCGCAGCTCGGCAAGACCTACGCCATCCAGATCGAAGATCAGAGCATACATCCGCTGGGCGTTCTCCAGCCTGTTCTCCTTTCTGCGATATGCAAGACCGCTGCACAAAGTAAGGCTGTTCCCCTCGACAAACTCCATGTAATCCTGTTCCCATGTGTCGTTATACATCTTCCTGCGCCGGAGCTTCTTATCCTCGCTCTGTTCGTCCCGATACAGATACACAGCGTTCGGATGGGAAAAATCCGTGTGCCGTTCTCCGGAGTTCTCATTGTCCGGAAACAGCTCTTTATAAAACTCATAGCCTCCGACCTCCGGATATTGTGCGCTCAAATACTCGTAGCAGCCTCGATAATTCTCGGTCATATTACCACCTCACAAAAGAAAAAGTACCAAAAAGAAAATCCGCTGCGGCGGGGATCGCCTGCGGGCGGGAAGGGGGAAAAGGGGGAGCAAAAGAGCGGCGGCTACGCCGCCTTAAAGAGAAAGTCACCTCCCCCTTTTCCCCCTCGCTGCGGGGCATTGAAAGTGCCGCCACTATGGAAAACCCGATGGGTTTACCACAGTGGCTTGGAAAACCTCTAACGAGGTTTACCACACTTCCAACACCCCTCCGCTCACCCCCCTTTTCCCCTCCGACTTTCTCCCTTTCAGAGAGAAAAAATATAGGTTGGGAGTACCCTTACAGGGGGCTTAGATTATCAATACAGCAATTCCCTATTTTCAGTTGTTATTATAGCCTGTCCGAAAGAGATTTTCAAGCCCTCCGGACAGGCTTCTTTTACAGCTCCATGCCGCCCATTCCTCGCTGGTGCTGCTGTTGCTCCTGCTGCTGTCCAATCTCCGGATCGGGCAGCAGCTCCCTCGCCTTTTCAAGCAGAGGACGCAGACGCTCCGGCAAGTGTTCTTCCAAGAAGTCCAGCATCCGACCGATGCCGTCCGTCAGACGCTCGGTGAAGCTGCGTTCCTCCTGCAGCTCGGATTGCAGATAATAGTTTTCATCGCGCAGCCTCCGGTTTTCCTGTTCAAGCCTCTGCTGCCGCTGCGCTTCTTCCAGCCGCTTCTTCATGGACGGCACCTGTGACCGCAGACGGGTGTTTTCCTCCGTCAGCTCCTGTACCTTGTGCCGATCCGTCACGCTGCGCAGTGCCATTTTCTTTAGCTGCTCGACCTGATCCACCGTCACGCCCTTTACTGCCCCTGTGAGCGTCTTTTCCGGCTGAATATCATGCAGGGGTGCATTTACCCTGTCAGCCTCCTTTAAGAGCCGCACAGTGCCTTTCAGAGCGTCCCGCTGCCGTTCCAGCTCAGCAACCTCCCGCTCTACTGCCGCTGTCTGCTGCTGCACCGCTTCCAGCCTCGCAGCCGCTTCCTTGAACTGCGGCAAGTCCATGTGCGGTCTGTTCGTGCCGAGAGAGATAATTTCAAAATCGTGCCGCTGGGCGATCTCCGTCAGAGCTTCTTTCTCCCGTTCCATCCACGCCGCCCATTCGGTCTGCTTTCTGCCGACACCGACAAACCCCTGCTGCTTCAATGCCTGTTTCATAGATACCCTTGTAGAAAGTCCTCTTGACTGCTCCGTTGCCACAGGGATAAAATCGACATGGAGATGGGGCGTTGCCTCGTCCATGTGCAGCACCATATTGAACACCCGCAGATGGGGGTTGCGTTCTGCAAAAGACTCCGCAAAATCTTTCAGAGCTGCCGCCGCCCGTTCTCCGTCCGGCGTACCGCACCCACAGTCGCTCATGTTGCCGATCTGGAAGATCGCTTCATGGAACAGCTTTTCCTGTTTACTCTGCCGGATATGCTCATAGTAGTCCGGTATCTTATCTCTCGTTTTGGTTTTCTTTGCGTTGTAGGCTGCGAGAGCTTCATCAAAGACCATATGATAGACCTGCTTCAGATCCTCGTTGCAGAAAACAATGTTCTGCTCCGTCCGGCTCCGGTCTACATTCGCCGCTGAGAAGCTGCGGTTGTTGTGCCGGATGCTCCCTGCACCTGTCATACCCGAAATCGTAACTCCCATAAAATCGCCCCCTTTCCGCTTATTCTTCCGTCCTCTATTTTATCATAAATTTCCGCTAAAAACAACCTCTTTGTTACTTTCTGGTGAGAAAGTAACGCAAAAGCACTTTCACACCGCCACCCCATCGGTGCAGCGGTGTGAAAGTGCTTTGCGCCCCTAAAGGGGAGGGGTTGCCGGAGCTGCTTCACTGCCGGCTCGTGCCTGCTGCTCTGCCAGCTCCGGAGGGGCGCTGCCCCTGCCGTCTGCGGACGGCTCCCCGACCTTCATCCCACCGATAAACTGGAAGTTGTCTAAAATAGTAAAGCCGTACCGCTTACTATTTTTTCTTTTACTGCTGAAACAGTATCTTTGATTGAATGCGTAGTTGTATCTATAACATTTAATTCATAGATTCCCAAATTGGAAAATTGCTCCCACATGGTTTCTACCAATTCGATATTTGTCTTTCGGTCTAACTTTGAGCGTTCAACAGCTCGCTTCAAGGTTTCTTCCTTACTCTGTTAATCCTGTTCAAATTTTATTCCTCCTCTGTGACTTCCATAAAAAGTATATCCTATGCGTTCTTAAGCTAGCTGCTGTTAGTGCTTCTCATTGCACCCTGGTTATAAAAGCCATACTCACAAACCTCTTCACCAAAACTCTTTACATCTCTAATATAGAACTCTATCTAGCGAACTTTTAGAAAAGATATAAAACATCAGAGTATGGACAGTTGCGGATGTACTTCAGAAAAGATTAGATGTCTAAAAAGCTTGTAGTTAAAGCTTTTTAGACATCTAAATCTAGGTACTAAAACAATTCATCCAGTAAAATATAATATTTTATTTTCTCCCAATCAGGCTTGATCCCCAGTAAGTCAAAAAATAGCTCGACATACTGTTCTTCCCCGATATCCTCCCTGATCGACCGGACGCAGAAGGCAATGTCATACCACTTGTCCGCCCTGCCGCTTCTCCCAAGATCAATAAAGCCACTTACTTTGCCATCTTTCACAAAGATGTTGCTGTCTCCCAGGTCGCCGTGGGAAAAGACAAGTTCCTCTTCGGGCTTTTCCGTCTTTAAAAAATCATACAGCTCGCGCGGATCTTTAAATGGAGTGTCTTCTTCCCAGTTTTCGCAATCCACATCGGCCAGATCGTTATTCAGTAAGTAATCCAATTCGGCTAAGCGGCTGTCTAAGCTATTCGTATAGGGACAATCCGATATGTCGATGGAGTGAAAGAGCCTGATGCACTCCGCATACAGCTCGATAATCTTTTCAGGGCTTTGTTCATCTTCATACTCTTCCGAGCAAAGGACGCCATCGGCCTCACTCATGAGCAGATTGCTCCAGCCATCATGCCGTTCAAAGTGCAGGACCTTTGGAACAGGCAGCTTTCCTTCCAGCCATAGCATCATGTCCTTTTCCCGTTCCACATCATAGGTGGTCCCTTTATACCGGCTGTCCGTCATTTTTAAATATAGGTTTTCATTTTCTCCCACCAGCTTATATACCTTAGCAGGAGACATTCCTTCCGTATCTTTTACGCAGCGGTATTTTTCGATCAGTTTTTTCAATTCCGGTGATATTCTCATTTTAGCCATTTATTATTTCCTTTCCAAATCTGATTCTTTTGCAACAGCAGATGCCGTTGTAGTTTTTCCTGTCCCCGGCGCACCTGTGATTACAATAATTCTACCTTGATTCATCTATATTTTACCTCCACAACTTCCG
>NZ_JAVYJC010000015.1:0-6788 GCF_032490475.1 Neglectibacter sp. CSJ-5 | reverse complement strand
ATTATTGTCCGTGTCCACTTTTGAAAAAACAACTTCTGCAAAAATATTCCTCATGTCTACTTTTGAAAAAGCAAATCAAAAATAAATATTTTTCGTGTCTACTTTTCTTGACTACTACATATTAACCCAAGATTTCCCCTTTATCATATATGCCTTTTGCGCTTTTTTATCTAAAAATGGTGCCGCATCTTCTCCTAAAAGAATATACTCCCCATTAAATAAAAAGTCGTCAATGAAGCCAATTTGACCAGTAGCACCGTAATATGGATATAATTCATCTTTACTTTTCCCTAAAACCCTATTTTTTCTATCGTATGAATTTATAGGCTTTCGATAGCTGTCATAGTTAATTGAGATACAATTTAGCCTTGCCCAACACCAATTATCAGGTATTTCAAACGGCAATTCAGCATCAATACAGGCAACAGAATCTCCTATCTTCTCATAATAAGAGTTATCATCACCTTTGAAGATGACAGATTCCATCTTGTCACGTTTGATTTTGCCTTGCTTAATCAGTTCTTCTTTCTCCTCACGGATACGCTCAAGAAGAACAGAAGCAGGCTCATCATTCGGGTCTTGCGGTACAAGTTTGCCTCGGATAGCGAGGTCGAGAATCTTGGATTTTATAGCTGTAACTTCATTATTTAAGTTATTCAAATTATTCTGGATTTTATCAAATAACGGAGCAACAATATCAAATTTATCTCGAATCCGTTTTTGTTCATTAATTGGTGGTATTGCTATTATTGCATTCTTGCCATCATTCGTCCCAAGACGAGGCATTTTAACTCCATAAGAAATCATATTTACATATGTTAAAAATGTCGGCGACATTATAAATAATTGCATATATGGTGAATAAATATTTCCGTAGAAAGTTAAAGGTAAAATTTCAGTAGTGCAATAGCCATCCTTTGTGGCTATTACTACTTTGTTGAGATAAGGACGTAATTTACTATAAAGTAGCTGTCCCTTGCAAAAAGAGTATTTGTTACTTACAGAATTTCGTTCTGATTTTGTCGTATATTTTTTTATTACTCCTGTTTCTTTTTCTATATCTTCTAAATCCAAAATCCAAGCCGTTTCGTCTATTAAATCAGCAGAAACAGCTTTGTTCTCGCCGTAGGGGCAGATTACTCCTAATCTCGCCCACGCCCAGCCATCAGGCAACTCAAACGGTATCTCATCTTCGATACATTTCACTGTTCCGTCTTGGAACTGCTCATAATGTAAATTATCATCACCTTTGAAGATGACGGTATCATTCTTTATGTCTTTGGCTTTTAGTTTTCCGTCTTTAACCATTTGTTGCTTTTCGGCACGAATACGCTCCAACAAAACAGAAGCCGGTTCGTCATTCGGGTCTTGAGGTACAAGCTTGCCACGGATAGCCAAATCCAAGATTTTTTGTCTTAATGCTTTGGTATCCATTATTCCTCCACCTCACCGATAAGTTTTTCAAGCTCGGCAACAGCACTGGCTATACTTGTCGCTTCTTCTTTGATTTGTGCAATCATTTCAGCTAATGTACGGTCATCGTCTTCTTCGCTGACAATCCATTTGAAATCAAGTTTTAGCTGGTCACGGGCATAAACTTCTTCTTTGCTGAACTTTCTCCAGCGTCCGTTTGGATTATCAACAGAATAAGTCGGAACTCTATCTTGCATATGACCTGAGCAATAGCAATCAACAAAATCATCAAGATTTTCTCTTGTGAGCGGTTTTTGTACCAAAGTGTGTTTTATGCCGGTACGGTAATCATACACCCATATATCTTCGGTAGGTTTTCCTTTTTCAAAGAAAAGGACATTTGTTTTAACGCCCTGTGCATAGAAAATGCCTGTCGGCAAACGGAGAATGGTATGCAAATTGAACTCTTTGAGAAGCTTTTCTCTTACTTTTGCCGTTGCGTTTCCATCGGTCAAGACATTATCCGGCAAAACAACTGCGACTCTGCCGCCTGTTTTAACAATGGACATAATATGCTGTAAGAAGTTCACCTGATTATCGGATGTCTTTACAAATTCAGGTCTGTTCGCATACACTTCAACACTGCCCTGTGGTCTTGTACCAAAAGGCGGATTCGCCAATATAACATCAAACATTCTGTCTGAGGTGTCAAGTAATGAGTCCTGACATACTATAGGGCTTTTGTTTGTTCCTATATCGTGCAAGTATAGGTTCATAGACGCAAGTGTAACAACCAACGGAGTATTATCTGCACCAAAGAAAGCATTATTCTTTAAGAAATTCTGCTTTGAGATTTCCTTACTTTGACCTTTCATATGGTCATAGGCTGCAAGCAGAAAACCGCCAGTGCCGCAAGCCGGATCTGCAACCGTTTCAGTAATTTTAGGGTCAGTTACATCAACCATGGCTTTAATGAGCGAACGAGGGGTGAAATATTGTCCGGCACCGCTCTTTTTGTCCTGTCCGTTCTTTTCAAGTATTGATTCATAGATGGCGCCTTTTAAGTCGCCTTCCATCATATACCAGTTTTCACCTTTAACCATATCAATGATTTTTGCGAGTTTTACCGGGCTGTCAATTTTATTTGAAGCCTTGGTAAAAATAGTACCTATCAACCCATCTTCTTTTGCAAGTTCCTTCAGGATTTCTTCATACTTGTCAATCAAATCGGTACCGTTTAAATCAACAAGGTCTTTCCATTTATATCCGTCCGGAATTGAACTCGATAAGCCCATTTCTTCTTTTTCTTCGTCCATTTTCAAGAAAAGAATATAGGTTAACTGTGTAATATAGTCTGTGAATCCGACACCTGCTGCCGCCATTACATTTGCAATGTCGCCAACCTTTTTAATAAGCGTGGATTCGCTTTTTGTTTGATTTCCTGCCATAATTTAAGCCGCCTTTAATATAAATTTTGATAAGTCGATCATTTCGGCAGTTAATGCCGGAATACCGAAACTTTTTACAGCCTTTCTCCAAAGGTCTGTATCTATGCTGTTAAGTTCTGTAACACTAATCGAGCCTTCATTGATTATGTAATCAGCTATTGCTTTCATAATTTCTTGTTGGTCGGGAGAAAGAGGACGCTGTGCCTGACCGCAATAGAGTGTAAATCTTTGTGAATAACCTTTCAGTAAACTCTTTAAATTATCTGTTTTCTTATATGCATATCTGACAAGCTGGATTAAGTGCGTTAAGGCTTTTATGTTCTGCTTTACATCCAAATCCTCAACATCACCGTTCATATCAAGCATTTTATAATTGCTCCAAATATTATATGGTGTAAATAATCGGTTTTCTGAAAGCAGTTTGTCCCGTAAATCCGACAACATAGAGTATGTAATAACCGTGTCTTCGGAATTATAAATGATACGCAACGCTTCAATTTTATCGGCATTATCATTCAGATACTTTTCAAAGGAATCAATAAAGCTTTTTGCGGCTTCTTTTGTAAAGCCTTTGTCAATAATTTCATCTTCGCCCGGTGCGATTGCATAATAACCCCTGTGAAGTTCCAACAGTTTCTTTCTTGCATCAAGATTTAACATCAAACAAGAAATCAGACTGTTTCTTGCAGAGTTATCATTAGATGCACTTGTAAAAGGTGGTAAGGTTCCCTGTGACAAAGCTGTGTTGATTTGATACGCAAGGGTCTTTGGCGCAAAACCGTAATCGGAAATGAAAATATTCAGATGCCTGCCGAACAAAACATTATTTTCATAACGCATATTTATGCTTGCGCAGTAATCACGCAATAAAGCAAGATTATCATCAGACACTTCGCCGTGTGATAAGTATTCTAATAACCGCTCAAGCGTTGGCACTTTAGGTTTTTGTTCTCCGCCCGGTTCCTTTGGTTTGGGAATAGTTTTATCGTGTTCTGTAACACCAACAGCGTCCACAATGTAGAAGCATTCTTTTGTGTTCGCATTCGGTGTAATTTCTCGTAGTTTATCTTCATTGATGACACGGCAGCCTCTGCCTTTCATCTGAGTATAGAGAACATCGGATTTTACATCATTCATAAACAGTACGACTTCAAGCGGTTTTACATCTGTTCCGGTAGCGACAAGCGTTACCGTGACCGCAATTCTAAACTCTTTATCCGTGCGCAAATCACGAATCAGAGCGTTTGAGTCTCCGGCTGAGTATGTAATCTTTTGTACGAATTTATCCGGAGCCACACCGTTTTTGAACTTATCGGCAAAGACTTCTTTTACAACATTTACAATCTCTGTTGCGTGATTATCGTCCTTGGCAAAAATCAAAGTTTTAGGAATGTACTCCCATATTTCATCTCTATCCGGAAATAAATCAGTGTATATAGAATCTTTGTAAGCAGTTAAAACTTTACGCATTTGATCAGGAACTATAACCGAGCGGTCTAACTGAGTCGGGGCAAAATCAATTCTTCCGGTAGCTGTATAAGAGTCTATTTCTTTTCCGCTGCGGGTAATTTCTACTACTTCGTCACCTGTATTGATTGTTCCGCCGTGTTCGGTAATATTGCTTTTGATTCTATAAACACGAGCAGGAACATTTACGCCGTCAACAACCGAATCGTCATAAGTATATTTTTCAATAATGTTATCATTGAAAAAAGCATAAGCTTCCGGTGTAGGTGTTGCCGTCAAACCAAGAATTGTTGCACCCTTAAAATAGTTCAAAACAGATTGCCATTTGCCATAAATCGAGCGGTGGCACTCATCAATGATGATAAACTGAAAATAATCAGGCGGCAATTTCAAATCATTGCCCAAAGAGACAACAGTTTGATTACTGTCGGTGTCTTTGAAAGAAAAGAATTTTTCATCTTCCTTATCTTCGTCATCATCAGTAATTGTTTGACCGGTCAAAACAGCAAACAGTTTTTGTATTGTAGAAATTACTATGTCACCGCCAATATCGTCTTTGTTTTTCAATCGGTTGATTTGATACAAAGAACTCATAGGCTGTTGATTTTCTGTACGGTCAAACAGGCTGAATTCTGTTTCTGTTTGTCGTGCAAGATTATTTCTGTCAACAAGGAACAAGACCCTTTTAGTAGATGTGTAATTGAGTAAACGATATGAAGCAAGGCAAGCAAGATATGTTTTACCGGAGCCTGTTGCGAGAACTGCAAGGGCTTTCTTTTTGCCTTGCTTGAGAGATTTTTCTAAATTAACTTCTGCATCATACTGGCAGTCACGCAGTCCCCTTTTCTCAATTCGCGGCAAAGCACCGTATTCCGATTTTTTGCCGATAAGCTGCAACATCTTTTTTGGAGAATGCATTTCACCAAGTTCAACATAATCTCCGTCAGAGTCAGTAAGCATATTTTTGAAATATATCTTATTGCCGTTTGCAAGATATACAAGCGGTATTAGTCCCTGAAACCAAAGACCATACCAATTCTGCGGAGTTTTTGCATAGTGTTCAGCCTGTGAGGCAACTTTCGGGCCGAGACTATCCGATTCCTTCTTTGCCTCAACAACCCCAATGGCTTTATTATCAACAAAAAGCAAGTAATCGCTTTCTTTTCCGCCCTGCATTAATGCTTCCTTTACCGCCATAGCATAGTTTGGCAGATAATCCTTTCTGTCAACAATATCCCATCCGGCATTATTTAGTTGTTTATCTATTTTAACTCTTGCTTTTTCTTCAGGTAACATAGTGTTATCCTCCTATAAGCGCTTTGTCGTTTGCAACTTCCTGATAATAAAAATTATCGGAAGTTAAGGGGTTGTATTATTAGACTAAGACCTTATACTATTTTCGTGTATAGTGATTATCTAACTTTGAAAGCATAGCCTCACTATAAAATACTTTTTTACCGCTTTTCTTTTTGTCGGGATCAAGATATCTTATGTAGGCACACTTATCATCACTTTCATATAAACGTCTATTTGCATGATAATCACCGTTTAGTATGAAATTACTATAACGTTCTTTACATTTGGCGGTAAGTTCACCATAATCCATAGGATACTTGGCTTTTAACTGTTCTTCTGTTAATGTAACCTTTATAGCATCTGTGTCTTTGGAGAGGGCAACTTTAATTGCATCCTTTGATGTGGATTTCGAAAACTTAACATCAATATTTAGTGCTATGCTGTATTCACTATCCGATGAAGAGCTTTCTTCAAGTTCATCCACATACTTGAAAAAGTTCTTTTCCTCTGCATTCAAGAGCAAAACATCCGATTCTTTTCGTGCTTGTACAAAGGATAACGGCATTAAATAGAAATTAAATTCTGATAAATCTTTGTTAAACCATTTTTTGTATAAAGACACATAATTTTTCAAAGATGCGGTTCCTATTTCCTGAATTCGAACATTGAATTTAAGCGAGTAATTATAAAAGTGTATAGCAGAATCACGAAGCTCAATTAGTGCCATTATATTATTAAAAACGATTTGATCCATTTCGCCTTTTTCAATAAGTTTCTTAGCTATAAAATCGATTGAATGCGTAAATGGGTTACCGCTTCTAGTTAGTTTGACCTTCTTTTTCTTGGACTTGCTACCATCTTTATTTATTACAGGCTCCATAACATAAAGCGAACGCATTTTATTGTGATTATCTTTAAGGTGCTTAGCCTTAAGAAGTAATTCCCAGCTATTAATTGCTAATATCGAAAAAGTTTCACCACGGTACAAGAAATCGGGTTTGTTATATACTTCGATTGCAGCAATCATTGCGGAAATGCTTTTATCTAGGGCAGCACCGCACAATTGCTGAGGCAAGCGCTGTCGAATCACCCATCAGGCAGGAAACCATAGGCTTCCCGGCGCATTTCTTCGCGAGAGCGCACAACTTCAAGCCGCCAGGCAGG
>NZ_JAVYJC010000014.1:0-10617 GCF_032490475.1 Neglectibacter sp. CSJ-5 | reverse complement strand
CGTGGATTTCTTTATGTCCTTTCGTGGATTTCTTTATGTCCTTTCGTGGATTTCTTTATGTCCTTTCGTGGATTTCTTTATGTCCTTTCGTGGATTTCTTTATGTCCTATAACTCTTATAAGCCTCGTATTTACTGGCTTTTTTAGCATCCGTAATCAAGTAAGTAATCAAGAATGTAATCAAGTAGGTAATCAAGTCAATCAATCAAGAGACACTCGACCTACGGTCGCTAATGACAAAAGGGTGGGGCTTGCTGCCCCACACCCCGCAGCGCACAAATGCGCAATAGTACCTTTTTGCCTCCATAAAATGCCTTTTCAAAGACGTTTTTACAAAATCTCAGCACGCTTTTGCTAAACAGGGGCGCAAGCGCCCAAGAACGAGTACGACAGCTCGATTTTTTCGGTATTCTGCCTGGGAGATGTTTCACACAGAAACGAAAGTGAAACACTATATCTTGTGATCGGCACGACCACTCTATCTGCAAAAAATCCTTAAAAATCTAACTTTTGTGCCGTTTTTACCCCTTTCCCCTGACTTCCTGCGCTCCTGAATTGGACAAAATAATGATTTTGGCTTATTTGGACGCAGGTGAGCAAAAAAGTGACACCTTTTGCACGAAAAGCCGACTCCAAGCTTGGAGTCGGCTCATTTTTCCGTGTTATTTTTAGTTTTTCCGCCCGAAAAATCTTTCCCGCAACGTTAGCGGGCGTTTTACTTTTCTATCGATATCTAAAATCATTAAAAGTAGAATCACGACAAATAAGCATTATTATTTTTTACAATATTGAAAAAAATAGTAAAAAATATGCAAAAAAGTGTTTACAAAGATACAAACGTATGCTATGCTGATGCTGTAACTGATAGACCGTTTTGTTGATTTTAAGAAAGAGTGATTCCAATGTACGAAATTAGGTAGATGAGTAGACTTACAGTTTTTACAAGGAGGCTCTTTTATGAAAAAAGCAAAAAGATTAGCAATAATCGTTTGTGCCATTGCGATGCTGATGTCTATATTAGCTATTCCTGCAAGTGCAGCAACCAATGACCATTATCACACGTTTTCTTGGGAAGGTTCTCAGCGGTATGCCTCGGTAACGACCGTGTGGAGAAAAGCTAATAACTCCCCAACCTATTTTCGTGTAGAAAACGATTCGATGCCGTTGGACGGGTTCTATATTCAAACAACCCTTGCCCCTTACGGTGGAACTCAAGCGGCAACTTCGTCGTATTTCCTCATCACCACTTATGGTGGCAAGACGATAAAGCATAATAAGACGGCAACTAATCTTATGGCTGGTTTGAGAACATATTATCCGTCAAGCCATTATTCGTGGGGTAATGTAACTCTCGCGTGGAGCGAGGATTACGTTGAAGATGGTTCGGAGAGACTGAACTGGTAAATCGTGAAAGGCTCTCTTTGATATGTGCGGTTGCTCGCTTAGTGTTTATTCAATAAGATAAGTAATGTCAGTGTCTGAGAGTCTTAAAGAGGTTCTCAGACACTGCTGCTTTATATTAAAATGCAAAAAAATTGTGCAAGTGCGGCAATATCATTGATAAATTGGCTGATGTGGTGTATTCTGAAATCGGGAATAATCATATATCAAAATATTGCTTTCAGTGATAGTGTGAAAGGAAGGCGAGTGCTATGAAAAAGAACAGATTTCTGATACTTGCAGTTGCTTTAGTGACTGTGCTGAGTGTGGTAATGGCAGTGCTTCTGATGAAGCCGGAGCTGTATACTGCTGACCCCTCGAATGATACGGACAGTTCTGCGGAACAAAGCTCGCAGAGACAGACAGAGACTTCTGATTCAGATGAAGAAGTTCCTGCGGAGTCCATACAGGAAGAATGGGGATCTGGGAGCATATATGACGGATCGTCTCCTATCATTAGAAATATGGGAGAGAAGCTCAGCGTTACTGCGCTTCCTCCCAGAGAACAGGGAGAGAAGCCGCCCATGAGTACAGAGGTCTTCGCTATGTGGGAGGGTGAGATGTGCTTCACTGTCAGCAGCGCTGTGATTTACGACACGATAGAAGAAACCGGACTGAACTATGATGACTTTATTGATGATTTTTCTGCGTATGACGAGACATTTAAACCTATGGTTGTAAAGCTGACGGTAGAAAATGTGCATGCGAAATCACTTACCGATCCGCCTGAGTTTTTTTCAGACGGGTATGTCTTGTCCTCAAAAGAAGAATTCAGTCCGGAAAAATTTAGATCGCAAAATGAAGGTGAGTGGCGTGTCGCCAGCGGGATGCCTTTGGCTTATGCTGATCCTCATTCTGACGGACCGTATGACTATTTCCATTATAAAATAGGTGAGGGCGAAACGGTTGAAATGACTTTGTGCTACTATGTGAAGATGGATGATGTTCCTCTTGATGAATTGTATTTGGAAATACAGACTTCATCTTTGGATCATAGATTCGGAATCAGGCTGGATCAACTTGAGGAGGCGGAATAATTGCTGTCTGTATTGAAAGTAGAGTTTGAAAAGCTGTTCAGAACAAAATCCTTTTGGATCGTACTGGCATTCCTTTCCTTGATAACCTCGGCAGTTGCTGTGACGAGGTCAGTTAGTCTGGCTGGAAGCGTGGGAGGGGTTAATCCGGCTGTTCCAAAAGCCGATAATGGGTATTATTTTGAGGATAACAGTCCTTATGCAATCTCTCTCTATAATGTCTGGATCGGCTCATTGGTAGGCGATCTTCTGTTTACCACTGTTTTCTATTTCATTTTGCCTTTAGCGGCGGCACTGCCGTTCAGTTTTTCTCTTTTGGATGAAAACAGAAACGGATATCTGCGGCAGATGTCCCTGAAAAAAGGTCAGCAAAGGTACTACCTCGCAAAGTATCTGGTGACGTTTTGCTCCGGCTTCCTGCTGGCGGTAATTCCCCTTGTAATTAATATTATCATTACGGCCTGCTACATACCGGCATATACGCCTGATCCGCTGGAACAGATTTATTCCGGCCAATATTACGGAAGATATCTGTCGAATATCTTCTACTCAAATCCATTTCTTTTCATGATGATTTTTGTGCTGATTCCGGGAATTTTCTGCGGTCTGTGGGCTGATCTGTCCATGTGCCTTTCCCTGTTTATTCAGAATAAGTTCGTTATCATAATTGTTCCGTACCTGTTCCTTTTCTTTGAAAAAGCGTTTTTTGACACGATTTTTTCAAATCGAATCAGCCTTGAGCTTTCGCCTTTCTACTTTATGCGCGGAGGGGTATCGAGCAATATCTATATTGTTGCGGCAATTTTGGCTGTGATGTTTATAGTCAGCTTGGCGATCACATGGATTAGAGGTAAGAATGATGATGTTTTTTAATATAGTTCGCTGCGATATAAAAAACGGAATTCTAAAGAGGTGGAAGACATATCTGTTTACAGGAATTCTGTTTTCACTTTTGGCAGTGTTTGCATCTCTGGATTTTGACGCTGCACTGCGAATGAATCCCAGCCCAGTCACATCGACGGTTACGCTGGGCGATTATCTCTGCTTTCTCTGCGGAGGGACAAGCGCCGGAAATGCGCCGATTCAAATTATGGAGACAAACAATATTGTAAACTCCATGTTTAAATTCAGCTTTCCGAGTATATGGATTCTTATGTACCTGATTCTGCTGCTGATTACCCTCCAGTATCCGTATGAGGATTTGATGGGATTCGGAAAAAACATCATGATCCTTTCCAACAAGATACATTATTGGTGGCTGTCGAAATGCGTATGGGTAACAGTGTCCGCTGTCCTGTATTTTGTTGTCGCAGTCGTTTGTTTTTCTCTGACGTCGATCCTTTTGGGTGCAGAGATGAGCTTTGAGATAGGAACGTATTATCCATATTTTCGTTTCAGTTCCCCTGATTTCCTCAAGAATCCTCCGTGGAACATCCTCCCGACGCTTTCCATGCTCATACCGGTGGGAATTGGTCTTTGCATGATCCAGCTTGTTACCTCTATGATAACGTCAAGGTTGACAAGCTACTTAATCAGCACGGCTTTTCTTCTGGCAAGCGCCTATATGCAGAATGTTCTGCTGTTCCCGAACGTCAGTATGTTTGCGAGAAGCATTGAGGTTGTCACGAACGGGCAGGTTGCTTGGGTGGAGCTTATCATCATAGCTTGGATTTCGGTTGTGTGTATGCTGACCGGCTACCTGTATTTGAAAAAGTCGGATATTATCAATAAGCACAGGTGATGAAGTGTAATAGGAAAGGGGCATGATCTGCCATGAAAATACGGATTGACAATGTATCAAAGGTGATTAAAAAGATAAAGGTGCTCGATCAGGTATCCCTTGAATTTGAGTCCGGGAGCATTACCGGCCTGAAAGGAATCAACGGTTCGGGAAAAACGATGATTATGAGGGTAATCTGCGGACTTATAAGGCCGACCGAGGGCAAGGTGTTCATAGATGATCGTGAACTGAAAAAAGATATGGACTTTCCTGAGAGTATCGGTGTGCTGATTGACAGTCCCGCGTTCCTGGATAACTATTCGGCTTATGATAATCTGCGGTATATGGCTTCCGTGAAAAATATTGTGTCTGATAAGGAGATTCTGGAACTGCTGGATGAAGTGGAGCTTTCGGATGCCGGAAAGAAAAAATACAGGTATTTTTCGCTTGGCATGAAGCAAAGGCTGGGCATCGCTGCGGCGGTTATGGAGCATCCTGATATTATCCTCATTGATGAGCCGACCAACGCTCTGGATAGTAAGGGCGTAGATATGGTAAAGCGGGTATTACAACGTGAAAAAGCGAGAGGTGCGCTGATCGTATTGACTTGCCATGATTACTCTATCCTCAAAGAGCTGTCCGACAACATCTACTTCATTGAGGAAGGCAGGATTGTTGACCATGAAAAGTAAAATGCGATCTATAAGGAAAACAGCGCTGATTTTTTTGCTTGTTTCTGTTCTGCTTGCGGCAGCAATAAGGATCACCAGTGTCAATGCAGCCGCAGAGAAACCGATTATTGACACCTATTCACAAAACGAATGGGTTCCTTTAGGCGGAAGCTATTTCAGGTCATATCAGGAAAACACAAATGGATACAGCGTGATGATCACCGGTCATGAGATTATTGACAGAAAGGACTATTTAGAAAAATACGGTCTGGATCCTTCATCGGTCAATGAGGAAAACTCGTTTCGATATATCATGGAAGTGTCTCTGACTATCCGGAATGAGAATAACGAGGAGGGAAAAATAATGATCGGTGACTGGGCGCTGATCGGGAAGAAGAATGACTATATCACTTATTTAGATCAGCAGCTCCTGATGGACACAGATGAGCGGATAGACAGTATTTTATCATCTATATCCACTGCGCCGGGAAAAGATATTGAGATGAAGCTGCCGTTTCCAATGAGATTTATTGATGATGAAAAAGAACTGGACAAAAATGCGCCGTACAAAATGGCGGTGACAAAGTATCCGTCCCGGAAATATATACAGTTTGGATGATAAAGTTTTGAGCGTTCTTTTGTTCTTCAGGTAGTAATGAATGTAGTAATGAAAAAAGACTTGAAAAAACCCCATATATGCGATAAAATGAGTTCAATACAAGCTTGTACAAGCAATGTACAAGACACTTGCATTTGAAGTTGGGGAAGAGAAATGAAAACAGTTTCACTGAAAGATTATGCAGAACAGAAAAGGGTGTCTTATGAAGCGGTAAGGCAACAGGTTATTCGATATAAAAAAGAACTTGGCAATCATATAATCCGTGACGGCAGGCAGCAATTTCTTGATGAAGAAGCGGTTGCTTTTCTTGACGAGAAAAGGCAAAAAAATCCCGTAACTGTTATACAGCAAGATAAAAATGAACAAATTGAAGCTTTAGAAGAACAAGTAAAACAGTTGTTGATGAAGACGGCAGCGCAAGCGGATCGTATTGCTGAATTGTCGGAATGGAAAGCAGAAAAGGCAGTAGACATAGCCGGTGCGGAGCAGCAGAAGCTCCTTCTGGAGGAACGTACTAAGCGTGTGGAGCAGCTCGAAAGCACTGCGAGAGAAGCGGAGGACAAGCTCCGGCAAGCTGAAAAACGTACGCGGCAGCTCGAAGAAGAAATAAATCGACCGTTGTCGTTTCGTGAACGGCTGACAGGAAAGAGAAGAACATAAGAAATGCCCCGCAGCTGCGGGGCATTTCTTAATCTTTCCAAATTTTTCTTGAAAGCCACTTGGGACTTTTTTCGGCATGTTCGAGCTGCTCGATGGCTTCTTGCAGTGCCGAAAGATCACCATGCTCAATTGGATGACCGAGAACGTGCTCCATCACAGCGCCGATCTCAATCAAGCGTTTGGTACGTGCTTTGCGTTCTTTTTCATGTTCCCTATTTTGTAGACGGCGCTTTTCGGCTCTAATTGCATCGATTTTTACTTTTGCGGCAGCTTCGCGCTGCTCAATTTCCGCAAGACGTTCTGCGTAATCTCTTTTAGTTCTCGGCATGGCTAATATCCTTTCTATATGCGAAATTCAAAATGCTAACTCTGTATATTGTATCATAGCTATTGACAAAACACAAGAACAGTGCGTATAATTATGGTAAAGATTATCTCGCAGCAAATCCCATAAAGGCGCACTTATATGCACACTTACTATGTAAGTATGCATATTTGCGTGCGCTCTCCGAGGGGCAAGGCTCTGCCTTTGCAAACCGTTATGCCGTATATGAGAAAGGAAAAACCGTGGCGATTTATCATTGCTCAATTAAAATTATTAGCAGGGGGAAAGGGCGCAGCGCCGTTGCGTGTGCAGCTTATCGTTCCGGCACGAAACTCACGGATTTAGCAACCGGCAAGATATTTGACTACTCGAATAAATCCGGCGTGGTTTTTTCCGAAGTATTGCTGCCGGAAAACGCTCCGACTATATTCGCTGTTGATCGAAATATTTTGTGGGATGCAGTAGAGCGCAAAGAAACCCATTCGGCAGCGCAGCTTGCGCGTGAAGTGGAAGTTGCGCTGCCGTGTGAATTTACCCGGCAGGAACAAATCGATACCGTGCGCGAATACATCATGAAGAATTTTGTTCGCGAAGGAATGTGTGCCGATTGGGCGCTGCATGACAAAGGGGACGGAAACCCGCATGCTCATATCATGCTGACAATGAGAGCTATTAAACCAAACGGCAGATGGGCTGAAAAATCTCGCACGATCTATAAGCTTGACCCAAACGGGCAGAAAATTCCGGTTATTGACCCAACAACCGGGCAACAAAAGATCGGCGCACGTGGTCGTAAAATGTGGCAGCGGGAAACGGTACCGGCTAATGACTGGAATGACCACAGTAAAGCTGAAAAATGGCGTGCAGCATGGGCAGCAGAGTGTAACCGGCGTTTAGATCGGCAGCATCAGATCGACCATAGGAGTTATGCCCGGCAGGCGATAGAGCAGGAACCAACCATACACGAGGGCTATGCAGCACGCAAAATGGAACGCGAAGGACGGGTATCAGATCGCTGCGAGATCAACCGGGAAACCAAGGCGCTCAACGAGCAGAATTCAAGAAGTTTGGAGATAGCTAACGGTGAGCTGTATAATGCCACCAGTGAGCGTTTACGCCTGTATAGAGATGTTATTCGGGATCTTGAAAGCGAAAGCAAAGAGCTTTCCGGGGCAATACAGCAAGCAGAAGATGCAGAAATGACGCTTGCTGCGCCTGTGGAGCGCTGTAAGCCGTGGGAGAGGGCTAAGCGAAAGGAACAAGCCGAACAACGCGAAAACGCGTTACAAAAGCGTACAGAGGCGTTTGCAGCGCTGTATGAGCTTGGCTGCGCTACGATTGAAGCAGCGAAATCCTTGCTGCAGAGCATTTTACAACGCATAAGGCAACTTCGCCAGGAACAAGCAGAGCTGCGAGCCGATTTGGAACGTCTGGGAGAAGAATTGCCCGTTGTTAAGCACGCTGCAGATCTTCTGCAGCCGGCTGCATCGACGGAGCAGATCGGCGTGCGTGAACGGCTTCAAGCTATTCGGCAGCAACGCGAAGCGGAACGGAAAGCACATGCTGAATGGGTCGAACAGCAGCGCCGTGCAAATATGCAGCGTGAGCAGCCGGAGCGTTCACCGCAGGAACCCCCTGACGATGCAGCTGCACAGCAAGAGCAAAAAGTGCGCAGCGTAGCGGATTATGCTGCAAAATACCGCGCACAGAACAAAAACAACGCGCCCAAGCACCACCGCGGACGGTCGCGATAATTGCTTTTACTTTATAGTAATTTTTTTGATTAAAATTCGAGTAGTACTACCAGTGGTACTACTCGAATTTGGCTTAAAATCTGAATATTTCGTTTGTTTTAAGAAACAGTAGTCGGCAAGGTGGTACTACCGTTCAAAAAGTGGTACCACTTTTTGAAGACTGAAAACCCGCATACTATGCGGGTTTGTGGCGCAGTAGGAACACAAAGTGGTACTACTGCTTTATCCTGCATTCTGAAAAAGCACTTTTTGAGGGACTTTTTGAAAATTTGATAGTAGAAATTAGCTGTGATGAAGTTGCCACTGTTCGGCTTGAAAATGGTGTGCTTTTTGAAATTGCGAGAGCTGCGCTTCTGTGAGCTCCGGGCAGTCCGTATCCGGCTCATACGGGCGAGCTTCTAATGCTTGCAGCATTGCAATTTGAGCATCTGTAAGGGGCTTATTTACGTCGATTTCTTTGTGTATCATAGTTGGGGGGACACTCGCCTTATCTGTTATCTGGTGCCCCTATTATAGCAAATTTGGCAAACCGCAAAAATAAAGAATTTTTTGAATGGATAATTCCTACGTCCAAATAATAAAAATTGGCACAGAGACTTGAAAAATTCATAATCTGTGTGATATACTGTTATTGAGAAAAGAAAGCATAGAAATCCATCTGTGCACAAAAAGGCGAAATCCCCCGGAGCTGCAACTCCGGGGGATTTCTTTTAGGCTTTACTGTCGATTACTCGTCTCTATCAAGCCATTTGCAGATATAGTAGGCGACTATACTTGCTACGATAGAAATGAGAAAAGAAATGAGGTAATCCATCTGTGCACCTCCCTCCTGCTGGAGAGAATCGACAGCGTGTCCATTATAACATAAATCGACAGATAAAGAAACAAAAAATTACGCAGGAGCCTTGAAAAGCCATATTCTGCGTGGTATATATACTGACAACTGAAAGAGATCAAGATGTCCATTCGCTCATCGGACAAAAGGGAATCCCCCGGGGTTGTTCCTCCGGGGGATTCCCTTTTAAGCGATATAATTAAAAAGTTCATTTTTCTATTGATACCATAGCTGCCCCAATGAGCATTCTATCGTTTTGCCTACCACCCGATATCGTTGTTTTCTATGATCGGCAGTAAGTACCGATAAATGTTTTTGATTTCGCTGCGTGAATTTGTCGTTGCGTGGCGTTTTGCGGATAACAAATAATTGTAGATCTGTTGATCCAGAGTGCTTCCGGTAAAATGTCCGTGTGCATCGATGTGCTTACGCGCGAGCTGCACGAGCTCATCGATTTGATCGTCCGTAACCACGTAAGGAGCGAGGGCGTCGCGATACAGATCGCGGCGCTCAGCTTCGCTCTGAGAAACATCAAAAATAGGATCAGAACCAGTAAATCCGGGCATTTCAAGCTGTTCTGGAGCTTCATATTGTTTCGGAAGGGTTTCAACTTCAAAACGAATAGCTTTAACAGATCGCCCTCTTTTAACAGGGAAGTAAGAGTATCTGCATTCGGTTTTTTCGTGCATTTCTTTGTGTATTTTTTTCAAAATCAAGTCATTAAACCGCTTAAAGGCTTTGTAAGTTTCTTCTTTGTCGCATGAAAGGATCTCTTTAAGTTCATCAAGAGAAACTTCCCAGGACTTTCGAAAACGGTTTGCTTCAAGGTATATAAACATGATATAAGTGTACCGGCTTGTAAGCGATGTGATGCAACGGAGCTTATAACGGAGATAGCCGAGATTCTCAATATTAAAGAAATACTTCATAGCAGACGGACTTGCGGTTAGTTCCACTTGCCAAAGGCCATAATCGTCTTGTTCGGCAGTGGCTTTCTCGAAAAGAGATATTCTTGTAAATCGCTTGTTTTTAGCAGTACTATCATCAAGTCTAATAGGAGTTCCTAAGTGTTTAAGTCTTTCATCGAGTTCCTCTGTCCTTATACGCTTCACACCGAGAAGTTTCTCAAGTTCCCCTTTTTCAAACATAACCGTTCTTTTTTCTGGTTTGTGACTGTCTATCCTCGAAAGGTATGTATCGAGGATTTTAAATTCTGCAAGTGTCAATTCTGACCGCCAAAGCGCGAAGAGTGGCAGACTCTTCTGAACGGTGAGCTTGTCCTCGCTTCCTAAACTGGTTATTGGTGAGATCTTCTTTCTAGCCATTTGTAATTCTCCACTTGCCTGTTCCTTGTCAAATTCATCACTATTTAACGGTTTTCTTGTTACCTTTTTTATTCGTCTCTATTTTAGCCCATAGGTCATAATATGTCAATATAATTTTATGACCGAACGTGGATTTCTTTATGTCCTTTCGTGGATTTCTTTATGTCCTTTCGTGGATTTCTTTATGTCCTTTCGTGGATTTCTTTATGTCCTTTCGTGGATTTCTTTATGTCCT
>NZ_JAVYJC010000013.1:0-15555 GCF_032490475.1 Neglectibacter sp. CSJ-5 | reverse complement strand
GGCCCTGCCTGGCGGCTTGAAGTTGTGCGCTCTCGCGAAGAAATGCGCCGGGAAGCCTATGGTTTCCTGCCTGATGGGTGATTCGACAGCGCTTGCCTCAGCAATTGTGCGGTGCTGCCATAGGACGATAGTCTTTCGAGAAAGGAAAACGATATGTCGTTGAGAAAAAAGCTGACATTGTCTATGCTCATGATTGCGGTGATCCCCGTGATGGTACTGGGAAGCTTTTATTATCAGTATTTCAGCGGGGTCCTTTTGAGCAACGTGCAGCAGCGGGAGCTGCAGAATAACAGCCAGATTATTTACAGCGTTGATAACTTTTTCAATTCAATCTTCAAGATTTCCGATTCCCTGCTAATGAATGAAGAGCTCATGGACATTCTGCAGAAAAGCTATGAGGAACAGAGTTCACCTCTCGAAGGATACCGCGGCAAGGCACAGGTGGACAAGCTGCTTTACAAGGACGGCTATTACCTGGATGGCAGAATAGAGACTATCGCCATATTTCCGAGGAACAACAGCATGTTTTACTACTGCACAAAGGAAAACGTCAATCCGTCCTATGATATCCATGCGGAAGAGTGGTACGAAAAGATTGCCAGTAAAGAGGGGGCGAAAGTATTGGTGGGAGTGCACCAAAACCGTCTGGTGTACGCATTCTCCGACGCAGCCAGACCCTATTGCGTAACTGTCGGAAGATCAATTTACTCCCCATATGATTCCCAACTGCTTGGCACTATGCTAATCAACATTAACGTACACGATCTCCAGACCTGCTGGTCGGCTTTCAAGGAAGATTCGCAGGAGCGGTTTTACCTGCTGGATGACGAAAACAACGTTGTGTTCAGCAATCTGACGGAGGAGATTGGCGGTAAATTCTTTCAGGACGGCCTGGAAGACGGCATTTCTTCCTGCCGAATCGACGGGGAATTGTACGATACGATCGTCTCGGGCTCCAAAAGCCTGGGATGGAAAAGCGTCAAAATGATTCCACGCAGCCAGTTGGATCAAGAGATCGCCGTTGTTCCTTATATGACGCTCCTCCTCATGCTGATCCTTACGGTTCTGGCAGTTCTGGTTTCAATCTTTATTTCCAAAATCTTTACACGTCCGCTTCAGGAGCTTTACGTGAAGCTCCAGCGCTTTGAAGCGGAAAAAAGCGGGACTCCGCTCCCTGAAAATCAGGTGGAGATCAAAGGCCTTTCCCGCAGCTACCAGCACATGATCAACGAGATCAACGCCCTCACCATCAAAAACTACGAGACGGAGATCCAATTGCGCAGGGCAGAACTCATGGCGCTCCAATCCCAGATCAATTCCCATTTTATCTACAACACGCTCAATTCCATCAAGTGGATGGCGGATATGCAAGGATCCAAGCGTATGGTAACGGCGTTGGATTCCCTGATCAAGCTCATGCAGTTTTCCTCCAAAAACAGCCGGGAGGTCATCCGGATTCAGGACGAGATCGATCTGATCCGGGACTACATCAACCTGATCAACCTCAAATATTTCGACAGGATCTTTGTTGATGTCCATGTGGAGCCGGGATTGGAAAACTACGAAACGCTGAAATTCCTTCTGCAACCGATCGTAGAGAATTCCATCTACCACGGTTTCAGCAGTATGGTCCGGCAATGCACGGTGCAGATCAACATTACCCGAAAAGAAGACCGTATTCTGTATGAGGTGATCGACAATGGCAAAGGGATGAGCAAGGAGAAGATCCGACAGGCTCTGGAGGAAGATCATCCCCTCAACTCCCATTCGTTTAACAAGATCGGTCTTTATAATGTGAATAAGAGAATCCAGTATATTTTTGGAGAGGAGTACGGTATTCAAATCGACAGCGAACCCGGCAAGTACACGAGGGTGATTGTGGAAATTCCAGCCCGTATCTATAAGGAGGAGATGGCAAATGCGTAACATCGGGATCGCGATCATTGATGACGAGAGCCTGGTCCGGCTCGGAATCAAATCTTCTGTGGCGTGGGAAAAGTATGGCTATGAGATTGTAGGAGAAGCGGACAACGGGCAGACCGGCCTGGAGATGATCAGGGAAAAACACCCGGATATCGTCCTGCTCGACGTCTGTATGCCGGTGATGAACGGGATCGAAGTTCTGAAATCCCTGCAAAAGCTGAAGATTCAGTGCAAGGTTATTATCTTGAGCTGCCACGATGATTTCTGTTTTGTAAAAGAGGCAATGAAGAACGGTGCGTTCGATTACCTGAGAAAAAATGAGATCAACAGCGCGAACATCCTGACGGTTCTGGAGGAGGTACGGCACTCACTGTGCAAAAAGCAGGACGAGGGGCAGGGAGGCTGGGACAGTTACGCGCGTCATGTCTGCCTGCACCGTCTGATCACCGGCAGCAGCGAACCTGCTGAACGGCAGTTGCCTGTCAGTCAATTGCACATCCGGGAAGGAAACCTCTGCTGCATTGTGTTTGCAGTGCAGAATTACCAGAAAGTACAGGCCCGTTACGGAGAGGGACGCCCCTTCCCACTGGAACAAAGCGTTATCAACCTCACAGTGGAAGTGCTGCACCAGTGGACGCAGGAACTGGAAGTTTTTCTTCTGCAGGAAAACCGGTATGTTATCCTGCTGAGCAGTCAGAACAGTGTCAGCAGCACCCAGTGGGAGGAGAAAGTCTGCAGCCTGGTCCACGAACTCCACACCGTGTTCCAGAATTATCTGAATGCTGACACCTGCTACGGTGTCAGCAGCGCCGTCTCGAAATTCTCTGCATTGCCGGAGGCGTTCGAGCACGCGCGCTACTCTCTGCATCTTCACTATTTTCAGCCGGACAGGTTCCTTATCAAGGAGATGCGCAAGCCGGATCGGACGATGAGCCGCCCGGAAGTCAAGGAATGCCTTGGCGATATCAATATCTGTGTGTCGCAGAAGCAATACACGCAAATCTTTTCCCGATTTTATGCTTTCATCCAGTGGCTGCAGCAGCACCACAGAGAGAACCTGGACGTTATGGGGGTGCAGAACTTTTTCTCCAATATGGTGCGCTTCCTTCTCCTGCAGGAGGGAAAGGCGCCGGAAGAAACGGTGGAAAAGCTTCAGGCCTGCGAAACCGTGGAGGAAGCGCAGCGTTTCCTTGAGGACTTCCAAAAGGGGTTGAAGACAGGAGAGCCGGCTCTTGACCAGAAAAACTACCTGATTCGCGAGGCGGCGGATTATATCCGGCAGAATTTGAGCCGCGGCGACATCTCGCTCGATGAGATCGCCGACCACCTGATGATCAGTAAGTCTTATCTCTGCCGCCTGTTCCAAAAAAAGCTCGGAGTTTCCGTGCAGCACTATATCTACAGAATCCGGATTGAACAGGCGAAGGAGTACCTGAACGACTTCCGGCTGAAAATCTACGAGGTGGCAGAGCTTACCGGCTTCAACAGCTCCACCCATTTTAATATCGTCTTTAAAAAGATTATGCGGTGCACTCCGGCAGAGTACAGGAACGGCCTGAAGCAGTGAGGGAAAGGTCAATATGAATAAATAAAGTTCAAGATCCTCCGCGGGTTTAAGCTTTGTGTACTAAAATTGTTCAATATCCTGATATTTTCTTCAACAGCGTTTATGGAAAATAGTGAACAGATTCTCTATGATATAAGTAACCTAATTCGGGAAAACAGACAAAATGGAGGAATGCAGAAATGAAAAAATGGAAGGTTGCCTTAATTGGCTGCGGATCGATCGCGGACAATACGTATCTTCCCCGGATCGGCGAGATTCCGGAGGCGGATCTGGTTGCAGTCTGCGATATCATCCCGGAGAGAGCAAAGAACTATGCAGAAAAATTTCATGTGCCGGCCTGGTACACCAGCATCGATGAACTGCTGGAGAAGTGTGACTTCGAGATCCTGATGAACACGACATCGATCCCAGCGCACCACGAGATCAACATGAAGGCGCTGCGGGCCGGAAAGCATCTTTACTCACAGAAGCCCGTCGGCCTGACGGTGGAGGAGGTGACCGAGCAGATCGAGGCTGCCAAGGCAGCCGGTGTGAAATACACTGCTTCACCGATCCACATGCTGCGTGACGACATCCGCTTTGCCAAAAAGCTGATTGCCGACGGCTGCATCGGGGAGATTATGAAGGTGCACACCAACGTTTGCCACGGCGGCCCGGAATATTTCCAGTACCGCACGGCGGACCCCACCTGGTTCCACCGGCCCGGCAGCGGCGCCCTGTACGACATGGGCGTCCACGGCCTTACCATGACCACGGGCATCCTTGGTCCCGCGAAGGCTGTGGGCTGCATGGCCAAAATCTCCGAGCCTGTCCGCACGGTAAGAACCGGTACCTTTGACGGCATGCAGATCCAGGCTGACCAGCTGTACGATAACTACATCATTACGCTCGATTACGGCGAGAGAACCATGGCGGTGGTGGAGTCTGGTTTCTGCCAGAAGGACAGCCGCGCACCTCAGATGGAGATTTTCGGTACAAAGGGAACGATCACTTTCGTCAACAACGGTAACATGAACCCGCTCGATTCGCTGGAAGTTTACCTTGATGCGCCGGAGCGCGGTATTCGCGGCTGGCTGAAGCCTATGGAGTGGGATGTTCCGGCTTCTGAGATGAACTTTTTCCAATGCAAGGTGGTTCAGGATCTGATCCATGCCATTGAGGAGGACCGTCCCGTCGGTTTGCCCCCGGAGCACGCCAGACACGTGGTGGACATCATGTGCACCATTCCGGAAGCGATCAAGACAAAGAGCATTGTCCCGCTGCACACCACTTTCTGAGCAGAGGGGAACTGATCACAGATGAGGTGAATGTTATGAAGAAATATCGCATTGGTCTGGTGGGCTTCGCTCACATGCACGTTTTGGATCAGATCAAGCCGTTTCTGTCCATGCCGGAGCGCGTGGAATGGATCGGTGCCTCGGATATCAAGCCGATGGTAGAGTCTGAATATTTTGAAAGCTCCAGCCGCTCCATGAACCTGAAGCTCTGTCAGGAGCAGTGTGGGTTCACCCGCGTGTTTGAGGATTACCGTGATCTTCTCGATCTCAAACCCGACCTTGTCCTTGTGAACTGCGAGAACGCGTTTCACGGAATCATTATCCCCGAGATCCTCATGCGCGGGATCCACGTGGTGGTGGAAAAGCCGTTGGCCTATTCCACTGAACACGCCATGGCTATTGCCCGCGCTTCCCGGATCGGTAAGGCGGACTGCATGATCAATTGGCCGACCACATGGCAGGCCAGCGTCCGCCTGGGCCAGAAGCTTGTCAGCGAAGGTGTTGTGGGAAAGGTGTACCGTTTCCAGTTCCGCAACCCTGACTCCCTGGGTCCGTTCTCTTACGGCCAGGTCATGACGGATCGGCAGCTGGGCAAGGAATGGTGGCATCAGGAAGCGGCGGGAGGCGGCAGCTTGCTGGACTACTGCTGCTACGGCACCATCCTTTCCAACTGGTACCTGGGCGAAAAGCCTCAGGGCGTGTATGGCTTGAAGGCGAACTTTAACCACCGGTTTGGCGACGCGGAGGACTACGCCTCCCTGATGGTTCGGTACCCCGAGGCGGTTTCCATTCTGGAGGGAACCTGGAACACCATAAGCAGCGGCTATCCCTCCGGGCCCATTGTCTGGGGCGAAAAGGGCGCCCTGATTGTGGAAAACGGCGGCGATCACGGCATTCATGCCAACGTTTGTGTTTACCTCGATCGTTATTCCACAACGCCCAGCAAGGTGTATTGCTCCGACGACTACCCGCTGCCTGAGGGAAGATCCAACCTGGCTCAGGAGGTCTTCCATCACCTGGAGACCGGAGAACCGGTACACTACACCATGGATCTCAATAACAATCTTTGGTCTGCCGCTATGTTGGATGCGGGAATTCGCTCCAGCCGGTCGTTGAAAATGGAAGAAGTAAAAACCGCTTGTTGGACGATTGGGTAATATAAGAGGAGGATGCTACATGAAACTTGCAAACGTTTCCTGGGGTTGGACGCCGATCCCGGAGGATATGCCGCATGGGGACTCTCTGATCCGAATCGCGGATCAGATCCGTGAACTCGGCTTCGAGGGCGTGGACTATCTGGGAACCCCGGAAGCACTGGATGAATTCTTCACGGAGGAAGCCTGCCGGGCGCTGGGGGATCACTCCCGCTCCATCGGCCTTGAACCCAACGTGTTCGTCTTCCAGGACGCTTCGTGGAACGACGCCTGCAGCGAAAAAAGGGAGGACAGCGTCAGGCACTTCGAGAAGGCCGCACAGGCCGCAAAGTGGATCGGATGCCGGATTGTCTCCACGCTGGTGCCGATGCCCTGCGGCGCAACCCCCTGGAAGTTCAACCCCGCCGCACCGGCGATCAAGCAGGGATACCATATGCCCGCCGACTACTGCTACCAGAAGGACTGGGATACCCTGATGGACAGTTACCGCAAGTGTCTGGCCATTGCAAAGCGGTACGGGCTGCGCATGTCCGTGGAGTGCTTCCCCTATTCCATGATCTCCACACCGCACGCCATGCTGCAGCTGCTCAAGGACGTCGATGACCCGGATTTCGGCATTCAGCTGGACACGAACCACCTGATCATGCAGCACATCGATCCGGAATGGACGATCTACATGCTGGGAGGCAAACGTATTTTCAATGTTCACTGCAAAGACAGCGATGCCGTCTCCAGAAACAACATCCCCGCCGGCTGCGGCATCACCGACTATCCCGCTGTGATTCAGGCGCTGAAGAATGTCGGGTATGACGGGAACCTTTCTGTCGAGCTGGAGTTCACAGACAACCCCCGCCGCTACAACAAGCAGGCGATGGATCATCTCAAGCTTTGCCTTGCGGGTGAATACTGAGCTGCCGTCTGGAGGCACACAGGGGGTATCCCCCTCGATCCGGGCGCGGCGCCGGATAAAAATCATGTTTTTATGGAAGAGGAGTAGGAGTAATGAAGCAGTATAAGGTTGCCATCATCGGCAACGGTATGATTTGCAACGCGGCACATATTCCCGCCTACAAAGCCATGGGTGACAAGGTGAAGATTGTCGCAGTGGCAGATATCCGCGAGGAAGCCGCCAAAGAAACCGCCGAGCGTCACGGGATCCCCAAGTACTATGTGGATCCGTATAAAATGCTGGAGGAGGAGAAACCCGACATCATCTCCGTGTGCACACCGAACGCATACCACAAGGAGTATACCCTTGCCGGTTTCCGTGCGGGCTGCCATGTAGTCTGCGAAAAGCCTGTGGCTGTAACCTGCGCGGATGCGGAGGAGATGTTCAACGCGGCGGAGAAGGCGGGGAAACATCTGTTTGTCATCCAGTCTCTGCGTTTCACAGGTAACTTCAAAGCGGCTGCCGGACTGGCAAAAAGCGGTTGCCTGGGAGACATTTACTACGCGGATCTGAACCTGGTCCGGCGCCGCGGCGTTCCGAGATGGGGCATGTTCCACATGGCGAAAGAAAATGTGGGCGGCGCCTTCTGCGACCTGGGCGTTCATATGTGCGACTACCTGATGTCAATTTCCGGTAACCCGAAGATGGTTTCCGTCAGTGGAAGTGCTGTGACCAGGATCGTCAACAAGGAGAAGAATATTGAGTTCTCCAATGCGGAGAGCGGAGCTCCCACCGGTCTGTTCACTCCCAGAAAGTTCGACATGAAAGAGTTTGATGTTGAGGAATTTGCCAACGGCTACATTCGTCTGGAAAATGGCATGACAGTCACTTTCAAGATCTCCTGGGCGCTGAATCTGCCCAACAGCAACACTGTCAGCATCTGCGGAGACAAGGGCGGTCTGACCATTGGGGACGATGGACTCAAGCTGCTCACGACGCAGGGCAATTACCAGGCCGACGTTTTGCCGAGAGTTTTCCCCGACCCATATACGGAACTCTCAGATTTCACCGGCCACATCCACGAGATGAACTACATCCTGAAGGTCCTCAACGGGGAAATGACCATGGAGGAATACCCCATCCAGAAGGACGAGGTTATGAATGTGGTTGCGATCATCGAAGCGTTTTACAAATCTGCACAGCTGGGCAGGGAAGTCACTGCTCAGGAACTGGACCGGTAAGCGGAAGCTGCAAGGGATATTTGCACAGAGCACGGCGTGACGGAAGAACTTGCCGTTTCGCCCTGGGACGAAACGCAACAGGGGGACTCTGCCCGGGCGGGAGAGCCCCCTGTTCTGGTGTGCGAGACGACAACGGAAGGGGAGGAATCCATGAAAGGAATCATAACGGAGATCGAGAGGTTTGCGCTGAAAGACGGACCGGGGATCCGCACCACAGTGTTTTTCAAGGGGTGCAACATGGCGTGCAAATGGTGCCATAACCCGGAAACGCTGTCGGTTCGGCCACAGCTGATGATTTATCCGGACAAATGCATTGGCTGCGGCGCCTGTGTGGAGGCCTGCAGGGCGGGAGCCAGAACCCTCGGCAAAAACGGTGCCCTGCAGTACGATCGCACCGCCTGCAAGCACTGCGGAGCCTGCGCCGCGAACTGCTTCTCCGGTGCTCTCGTCATGTCCGGAAAGGAGATGACCGTTGAGGAAGTGATGGAGGAGATCCTGCAGGACAGGGCTTACTACCGGAATTCCGGCGGCGGCGTAACACTCTCCGGCGGCGAGGTTTCCACGCAGCCAGAATTTGCCCTGGAATTGCTGCAGGCCCTGAAAAAGGAGGGAATTTCCACGGCGATCGAGACGAACCTGCA
The DNA here is from genome assembly GCF_032490475.1 of Neglectibacter sp. CSJ-5. Taxonomy (NCBI): domain Bacteria; kingdom Bacillati; phylum Bacillota; class Clostridia; order Eubacteriales; family Oscillospiraceae; genus Neglectibacter; species Neglectibacter sp. CSJ-5. The sequence continues at coordinate 6,863 of NZ_JAVYJC010000013.1, read as the reverse complement.
TGCGCCATGGAGCGTCTACGAAAGAATGCTGCCCTTCCTCGATCTGGTGATGTTCGACATCAAGATTTTCGATGAGGAAGCGCACAGACGCTGGACCGGCGTGAGCAATCGTCAAATCCTGGAGAACGCAAAGAAGGTGGCGGCTTCCGGCAAGCCTTATCTGGTGCGTACCCCGGTGATCCCCGGAGTGAACGACACGGAGGAGGAGATCGGCAGCATTGCCAACTACGTGGGAACCCTGGGAGGCGCTCAATATTATGAGCTTCTGCTGTTCAATCCCCTGGGAGAGAGCAAGTATGACGCCCTGCAGATGGACAATACATTTGCCGGGACCCGCCCCACTGGAGAGGAAGGCGCAGCACGCCTGAAGTGGGTGGCCGCTCAAACGCCCGGACTTTCCGTGAGGGTAGGCTGACGAAGAAAGGGAGAGGTTGTATGGTCAACAGAATCAATATATTCCAGCCGGATGCTCCCATGAGCTACGATGACAGGATCAAAATTTTAAAGGAAAGAAAGCTTGAGGAAACCAGGGTGAAGTCCACCATGAAGGTGTATCAGGACGGGGATGACTATGGAAGCATCCCGGCTCCGGAGACGTACCAGTTCCATTGCATTCCGAACCATGAGAACGGTTCCTGGTACGGGTATGACGGGTGGAGCAAGAATTTTTACAAGCTGATGACTGAGCACCCGGTCTACATTGATCCGGTGGACGCGTTCACCTGCCGCTGGATGTTCAGTATGATCTGGTTTGACGAGAAATCCCCGGACAAGGGGCTGAACTGGAACCCGAATTTTCCCTACGATGATCTCAAGCCGGAACAGGAACTGTATGGCATTATCTCCGGGATCGGCTCGGACGCGCACTTCGGCGGCGACTACCGGATCGGGTTGAGCCTTGGCTGGGGCGGGATCTTGGAAAAGCTGGCTTTCTACCGCAAAAAGCACCCCGAACACGCAGAGTTTTACGACGCGGAGGAACTTGTGGTGCATGGTGTGCAGAACTGGATCTCGCACGCGATTGAGGAGAGCGAGCGTCTGGCCCGTGTGGAGCGCCATCCGGTCCTGCGGGAAAACCTGCTTCAAATGGCGCAGGTAAATCGCAACATCCTCAACGGTGCGCCCAAAACCATGCGGGAAGCCTGTCAGTGGGTTTGCTGGTTCAACATGGCCAGCCGCACCTACAACCGCGACGGAGCGGGTTTCCAGCTCGATGAAGTGCTCAAACAGTACTACGATGCCGACATGAAAGAGGGGAGGATCACCAGGGACGAGGCGATCTTCTACATCGCTTGTCTGTTGCTCAACGATCCGCACTATTACCAGATCGGAGGGACAAACGAAAACGGCGATCCCCTGCTCAGCGAGTTCAGCTATATGGTGCTCGAGGGAGCGGATAAGCTGGATTCGGCTTGCAACATCACGGTAAGAGTGGACGAAAACATCGACAGAAAGTTCCTGAACAAAGCGGTGGACTACCTGTTCAAGAACAAGAACGGCTGGCCGCGCTTTTCCGGTGACGAGGCCCTGAACAGAGGCTTCATGCGTTTGGGCTATCCCGAATCGCTTGCCCGGCAGAGGATCGCGGTGGGCTGCCACTGGATGAGCTTGCCCGGCATGGAGTACAGCTTGAATGACTGCGTCAAAATCAACAGCGCTAAGGTGTTCGAGGTTGCCATGGATGAGATGATGAGCCATAAGGGCCCATACTCCACACAACTGCTGTGGGATCTGTACCAGAGACATATGGCCCGGGCTGTAGAGGTAACTGCCGAGGGTATCGCGTTCCACCTGCGGTACCAACAGTACAACGAGCCGGAGCTGATGTTGAACCTGATCAGTCATGGTCCTATCGAAAAAGGTCTGGATATGACGTGCGGTGGCGCCATGTACTACAACCTCTGCATGGACGGCTCGGCTATTGCCACGGTGGCGGACTCTTTTGGCGCACTGCAGCAGCGGGTGGAGGAGGAGAAGCGGATCGACTGGGAGACGCTTTACCATCATCTGAAAACAGATTTCCAGGATAAGGGCGGTGAGCTTGTACGCCAGATGCTCTCCCGCAGTGCCCGCTACGGCGGCGGAAACACCATCAGCGACCAGTGGGCGGTGAAAATTTCGGAGTCATACTCCAACCAGGTGCGCTCCGTCAGCCAGAAGTATCCGGGCTACCAGTTTATCCCCGGCTGGTTCAGCTGGTCGAATACGATTGTGCTCGGCAAGCAGGTAGGTGCCACCCCCAACGGCCGCCACGCCTTCGAGCCGATCAACCATGGGGCCAACCCGCACCCCGGCTTCCGCAAGGACGGCGCCCTCACCGCAATGAGCAATTCCATCTGCGCGGTGCAGCCGGGCTATGGGAATACCGCGCCGGTACAGCTGGAGCTTGACCCTGGTATGGGGCGCGGTGAGGAGGCTGTGCAAAAGATCGCCGACTATATCATGACGCTGTTCGAGCAGGGGGCCACCCTGCTGAACATCAATATTGTGAACGGTCAGCAGATTCTCGAAGCCGACAAGGACCCCAGCAAGTACCCCAACCTGGTGGTACGCGTCACGGGCTTTACGGCGTACTTCTGCTCTCTGACTCCGGAGTTCAGAAAACTGGTGGTGGATCGTATTCTCATACAGGGATGAACAAATGATTTGGCTTGGCTTCTGTTTTTTCTACGTCACGGTTTTATTGCGAAAATAAATCCTAAATGGCAGGCTGAGCAGGAAGCATAAAGAAATATCAGAAATCATTTGGTCAGATACGTAAACTTTCTGCAGGGAGGCATCGTGCAAGCGGTGCCTCCCTGTTTTGATATGCTTTAGCGAAACGAGAGCCCCCGACTAGGACGGGGAGAGTAAAAGAAATTATATAATGAAAAGACCTTCTGGTAGAATAAAGTTGCGGTCGGTCAACTGCAACAATAAAAAACCAGGAGGTCTTTTCTAAGCCTTCGGTTCTGCCAGGGGACATGACCAATTCAGGAAGCATGTTTCCCAAATGGAACGGTGCCAGCCTTTTTACCAGATAAGGTGTAAAAATGAATTAACACTTCAACATCCCGTGAAATATGACACACATACACATATAGAAAGTAAATTCAATAGTTTGAGTAAAGCCTGCGGTCCCAAGGAAGGAGACTGAAATGAGAAAAGAAAGTGCAATCATTCGCAAGTGCTCTGCTCAGAGAACGGGAGAGCCGTTTCATTACGCCTCAATCCAGCATATTCTTTCCAACGTCATGAATGCAGGAATTCTTCGCAGCGGAGAAACGAAGTCAGAGGTGTTTCCTGAGCTGCAGATTGTTTCTTTGGAACAATTTAATCGTGTGGCAAAGACTCGTGAGCAGCGTTCCGTAAATTATGCGATAAAGTGCGGCGGAACCACCGAGACAGTGCAGCTGGAGGATGGCACGGAAGCTACCGTCGTTCGTCCGCCCCGCGCCTATCCTCGAAAGATCGTAGGAAAAGCCCTCTTGTCAGGCAATGTGTATTGCGGTCACTGCGGTGGCCGCATTTTTGCAGCTACCGCTAGAAAAACGCATCGTCCAACAGAGAGCAATGAACGTATCGCAATCTATAAATGCTACAACCGCTCACAGCATAAGGGGCAGTGTGACGGGCCATCCACCTATCGTGCCGAGAAGGTGGATAAGGTGATCGAACAGCTTCTGCGGGGAATTTTTGAACGAGCCAAAAAGGTTGATGAGAAAACCATTTTAAAAATGCTGGTCGACGCTTCGGCGGAACAGTGTCAGCAGGAGCTGAAAGCCGCAAAGCTGGAATATACCAAGACGATGAAGGAATTGTCCAGATGGGGAGATTTGATGCTGGATTCTCTGGATGGTACCTGTGTTTTTACGCCGGAGCAGGTGAAGGCCAGATTGGACGCTGTGCAAGCAAAAGCGGACGAGATAGCCCACCAGGTTCAGCAGCTTGAAGAGAAGAGCCGTCAGATGAAACCTGCGGCAGCCGATCTTCTGAGGGAGCATCAACAGATTCTGACATGGGCTGAATTGTTTGATTCTGCTGCGATAGAGGAAAAGAAGGTTATTGCGTCCTATCTGATCAAGGCAGTCACCTTAACTCGCGGCTATGGGATTCAGGTTGATTTTAATATCTCCGAGGCGCAGTTTTTGAATGGGCTGGAGATGGGATGAAGAGGTATGGGAGACTGGATGAAAATTTACAGGGAACTCTCCAAAAGAATAGAGTTTTCTGCGCAGTTATGCCAATTCACGACCAAAGAATTTCTCGAAGAACAGAGACCCGGCGTCTTTTCGAGTTAACAAAACTCAAGAAGGCGCCAAGTTTTGTTATTGTCGGCTTGTTTTCTGCAGACCATTACCTAGTGCCTTGTCTTTCACTTCTTTCATCAGAATGCGTTGTATTTACAGACGTTCCAAGAGATTTCCAACGATTGGCGGAATATTTTTCCGATGGTTGGCGAAGAGAAGGGGTGATCGATAGCTCCTGTTTGTTCAAAATCGGAGCAGAAGTGCGCACCGTCCGATGGAAAATATCGAACAATACGCATCCTGTGCCGGTTTTGAACAATACGCATCCATTCCCTTCCAAATGCTCAGTGGATGCGTTATGTCGCGTTCGGGAGAGCGTTCGGTTCGCATCCGAGAGGTCAAGGGTTCGAATCCCTCCAGGTCCACCATCAAAAAAGCCGTGAAATCGCTGATTTCACGGCTTTTTTGTGTTTTTGGTCGTTTCCAGTTTCTTCCTGAAAAATGCAGAACTGTTGCCTTCGCCCCGCGGATCATTCGCATCCATCTGACACGGAGAAAAAGCGAGAATTCAGGAGAAAACAGGAGATTTTCAGAGAAACGCTTTTTGAGAGCCAACAATGCCATTTTGGGTGAAACCGAACCGTTCGCATCCAAGCGAATACACCAAAACGATTCGCATTCCCTTTGTAAAAACCGATGAAGCTTGTCGGCAATCTGCTCAAAGAATGAAAATAAGATTTGTGGATCTGATTTTTATCGGAGCCACTTTCTTTTTATGAGGAGGAATATGTGATTCGCTGTGATTTGTCCTGGTGTGTTTGCAACCGATTATCACAGGCGGCAAATATACGTTCTGACGCAGACAGAAAATGCTAAAAAGCTGTCAGATATTGGCCAAAATTGATTTCAGCAAGACACGAGGGAAAATCTGTTTTATTCTAAAGTGAGTGATTTCCAAATCTGCAAGGCGTACAAGTTTTATGAATTAATGATTTATGAAATGTTATGCGGAACAGTATTTTGAAGCAAATTACGGAGTGACGGAATCAAGCTGTCTGATTTTCCAGAACCAACCGGATATTCCACTGAACTGTGCGACTGGCAAAAAGATATGGATTGAGGAGACTTGAGCGGATACCATATTTTCAAGTTCCAAGGAAAATATTCTCGGAACATCTTTTTAAAATGCTGCAGTTGTTCAACAGTATATGAGGATGAATAATCATGTTAATTGTAAGTATGTGTTTCGAAAGATATAATGTTTTTAAAAGGCCGGGCATGATTGTGAATTTGTCCCATCCGATCGGATGAAAGTTGTTTTCAGGAAATCAAACGCAGCGCAAAAATGCAGCAAAGAATGGAGGAAAATGAACATGGGGATTCAATTGGGAATTGTTGGCTACGGAGGAATGGGCGGATTTCATCACCGAAACGCTTCCAAAATTGAAGGGGTTCAGGTGGTAGGCGCTTACGACATTGACCCCGTGCGGGTACAGGTGGCGGAGGAAAGCGGGCTCAGGGGATTTTCGTCCCTGGAGGATTTGCTTGCGTGTGAGGACATCAACACTGTTCTGGTTGCCGTGCCGAACGACTGTCACATGGAGATCTGCATTGCCGCGTCGAATGCCGGCAAGCATGTCATCTGCGAGAAGCCTGCCGCTTTGAACGTGGACGAGCTGGATCAGATGATTGCCGCGGCTGGTCGCAACGGGAAACTCTTCACCGTACATCAGAACCGTCGTTGGGACAAGGACTTCCGGATCGTCAAGGATATCCTTGATTCCGGGGAACTGGGAAAGGTGTATTCCATCCAGTCCAGACTGCATGGATCCGGTGGAGTAATGTTCGGTTGGCGCGGTGAAAAGAAGCACGGCGGCGGCATGTTGTACGACTGGGGCGTTCACTTTATCGATCAGTTGATGTGGATGCTGGGATATGACAATTTCAGGAGCGTATTCTGCAAGACCAGCAATGTAAAAACTACGGAGGTGGAGGACTATTTCTTCCTCGTGTTTGATTTGGAGGATGGCAGTCACGTTCAAGTGGAGATAGGGACATTTGTACTCAAAGAGCTTCCAAGATGGCTTCTGCTTGGCGATGAGGCAACTGCCTATGTGAACGATTTTTCCAGAAGCGGCGGGATCATCCGGCTGGACAGCACAGTGGAGACAAAGTCTGAGATTATTATGACTTCGGCCGGTCCAACCAGGACGTTTGCGCCCAGGCCGGATAACGTGAAGCTTGAGAGTGAGCTTCCGGACGTGGAAGCCGATTGGTCGGAATACTACAAAAATGTGCGGGATGCGATCGACGGAAAAGCAGAGTTGATCGTACAGCCCTGGCAGGTGCGGAAAGTGCTGAAAACTATCGAAGCTGCATTCCGCTCCGCGGAAACAGGAGAACTTGTTTCTCTCAAAAATTAAATTTGTAAACTCAAATGAGAGCCGCCTAATGAAATTATCATCAGGCGGCTTTTCGCCTATGCTGTAAGAATGAAAAAACGAGGAAAATATAAGGCAATACCGCACAGAAAAGTAGGCGCGATACTGCCAGAAGTGATATAATAAGACCATGGATAAACAGATGACAATGTCTGCGCTTAGTGATGAGTTGGCGCAGGTACGGACAAAGAAG
>NZ_JAVYJC010000012.1:0-47718 GCF_032490475.1 Neglectibacter sp. CSJ-5 | reverse complement strand
CTTCTTTGTCCGTACCTGCGCCAACTCATCACTAAGCGCAGACATTGTCATCTGTTTATCCATGGTCTTATTATATCACTTCTGGCAGTATCGCGCCTACTTTTCTGTGCGGTATTGCCATAGATTTTTCTTCGGCAAGATGTTAAAATACAAATAGAGAGAAAAGCGATGAATAGAGGGGCTTTTAACGGTTCGTTTAGCCTGCCTTTGCTGATCTCCAAAAAACAACGAATATGCGTTTCAAAAAAACGCGATAAGGAGGAAATATTATGAAATTGATCCTTGCGATTGTCAGCAACGATGACAGCGGTGCGGTCTCTTCCGCACTGACAAGAGGCGGCTTCTCCGTCACAAAGCTCGCTACCACCGGCGGCTTCCTGATGGCCGGCAACACCACCTTCATCTCCGGTGTGGAAGACGAAAAGGTCGATGAAGTCATCGGTATCATCGCGAAGCATTCCCGCCGCAGAACGCAGGTTGTGCCCAGTACCTCCACCATGGATGTGGGCATGTACTCCTCTTTCCCGGTGGAAGTCACCGTGGGCGGCTCTACCATTTTCGTGCTGAACGTAGACCGTTTTGAGAAGGTTTAATGCAGTTTGAAGGTTTTGCGGGGAATGCGGCTCTGAAAACGGCGCTTTCGGCGGCGTTTTCGCGCCGCAGGCTGCCGCATACTCTTCTTTTACAGGGTGAAGCGGGGCTTGGCAAACGCACGTTGGCGCAGATTCTGGCCCGCGCGGCGGTCTGCACATGCGAAGACCGCGATTTAGCGCCCTGCGGCGTATGTCCGGCGTGTATTCGCGCAAAAGCAGGCTCGCACCCGGATATCCGCATTGTTACGGGCAGCGGCAAATCGAACACGATTTCGGTCGCATCCGTCGATGAAGTCATCCGCGACGCATACAAAAAGCCGGAGGAAGCGGATATCAACGTCTACTGCATTTTTGCGGAAAATCCCATGCCGGAGATCACCCAGAATAAACTTTTGAAGGTCATTGAAGAGCCGCCGACAGGTGCGCTTTTCATCTTTACGGTGCTTTCTGCGGACGCTTTGCTGCCGACAATCCGCTCGCGTGCACAGGTTTTCACCGTGCGCCCGCCGGAGGACAGCGAAGCGGCGGTTTACGTGCAGAACAAGACCGGCATGCCCATGGAGGAAGCTGAAAAGCTTGCATCGTTGCACCGCGGCAACATCGGCAGAATGCTTTCGGACGGCGAAAACGGCCGCGCCGCAAAAGCGGAGCAAATGGCGGAAGACATTGCAAACGCACTCGTTTCCGGCACGGAGCATGACCTTTTGGCGGCGACCGCGCCGCTCATCAAAGACAAGCCCTTATTCCCGGAAAGCATGGAACGCTTGCAGCTTTTGCTGCGCGATGCATGTCTGCTGAAAAACAATGTAAATGTGCAGGTGCCCGCGCGCGAGGTCTGCGACAAATTAAGACGCAAGCTGTCTTTAAAAGCGCTGATGGCGCTGTGCGAAATGACGGCAAAATACACGGAATACTGGCGGCGCAACGCGAACATGGCGCTGCTTGTAACGGCGCTGTGCGCCGAAATGAAAGAAACTGCGGGCAAATAAAGCCTGTTTTGAAATAAAAACTGTCCGTGTTGTCAAAATAACAATACGGATTTTTCCCGGAAAGAAAGGAAGCCCTTTACGGGCTGTGGATATAAATATGGCAGAAGTAATCGGTGTTCGTTTTAAGAACATGGGCAAGGTGTATTACTTTGACCCGAACAGCGAGAAGCTCTCCGCCGACGACCACGTCGTTGTAGAAACGGCGCGCGGCGTAGAGTGCGGCGAAGTGGCGATGGCCAACCGCGATGTTGCGGATGATTCCATTGTGCAGCCGCTCAAAAAAGTGATTCGCAAGGCGACAAAAGACGACCTGCGCCGCGTGGCGGAAAATGAACTGAAAGCAAAAAATGCGTTCACGCAGTGCGAAAAGAAAATTGCGGAGCGCGGACTCGAAATGAAGCTTGTCGACGTGGAGTACACGTTTGACAACAGTAAAATCCTCTTTTACTTCACGGCGGACGGCCGCGTGGACTTCCGCGAGCTGGTAAAAGACCTTGCGGGCATGTTCCGCACGCGCATTGAGCTGCGTCAGATCGGCGTGCGCGACGAAGCGAAGATGATCGGCGGCCTCGGCATCTGCGGCAGACCGTTCTGCTGCGGCTCGTTCCTCGGCGGCTTTCAGCCGGTCTCCATCAAAATGGCGAAGGAGCAGGGGCTTTCTCTGAACCCTGTGAAAATCTCCGGCACGTGCGGCAGACTGATGTGCTGCCTGAAATATGAGCAGGAGGCATACCTTGACCTGCTGCGCACCACGCCGAAGGTGAACGCTGTGGTTTCCACGCCGGACGGCAAGGGCGTTGTTATCGACCAGAACCTGCTTACCGGAAAACTGACCGTGCGGCTCGATAAGAGTCCGGACGCCGCGCCGAGCGTCTACAAAGTGAAGGACGTACGCGTGCTGAAAGACGGGCAGATTAAGCTGAATAAGAAGGAAATTGAGGAATTCAAGAAGCTGGAGAACTAAAAGCACCTGTATTTTGGCGGGCTTTTGTTACGTATCTGTAAAAAAGCAATTTTCGCTTGCATTTTCATGGATTTGTGTTAGAATGTAGGTATCAAATACATGGAGGTGTCCTAAAATGGCATATAAAATTACAGACGCTTGCATCGCTTGCGGCGCTTGCGCAGACGCATGTCCTGTTTCCGCAATCTCCGAGGGTGACGGCAAGTACGAGATCGACGCTGATACCTGCATCGAGTGCGGCGCTTGCGCTGACACTTGCCCGGTTTCCGCTCCGGAGCAGGCATAATCGCTGACATTGCGTAAAAGAGAGGGCTGCCCAAGCGGCAGTCCTTTTTCTTTTGCTGTTAAAAGGGCGGCAGCGCCTTTGGAATTCGTAAACTTTCTCGAAGAAAGTTTAATCAAAGACTTTTGACCATGTTTATCGGAAGCTAAATTCAACCAAAAGGAGAAAACCTGTGGAAAATCTGCACTGGGAGCCGCTTGCGCCTGCCTGCCGTGTACTCGTCAGCCGCGAGCACACGTTTAATACGGACACCATTTTGCTGGCGCATTTTGCCGCGCCGAAACACAAAGAACGCTGCATTGACCTCGGCACGGGCTGCGGCACCATTCCGCTTTTGTGGCAGGCAAATTACGCCCCGCGGCACATCACGGCGGTGGAACTCGGCGAGCAGGCGTTTTCGCAGGCCTTGCGCTCCGTTTCGGAAAACGGGTATGAAGAAAATATCGAGGTCATTCGGGGGAATATACGGGAGATCAAAAAAATCATTCCGCACCCAACGTTAGATCTTGCGGCGTGTAACCCGCCGTATAAGGCCGTGGGCGCGGGGCTGCGCAACCCGGACGAACGCATGGAAAACGCGCGGCATGAGTGTACCTGCACGCTTGAAGATGTCGCGAAAGCAGGCAGAGACGTGCTGCGCTTCGGCGGTCGGCTTTGCCTTTGTCAGCGCCCGGAGCGCCTTGCAGACGCAATGAATGTTTTTAGAAGCTACGGCTTAGAGCCGAAAAGGCTGCGGCTCGTACAGCAAAGGATAAACACCGCGCCGTCTCTGTTTTTACTGGAAGTGCGGCGCGGCGGCAAACCGGGGCTTTCCGTACTGCCGACGCTCTTTATAGAAGATGAAAACGGCGAGTTTTCCGCCGAAATGCTGGGAATTTACGGGAATTACAAATTCGGTCACGAGGGAGGACGCGCAGATGGAAGAAAATAAACTGCTTCGCGGTGCATTGTATGTGGTGGGCACGCCCATCGGAAATTTGTCGGATTTTTCGCCCCGCGCGGCGGAGACCTTGGCGGCGGTGGATTTCATCGCAGCGGAGGACACGCGCGTCACGATGAAGCTTTTAAACCACTTCGGCATTAAAAAGCCGCTTGTAAGCTATTATGAACACAATAAGGCCGAAAAGGGCGGGCGCATTGTAGACCGCATTTTGGCGGGCGAAACATGCGCCATCGTCTCCGACGCCGGCATGCCGGCCATCTCCGACCCGGGCGAAGACCTTGTGGCGCTATGCGCCGAGCACGACGTGCCGGTGCTTGTTGTGCCGGGCCCGAGCGCCGTCATTTCCGCGCTGGCGGTATCGGGACTGCCGACGGGCAGATTTACGTTTGAGGGCTTTTTGAGCGTCAATAAAAAGAGCCGTAAGGATCACTTGGAGTCCGTCAAAAACGAAGTGCGCACCATGGTGTTCTACGAAGCGCCGCATAAGCTGCCGTATACGTTAAGAGATATGGCGGAGGTATTCGGCGACAGACGCATCGCGCTTGTAAGGGAAATTACGAAAATCCACGAGGAGTGCGTGCGCACGACATTATATAAAGCTGCCGAATACTACGAGCAGAACGCCCCAAAGGGCGAATTTGTGCTCGTCATTGAGGGTGCGAAGGCGGAAGAACAGAAAGAAATGACGTTAGAGGACGCCGTAGAAGCCGCAAAAAAAGCGATGGAAAACGGCAGCTCTGCCAGCGACGCCGCTAAGGAGGCCGCAAAGCTCTCCGGATTTAAGAAAGGCGAAATCTATAAAGCGCTGATGAACTGACGAGCCCGCGGCAACGGCGGTTTAAACCAGGAAAGTAGGATTGAATGTCCGGGGGACGTTCAATCCGTAGGAAACCCAGTTGCATGGGTTTCCTAAAAGGCGGTCACAAACCGCCTTTCAAAAACCGAACAAGCCAAAAGAAAAGCACGCAGACTCGAAAGTTCTGCGTGCTTGAGTTTTTTATCTAAAGGGAACGATCAGGATTTAGAAGCGGGTGCGGGGTCGGCATCTGCGGCTTTCGGCGTGTCGTCTCCCTTGTGCCTCCAGTTCAGCCATGCGCAGAACGTGTAGAGAACGGGGAGAACGAGGTCGAGAACATAGGTGCAGATTTCCGGCATATTCGGCGCATCGCCGGTGAAGATTTCGTACAAAACATTGAAAAGAATGATGACGCCGGTAGCAAGGCCCAGAAAAAAGCACGGCTTCATGCTGTTCGGGCGGTCTGCTCGGGCGTGGCCCATCAGCCCCGCAATGAGCAGCAAAACGGGCACAAGCATCGCGCCCGCAACAGACAGCACCGGCATAGAGGAATTAAAGTAAGCGGAAAGGTCGTATTCCTCCACGTATTTTCGGTCGATGAGGCACAGCAGAAGCGCCACAAGCGACGCTGCACCGTACAAAACGAACAGCACGCTGCAAATTTTAAGCGGAAGTTTCCCTTTTATCTTTATGGCCATGCGGCACGCATCCTTTTCGGTTCGAGTTTCTCGGAAAAAATTTTATAGTTTGATTTTACCTGCAACGCGTGAAAATTGCAACCGTTTTTCATGAACTTTCCGTATCAAAATAAAAGTTTTCCGAAAACAGTTGCATTCTCCGGTTGAATGTGCTATAAAAGATGTACGAACAACTTGAAGTTCATGATGGAGGTTTACAAAGATGAAAAGCGAACGTATCCCCGTAAAATCCTTTTCCGCTGATAACGGTTTCATCGGCAAAATGCAGAAGCTCGTGCGCGAGGAGGTGCTGCCGTATCAGTATAATATCCTGAACGACGCCATCCCGGGTATCGAAAAGAGCCACGCCATTGAAAATATCCGCCTTGCAGCTGAAAAGCTGAGGGGCAAGGACGTAAAGCCGGACGAATTCTACGGTATGGTGTTCCAAGACAGCGATGTCGCAAAGTGGATCGAAGCGGCGGCGTATGCGCTTGCAGCGGGCGAAGACCCGGAGCTTGAAAAGGCCGTGGACGAGACCATTCGGCTCTACGGCGCTTCCCAGCACGAAGACGGCTATGTCGATTCCTATTTCACCGTGAAGTGTCCCGACAAAATGTGGACGAACATCCGCGAGGCACATGAGCTTTACTGTGCAGGTCACATGATGGAGGCCGCCGTGGCGTATTATGAGGTTACCGGCAAGCGCGAGCTGCTCGACATCATGTCGAAGAATGCAGACTGCATTTACGAGCAATTCATGAAGAAAAACACGCACGCCTACCCGGGCCACCCGGAGGTGGAGCTCGCACTGATGCGTCTGTGGCGCGCCACGGGCAACGAAAAGTATAAGGAGCTTGCAAAGCACTTTGTAGACGTGCGCGGTCAGGCCCCGAATTATTTCGTGGAAGAAAAAAAGAACCGCGGCTGGAACGTTTGGGACGGCACGGAGGAGCTGAATACCGACTACACCCAGAGCACTCTGCCCGTGCGTGAGCAGAAGGACGCCGTGGGCCACGCCGTGCGCGCCGTGTACCTTTACACCGGCATGGCGGACGTCGCAAAGGAAACACAGGACGAGACACTGCTTGCTGCCTGCCGCAATTTGTGGGAGAGCATCACAAAGCGCCGCATGTACGTTACGGGCGGCATCGGCTCCACGTTTATGGGTGAAGCCTTTACGGTCGATTATGACCTGCCGAACGACACCGTGTACGCCGAGACCTGCGCCTCCATCGGCCTGATGTTCTTCGCGAAGAAGATGCTTGAAAACGAGCACCGCGGCGAATATGCCGATGTGATGGAGCGCGCGTTCTACAACACCGTGCTCGCCGGCATGCAGCTTGACGGCAAGCGTTTCTTCTATGTGAACCCGCTTGAGGTCGTACCGGGCATTTCCGGCAAGGCCGTCACGCACCGCGCAGTGCTGCCCACCCGCCCGCAATGGTATGCCTGCGCATGCTGCCCGCCGAACGTGGCGCGCATGGTGTCTTCCTTCGGCTCCTATGCGTACAGCGAAAATGAAGACACGTTCTTCATTGACCTCTATGCAGGCGGCACGGTGAAGACCGAAAAGGGCATCACGCTCACCTGCGAGACCGATTTCCCGCACGGCGGCACGGCAAAGTATACGATTAAGGGCGAAGCGGAAACGACGGTCGCTATCCGCATTCCGGCATGGAGTGAAAAGAGCTTGCTGACCGTAAACGGCGAAGCGGTTGACCTTAACGCCGTGACAAAGGACGGCTACGCTTACATCACCCGCGCATGGAAAGACGGCGATACGCTTGCGCTCACCATGGATATGACCCCGCACGTTGTGTACGCCTCCGCAAAGATCGCGGCGGACAGCGGCAAGGTGTGTGTACAGCGCGGCGCGCTCGTCTACTGCGCAGAGGAAGTCGATAACGGTAAGGTGTTGCCGCTGCATGTTAAAGCCGGTGCAGAGCCGAAGGCGCTCGATTTCGAGCCCGAAACGCTCGGCGGCATTGTGCCCGTAGAGATCGCAGGCTGCGCACAGCAAGACATCGACACGCTGTATTCCACAAAGGCTCCGAAATTTGTGAAAAAAACAATCCGCCTTATCCCGTATTACACATGGGCAAACCGCGGCGAAAACCAGATGCGTGTCTGGCTGCCGGTCAAATAAGAAACGCGTTTATATCGTCATAACAGAACAGAGAAAACCCGGTGCAGTCTGGATTCGGCTGCACCGGGTTTTGCTGTTTTGGAATTTTAGTCAATGGTATAAAATCAAGCTCAGTCAATAAACTTCATGCCGTGGCCATCCGTATAGATTGTGCCCTGCAAAAGGCGCACGCCTTCTATGATGCCCCAAATTTCGGAGACGATGGCAAGCGTGCCGCAGCTGCAAACGGTGATGGCAAGCTGTGCAATGCCAAGGCCCGTTTTGCCGATGTAGAAGTTGTGCACGCCGAACACACCGAATAAAATGGCGAGCACACCGGCTGCAATGCGGCTTTTGGTGCCCTGCGGCGGGTCATACGGCTGTGCGTAGTTCTGCCCATACTGCGGCTGGCCGTTCGGGGCGTAGTAGGTTTGCTGCGGGTTGTTATAATTTGCATTATTGGCGTTCGCCTGGTACTGCTCCGTGTAGCGCGGGGGGCGGTAGTCGCCCGCGCCCTCCTGCGGGGTGGGCTGCTGCGGCTGTGCGGTGTAGGCCGCATAGGTGTACTGCGGCGGCTGATACTGCGGCGGCGTTGGCACCTCCGTTTTCGGTGCTTCCGGGGCAGCTTCTTCGGCTTTCGGCATATCGCAGCACGGTTCGTCTTTTGCGGCGGCTTCTGCCTGCTCCGCAAGGCGCTCGGCTTCGGCAAAGCTCTGCTCTACGGGATTCGTCAAGGTCGGCTCCGGCTTTGCGGTCTCCGGGGTGGTGTTCCGGGTGTCTTTTTCGTCTGTCATAAAGATCTCCTTTCTCAGTCCTTCAGCTTGATGCCGTTTGCATCCATTTTAATCTTGCCTTCTAAGATCTGCACGCCCTCAACAAGGCTCCAGACCCACACGGCAACGGTGGAAAGACCGCAGGTGAGAGGCGCGCCGAGCGTAGCGACCAAAATCTGGATCAGTCCGCGCTGTGTATTGCCAAGGTAAAAATTGTGCACGCCGAATGTGCCCATCAGCATGCCGAACAGTCCGGCTGCGATACGGCTTTTTTGCGGATAACCGGCGGGCGGATCTATGCCGGAAAGCGGTGCGCCGGTGTAGGGATTGTAATTTTGACCTTGCATATACGGTCTCCTCTCATCTTTGTTTTGTGATTTTATTGTAGCGAAAAATTTCTTTAGATGCAAGCGTTTTTGCGCGATGTAAGAATGTCTTAAAATTTATGAAAGAGACGGAAAAATCATGCCGGAAACGGTGCGAAATCTTGAAAAAAAGCGCGGGCTGTTGTATACTGAAACAACATAAACACCGTAAAACGAATCGAAAGCGGAGAGGAGAATTCTGCAATGAGGATTAAAATTTCGGCGGACAGCACATGCGATCTGTCGCCGGAGCTTATCGAAACGTATAATATCGGCATTACGCCGCTGTACATTGAAAAGGGCGGGCAGAATTGTCGCGACGGCATGGACATCACGCCGCAGGAGATTTTCGACTACGTGCGCTCAGGCCAGGGCGTGTGCCGCACTGCTGCCGTGAACGTGGGCGATTACACGGCATTTTTCAAAAAATGCAGGGAAAATTACGACGCGGTGATCCATTTCAATATCAGCAGTGATTTTTCCAGCTGCTACCAGAACGCCTGCACCGCTGCGGCGGAGTTTGAAAACGTGTATGTGGTCGATTCCCGCAATCTTTCCACGGGCATCGCGCTGCTCGTTTTGGATGCCGCAGAGCGTGCGGAAAAGGGCGAGGACCCCAAAGAGATTGCCGCGCTCATGCGCGAAACGGCGGAAAAAGTAGAGGCGAGCTTCGTCATCGATACGCTTTTTTATCTGCAAAAGGGCGGCAGATGCTCTACCTTGGCGGCGCTCGGCGCGAATTTATTGAAGCTAAAGCCGTGCATTGAAGTGAAGGACGGCAAAATGGGCGTGGGCAAAAAGTACCGCGGCAAGATCGACAATTGCATTGCACAGTATGTGCGCGAGCGTTTGCAGGGCAGAGACGATTTGAGACGAAATCGCATTTTCATCACGCACTCGGGCTGTGCGCCGGAGATTGTGGAGAATGTGAAAGCGATCATCAAGGAATGCGGCGGCTTCGACGAGGTGTTGGAGACCTATGCCGGCTGCACGGTCTCGAGTCACTGCGGTCCGAACACGCTGGGCGTTTTGTTTGTGAGAAAATAAATTTTGTGAGAAAGTAAATTCTAAAAGGCTTCGCCTTTTTGGGAGACCCCCTAATTGGGTCTCCCACGGACGGAACGTCCACTGGAAGTTCCGTTCTTCCGTCCTGATTTTTGGTAGGCAAAAGGATTTAGAGCTCTGCGGAGCTCGACCAAAGGTTTCACCTTTGGAATCTGATCAACTTTATTTGTCAATAAAGACATGAACTGAGTGAGGAAAGAACAATGGAGAACAAAGAGAAAATTCGCTCGCTTGCGGAAAACGTGTGGGCGTATATTGCGGCGTTTTTGCGGTGGGGCGTTTTAGGCTTGCTTGTCGGCGGGCTCGGCGGCTTCGTCGGCGCGCTGTTTGCAAAATCCGTTGCGTGGGCAACGGCCATGCGCGGCGCTAACCCATGGCTTTTATATTTGCTGCCCGTCGGCGGTTTGGCCATTGTGGGCGTTTATAAACTTTGCCGCGTTTCCGGCGTGGGCACAAACGAGGTGTTCGAGGGTGTACGCAGCAATAAAGGTGTTTCCATTTTGCTTGCGCCGGCCATTTTCCTCGGCACAACGATTACACACCTGCTCGGCGGCTCCGCGGGCCGCGAGGGCGCGGCGCTCCAAATCGGCGGAAGCGTGGCGACGTTATTCGGCAAGCTGTTCCGTTTAAATGAGGAAGACCGCCACATTCTCACCATGTGCGGTATGAGCGCCGTGTTTGCGGCGGTATTCGGCACGCCGATGGCGGCATGTGTCTTCGCGATAGAGGTCGTCAGCGTCGGCCGCTTCTGCACCTCGGCGCTGTTTCCGTGCATCGTGTCTTCTGCGTCTGCCTATGCGCTGGCACTGGTTATGGGTGTCGCCCCGGAGCATTTCTTCGTCGAAAATGTCCCGGCATTTGATATTTCCACCATGTGGCGTGTGCTCGTCATCGCCATTTTGTGTGCGGTTGTCAGCATGCTGTTCTGTTGGATGATGCACAGCGGCGCAAAGCTCTTCAAAAAGCTTTTTAAAAACGAATTTCTCCGCGCGGCGGTCGGCGGCGTTGTGGTGATTTTGCTCACATTGCTTGTCGGTACGCGCGCGTATAACGGCGGCGGTATGGACGTCATCGAGCGCATTTTTGAAGAGGGCGTCGTGCGTCCCGAGGCATTCTTGCTCAAGATGATCTTTACCTCCGTCACGATCGGCGCGGGCTTTAAGGGCGGCGAGATCGTGCCCACGCTGTTCATCGGTGCCACGCTCGGCGGTACGCTGGCGCTGCTTGTCGGTCTGAGTCCTGCGTTCGGCGCGGCCATCGGCATAGCGGCGCTGTTCTGCGGTGTGACGAACTGCCCCATTGCGACAATTCTGCTCAGCGTAGAGCTCTTCGGCGGCGAAAGTGCACTGTTCTGCATGATCGCGGCGCTTGTAAGCTTCCTGTTCTCGGGCTATTTCAGCCTTTATTCCGGACAGCAGCTTATTTATTCGAAATTGAGCGAAAAAGAGATCAACGTGCGCGGACACTAAGCCGAGAACACAGGCAAAATCTTGACAAAACGCACTTGGCGTGGTAGAGTAAATACGCGGAAAACGCAAAAAATAATAAACGGGGTGCTCGTATACGGGCTGAGAGGAGGGTGTGACCCTCGACCCGAAAAACCTGATTTGGATAATGCCAACGTAGGGAACGGAAATATCCGGGTATGTGTCATTATCACATGCCCTTTTCTTTTGTTCCGAAACACGCATTAGGAAAGGAACAGAAAATGGAATACACAACGCAAATGGATGCCGCCCGCAAGGGTATTTTTACGCCGGAAATGGCGAAAGTTGCCGAAAAAGAGCACTTGGAGCCGAAAAAACTCATGGCGCTCATGGCGGAGGGCAAGGTCATCATCCCGTGCAATAAGGTGCATACATGCATAGAGCCGAACGGTCTCGGCTCCATGCTGAAGACGAAGATCAACGTCAATCTCGGCACGTCCCGCGACCTCACCGACCTTAACATGGAGCTTGAAAAAGTAAATCATGCGGTCGAAATGGGCGCGGAGGCCATTATGGACCTCAGCTCCTTCGGCGATACGCAGAAGTTCCGCCGCAAGCTGACGCACGAGTGCCCGGCGATGATCGGCACCGTGCCGATCTATGACGCGGTCGTTTATTACCACAAGGCGCTCGGCAAAATCACTGCGCGCGAGTGGATTGACATTGTGCGCATGCATGCGGAGGACGGCGTAGACTTCATGACCATCCACTGCGGCATCAATAAAGAGACGGCGAAGAAGTTTAAACGCAACCGCCGTTTGATGAACATCGTTTCCCGCGGCGGCTCCATCATTTTTGCATGGATGGAAATGACCGGCGAGGAGAACCCGTTCTTCCAGTATTTTGACGAAATTCTCGACATTTGCCGTGAATATGATGTGACGCTCAGCCTCGGCGACGCATGCCGCCCCGGCTGCCTGCAGGACGCGACCGACGCTTCGCAGATTGAAGAGCTCATCACGCTCGGCGAGCTGACCAAGCGCGCGTGGGAAAAAGACGTGCAGATCATGATCGAGGGTCCCGGCCATATGCCGCTCAATCAGATTGCGGCGAACATGGAGATTCAGAAAACGCTGTGCCACGGCGCACCGTTCTATGTGCTCGGCCCGATCGTCACGGACATCGCCCCGGGCTATGACCATATCACCTCCGCCATCGGCGGCACGGTGGCAGCCATGAACGGCGCATCGTTCCTGTGTTACGTCACGCCCGCAGAGCATCTGCGCCTGCCGGACGTGGACGACGTGAAGGAGGGCATCATCGCGGCACGCATTGCAGCGCATGCGGCTGACATCGCAAAGGGTGTTCCGCACGCGATGGATTGGGACAACGAAATGGCAGTTGCCAGAAAGAAGCTTGACTGGAACGCGATGTTCGACCTCGCAATCGACCCCGAAAAGGCGCGCCGCTACCGCGAATCCTCCCGCCCGGAGAAGGAAGACACGTGCAGCATGTGCGGCAACTTCTGCGCGGTGAAGAACATGAACCGCATCTTAGACGGCGAGATTGTCTCCATCTTCGATGAATAATTTGAGCTCATAAGACTCCTATGTGATTTGAATAGAGAACGGCACAGCCTTGGGCTTCCTCCCGGGCTGTGCCGTTCTCGTTTATATGGGAATAGCCACCCCGGTTTTGCCGGGGTGGCTATCAGGCTTTACGGATTCGTCAAAATCTGTGCCAAGTCCGAATCCTTGCCTAAGATAATGGTTTTCTCGTCGCCGTTTAAGGTGCTCTTTAGGGCTTCAAGCGCCTGCGTGAGTTTGTAGAACTCCTGCTTATCCTCGGTATTGTACGCTTTGCCGAGCAGTCGCATGTATTCGGCTTCGCCCTCGGCCTGCAATTTTGCGGCTTCGGCCTCCGCGTTCGAGACAATGATGTTCACCTGCTTATCGACATCATTGCGGATGAGCGATGCTTCGTAGTTGCCGTCTGCGGTGTATTTTTCCGCAATCTGCTGGCGTTCGGAGATCATGCGGGCATAAACGGCGCTTTCGTTTGCCTCCGGCAGGTCAAAGCGCTTGATTTTCACGTCCTCGACCTTGATGCCGTAGTTTGCGGCAAGCGTATCGACGCTTGTGGTAATGCCCTCGTAAATGTCGTTTCGCGCTGCGCCGTCGTCCATATTGATGATGTTTGACTGCGAAAGCGTGCCCATTACGGTTTTGAGGGCGTTGTAGGTCAGCGCGTTTAAGCGTTCCTCGGCAACGCTCGTGTTGCCGAGCGACTGGTAAAATTTCAGCGGGTCGGAGACGCTCCACAGCACGTAGCAGTCCACGGTCATGTTCTGCTTGTCGGCGGTCAGCACTTCGCTCGGCGGAATATCATACAGCATGGTGGCTTTCGGGAAGGACTTCACGCTGTCCAAAAACGGCACTTTAAAGTGCAGGCCCGGCTCATCGGTCGTCGAGATGATTTTAGAGAGCCGCACGGTGCAGCCGTATTCGTTTTCCTCCACAGTGTACACGGAATTAAAGAGGCACACAGCCGCCAGTATAAGCACGGCCAAGAGGATCACGGTTTTCTTTTTCATCGGTTATTCTTCTCCTTTTTCGGGGGCGGTCGTAGTCACATCGCTCTGTGTGAAGCTTTCAAGCGGCAGCACCTTCTGCACGCCGTTTTCGCCGGAGGTATCGATATACACCTTCACGTCCGGCAGGGCTTCGGAAATGGCTTCATAGTACATTCTGGAGCGCGTGATGCCCGGGTTCTGGCTGTACTCCTTGTACATGGCCTCGAACATCGCGACCTGCTCCGTTGCTTCGTTGATGCGCTTCTGCTTCAAATATTCGGCGTTACGCAGCAGCTCGTCGGCTTTGGCTTCCGCCTGCGGGAGCTGTGCGTTCTGGTAGGCGCGCGCCTCATTGCGCACGGTCTCTGCCTGCTGTTTTGCGGTCTCCACGGCCTTAAACGCTTCCGTCACCTCATCGGTCGGCGGGTCGGAGTCCTGAATTTTTACGTCTACAAGCGTCAAACCGATGTCGTATTCCTGCAAAATTTCGGATACAAGCTCTTTGACACGCATCTGGATGGATTCCTTGCCGGTTGTCAAAACGGCGTCCACGGCTTCGGAGCCGACCACGTTGCGCACCTGACTTTGCAGCAGGTTGCGCAGAATCGTTTCCGGGTCATACGAGCCGTAGAGGTACTTTTCCGGGTCGCTGACCTTGTACTCCACGAAGAACTCCACGTCGACGATGTTGTAGTCGCCGGTGATCATTTTCGTTTCGCTTTCGATGATGTCAAAGTTATCGGCGGAACCGACGCTGCGGTAGCCGAGCTCGAGCTTCTGGTAGACATTCACGTTGACCTTTTCCACTTTCTGAATGCCGAACGGCAGCTTAAAGTGGAAGCCGGCATCCGTAATGTCCGTCACCTTGCCGAACGTGGTCACAACGGCCTGCTCCTTGTCGTTCACGGTGTACCAAGAGCTTGCCACAGCGGCGAGCAGTATGAGGGCGATCACGACGATGAGCACGATTTTCGGCAGCTTCTTTAAAAAGTCTCCGCTCGGCTTTTTTGGCGTTGGGATGGGAATCGCGGTGCCCTTGAATTCCTCAAACATAAATTTCTCCTTTTTCAAAATCTGCGCTCACGCAGAGCGCGTTCATCATGCTCTGCGCTTTGGTTTGCAGCTGCGCGGCGCGCCACGCGGTGATCATAATGCGCAAAGCCTGTTCAATCCGTTCCTTCGCGCCGGGGATCGACTCTTTATAGTCCTTAAGGCCGTCCGCGATCAAACGGTTCATTTCGCTTTCCGAGGTCAAGCCGTGCTTCTGCACGCTGCCCGCCACCAGCACGAACGCGCCGTACAGCTCCGTATCGTCGATGGTGTCGTCGCCCTCATCGTCCAGCGCACCGTTGATGTAGCTTAAAAGCTTGCAGATCTGCTCGATGGAAAGCGTGCTTTTCAACGCGTTGATCATCAAGATGCGGCTCAACTGGCGGCGCGTGTACTTGCGCTGCTTCGGCGGTGCCAAAAAGCCGCGCCGCACCCAGTTTTGAATGATGTACGGCTCCAGCCCCGTGACCTGCGTCACCTGCGAAAGCACCAGCCCGCCGGCTAAAAACAGGGAAGAAAAAACTTCTTCCGCCGCCTGCGGCCGGTCTGCGTCAACGGAGAGCACCGTTCCGGGAAGTGTCCACTCCACTTTGTTCATCTCCTTCTATGTGATGATGAGAGTATACAACATAATTATATGATTGTCAATAGAGATTTAAAGATTTTTTCATAAAATCGTAAAATC
This sequence comes from Neglectibacter sp. CSJ-5, assembly GCF_032490475.1. Classification (NCBI taxonomy): domain Bacteria; kingdom Bacillati; phylum Bacillota; class Clostridia; order Eubacteriales; family Oscillospiraceae; genus Neglectibacter; species Neglectibacter sp. CSJ-5. The sequence goes on along the minus strand of NZ_JAVYJC010000012.1, from coordinate 32,408 downwards.
CTTTGCACATGGGCAAATTTGTCATTTTTGCCCGTCCGCCGCGGACAGAAACGGGCATTGACAAGGCTACTAAAACCCGATATACTGGGGAAAAGAGCAAAAATGAGGTGGAGAAATGGTACAATGCTATGAATGCGGCACCGTGTACCCGGAAACAATGCGCTGCTGCCCAAACTGCGGCAGTGAAGCGAAAATACAGCTTGCGCCGAACTCGGAGTTTGAAGAACCGAAAAATCCGTATGTGCAGCCCTACCGGCCGTATGGGATGCCGATGAATAACCGCACGAACGGCTACGCGGTCGCGGGCTTTGTGCTTTCGTGTGTCGCGCTTGTGCTGATGTGTGTATTCCCGCCGCTGTCAATCCTCGGCATCGTGTTCTCTACATTGGGGCTTTCACAGATTAAGAAGAGCTTTCAGCGGGGCAAAGGTCTTGCCGTCGCCGGGCTTACCATCGGCATGATAACGACCGTGTTCAGCATCTTTTTGTACGCCATGGTATTTATTGAGTCGTTGTGGTAAGGAAGTTCTGCCGGTGAGCGGACGAATAAAGTTTTGCACAAGCTTTTTCAAAAGCTTGTGGGGCCTTGGGTTTCTTGAAGCGTTCGTATGACGAACGTTTAGAATAGGAGAACGCACAAAAACAAAAAAGGCGGAAGCAGACCGAAAAAGCCTGCTTCCGCCTTACATATTCTCTTTAAAAAGTGCCGTAAAATGCAAAACGACTGCCCGAAAGCAGTCGTCTAATGCATTGCGATGTTGGGAAAATTACGCGCCAGCGTTCAGCTTCTTATCGAGAGCGGACTTCTTTCTGGCAGCCGTATTCTTGTGCAGAATACCCTTTGCAGCAGCCTGGTCGATTCTCTTAACAGCGACCTTGACAGCCTCAGCCTTGTCAGCAGCATTGGACTCGATAGCAACGTTAGCCTTCTTGATCTCTGTCTTGAGCTGAGAGTTGATCATCTTGTTCTGCAGGGTCTTTGCGGCAGCGACCTTAACGCGCTTCTTAGCGGATTTGATGTTGGGCACAGTAGACACCTCCTCGATCGTAGGATTATAGTACGGCGAAACCGCCTGAACCGTATTGGTGGGCATAGATTCGCCTTGAACTCCAATAACGCAGACATAATCATACCACATAGCCCCCGAAAATGCAAGAGCTTTTTTGCCTTTTTTCGTAAAACGGCAGATAAAAAGCGCGGTTTACCGTTAGAAGGGCCGTAAAGTACTTCCGTATGATAAAAATCTGTTTTAAATGTAATGTAAAAAGTCCCGTAAGCCGAGATTTTCTTATAGACATTTTTTTAACGATATCGTATAATAAAAGCGAAAAACGCAGGAAAGCGGCGCAGACGGCAGCCGCTTTATAAAAAGGCGGCAGAGCCGCAAATTTACGGAGGAGGCGCTTATTTTGTCCAAGTTTTTTACAAGCCGAAAGATTTTTGACAATGTTACGCAGATCGGCGGTCTGGGCGGCGAGCTTTGCTATTTGATCGAAGGCAGTGAAAAAGCGCTGCTTATCGATGGTCTTACAGGCATAGGCAGTTTGAAAGCGTTTGTACGCGAATGTACCGATTTGCCCGTTACGCTTGTGCTGACGCACGGACATGTGGATCACGCCGGCGCATCGTTTGAGTACGGGGAATGCTATGTGAATCCGGCGGACGTTGCGCTTTTGTACGAGCACGGCGACATCGACAAGCGCTACGGATTTGTGATGGGCGGCGGCAAGCCGGAGGGGGCGTTTGTGCCCAAAAAGGAAGACGTTGTGCCGCCGTGCGCAGTGAAGACGCTGCCTGTTCAAGACGGCGACGTGTTCGACCTCGGCGGCGTGCAGATTGAGGCTATTGCCGTGCCGGGTCATACCGTGGGAACCATGGTCTATCTGGACCGTGCCCACCGCGTTCTGTATTCCGGCGACGCCTGCAACGCGAACACACTGCTCGGTTTGCCGTGCTCCACAACGGTCGAGACGTATGCGAAAAGTCTCGACCACCTTGCGACATATCTTAAGGGCATCGACAAGTTTTACGGCGGTCACGGTCTGCAGGCTGTTCCGGCGTACATTGTAGACGAAGCGCTGATACTGTGCGAGGAGATTTTAAGCGATGACGACGACCGGTTCGAAACGGAGTTCCTCGGGCGCAAATTTCTCTATGCCCGCAAGTTTGACGGCATGTTCCACCGCGAGGACGGCGGCATCGCGAACATTGCCTACGTCATGGAAAAGGTCTACAATAAATAAAAAGCGCCACAAAGACATGCGCGTTTTGCCATACGACTGCGGTGTCCGTGCATGTTGTTCACTTTTTCGCACGGGCTTGACACAGCTTTGACAAAATCCCCAAAAGCCCGCAGAATGCGCCCAAAACGCCGAAAATTACTTGATTTATTCCCCTGAATATACTATAATCAAAGCGATAATCCAAAATTCTGCGACTATACTGAAAAAAGGATGGTTTGAACTATGAATAAAATTACCATTATCGGCAGCGGCAGCGTCGGCTCCACGATTGCTTACACCCTCACCGTGCAGGGCATTGCTTCCGAGATTGTCATGATCGATATCAACGAGGAAAAGGCAAAGGGCGAGGCTCTGGACATCCGTCAGGGCGTTCCGTTCTGCACGCCATGTTCCGTTTATGCGGGCAGCTATGAAGACGCAAAGGATTCCGACATCGTCATCATCACGTCCGGCATTGCCCGTAAGCCCGGCCAGACCAGACTGGATCTCGCACAGACGAACGTCAACATCATCAAGAGCATCACGCCGAACATCACGAAGTACGCACCGGATGCAATCTATCTGTTCGTCAGCAACCCGGTTGATATCCTCACCTATACGTTCTGCAAGTGCTCCGGCATTCCGGAGTCCCGCATCCTCGGTTCCGGTACCATCCTCGATACCGCCCGTCTGCGTGCACGTCTCTCCGAGTACTACCAGATTAACCAGCAGAACGTACACGCTTACGTTCTGGGCGAGCACGGCGACAGCTCCTTCGTGCCGTGGTCCGTTGCGAACATCTCCAACATCCCGGCAAACGCATACCAGAAGGCTATGGAAAACACCGACGGCATGTTGATTCCGCCGCTCAACTATGCGGACGTTGAGGATTACATGCGCAAATCCGGCGGCAACGTTATCAGGCGCAAGGGCGCAACGTTCTATGCGGTTTCCATTTCCGTCTGTCATATCGTAAAGTGCATCCTCTCCGGCATCGATACCAACATGACGGTTTCTACCATGCTGAACGGCGAATACGGCATCAGCGATGTCTGCCTGAGCCTGCTCACCACCGTCGGCCACAAGGGTGTTGTGAATAAGCTCAACCTGCCGCTGACCGAGAGCGAGCATGCCGCGCTTGTACATAGCTCTGAGTGCCTCAAGGAGATCATCAAGAAGGTTCAGATCTAAGTTAAGTTTATCCGTAACAAAGCCCCGGAGCACCTGCCCCGGGGCTTTTCAGTGAAGACGAGAGGAATGCCATGGAAGAATCATATAAAAAGGTTTCGTTTCAGGAAGCAAAGCATATCATCGATACCGAGCCGAACTGCGTGATCTTGGACGTGCGCGACGAAGACGAATACATCACGGGCCACGCCGAAAACGCCGTGCTTTTCCCGGTGGATACCATTGATGAAGACACCGCGGAGGAAAAGATCCCCACACTCGATACGCCGATTCTTGTTTACTGCAAGAGCGGCCGCCGCAGCTTTATGGCGGCGATGAAGCTCGAATCCTACGGCTATACGCATATTTACGACATCGGCAGCTTGGTCGATTGGCCGTACGGCTTGGAATATTAAGCCCTGATTTCCACAGAAAAGTAAAAAACGGTTGAAAAGTGTGCGTTCGCGGCAGGTCAATTTCCTGCACAGCGGATACACACTTCGTTTTTAAGCGGCTTTCCGGCAAAGAAATCATCGAGGTTCTGCACCGTCACTTCCGCAATATTATACAATGCCTCTTCGGTCAAAAACGCCTGGTGCGCCGTTAAGATGACGTTCGGGCGGGAGATGAGCAGCGCCAAAGTGTCGTCCTGTACGGCGGTGTCGGAATGGTCTTCAAAGAAAAACTTCGCCTCCTCCTCGTAAACGTCCAGTCCCGCGCCGCGCAAGGTGCCGTTATTCAATGCGTCCAAAAGCGCTTCGCTGTCAATAAGCGCGCCGCGCGAGGTGTTTAATAAAAACACACCTTTTTTCATTTTGTCAAACGCTTCGCGGTCGAGCATGTGGTAGGATTCTTCACTGAGCGGGCAGTGCAGGGAGATGACGTCGCTTTCGCGCAGGAGTGTATCGAGCGAAACGTACTCAAAGTCCGGCGCAGGATACTTGTCATACGCCAAAACGCGCATGCCAAAGCCGCGGCAGATTTCCGCAAATGCGCGGCCGATGCGCCCCGTGCCGATGATACCGACGGTCTTTTTGTAGAGGTCTATGCCCGTCAGGCCCACAATGCTGAAGTTGAAATCGCGCGTGCGGATGTAGGCGCGGTGCAAACGGCGATTTAACGTCAATAAAAGCCCCATGGTGTGCTCCGCAACGGCGTGTGGGGAATAGGCGGGCACGCGTACCACGCGCAGCTTGCCCGCTGCCGCCTGCATATCCACATTGCTGAAGCCCGCGCAGCGCAGTGCCAAAAGCTGCACGCCGCAGCGGTGCATGCGGTCAATGGCGGCCGCGTCCACACGGTCGTTCACAAAGGCGCACACGGCGTCAAAGCCGTCTGTCAGCGTCGCCGTGTGGCGGTTCAGCTTTTCTTCAAAGTACGCGATTTCATAGTGCTTTGCCAGAATGTCGAACCACGTGCGGTCATACGGTTTTGTATCAAAAAATGCGATTTTTTTCATGCTGCACTCTCCTTTTGTTTTAATGTTGCACAGTTATTCTGCGCGTCATAATTTGGGTTATTCCGCACAGAATAACCCAAAGAAAACGTATAAAACGAAAGGCGTGGATTTTCACATGGAATATGTAAGGGCGTTTGCGGTCGGCGGGGCAATCTGTGTGATCGGTCAGCTTTTGATCGATCTGACAAAGCTCACCCCGGCCAGAATCATGGTGGCCTACGTCACGGGCGGTGTGATTTTGGGTGCGCTCGGGTGGTATGCACCGCTCGTGAATTTCGCGGGCTGCGGCGCCACCGTGCCGCTGAGCGGCTTCGGATATCTGTTAAGCGAGGGCGTAAAAGCCGCCGTAAAAGAAAAGGGCATTCTCGGCGTATTCACGGGCGGAATTACCGCCGGCGCCGCCGGCATTGCCGCAGCCGTCTTCTTCAGCTGCCTGATGGCCGCCATCGCAAAGCCGAAAGAAAAAACGTAAAAAACAAGCGCCGCAGAGAACGGGAACTCTGCGGCGCTTGCTCATGGTTCGAAAAAGGAATTTTGTCTGACAGCACGCATCCCTCTTTCATCCTTTTCGTCCACTCGGCTTCTTTGAAGCCAATGAGGACAAACTTATCTTTCGCGCTCCTGATAAGTTTTACTTTGCCTTAAACACACGGTTTAAGAGGTAAATGCTCAAAATGATTGCGGCAATGACAAGGAAAACGCCGGTCATGCCTTTTGCCATATACTGTAAGCTGTCTAAAAATGCGGGAACATTGAACATACGTTATCCTCCTTAATGGATCATGTTTAAGATGATGCCGCCTGCGATGACAGACGCGATCTGACCGGAGACATTGGCGCCTACGGCGTGCATCAAAAGGAAGTTCTGCGGGTCTTCCTGCTGTCCCATTTTCTGGATAATGCGTGCGGACATCGGAAACGCCGAAATGCCCGCCGCGCCGATCATGGGGTTGACTTTATTCTTAACAAACAGGTTCATGATTTTCGCAAACAGTACACCGCCTACGGTGTCAAACACGAATGCAATGAGACCCAGTCCCAAAATAAGCAGCGTGTCCACGCGCAAAAATTCCGCCGCTGTCATATGTGCGGTGATCGTGATGCCGAGAATCAGGGTGATCAAGTTGGACAGCACGTTCTGCGCGGCATCCGACAGGCTGTTTAACACGCCGCACTCGCGCAGCAGATTGCCGAACATCAAAAAGCCGATAAGCGCCGCCGAGCGATTGGACACAATGCCGACGACAGCCGTGATGAGAACAGGAAACAGAATTTTGGTCGTTTTTGAGACAGAGCCGGGCGTGTACGCCATGCGGATGCGCCGCTCGGTTTTGGTCGTCAGCAGGCGGATGACCGGCGGCTGCACAATGGGCACAAGTGCCATATACGAATATGCCGCCACGGTGATGGCGCCGATATACTGCGAATTTAAGACGTTCGCGACAAAAATGGAGGTCGGGCCGTCCGCCGCGCCGATGATCGCGATGGAGGCGGCGTCGTGCAGGTCAAAGTTAAACAGCCGCGCCATGCTCAGCGTGAAGAAAATGCCGAACTGGGCCGCCGCGCCGAATAAAAACAGCTTCGGGTTTGAGAGCAGCGGCTCAAAGTCAATCATCGCGCCGATGCCGATGAAGAGAAGCAGCGGGAAAAGCTCATTTGCAATGCCGCTGTCAAATAATAACGTCAGTACGCCCACTTCTTCGCCCTGCGTCACCGCGCCGGAAAGCGGCAGATTGACAAGGATTGTACCGAAGCCGATGGGCAAAAGCAGCGCAGGTTCCATTTTTTTCGCGATGGCAAGGTAGATGAGCACGCCGCCTATGCACCACATTACCGCGTGCTGCCACGTCACATTGCCCACGTTCGCGAAAAGCTCGCTTAAAAAGTTCATTTTATACCTTCCTCTCGGATGTTTTTGCCGCCTTTGCAAAATCCTTGTCTCCGAAAGAAAATAAAAAAGAGACTTCTATCCTGCCGCGGCATGATAAAAGTCTCGCAGATTACAACGTATACGGACGGGGGAAACCGTCGTGCTGACGCATACATTACAGATGTTCCTGTTTGCTACTCCCTTTTATATCCATATTTTACGGGAGCGCGGTGCATTTGTCAAGCGAAAGTTTACGGCAGACGGTAGCCCGCTGCAAGGTACAGTGCGTACCAGTCTTCGCGCGCAAGCGTAATGTCAAGCGCGGCGGCGCAGTCGCGCAGGCGCTTTGGATTGATGGTGCCCGTGACGGCCTGCATTTTTGCAGGGTGACGCAGAATCCACGCAAGCGCGATGGCGGTGTTTGTCACATTGTATTTTTCCGCCAGCTCGTCGAGCTTTGCGTTTAGCTTCGGGTATTTTTCACTGCCGATGAAAACGCCCTCGAAGAAGCCGTACTGGAACGGCGACCACGTCTGAATGGTGATGTTGTGCAGGCGGCAGTAGTTCAACACGCCGTTATCGAGCACCGGGTTTAAGCCGTCGCAGATGTTTGTATTCATCGGCTGCGCGATCATCGTGGCATTCGTCAGGCTCATTTGCAACTGGTTTGCGCAGATCGATTGATGCAAAGCACTCTGCAAAAGCTCCATCGTGTACGGGTCTTCGTTGGAGACGCCGAAGTGGCGCACCTTGCCGCTCTTTTCAAGCTCGTCAAAGGCTTCCGCTACTTCTTCCGGCTCCATTAAAGCGTCCGGACGGTGCAGAAGCAAAACGTCAAGATAATCCGTGCCAAGGCGCTTTAAACTGCCGTCTACGGCAGACAAAATGTGTTCCTTTGAAAAATCGTACATTTTGCCGGGCACAATGGCACATTTCGACTGAATGATAAGATCTTCGCGGCGAACGCCCGCGTCCTTTATCATCTCGCCGAACACACGCTCGCATGCACCGCCGCCGTAAATATCGGCGTGGTCGAAAAAGTTGAGTCCAAGCTCCAACGCGGTGTGCAGAAATGCATCTGCCTGTTTGCGCTCTGCGTCCGCAAGACGCATGCAGCCGAGGGCTATGGGCGGCACCAAAAGCCCGCTTTTGCCAAGTTTGATTTTTTCCATACAACAAGCCTCCCGAATGAAGTCTATTTGCCTCTATTATAGAAAAACTTATGCGCGTTTGCAAGTGTTTTCCTTGCTTTTTCCGCGTGCGCGGGCTACAATGAGAAAAAGACTTTGGAGGGGTTGCCATGCGGTTTGGTGTGTGTATGCCGATCGAGCAGGCGGAATTTATCGCAAAGCTCGGGTTTGATTATCTTGAGGTTTTGCATAGGTGTGACAATGAATAATGATTCGTTTTTGAATGTGAGTGCGTAAAAAACAAGCGCCGCGGAGAAATGAAACTCCGCGGCGCTTATTTTTACATCGGTTTGGTCGTTACTGGATGGAACCTTCAAGATACGCTTCCAGCTCGGCATTTTCTTTCTTTTCCTTGAAATAGTTCAGCACGGCAAAAGCGGCGGTAACAACGGCAACGGCAGCGGTGATGCAGCCGATAATGGTGAGCACCTTGTTCAAACACTTCATGATAAACCATCCTTTCCGGTTCGCCAACATTCTGAAAGAGACCGTACACTGTCTCACTTTGGGCGATTTTGATTACCTTTATCATACCCAAGTTTCGGTGAAAAGTCAAACGTTTTTGTGCCCTGTCATACAAAGTTTACACATGGCGTGAGCTGCCATGCGAAATCCTATGAAAAATTTTTCTTTTTGCAAACATTTTGCCCATATGCAAGCAGTTTCTGCGCCGGATTTATTGACAATCCGTTTAAAAAAACTTACAATATTATTTTAGAGTATTTCAGCAGGAAACACCCAAAATGCGGCACGGAGGCCGCATACCTTACCTGTATCATTTTTCGAAGGGGAGAACGCACGGCACTGCCGTGCAAAGAAGTTATGGAAGAAAAGAATATGAAAAAGGCCACCATACGGGACGTGGCAAAGGCCGCCGGGGTTTCGCAGTCCACGGTGTCCCGTGTGCTCAACAACAATGGCTACGTGGGCGAAGACGCCCGCCGCCGCGTGGAAGAAGCCATGGAAGCGCTGCATTATTCGCCCAGCGCTATTGCAGTGTGTCTTTCCAAAAGCCGTTCGCGCATGATCGGCGTGATCGTGCCGCAGATCTTTGCACCGTTTTTCAGCCAGATGTATTACATTGCAGACCGCATTATGGAGCGGTACGGTTACCGTCTTCTGCTGTGTAATTCCGACGAAAGCTTAAAGCGCGAAAAAGAGCTCATTGACGATCTGCTTTCGTATAAGATCGCCGCGCTGCTCATCGTGCCCGTGGACGGCGACGAGGGTAGCAACAAGGAGTATCTCGACCACATCCGCAGCACAGGCACGCCCGTTGTGTGCGTAGACCGTGAGATTGAAGGAATCCACTGCGACGGCGTGTATATCGATAACTATACCGCTTGTTATGAGGTTACAAAAGACGTGCTCGCGCGCGGCTACCGCAATATTGCATATATGGCAGACCCGCCCATATACAGACCGGGTTGCGACCGTCTGCGCGGCTTCCGTGACGCCTGCAAGGAGTTCGGCGTTACGGTGCCGCAGGAGAATATTTTTCTTGCGCCGATTGAAGATACGAAACCGCTGAATGCGTTTTTGCATGACGTTGCCCGTCGGGATGTCCCGCCGAAGGCGATCATCAACTTTGTGCGCGGCTGGGATTATACCATGCTGCAAGCGCTGCATTCTGCAGGACTGCGCGTGCCGGAGGACGTGTACCTGACCGGCCTTGACGATGACAACACGCTGCCGAATTTCGGCTACTCCATGCAGTATCTGCCGTCTACGATCGATTTTTCCGAGACAGCCGCTAAGCTCTTGATTGAGCGCGTGGAAGCGGGGAATGCACTGCCGGAACCGGAGCGCCGCATCTTCACCACGCACATGAAGCCTGTATTTGAAAGAAAAGTCACGCTGCCAAAGCCCGATGCAGCGCCGACTGAAACCGATGAGAAAGAGAAGTAAAGTACATAAAAGCAAAATGAAATTTATCAAACCGAATTTTTACGACGCGTTTCACTGCACGGCCGCCGCATGTTCCGATACCTGCTGCGCCGGCTGGGAAATCGACGTTGACCCCGATACCGTTGAATATTACGAAAATTTAGAAGGAGAGCTCGGCGACCGCCTGCGCGAAGAGCTGTGCGACCTGCCGGACGGCACGGTGTGCTTCCGCCTCGGCGAAAACGAGCGTTGCCCGTTCCTCGATGACGACAACCTCTGCGAGCTTATCTTAAAGCTTGGCGATGATGCTTTGTGCGAGATTTGCCGTGAACACCCACGCTTTTATGAGGAGCTCGGCGGCCGCGTGGAAATGGGCGTGGGCCTTTGCTGTGAAGAGGCATGCAGACTGCTGTTTGAGCAGAAAAATCCCGTCACGTTTATCACGACGAACGTCGGTGAGCTGCCGAATGCGCCGGAGGATCCGCTTGTGTTTCATCTGCGGGACGAAGCATTTGCCATCGTGCAGGACCGCTCTCTGCCGCTGCGCGTGCGCATGCACCGCCTGCTCGATTTCGGCGTGCAGGCGCAGAAAACGCTGTTCGGCAATATGTCGCCTGCCGAACGCGATACGACCGACGAGACCGATACCCGCGCCGCGCTGTTTGACATGATGACCGAAATGGAGCCCTACGACGAAACGTGGCCCGATTACGTGCAGCTTTTGGAGGATAACGGCTTGCAGGCGAATCTCGACGATATTGATGGCGGCTACGAAAACCTGCTTGTGTATTTCCTGTACCGCCATTTTGCACACGGTGTGACCGACGGCCGCATCGCGGCGCGCGTGGGCTTTTGCGCTGTGAGTGTGTGGTTTATCTGCCTGATGAACACAAAGTGCCTGCGTGATACCGGCGAATTCACCCCGTGGGACCGCATCGTCTGCACGAAAGACTACTCCAAGCAGGTGGAATACAGCGCCGAAAACATGGAAATGGCACTCGATGCCCTGCACAAAGACCCCATTTTTTCCGCCGAACACCTAAAGCGCCTGTTCGGATAACAGAAGCCTTGAAAGGAGCTATGATCGATGAACCGATACGTTGTGCTTGCCCGTTTTGATAAAAATACAGAAGAAAAACTGATTGCGCTGCGCCGCGAGATGACAAACGCGGGCTATGCATCTTCCGAGTGGCCGCCGCATATCACGCTTGCGGCGTATGAAGATCTCGATGCCGAAGCGCTCTGTGACTGGACAGGGGAGTTCGTCCGCGAGCACACGCGCCAAAAGCTGGCGTTCGGCTCTGTGAGCCTTCTGCCGCCGTATGCCACGCACCGCGAAACCGCCGTGCTGTGCCTGAACCCGGTGCACGCAAAGCCTTTTGTCGATTTTTACTATGCATTCCACGAAAAATACGAGTCGTTCTGCAAAGGCATCGGCAGCTTCTCCGCCGTTTCGGAGGACAAGCCCGTCATCCACTGTACGCTCAGCGTTGTGCGCATCACGGAGCTGCAGGACGCGCTCGAGCTCGTCTTCCAAAATGATGTTTTCACCCAAGCCGAAGTTACCGCGCTGGAGATCTACACCTATCCCATGCGCCTCATCAAACGGTTTGACCTGACCAGAGCGTAAATTCAAGATTTCAAAAGCAAAAGCACGCAGTGTTTCAAAACCTGCGTGCTTTTTGCGTATAATTATTCAAAATACAGTGTGCCCATGTTCAGCGATCTCGTCAGGCGCGCTAAGATGCGACGGAGGGTAGGCAGGAGCAAAAAGGCAAGGAGAAAGTTCGAGACACCGTGGATAAGGTCGAACGGGATGCCGCTGATGATATACGCCAGCGTTGCCGCGGGGCCGCTTAAAATGAGCACGGGTATCGCGGTGAGCGTACCGAAAATCAACCCGTAAAACCCGCACAGAAGCCCCCAGCCGAGGCGGCTTTCCATTTTACGGAACAGCCAAGCGGCGACGGCCAAAATCGCCCAGATATAGAGGTACGAAAACCACCACAGTCCAAAACCGTACAGTAACCCCTCAAGCAGCACGAATACGGCGAGCGTATAACCCACGTATGGCCCGAGCGCAAGGGTGAACAGTACCGTGAGCGATGAGGCAAGCTCCACGTTTGGCAAAGGGGCAAGTACCACTTGCGAAACAAACATCAGCGCGCCCAGAATGCCGCTGAGTGCCACGTGTTTTAAGCGCAAATCAATACCCCACCGTGAGCGTGAATTCGTACTTGCCGCCGTCTTCGACCGGGGTGGAATCAACGCCCGTGGAGGCCATTTCACCGTTGATTGTCAGACACCACCACTCCTGATTCGCGCTGTCGGCTTCAATGCCGTCCACTTTTGTGACGAACAGGCCGTATTCGCTCTCTTCGCCTTCGATAAGGCCGGCATCCTGCAAAGCGGCGCCGAGCATTTCTTCGTCCGTGTTGAGATTATGCACGGTCTCTTTGCCGTCGGCATCGATAACGGTGAGCGTGTAGGCTTTAGCGCCTGCGGTGCCCTTCGGCGCCGTGACCTGCCAGATGACAACGCCTGCGACGACGAGCACAACGAACACGATGGCCGCAATAATGAGCGGCTTCTGGTTTTTGACTTTGGTTGACATAATTTTTTACCTCTTTCTTGTTTTTTATCGCCAAACAGGTGAATTACTCGGCTGTGTTTTCCACTTTTTCTGCCTGCTCTGTGGAAACTCTTTCGGGCGTTTCCGGCTCGCCGTTCCAACGGGCGATAATGGCTTTTGTCTTGATGCCCTCTGCGGTGAACATCACCTCGTGCTCGGACTGAATGTTGCCCGGCGCGTCTTCGCTGTGCAGGTCGTCCGTTTTGCAGAGAATTTCAAAACCGGCTTCCGCTAAATAGCGCTGCGTTGCAAGGTACAGGTCGGTGTTGTCGGTTTTGAACCACAGCTCGCCGCCGGGTGCGAGCACCTTTTTGTAGGTATTCAGCTGGCGGGTGTGGGTCAGGCGGCGCTTGTGGTCGCCGGCTTTCTGCCACGGGTTGCAGAAGTTTACATAAATTCGTGCAGCTTTTTCATCGGGCGCAAAAAGCGTATCGAGCTTTTCAATGTTATACGAAAGCAGATTTACGTTTTCCACGGGCTCCTCGCCGAACTCCGCTTCCATGTTGCGGCGGGCGACGCCCAAAATATCTTCACTGATGTCGATGCCGATGAAATTTACGTCTTTTTCTCGGTGCGCAAGCTTTGCCAAAAACGTGCATTTGCCGCAGCCGAGATCTAAATGGATGGGCTGCTGCTTTTTAAAGCGCTCGCCCCATGTTCCGGCGGCGGTTTTCGGCTCGTGCACATAAAACGGGCACGCGTCAAGTTCCGGGCGCGCCCACTTTTTCTTTCGGATCCTCAAAATTTTATCCTCATTTCTTTTCCGTTATTTTCGCTCTGCCTATTTTAACGCAGAAATGAAAAGTGTGCAAGTGCGATTCTGATTTTTCCCCGTTTTGCGCGCTTTTTTCTTCTTTTTCCATTGAAAGGCATCGGGCGTTTTGCTATAATAAGAAAAAGCGCAAACTTAGACTTACATATCACTTTATATGTCAAGGAGGAAAACGTGATGGACGAATTAAAAATGCAAAACGGTGCTTTAATTTTGGAGGGCGGCTCTCTGCGCTCGCTCTTTACCTCCGGCGTTTTGGACGTCTTCATGGAGCACAACTTATATTTCTCCGATGTGACCGGTGTGTCCGCAGGCTCTTTGACCGGCGTGAACTACGTTTCCCGCCAGCCGGGGCGTTCCGCAAAGCTTAACATCGACTACGTGAACGACAAGCGGTATCTTGGTGTGAACAATCTCATCTTACACCACGAGATCTTTAACTTTGACTTTTTATTTAACGATTTGTCACGCAGCATTCTGCCGATGGATTTTGACACGTTTTATAAATCGCCGCAGCATTTTACCGCCGTGGCGACGAACCTAAGAACCGGCGAGGCGGAATACTTTGAAAAAAGTTCTTATTCGGACATTTTGGCAGCTATTCGCGCCAGCAGCAGTATGCCGATGCTCTCGAAAGCCGTGAAGATGAACGGCGAGCTGTACCTGGACGGCGGCTGTGCCATGGCAATTCCGTACCAAAAGGCCATCGATGACGGCTTTGAGAAGATCGTGCTGGTCTTAACGCGCCAGCAGGGCTACCGCAAGCTTTACACAAAGCCCTCTATGCTGCGTTTGTATGCGAAGTATTTCCGGCATTTCCCGAAGTTTTTGAGTGCGCTGTACGCCGTTCCGACGCGCTACGACGCCCAGCAAAGGGAGATCGACCGCTTAGAGAAAGAAGGCCGCATTTTCGTTATTCGCCCGCAGGGACCCGTGAACGTTTCGCACACGGAAAAGGACACGGCGAAATTAAAAGCGCTGTACAAGGAAGGCCGTCAGGAAGCCGAGCGTCGCATGGACGCACTGAAACGGTATTTGGAGGCGTAATTTGCAAAAGGCGCTGTCAAATTGACGATTGTAAAAGATTAAGCAAAGCCCGCAGACTCAGAAAATCTGCGGGCTTTAACGAAAAAGGACTCTGCAATTTGCAAAGTCCTTTCGTTTGGTCGAGGTGACAGGATTCGAACCTGCGGCATCTTGGTCCCAAACTTATCGGGAATACTTTTTCCGCTCGTTTATAGCGGTTTTCGGCGCTTTTTAATTTGTTTTACTTACTCTTTGACGCTCTTATCTCCACTGTTTCCGGGTGTTCCAGCGCCGTATGTGGTAATCTATGTGGTCAAAAACGCTTCCCGCCCGGTTTCCGGTGAAGATTCACCGATGCCGGACGGGAAGCGTTTTGCGTTGCTGTGTGGTCTGTATTGTAACTCTGGACAGGCAGTTATGCAAGAGGTTTCTGCGGGGGTGACGGCTCAGAAGCTGCGGCGCTATAGACAAAGAATAGCATCACGCATTTACCTTCTGGAGATAGAACTCACTCTCCGCAACTCGCGTCACAAAATCATACTCCAGCCGCGTTGCCTTTGAGAGCGAAATATTGTAGCGCTTAAACACCGAGCGAAAATATGCAAAGAACTCCCTGTCTTCCGCTGTCATCGGGGCAACCCAGCCGTTCTCGGCACCATGAGATTCAATTTCCTCTAACGCTGCCATACGCTCTTTATCCATGTCAGTTGCTCCTTTCGGTGAACTTTCGCCTGCCCTCAGCGGGAATCGTTTTGGATTACCTGCATTGTAACTCTAAGAGCAGGGGTGTGCAAGTGGTTTTCTGGGAGGATAGCAACGCGAAATGTGTGATGTCACAGACAAGGAACACCAGTAACAGCCATTGCATTCCCGTAATTCGGGCGATATTTTAAGGGAATGCGCACCGAAATAAGGGAAAGCATCTGCGCCCTGCGAGAGAAACGCTGTTGACTTTCGTCGTAATTTTATCATGAATATTTTTCGATTGGCACTCAAAGTGGGTTGACTTTCATCGTAATAATAAGTATAATATTATAGGATTATCGTAGCCGAGGTGAGAGCATGGATTACATGACGGAACTCTCCACCATTGCCAAAGCGCATGGCGGAATCATCGAAACAAAAATAGCGGCGCAGATAGGCATCTCAAAAGCGATGCTTTGCAAACTGTGCAAAGAAAACAAAATCCATCGTATCGTGAAGGGACAATACATTTTTCCTGATGATATGCAGGACGAACTGCTGGCCATCAGCAACCGTTCCGACAGGATTATTTTTTCTCACGAAACCGCTCTTTACCTTCACGGTATCTCTGACCGTACACCATTTGAACATACGGTTACAGCGCCGTCCGGCTGTATTCCGTCCGCGGCAATTAAGTCGGAATGTAAGGTGTATTATATCAAGCCTGAATTGTTTGTACTCGGTAAAACAATGCTGAAAACACCTGCCGGGAACAAGGTCCCCGCGTATGATCTGGAGCGCACCATCTGCGATGTCATTCGTAGCCGCAACAAGCTTGGGACAGAAACATTCCACGCCGCATTGAAACTGTATGCGGTAAACCCTAAAAAAGATCTGAACAAGCTGAGCGATTATGCAAAGAAAATGCGGGTGGCTAATGTTCTGCGGCAGTATTTGGAGGTGCTTCTATGAGTAATGCGATGAGCTTGAAGGCGAAAATCAGAAATATCGCAAAACAGAAAAACATTCCGGCGCAGGTCATTTTGCAGAACTATATGTTTGAACGCCTCCTTGTGCGTTTGTCTGCTTCAAAATATAAAGATAAATTCGTGTTGAAGGGCGGTATGCTGGTGGCCGCTATGGTGGGGCTGGACAACCGCGCGACTATGGATATGGATACCACACTCAAAAACTTGCCGCTTACGCCGGAAGCGATCCGCAGTACACTGGACAATATCTGCAACAGCCCCTTTGACGATGGCGTTTCGTTTGAGATCGGTACCATTTTACCCATCCGCGAAGACGATATATACGGGGGATACCGTGTTATGCTGAAGGCACGGTTTGATACGATCATTACGCCGCTCAGCATGGATGTATCTACCGGCGATGCGATTACGCCCCATGCGGTACAGTACAACTTCTCCGAGATTTTCGATGACGAGAAAACATATGAGTTGTGGGCATATAACATTGAAACCGTTATGGCGGAAAAGGTGGAGACCATTTTGCGACGCGGCGTATTCAATACCCGTCCCAGAGATTTTTACGATGCCTACATACTGACCACCACACAGAAATTCGACAACGCAGTGTTTGAGGATGCACTAAAGGCAACCGCAAATCACCGCGGCACGACTCGACAGATCGAGGATGTTCCCGGCATTCTTCAGAACATCGAAGAAAGCCCTGAACTCAAGACAATGTGGGAGAGGTACCGCAAACAATTTGCCTATGCAGCAGATATAGAATACGAGCAGATTATGAATGTGCTGAAAAGGTTGCTGGGAATAAATACGATACGCCAAGAGAACATCTGATGGCTGAAGAATAGAAAGGGATTATTACATGGCTAAGAAAAAGATTGAAGAAACAATTAATTTGGACTCGATTCTGTTCAAATGCAGAGATATTTTGCGTGCGGCACGCAATTCCGGCTCTTTCTTTGAAAAGCGCGACATGATGCTGACCCTCGTATTTCTGCGTTTTATCGGAGAAAAATTTGAGGATGGCGTAGCAAAGCTCCGCGAGGATTTGATTGCACAGGGGCTTGACCCGGATGATCCTGAAATCTTCGCGGCGTTCTTTGATGATGCCACTTTCACGGACGGCACCTATAATCTCCCGCCGGAGGCACGTTGGTCTACTATCATCAACACGCCTGCACCGAAGCTCAATGTTGCGCTTGATACGGCACTGCACAGCATTGCCACCAGCAGCAAGCAACTTCGTGGCTGCTTCGTGGAGGGGACATTTACCACTCGAAACCTTGCACCGAATGACATCAAGAAGGTGGTTGATGAGGTCAACAAAATCAGTCATAAGGCGTTTGGCGAAGAGAAAGACCTGATTGGACGTGTGTACGAATATTTCCTCAAGGAGTTTGCCGTCAATGCCACAAAGGAGGAGGGGGAGTTCTATACACCCCACGATGCCGTTCAACTGATCGCTGCCATGATCGAGCCCTTTGACGGCACCTTGTACGACCCCTGCTGCGGCTCCGGTGGTATGTTTATTCAGAGTGCTGACCTTGTCAAGGCGAAAAAGGGCGATATCAGCGGCATCAATGTATACGGTCAGGAAAAAGAGCCCGCCACCTATCGACTTGCAAAGATGAACCTTGCCCTGCGCGGCATCAGCCATCATCTTGGCGGTGAAGCAGACTCTTCCTTTACCCATGACCTGCATAAGGGCCTGTATTTCAATTACATCATGGCCAATCCGCCTTTTAACCTCAAGGGCTGGTACGATGAAAATCTGAAAAACGACTCCCGCTGGGCAGACTATGCCACACCGCCGGAGAGCAACGCCAACTACGCTTGGATTCTGCATATGCTTTCACATTTGAAGGCCGCGGACGGCGTTGCGGGCTTCCTGCTGGCGAACGGTGCGTTGGGCGACAGTGACACTTTAGAGATTCGCAAAAAACTGATTCAGAATGATAAGGTGGAAGCCATTGTCATTCTTCCTCGGGAACTGTTTATCACCACCGATATCAGTGTCACGCTCTGGATACTGAACCAGAACAAAAAGGGCGGGAAGTATCACGAACGGATGCTTCGCAACCGGGAGCATGAGATCCTGTTTATGGATCTGCGCACATGGACGGAAAACCCCGTGAAAGGCGAGGGTAAAAAGAAAGTACTTTTGAATGAAGCGCAGATCCGGCACGCTGCCGACATTTATCACACGTGGCAGAATGAGGGGACGGACGGCACAGATTATGCCGTGCCGGAGCTTTACCGCAGCGTGGGGATGGATGAGATCGAAAAGCAGGGCTGGAGCCTTATCCCCAGCAAGTATATCGAGTTTATCGACCATGATCTGGAGATCGACTTCCCTGCGGAAATGGCACGCATCCAACAGGAAATGCGTGAGGTGCTGGCGCAGGAAAAGCAGTCCCAGAAAATGCTGGAGGATGCGTTCAGGGGGATCGGCTATGGGATTGAGTAAATGTAAACTTGGTAAGTATATTGAGTTGCGCGAGATTACAAATGTCGATTATTCATTTGACATGGAGTCTGTTCGTGGCGTCAATAATTTGAAACAGTTAATGCCAACAAAGGCAGACCTCAATGGTCGAGACCTTAGCAAATTTCAAATCGTATATCCAGATGAATTCGTATTCAATCATAGGACTTCCAGAAACGGAAGCAAATTCAGCATTGCCTACAACGATAGTAATAAGCCTGTTATTTGCACGGAAGATTATGTGGTATTCCGTATTAGAGAGGAAGCGCGAACGGAGCTTTCTTCCGAATGGCTGTATATGTTCTTTAACCGTGCTGAGTTTGATCGTTATGTCATTACAAATTCATGGGGGAGTTCAACTGAATTCTACAACTGGGAGGATCTTTGCGAGGTGGAGGTGGAGTTGCCCTTACTCTGTGTGCAGCAGAAATATGTTGATATCTACAATGCCATGGTCGCCAACCAGCAGGCATACGAGCGCGGCTTGGAGGATTTGAAGCTCACTTGCGACGGATATATCGAAGATTTGCGGAGAAAACTGCCGTGCGAAAAAATTGGAAAGTACATTATAGAGCGCAATATTAAAAACGAGGTTGGTTTAAATGTCGATTCTGTAAGGGGAATATCCACGGGTAAGGAGCTTATTGATACAAAAGCGAACATGGATGGTGTCCCTCTTGGCAACTACAAGATTGTTAAACCTAACGAGATTGCCTTTATTTCAGACACTTCCCGCCGTGGGGACAAGATATCACTTGCCATAAACTCATCACCAAAAACATATTTAGTTTCCTCAATTTCTACGGTGTTTGAAACCAATAAAAAGTACTTGATTCCACAATATCTGTTTTTGTTCTTTTTGCGGGCTGAGTTTGACAGATATGCACGCTTTCATTCTTGGGGCTCGGCGAGAGAAACATTTAACTGGGAGGATATGTGCGATGTTCAAATCCCAATTCCCAATATAGGCGTGCAGAAGTCTATCGCCGAAATGCACACCGTATATAACGCCCGCAAAAAAATCAATGAGCAGCTAAAGGCACAGATCAAAAACATTTGCCCGATACTGATTCGCGGCTCGCTGGAGGAATAAAAAGGAGGGTTTGCATAATGACCTATCAAGAATTAAACCAATATATCCTACACTATCTGACGGAGGATAAAACCAAAAGTGCCATTATGCTTACCGGCCCTTGGGGTACAGGTAAAAGTTATTATATACAAAATGAACTCAAACCGTTTCTTGAGAAAAAAGAAAACGGGGGACATTCATGCGTTATTGTGTCGCTGTATGGATTAAAGGATACAGCCGAGATCAGCAAAAGCATATATCTCGGAACGCGGATGAAATTCTTAACCGCTGCATCGGAAAAGTCAACTACCGTAACGTTCGCAGGCGAAACGATTATTAAAGGAATTGCCGGGGCTTTTGGGGTTGATTTGTCAGTTAGCGAAAGATCTTTGAAACGATTATATGCGTCTGTGAATTTAACAGGGAAGCTGGTTGTCCTTGAAGATTTGGAGCGTTCTGGCATTGATATCCTTGAGGTACTCGGATATGTGAATAATCTTGTTGAGCAAGATGGGGTCAAGGTTCTTCTTGTCGCAAATGAGGAAGAGATTATTAAATACGAATTGGGAAACAAGGTTATTGGGCGTCGAAAAAAGGAGGAAATCGAGGAAGAAAAGAGACTACATGAAGCCTTTGACGTGCCTTTTGAAAACAAGGGGGAAATCGTTCAATGTCGGTTATCAGAAGACTATCTGAGATTAAAAGAAAAAACTATAAGCGATACAATAGAGTTCAAGGAGGATTACCAAACAGCGATTCGAGAAATTGTCCAAATGTTTGATAATGAAACATTGAATAAGTTCTCCACCGTCGAGAGTATTAAAGATATTTTAGACATCATGTCGCATTGCCAGAGCTATAATCTTCGCTCTTTCATTTTTGCTTGCCAAAAGACAAGCGATATTTTCAGCAGCCTTGACGAAAAATATCTCTCTGATGAGAATTTTGTTCAAGCTGTATTCATCGGTATTTTATCCTTTGTACTCAAGCAGAAAAATGGAAACTCCCACGCATGGGGAAACGAAAAGTATTTTTCTGCTGTGCTCGGGCATGAAAAAGCTCCACTGTTCAAATTCTGCTATGACTATATAATGAGGCAAATCACGGAGTTTGAGGATATCGAAGGTGCTTATCAAGCATATTCAGAGCTTGTTTTGTACGACAAAAACCGTTCAAATAACGATAACGACATTATCACATTGCAGACTTATTATGTTCGAACGGATAGTGATGTATTAGATGCGATAAATAATATTGAACGGCGATTAAAAGTCCCTGAAGACATATCGTTCTACCAGTACGGAACCATTGCGGTTTATGCGATTATAATCAAGGGTATCCTTGGCTGCGATATTGATACAATTAAAAGACGCCTTGTTGCTAATTTAGAGGGACAAGGAAACAAACTTGAACTTGAGCAAATATTTAGAACGATTATAGGTGCGGATTGTACCACAAAACAAAAAGAGGAATATGAATCGTTGCGCAAAGAAATGGCAAGATCGTTAAAGAAGGGGGATAAGATAATCCCAAACTTTGACTATCAACCTGAACAAAGCAAAGATTTCTACGACTATGCAATCACTAATGAAGGAAAATTCCATACACAAGAATCTTTTGCTGCGCAATTTGACATGAAACGGTTATCAGAAATGTTTAGAAACAGTACCGCAGAGCAAAAGCAGCAGATTCGCGGAGTGTTTGTAGGAATGTACAGGATCGGCAATATAAAGAGCTTTTTGGCTAATGATAGGGAGAGCATAGTACAACTGCTTGAATTCATTAAGGCAGATAGGTCTGGCGATGTTGGTGACAGAATACAACAGTTGCAATACGATTGGTTTATTAAAAATCTTGAGGAGATAAAGAGAAAATTGTCTTAACGGACATAGGTACATTGGAGGACAAATCATGTCTAAATTAAAGGAATACAACGGACATTTTTGCGAATCTGAATATGAATATGCCTTTATTGCCTTCTTGGAAAGAGAGGGATGGCAGTATTTGCAGGGAAACAAAATCAACCGGCAGACCCGGAAGGATGTGCTGTATTCCAATGATTTGGAGAGGTTTTTGACTGGAACCAACCCGGACTTACTGCCGGACGAAATTCGCAGCATCATAGATTCTGTGCGCCTTGTTGGCGCGGAGAACGATTTTGCAACGCTGCACAAGGTCTATGGCTGGATGATAGATGGTGTTCAATTTACACCGCAGAGCGGGACACCGCGAATGGTGGCTCTGATTGATTATGAAAATCCCGGAAACAACATTTTCCGCTGTGTCAACCAGTTTACTGTGGAGTATGTCAATAACGGACAAAAACAAACCCGTAGGCCGGACGTGCTTCTGTTTGTCAATGGGCTTCCGCTCTGTGTGATAGAACTTAAAAACCCGGCGGATGCCAATGCCACCATCTATGATGCGTGGGAGCAGATCAATATTCGCTACTGGCGGGATATTCCGCATCTGCTGCATTATTGTCCGTTGGCCTGCATTTCGGATGGTGTGAAGACCCGGCTTGGTACCGTTCGCACACCCTATGAGCATTTTTACGCGTGGCGCAGAGTAAACGACGGTGACGAGGTATCAACGCTGCCTTTTGAGGAAACTGAAAATATGGTAAAGGGTGTTTACGCACCTGAGAGATTCCTTGAAATCTTTCGCGATTACATTTATTTCCAAGATAGCATTTACGACAGCGACGAGCGTGAAATCGTTTGCCGGTATCCGCAGTTTTTCGCCGCAAGGCGATTGAAGCAAAGTATTGTAAAATCGGTAGAAGAAAAAAGCGGTAAAGGCGGTACATATTTTGGAGCCACCGGCTGCGGCAAAACCTACACCATGGCGTTTCTTGCCCGCCAGCTATCCCTTCGCTGCCCTGAGATTGGATCTCCGACCATCATCATGATCGTAGATAGAGAGGAACTTCAAAAGCAGGGTGCAAAGTTATTTACGAAGAGTAAAGAATTTCTGAATCTCGGAGAAGTTAGCGTTGTTCCCAGCCGAAAGAAGCTTCGTGAAGAATTAGGTGTCCGAGAAAGCGGCGGTTTTTACATCTGTACCATACAGAAATTCTGTGACCGAGAAGACGACAAAATCGGGCTGATCAATGACCGGGCAAATATTATTTGCTTCTCCGACGAGGCGCACAGGACCCAGCTTGAACATTCCAAGAAGATTCAGTTTAGCAAAGATGCCGATGAAAATATGAAAGCGATGGTGTCCAAGCCTTATGCAAAGGTCCTGAAGGAAGCGTTCCCACAGGCAACCTTTGTGGGTTTCACAGGTACGCCTATAGCGGAAACATATCAGACTTTCGGCAATGAAATCGACCGATATACCATGGATCAAGCCGTAGCTGATGGCCTTACTGTGTCTATCAAGTACCATCCGAGAATCGCGAAAGTGCTTTTGGATGATGAGAAGGTCAAGCAAATCGAAGCATACTACAAGACCTGTGCCGATGATGGTGCAACGGAAGAAGATATTGAAACCAGCAAGAAGGCAATGAGCTCTATGGAAGTTATCCTCGGTGAGCCTTCCCGCTTGAAGCGGCTGGCGGTAGATATCCACGACCACTATGTTGCAGCTTGTGCGATGGACCCCGACAGAGTGCAGAAAGCGATGATTGTTTGTTCCTCAAGACCCATTGCCTATGAACTCCTCAAGATATTTCAAGATAAATACCCGGAATGGTTTATTGAGAAGAAAACTGCTGACGGTGTTTCCGCAACGGAAGAGGAACTGAAAGAATTGAAGACCATGCCATTTATGGCTATGGTTGCAAGTGTCGGCAGCAATGATAAGGCAGAAATGTATAACTATCTCGGCGGCGTTAAAAATGATAAGCGCTCCGACGCACTGGATGTAGCATTTAAACAGGAAAAATCCAATTTTCATATTGCCATCGTTGTGGATATGTGGATTACTGGCTTTGATGTTCCGGCGCTTACATATATGTACAACGACAAACCCTTAAAAAAGCACATGCTTATTCAAACGATCAGCCGAGTGAACAGAAAATACCCGGGCAAAGAGTACGGCATGATTATTGACTACATTGGTATTCGCGACAATATGCGGACGGCGATGAAGATATACGGCGGCAATACATCCGTTGCGCCTACGACTGACGATGTCGAACAGGCCACTGCTGTGTTCAGAGAGGAATTGTCCGTGCTGAAGGATTTATTCGCCAGTCTTGATTTGAGACCTTTCTTAAATCCTGATGGAGACCCATTTGAGCGATATCGCCATCTTTCTAAAGCGGCTGAATTTGTTTTTATTTCCACGCAAGAAATGCAAAGCATGAGCAACAGCGGTAAAAGCGTCAAAACAGTTTCTTTCAAAACCTATTTTCTGAAAACTGTAAAGCGGATGCGCATGGCGTTTGATATTTGCCAACCGTCAGGAGAACTTGGCGAAGAAGAATCTGCCTTGGCCCAGTGTTTCATGGCAATTGCAGGATTTGTCCGCAAAATGAGCGGAACAAGTGAGGTCGACACCGAGGCAATGAACCGCCATGTTGCCCAAATGGTCGAAGAGGCCCTTCGATACAACAGGGTGGAAAGCGTTCTTAACGAAGGTGAACAAGAAGATATTTTCGGCCCGGAATTCTTAGAAAAACTGTCTGATGTAAAAATGCCGGCTTCAAAACTTGAACTACTGATCAAAACACTGCGTAGGCAAATAATTGAATACAGCAAAACAAATCAAGTCGCTGCGAAGAAATTTCAAGAGATGCTTGAAAAAACAATTGCGGAATACCATGAGCGTCGCAAACGCCTTTCCTCGGAAGAGGCTGGAGAAACGCAGGAGCAGGCATCGGAAGATATTATTCGCAATGCTACGGAACAGGCATTAAGAATTTTGCAGGAAATGAACGAGAGCCGTGAAAGTTTCCGAAAAGTTGGCTTAACCTTCGAGGAAAAGGCGTTCTATGATATTTTGATGTCATTGAGGGATCAATACAACTTTGAATACGGCGAGGATAAGAACTTTGGCGGAGTCATTGTAAACAGTAAGTGCAAAGCTCTCGCAAGGAAGATAAAGGAGATCATTGATACAAAATCATCCTTTGCGGATTGGCTTAACAATCAAATTGTCCGTGACCAGCTCAAATTTGATATCAAAGTATGTCTGGTTAAGAACGGCTACCCACCGCAGTATAGTCCTGAGGTTTTTCAAAAGGTGATGGAGCAGGTTGAGAACTTCGAGGAAAATAATTGATGACACCGAAAATCAGCAGTGTTTATAAAAAGGTTGTTGGCGAGGGAAAGGGAACATCAGAAACGCGCTAAAGAGGGAATGACTATGCCGAAAATTATCAGGAACGCGATCAGATGCAAGAAATGTGGAGACATTATTGAAAGCAAGACTGTCCATGATTTCAAGTTTTGCAGCTGCGGTTCGTGCGCCGTGGACGGTGGCCTTGATTATCTTCGTAGGTGCGGAAACCTTGGAGATTGGGAAGAACTGTCCGAAGTGGAAAAAGTAGAGGACAACGGCGCGTTGGTTTGATTCTATCTTGCGGAAAGTGGTTGCGCCATAATATTGCTTATCATCATTCGCAAGTCACCACGAATACCCCGCATCCTCAATAGGGGCTGAAACTATGCGGTTCAGCCGCTATTTTTCTCAAAAGTTTCAGTAGCTGTTTCCGTCGAACTGTGGTATATGTTTGTGCTGCAAGGAGGCGAGCGCATGAAATACAAGCTGCTGAAAGACCTATATGACTGCTTTTATATCCCACCTGAACTCCAGGCTCAGAAACAGGAAATTGAGGAATGCCATCAAGCACTTAGCGAGGTGCTGGGCAAACCGGAGCGTCGGCTGGTGCTCCAGATCATCGACGCAAAGGATCGCATTGCGGAGGATACCTCCATCGACAGCTTTATCGCCGGATTTGAACTGGCGTGGAAGCTGTCCATAGAACTGAATCACTACGAAAATGAGCGCTCAGTCTTCTGCCGAACGGCAATGGGATTGGGGGCTTGTTTCGCATCTGCAAGGGAGGATGAGAAATGAAGAAGTTCGTCATAGCAACCATGATTTCCGCCGGTGTCGCCATGTGCGCCGCTGTGTGGCCACATGGCAACGTGGTCGAGGAAACACCCGCCCCGGCCGTAGAAACCGCTGTGAGCGCCAAGAAAGCGACCGTCGTGGAAATCGAAACAGAAGAGAATTCTGCGTCACTGGCAGAGATGGAAAACGAGGTTCCGCAGCAAGAAGCATTCCAAGAGGAACGTCCTGAACCAGAGACAGAGTCTATTGAAACGCCCGCAGATTCTGAACTCCAGCTTTCTGCGGAGCAGATGCCCGCTAAAAATTCTGTACCAGAGCAGACTCTGTCCCAACCTTCTAAAGAACTGCAGCCCGGTGACAAGGTTTATGTAGCGGGTTTCGGCTGGGTGGAGTATGAGGGCCCCAACCACTGTGAAGATGGTACGGATATTTACGAAAACGGCAACAAAATTGGAATCATGGGGTGAAAAGTGCGGATAACAATCAGATAGGACCAAAGCTCTATTGGCAATCAGACTTTTTAGGCAGCAAGTCAGCGGCTGCGCCGCCATAGACAAGGAAAACACTTTCAAAAATCCAGACAGAAAAACAGCGGGACAGGCCGTAAAGGCTTGTCCCGCTGTCTGTGCCTTATGGCAGATATTCTTCCGTGATCCGATACCGGCTGATGCCGAAGGCATTGCTCCGTTCCACGACCTCTGCCGGGATCTTGGGCAGATATTTCTTGCTGAAGCTGGTGTCCCCGAAGTAGGCGTCAAAGCTTGCCACTGGCAGGACGACCCATTCGCAATCATCCTGCCGGTTGGCGAGGTAATAGCGGATCAATGTACAGACAACTTCGGCTGGAATTTCCTTCGGAAGTGCCGCTTTCACTTTCTCTGTCAGCTTGTGCGGCAGCTCCGGTTCTTCTCTGCGCAGCGGGCCAAGCTCCAGCGCATCGGCAAGGACATCATCAAAACGCAGCGTCCAGGCACCCTTGGTTTGGGGCGCGAAAATCGGGATCTGATACTGCATCACCTTGCTTCGCCATGCGGAGGCAAACTTCGAGCGAAGGACCTCCGCATACTTGAGTGAGGTGCTGCGCACCTTTTCCGGGTGCGCCAGCATGAAGTCCGCCGCGCGAAGCACATGACGGAGGAACCAGCCGACCCCATCCGCATCCACCAGCTCCGGGAACTCTGGATGCAGCTCCGAAAAGTCCGTCTGGAACTGCCACTCCTTGCCCTGCACACGCTTTCCGTCCTCCGGCACACTACACCAGGCGCAGAGCGCACGGCGGGCATGGTCGACCCGGTCATGCGGATCACCCCAAATGACCGCTCCATCTTTGCCGTGGAACAGGTATCCGCGAGCCAGAACGGTTAGAATCCGCGACATCCCCTCAAACTCCAAAATCGTGGCAAAGGTGAACCGGCCCAGCCAGGTCGTATCGCTCTTCTTGCTGGCGGTATAGGAAACCGTTCCGGTATATGCGCAGAATTCTTCCCATTCGTTAATCATCCCGCACCTCCAGAACATTTTTCTCGATATACTCCGGCAGCAGCTCCCACAGCAGGTCGCGTCTGCCGAGGGCCACCACATAGCGCACGGCCAGAGCCGGTCTTACAATCGCAGTCAGCAGCTCCCGGCACTTGGCCGTCACGGCGTCTCGGTAGCCCTGGGAAGCGGACTTGTCCGCAAAAGCTCTCATCATGGCAGTGAAGGCTTTCGAGTCGCTTTCACGGAACAGCTGCTTTTTCTCCCTGCCGGTGTTCTCGTCCTCCATATCACAGACAATATCTCCCAGGATGCGGTAGCCGCCAAAGCGAAAATCGGTCAGCAGGTCATAAACATCCTCAAACTCTGGCTCTGGCAGCCATTCCCGCAGGAAGCGCTCCCGTGCATCTCCGTCCATGAGGTGCCATGCCTGCTCCCTCATGGCGTGCAGCAGAGCGGACACCCTTTCCGGCGGCAGACTGCCGAACAGGGCGTACAGCTCGTCGGGATCATATGCATCCTCCTGCCCTCTGGCATACAGGATGCGTTCCACATCGCTCTTCCGCTTTTTCTCCTTCAACGGAACGCGGCAGGCCCGGATGCGGGAGAGGCAGGCATCGTAATCATGCAGCAGCGCAGCTACCGCCGCCAGCTTATCGGAATCCAGCTGTTCCCTCCAGTCCGGCTGCTGGGCAGCAAAGGAAAACATTTCTTCGTCCTTGGTGGGCTTTGCCTTGATGCGCGGCGTGTTCTTTTTCAGCTGCTGTGCCAGATACGGCAGGCGCTCCACGTTGGAGTCCACCTCGTCCCAATCCACCTTTTTGAAAAACGCCTTTATCTTGGCCGCATGGGTAGGCTCGTACCAGGCGCGCCGGGTCTCCGCATCCTCTACCAGCGTCTTATATTTGAGGAAGGCACTGTGCTTGACGGTCTTGTGGGTCAGGTACTCATCCAGATCGGGGCGGATGCCGCTCTTAGCCGAGTCGATCTCCAGCCCGGTAAGGATGGCTAATGTTTCCGTCTCCTCCCGGCAGCGCGCCCGCTCCTCGGTGTCGGAGTTTTCGTTGTAGGCGATAATGCTGCGATTCAGCGCGGCATTGCAGATCTGACCGACGCGGGAGGAGAAGGTGCTGCGGACGGTCTCAAAACGGGCCTCCCAGTTGTCGGCACTGCGGATCTGGGGCTGGGCCGTAGGGATCATCAGCAGAGGAATGTTCTCTGTGTTGGTGAGGGATTTGTGTTTCTCGTAGCGGTAGAGGTTGTAGTTGCGGCGGACGCAGGCATTCAGGATCGGATCAGATATGGTCTTGATCATATCGCCGTCGTAGTCAGCGCCGCCCAGCCGCTCCGCAGCCAGCATATTGGAATCCACCATCACCACATCCGTCAGGTGCCCGAAATAGTAATGCCGAATCTGCTTTCTCTCTTCCTTCGCGTCGTAGAAGGAAAGCTGTAGCTCCTCGTTGCGGGCAATGTGCGGATTGCGTAGCAGCGTGCAGGCGTCGTCATGGGCATAGGCCGCCTGGGGTGCATAGAAGGAACTCTCCGGGAAGTGGTCGGTCATGACGGTGCTGTAAAACATCCGTTGCCTGCGTTTGCGCGGCGGAACAGTCGGGAGCAGAAATGCCAGAAAGTCCAGAAGATCACCGGAAAGATAACGGTTGTCTCCCGCTACGATCAACCGGCCGACGGCGTACTGCTCCACGATTTTATCGGCTTCATCCTCCAGTCGCTTGGCATAGACCGGTTCGTTGATGAAGCTCGGATTCTTTTTCAGCACGGCGGCAAGGATCTGGTCCTTGCCCTGGTGTCGTTCCCACCAGCTGACCCGCTCAAACTTCTCCAGAAAGTAATTCTGCCGAAACGATTCATCGGCGCAGAAATTGTAATACGCCAGTTCCGTCTGCTTGGTGAGCCAATTTCGCTCGTCTGTCTCCGGGCTGTGGTCCCAGCCGTCCGGTAGATCGGCAGGGCGGAACTCGTCACCCTGAATGGAAACGGTGGTCAGAAACTGATAGTTCAGCTCGGTGGTCTGTTCCGGTTTCTCCTTGCTCACATTGGTGATGTACAGCGCATGGCGGTACTTGCGAAACACCGTCCGGTAGTCCTCCCAGTTCATGCCACTGGCAGTGAGCCAGCCGTATCCCTTGAACATGCTCTTGGTGAGGATGACGTCCACATCCCGGACGGAATGCTCCATGCCCCACAGATCGGTGATGGTGTCCGTCCCGCAGAGGGTCAGGAAGTCTTTGAAGTCCACCTCGTGCAGCATACCCTTGACATAGGGCATACGGATCTGGAATGAGGTGTGGACTTTCTTCCCGCACAGCTTCTCGTCCACGACGCGGGCATATTCTTTTGAGATCAGCCCCTCGCCGTCGAAGCAGGTGATTTCGATGTCCTCTTTTTTCTCCACCCGGTGATATTTGCGGGTACTGCTCTGCGTTCCGTCGTCCTCTACGGTGATGACGCTGACATTCCGCTCTGTGCGCGTAGGATTGTCGATGACCACCACCCGGTGGGGCCGGTCAATGCCGATGCCGTCAATGCGGATACCGCTGGACAGCATCAGGCCGTTGTAGGCATAGAGCTTGCTGAGTTGGCAGTCACCGATGGTCATATCCATCATGATGCGGCGGCACACCGTGTCATAAAAATCCTCCCGGATGAAGGCCAGCCGCGCCTGCCGGCTCATGCTGCCCGAACGCTCAAAGGCGAGGTAACGATGTGCCCTGGAGCCAAAGTCCAGGTTGACACCTTCGGGACGGAACAGGGCCCTGGCCTTCTCCTGCCGGATCAGGTGTTTCTTTCTGGCGCCGCTCCGGTCGAAGATGCCGGAGAAGTCCATATAGAAAATGATGTCCGAGAGGTCAGTCACCAGCTGCCCACCGGGTCTTCCGGTGAAGGCATCGCCGTGCAGCACGCACATGATCTGATAGAACAGTGCGTTATCGTCCTGCTCGTGAGGTGCGGAAAGTGATTTGCATTTCTCTGTCTCGGCGGCGCTGAGATGGAAGGTATATGTCCCGTCCTGCTGCCTGCCATAGCTGATCACAGCTCTGGCGGACAGCTCGTAGATCCTGTATTTTACCAGCGGCATCGGCTCACCTCCTCATGCTTCTATTCTATCATAAGGTTCCAAATTTGCAATACGGATACTGCTCCCACTTTTTCAGTGGGAGCTTTTTGCTTGCAGCTCTCAACAAAAAATTATAAAGGAGGAAACCAATGCAAGAATCCACATTCACCAACTATGACCAGCTGCCGCTGTTCCTCAACGCGAACACGGTGGCGCAGGTGCTGGGCGTGTCCATCTCCAGCGCCTATGAGCTCATGCACGAGACGGGCTTCCCAGCGCTGCGGATCGGCAGCCGCATCGTGGTACCCAAAGAAAAGTTCTGTCGGTGGGTCGATGCGCAGACAGGAGGTGATGCCTGATGTTCCAGCGCTGGCCTAAGCGAGATCCGAACAAGTATTACTACCTCGTGCCAAACGAGGTGTTCAACCTCGGTCTCAGCTCGCATGAGATCGCCGTCTACAACTACCTCCTGCGCTGCGAAGATCGCAGGACCTACCAGTGCCATCCCAGCTACCGCACCATCGGTCGGGCGGTGCAGCTGAGCGAGAACACCGTGCGGAAGTATGTGGCTGGTCTGGAGGAAAAAGGTCTCATCCGTACCGAACCCAGCACCATCATCACGAAGGACGGCCGCGTGCGCAACGGCAGCCTTATCTACAACATCCGACCCATTCAGGAGGCGTTGGAACAGAACTACCAGCGGCAATTCCAGCGGGCGGAGGAGAGTGTGGAGCGGGCGCGGGTGCAAAAGCGCCTGGCTGAGCTGGAGCAGCGGAGCAACGTAAAGAAGGAGGAAAGCGCATGATGCAGCAGATTGCAAACTTTATTGTAGACCATGACCCGATGATGGTTCTCCAGCGCACGCACGACACAGTACGCTACATCCGGTGGGCGTGGAACAAGGATCATGCCGATCCCATTGATGAAGACGGACTTCGTCTGTTTCTCTGCGATGAACATCGCGGTGATTTGACCGATGAGCAGAAGACCCTCGCCCGCCGATGCCGCGACGAGATACGGAGCGTCTATGAGGAAATGTGCCTTCGCTCCCTGCAATGTGCGATCATGCTGGAGCGAGGCATGGTGCCGGATGTCAGTACCTACCGCAGCGTGTTCTGCACGGAAGGAGGTGATGCGCCATGGATGCTTGACCAAGCGGGATGACTGCCTTTTCCGCAAAGCGCCGCAGAGCGGCTGAAGTGCGCGTCAGCGCCGAAAATTCTCGCTTCGAGAATGACAAGTTTCGCCTTCGTGGTACGGAACGGGGCGATTGCCCCGTTCCGACCCCTTCGGCAGGCGGGCTAAGCCCGCACCCCTATCAACACAAAGAAAAATAAATTTAAAGGAGATAAAGATTATGACGGAGAACACCTATAATCCCTATGAAATTATGATGGACAAGTACGATAAGGAAGAGATGCTCAGCGATGTACGGGAAGCCATGCTCTATCAACTCGGCGCGGATGTCTCCTGTGAAGAGTTGGATCACTTTTTCACCGGCAAGGGCAAAGCCGCACTGTCTGGCTGTGCGGAGTGGCAGCAGTGCTTTGCAGTCGAAAAGATGCTGGAGTTCTATTATATGCATGTGCGGGACGAGACTCTGGCTAAGCAGATCGAGACGATGACTATGCCGGCACGCCAGGGTGATGAGCACCATGGCTAAGAATCAATTTATCCGCGCCCGCGTTGCCGGGTGGGAAAAGGACTGCATCCGCCGCAAGGCGGATGCAGCTCATATGACCGAGAGCGAGTTTGTGCGCCGGGCGGCTATGGATCGTGAG
The DNA here is from genome assembly GCF_032490475.1 of Neglectibacter sp. CSJ-5. Classification (NCBI taxonomy): domain Bacteria; kingdom Bacillati; phylum Bacillota; class Clostridia; order Eubacteriales; family Oscillospiraceae; genus Neglectibacter; species Neglectibacter sp. CSJ-5. The sequence goes on along the minus strand of NZ_JAVYJC010000012.1, from coordinate 593 downwards.
GTCACGGTCATTGAAGGTATGGATGAGCTCCTGCGGGAGCTGCGCTATCAGGGAAATAACCTGAACCAGCTCACGGTCATGGCTCGGCAGGGGCGTATCACGCAGGTGAACTATGAACCCTTTACGGAGGTGTACCGGAACGCATGGCAAACATTAAATTCATTGCTGTCTCACGCAGTCTGAGCGGTATCCTGGACTATGTTACAAACCGTGAGAAAACGGTGGAACGTCTCATATCCGGTGTCAACTGCATGGCTCAAACAGCTCAGGATGAATTCGAAGCGGTAAAGAAACAGTTCCGCAAAACAGATGGCCGTAGCTATTATCACATCGTCCAAGCCTTCGCCCCGGACGATCCGCTGGATTTTGATACAGCGCATGAGATCGGGTTGAAGTTTGCGAAATACTTCAAGGGCTACCAGTGCGTGGTGGTTACGCATATGAATACGGCGCACATCCACAATCACATCATCAGTGCGCCCATAAGGGGCAGAGTAAATCCGCTTAGCAAGCGGCAGGTGTGAGGTTTCAGGCCTGTGGTCAACGGCTAACCTGGCGGGGAAACCCAAAGGGGACAGCAGCATGACCGTAAA
>NZ_JAVYJC010000011.1:0-58198 GCF_032490475.1 Neglectibacter sp. CSJ-5 | reverse complement strand
GGCCCTGCCTGGCGGCTTGAAGTTGTGCGCTCTCGCGAAGAAATGCGCCGGGAAGCCTATGGTTTCCTGCCTGATGGGTGATTCGACAGCGCTTGCCTCAGCAATTGTGCGGTGCTGCCCTATACCTTTTTTGGCTTTTGGGCAATTTGTTTTACAAAAACCTGCGGCGTTAAAACCAAAAGCGCCGGGACGTTCAAAAGCGCCATCAGGCCGTTAAACGCATCACATACATTTAAAACGCCGAGAAACGGCGACATGCACCCCAAAAAGCAGGAAAGCGCCGAAAACGCCATGTATATTCTTTTTTCCGCCGCGCCTTTTTTCGGCAATAAATACAGCAGCGCGTCCATACCGTAGCAGCTCCACGCCAAAACCGATGCAAACGCGAAAAGCGCCACGCATACGCCGGCAGAAAGCTCGCCGAACCGCCCCAAAACGAGCGAAAACACCGAAAGCGCCGCTTCCGGGGAAAAATCACGCACGGGTGACACCAGCATGCACAGCGCCGTAATTGTGCACAGCAGGATTGTGTCGATAAACACCTGCAAAGCGCCAAGTGTACCGATCTGCTCCGGAGTCTTATTTTCCGTGCGGAACGTCGCGAATGTACCGCTGCCAAGGCCCGCTTCGTTTGTGAACACCCCGCGCGAAATACCCTCACGCATGGCTAAAATCATGCCGCATACGCCGCCCGCACCGGCTTTCAGCGAAAACGCACCTTTCAGCATATTCCGCACCGCGCCGGGGATATGGCTTCCGCGCAGAAGGAGCACCGCGGCGCACAACGCCAAAAACAGCCCCGCCATGAACGGCACAAGCTTTTCCGTGACGCGCACGGCTTTCGGCAGGCCGCCGCGCACGCAAAGAAGCAAAAGCCCCGCAAATACAACGCCCGCAAGCACGCGCGGCACACCCATGGGCACCAGCACCGACGATGCCGCGCCGGTCTGCGCCATGGTGCCCATGCCGAGCGCCGAAAGCACACAGCCTGCGGCATAAATTTTTGCGCCGTGCCGCCCGAACGCCTTCTGCACATAGCCGATCGCGCCGGGGGCGTTTTTCGTGCCGAATTTTGCCGCCAAAACGCCCTCGGCATATACGGTCATCATGCCGAAAAACGCCGCGATCCACATCCAGACAATCGCGCTCGCGCCGCCGACCAGGATTGCCGCCGCAACACCCAGAATATTCCCCGTGCCGAGCGAGCCGGCAAGCGACGCCGTCAATGACTGAAATGCGGAAAATCCCCCACAGCGCTGCGTGCCGCACAATGCCCCGCGCGTCATGCGCGGCAGCTTTGTCACCTGCATGAACCGCCCGCGCAGCGTGAACCACACGCCCGCAAGCAAAATCAAAAGCAGCACGTGCGGCCCCCACAAAACCGCTGTCAAAACACGGACAAACGCCGAGAAACTCTCGTTCACAGCGCGCAGTTCATCTCGAGGTACACACACACTGCGCGGGTGAGTGCTTCGGCAATCACGGTGATATTGTTTTTGATCCACGCTTCGTCCTCGGCGTTGTCATGGTACGCGATCTCTACGAGGACCGCCGGTGCGCTCGTTTTCGTGATCTCCGCAAGGCGTGTCGTCGCCACTGTGCTCACAAGGTCGGGGTCGGGGTAAATTTTCCGCAGTTCATCGGCAATAAGCTCCGCCGCGCGCTTGCCGGAAGCGCTGTACGGATAATAGTACACATCCGGCCCGCGCAGCTTCCCCGCCAAATTTGACGGCCCGGCGTTCGAGTGCAGCGCCAAATGCAAATCGTAATTCCCGGCGTTCGATTCGCGTATCGCCTGCCCAAGCGACGTGTTCGGCGTGTTGCGCACAACGTTGATGCCGTTTCGCTCCAGCATGGGCACCATGTCGTCCGCGATGCGGTTCATCCAGTACTGCTCATCGCCCTCTGTCAAATACTTATTGTGCGGCTGAATGGACGGGCTTAAATAGATTGTCGGCATAAGAAACCTCCTACATCACGCTTTCAAAATGTGTTCAAAAAACGCCTCGCTGTTCACGCCCGATGGACGCAGGTAGCGGCCGAGGTAATATAAGCTTTCCGGGGCACGCGTGACGGTGTTGATGCGCTCCTCGCACGAAAGCGTGATTTTAAACCCGAGGTTTTTGATAATCTCCGGCTCTCCCTCACTCACTGCGCCGAACGGATACGCAAACAGAACAGGCTTACTTTGCAGGTTTTCTTCTGCTTTCTGCTGAAAAAGCGTCACGTCTTCGGTGAGAAGCTTCGTGTAGTCTTCCGGAGATTCCCCGGAAAGCTGCTTTGTTCCGAGCCGCGCGCCGTCCGAGCTGTGCAAGTCATACGTGTGGTTCGCAATTTCCACCACGCCGGAAGACTGCATTTCGCGCAGCATATCCCATGTGCAGTGCGCATAGTACGGGCTTTTGTCCGGCGTTTCGGTGTAGAGGTCGGCGTATTTTCCGATGGGAGAAAGCACAAATTTCATGCCGTACCGCTTTGCGGTGGGATAAGCGTATAAGTAGTTATTGTAATACCCGTCGTCAAACGTCAGCAAAATCGGTTTTTCAGGCAGCGCGGCGCCGTTTTCTGTGTAGTTTATGAGGTCTTCGGATAAAATTGCCGTGTAGCCGTTTTCCGAAAGCCACTTGAAATCACTTTCGAGCTCCTCCGGCGAAATGACATATTTGCCAAGGCGCGAAGCATCGTCCATGACGGCGTGATACATGATGACCGGCACGCGCACGCCGGGGTCCTCCGCCATGACCGTTAAAACCGCGCCGAGCGCCCCGATGGCGCCGAGCGTCAGCACTGCGGCCGCCGTTCTGCGCAGCCATGCGGGCAAAAAGCGATAAAACGCACCGACTCTCGGCACACGATGCGAATGCAAGCTCAAAACGCCGTACATACACCTTCCCTCCTTTGTGCCATATATACGCGCCAAAAGGGGGTTATATGCAAAAGCCGCGCTCTGCACAGAGGATAACATCCATGCAGAGCGCGGTTTTTCAAAGTTTATAAAGCTTTATAAAGCCCTGTATTTTATTTTTCGGCTTTGACCAGAAGCATCATCGGGCGGCGCAGCTCGTCTTCCATACCGGGGACATCCATCATGCCTTCGGGCGGCACGGCTTCCTCTACGGCTTTAAGCGTAAAGCCGCTGTTCAGCACGCCCATTAAAATCTGCTGCAGCGTGTGATGCTGCTTTTTTACGATGCAGCCGAGGAAATTTGTGACCCGCTCGCCCGGCATGAAATACTGATCGATCGGCCAGTAAAGTATTTTTCCGTCTTCGCTGTAAATCCAATCCTGATCGACACCTGCCGTAAATGACGGATGCTCGATATTAAAAAGCAGCGTGCCGCCCGGCTTTAAGGTTTTATAAATCTTCCTGAAAACGGTGTCCAGATCTGCAATATAATGCAGGGCAAGGTTTGAAATCACGCAGTCCCATGTGTTTTCGGGGTATTCATAGTCTTCGATGCCGCAAAGACGATATGTGACGGCTGCGCTTCTCGTGCGCCATGCGGCTGACTCCAGCATTTTCTCGCTCAGGTCAATGCCCAGCACCGCTTTGGCACCCTGCTCAGCGGCATAACGGCAGTGCCAGCCGTAACCGCAGCCGAGATCCAGAACGGTTTTGCCCTCGAGCGCCGGGAACAGCGGCCGCAGCTGATGCCACTCTCCGGCGGCCTCCAGGCCGTCTACGCTGCGCGCCATTTTTGCGTATTCCTCAAAGAATGTTTCGTTGTCAAATTCGCTTTCCCTTTTGTGTTTCTCCATTTTGCACACTCCGTTTCCCCACCGATCTTTTGGATAATTATAACACGGTTTTTCATGCGGCGCAAGATTGGCGCTCTGCAAAAGCCGAGCAGCCGCCCTGTCCGGAAAACCGGGCAAAGAACGGCTGCTCGCTTGGCTTTTCTATTTTCAAATCACGGGGAACTCTGCGTTTTCTTCCGGCATGTCGTCGTATTTTTCGGCGGCTGCCGCTTCGGTCTCTTTTTCTTCTTCCGCAGCAGGATTTTCAACGGATTTTTCCGTTTCTGTAGAAACTTTAGGCTCTGCTTCCGTCTCTTTTTCGGAAACCGGCTCTTCCGCCTTCGGCAGGTGCGACGAGAAGAAAGCATACAGGTCTTCGTAGACCTGCGCACTGTTCATCTCGGTGATGAGCGCGTGGCGGATGCGCGGGTAAAGCGTCAGCTTCACGTCGTGCCCGGTTTTATTCAATTTATCAAACACACGGCGCACACCCTTGCCCATATCGCCCACGGGATCGTTTTCGCCGGAGATGAGCAAAATCGGCAGGTCTTTCGGCACACGGCGGTACCACTGGTCGGTGTTGATGGCGTACAAAAGCGTGCCGAGGTCGATATACCCCTGCACCGTGAGCGGGAAGCCGCACAGCGGGTCGTTTACAAAGCGATCCACTTCCTCTTCCTTACTCGTCACCCAGTCGTAATTTGTGCGGTTGGGCCTGAATTTCTTGTTGTACGGGCCCGTGGCGATCTTCTCAAGCGATGGGATTTTCGCCCGTGCGCCCTTTGTCTTTTTCAGCATGTTGAGGTACGCGCGCTCGGCTTTCCACATGGCAGTCGAAATGCCCGCGCTGGTACCCATAAATACCACCGCCGTGAGGGAGTTGCCGTAGGCGGCCGCAAATTCGCGTGCGATGAACGAACCCATGCTGTGTCCCATGAGAAAATACGGCAGCTCGGGATATTTTTCGCGCATGATGCTCTGCAAATTGCGCTGATCCTCGACGACATTATAGAGGCCGCCCTTTTCGCCGAAATGCCCATAGAGCGCGCCGGAGGTCACGCTGCGGCCATGGCCGAGGTGATCGTTGATGACAACGACAAAACCGCGCTGCGCCATGTATTCGCAAAACGGTTTATACAACGCACTATGCTCCGCCATGCCGTGCGAAATCTGCAAAACAGCCTTCGGTTCGCCGTCCGGCTCATACAGGCGGGTGAAAATTTTGTTATGTGCCGTGCTGGAATCAAATGTAAATTCGGATACCTTCATGCAGCTTAATCCTTTCGGTTTGTGATTTTTATAGAAAAGTCAATTATCAAATAATTACCGTAAACACGCTCAGCGTATGCAGCACGCTGCCGGCTAAGACAAACAGGTGCCACACGGCATGCATGTACGGCACTTTTTTGCCGAGGCCGTACAGCACCGCGCCTACGGTGTACGCCACGCCGCCCGCGATGAGACAGTTTAATCCCACACCCGGCATTTTTGCCGCGACCGTATTAAATGCCAGTACGACGACCCAGCCCATCATCAGGTAGCAGATCATCGAAACGACCTTGAATTTTTCCATATTGACGGCGTTTAAAATAATGCCCAGCACCGCCGCAGCCCACACGGCCGCGAACATGACGATGCCCTGCCTGCCCTCGATGCAGCATAACGTGATGGGCGTATAGGTGCCTGCGATGAGCAGATAAATCGTGCAATGGTCGAGCACGCGAAACACCTTTTTCGCGCGGTTCACATTCAATGCGTGATAGAGGGTGGAGACCGTGTAGAGCAAAACCATTGTGCCGCCGAAAATGCTGACGCTGACGACGTTCACAAGACTCTTTTCGCAGAACCACAATAACATAACGAGCGCCGCCGCACCGAACAGCGCGCCCACACCGTGTGATACAGCGGAGAAGATCTCTTCCCCAAGCGAATACAGCGGCAAAGACAGCCGCATCCTGTCTTCCTTATGCCAAACCTTTCTTGCACCGTAACCGGCGTATGCCGTCTGCATATCCATACGTTTCACCCTTTCTCCGGGGACCTGCCCCGATTCTTTATTTTAAAACTGTTTTTTATTTTTCTTTTATATGGTTTTCGATACCAGATATATTCATATTATAATCCGCATGTTTCAAAATAGCAAGGGATAATTTGTGAATTTTCTTCGCAGATGCCCCCAAAGCTGTAATTTTCAGTCTATTTAGCGCTAAAAAGTCTATTCGGCTCCCTTGTTGCACGCCTGCCGCACACAAAACTTATATTTTCTAACAAAATTTTTGCTCAACACGATTGACTTTTTGTATCTGTGATGTTAAAGTTAAATCACCGTCATACTATGGGTTTGGAAAGCCGTGTCTGTTTCCGGGCTCATACCGTAAAAACCTGTGTGTTCATGGCGTTCGGCAGCGGGACACAAAACAAGCGGTTTTTGCGGCATACACGCTGTGAAGGGCTCGAAGCTTTGGCTTCGACCCGTTTTTCTGTGCCGATACTAAACACCCGGCACAGTGTGAGGTGCGCAAAAGGATGTCCATACCGCCGGGAAACCGCGCGGGCAAGAAGCAGCTTGAGGTGTGGCCGACTTCTCCTTTTTTGTTTAGACAAAATGCGCACCGGAAAGGCAACCGGTATATTGTGAAAAAGGAAAAACGCACGACCATTCTGCGGTTTTACTCCTTTACAAAGGGACTGCGCCACAATTTTGTGCTGGCGCTGCTCACCATGGCGATCTCGGTCTTCGCCGGGTACATGACACCGCAGATCATCCGCGTGACGGTAGACTCCGTCATCAACGATTCCCCGTTCAACCTCCCCGCGTTTTTGGCGACACAGATTGAAAACATGGGCGGGCGGGATTTCTTACGTCAAAATCTCATTTTATGCGCCTTAGCGTCGCTTTTGTTCGCGGTGCTCGCGGGCATTTCCACGTACCTTTCGCGCATGAATATGGCAAAGGGCTGCGAAGGCACCGTGACGAAGATCCGCAACACGCTGTTTTCGCACATTCAGCGCCTGCCCTACGCATGGCACAACAAAAACCAGACCGGCGACATCATCCAGAGATGCACGCAGGATGTCGACCTCATTCACAACTTTATCAACGACCAGATGATGGAGCTTGTGCGCGTGGTGTTTCTCATCGTCGTCTCACTTGCTTTGATGTTTGCCATGAACGCAAAGCTCGCGCTTATCGCCTTTATTTTTATCCCGATCGTCGTGGGGTATTCCATGATCTTCTTCGTCATCGTGGGAGACCGCTTCCGCATTGCGGATGAAGCCGAAGGCAAGCTGACCGCCATGGTGCAGGAAAACCTGACCGGCGTGCGCGTGGTGCGCGCGTTCGGCCGCGAGCGCTTTGAAAAAGACAAATTCAATAAGCAGAACGACCTCTTCTCCGACCTCTGGGTGCGCCTCGGCCACGTGATGGGCGTCAACTGGGGCATCGGCGATTTGCTTTCCGGCATTCAGGTGTTGACGATCATCGCCGCCGGCATCGTGTTCGTCGTGGACGGCGCCATCACGGAGGGCGAATACCTCGCGTTCGTCGCGTACAATTCCATGCTTGTGTGGCCTACACGCAGCCTCGGTCGTCTTTTGAGCGAGCTTTCAAAAACCGGCATCAGCTCCAAGCGTATTTTTGAAATTCTCGACGCGGAGCCGGAAAAGGATGCGGAAACCCCCGTTACCCCGCCCATGGACCGCGACATTGTGTTTAAGCACGTCAACTTCTCCTACGGCACTTCCGGCGAAGTGCTGCATGACATTGACCTCAAAATTCCCGCAGGCACCACGCTCGGCATTTTGGGCTCCACGGGCAGCGGCAAAAGCACGCTGACCTACCTTTTAGACCGCCTATACGAGCTGCCGGAAGGCTCCGGCGAGATCACCATCGGCGGCGTGGATATCCGCAACATCGCGCTTTCGCACCTGCGTGGCAATATCGGCATTGTTTTGCAGGAACCGTTCCTGTTCTCAAAGAGCTTTAAGGACACCATTTCGGACGGTTCCAATCGCCACGATATTGAAAGCGTGCGCAAGTATGCCCGCCTTGCCGTCATCGACGACACCATCGACCGCTTTGCCGAAGGCTACGATACGCAGATCGGCGAGCGCGGCGTGACGATCTCCGGCGGTCAGAAACAGCGCGTCGCCATCGCCCGTATGCTCATGCAGAACACGCCGATCAAAATTTTCGATGACTCTCTTTCCGCCGTGGATATGGAAACCGACGCGAAGATTCGCGAATCCATCAACAAAAACGTGCGCGGCACAACGATTTTGATCGCCCACCGCATCACGACCATCATGAATGCCGACCAGATCATTGTCATGGATAAGGGTCGCATCGTGCAGCGCGGCACGCACGAAACGCTCTCGAAGGAAGACGGCATCTATAAACGCATTTACGACACACAGCGCTCGGCTACTTAAGCCGCGCACGGGGTATTTACCAATATGAAAATCAAAAACAAATCCTTACAAACGTGGGCAAAGCTGCTTCCGTTCCTTGCCCCGTATAAGTGGCAGATGATTTTAATCATCGCACTGATGATCCTCGGCGCCTGTTTTGACATGGTGCAGCCGCTTTTTTCCGGCTACGCCGTGGATAATTTCATCGAGCCGCGCACAACGGAAGGCCTCATTCCCTTCACGGCCGTTTACCTTTCCATGGTCGTCGTGCAGACCATTACAACCATTTTAATGGCAATCTACGCCTTAAAGGTTGAAATGTACTTAGGCCGCGACTTAAAGCGCAAGCTTTTCGACCATTTGCAGACGCTCGACTTTTCCTACTACAACACAACGCCCGTCGGCACCATTATGGCGCGTTTAATGAGCGATACCGGCAAGATCGGCACGGTTTTGGCGTGGAGCCTTGTGGATATTTTCTGGAGCTCCATGTACGTGCTTGGCTGCGTTGTCATCATGCTGTTCGTCAACTGGAAGCTCGCACTCATCCTCATCGCGATTATCCCGATCATCGCCGTCATCACGGTCGTGTTCCAGAAGAAAATTTTGGCAGTGAACCGCCGCGTGCGCGCCATCAATGCCGAGGTCACCCGTCATTATAACGAAGGCATCTCCGGCGCAAAAACATCCAAAACGCTCGTCATCGAAGAAAAGAACGACAAAGCGTTCGAAAAAGTCGCGGAGGACATGCGCTCCACAACGATCCGCGCCGTGCGGTTAAATGCCGTGTATATTCCGATCATCAGCTTTCTGACCGCCATCGGCGTTGCGATGGTCCTGAATCAGGGCGGCAACATGGTGCTGTTCGGCGACATCACCGTCGGCGAAATGACCGTGTTCATCAACTATGCTTTGATTATTGCCGACCCGGTACAGCAGCTTGCGCGCACCATCTCGAATTTTATTTCCACGCAGGTCAACATTGAGCGTGTCTCCGCCCTTTTGGAGCGCGAGCCGCTCATCAAAGATACGCCTGAAGTCATTGAAAAATACGGCACCGCATTCGACCCGAAAAGAGAAAACTGGGAGCCGATTCAGGGTCACATCACGTTTGACGACGTGACGTTCCGCTACCCGGACGGCGTAGAAAACGTCTTAGAACATTTTTCGCTCGATATTCCCGCCGGCACCACGGTCGCCATTGTCGGCGAAACGGGCGCGGGCAAAAGCACGCTCGTCAACCTTGCCTGCCGCTTCTTTGAGCCCACTGAGGGCCGCATCCTCATTGACGGCAAGGATTATCGCGAGCGCTCCATGCTGTGGCTGCACTCCAGCATCGGCTACGTGCTGCAAACGCCGCACCTCTTTTCCGGCAGCGTGCGCGATAATATCCGCTACGGCCGCTTAGACGCGACGGACGAGGAGATTGAGGCCGCTGCAAAGCTCGTCAGTGCACATGACGCCATCATGCACATGGAAAACGGCTACGACAGCGACGTCGGCGAGGGCGGAGACCAGCTGTCCACCGGCGAAAAGCAGCTCATCTCGTTTGCAAGAGCCGTGCTGGCCGACCCGCGCATCTTCGTCTTAGACGAAGCCACCGCGTCCATCGATACCAAAACCGAGGAGCTCATTCAGCACGCCATTTCGACGCTGCTTGAAAACCGAACCTCGTTCCTCATTGCGCACCGCCTCTCGACCATCCGCCACGCCGACCTTATTTTGGTTGTCCGCGCAGGCAAGATCATCGAGCAGGGCACGCACGAAGAACTGCTTCAAAACAAAGGCTACTACGCCGATCTCTACAACAAACAGTTCGAGCAGGAAAACGTGAAGCATGTGTTTGGGGAATAATACGGTGTGTTCCTAAAACAACCGATTTTTCGGAACATGAAAAGACCGGCGAAAACCACAGCGTTTTCGTCGGTCTTAATTTTTTTGCGTTTTAATACTTTCTAAACCGCTCATACCGCTCTTTTAAAAGCGTCTCGGTGTCTTTTTTGCACAGCTCGTCCGTCTGCACGGCAAGCATCTCTTTCACTCGGCTGAAAAGCTCCGCCTTCGTTTTGCCGGATTCACTGATGACGCGTTCCACAACGCCAAGCTTTTCCATGTCCTGCGCGGTAAGATGCAGGCACTCTGCGGCTTCCTTCGCTTTCTTTGCATCTTTCCAGAGAATGCTCGCGCAGCCCTCCGGGGAAACGACGGAATACACGGCGTTCTCCAAAATCCACACGCGGTCCGCAACCGCCAGCGCAAGTGCGCCGCCGCTGCCGCCTTCACCGACCAAAATCGAGATGACCGGCGTTTTCAGCCCGATCATTTCCACAAGGTTTTCGGCAATGGCCTGTCCCTGCCCGCGCTCCTCTGCGCCGATGCCGCAGAACGCGCCGGAGGTATCCACAAAGCAAATGACCGGGCGATGGAATTTCTCTGCCTGCTTCATCAGGCGCAGCGCCTTTCGGTAGCCCTCCGGGTTCGGCGAACCGAAGTTGCGGTAAACCTTATCCTTTGTGTCTGCGCCTTTTTCGATGGCGATGACCGTCACCGCACGGCCGCCGAGCGTCGCGATGCCGCCGATGACCGCGGGGTCATCCGCAAAACGGCGGTCGCCGTGCAGCTCAATGAAATCCGGGAAAATATTCTGAATGAAGCTGAGGCCGCTCGGGCGTCCCTTGCCGCGAGCAAGTTGAACCTTTTCGTATGCCGTTGCCATTATGCTTCAGCCTCCTTTGTCTCACCTGCATCCGCCTGCTGTACGCAGGCATCCTGTTTGCCCTCGTTGTGCAGACGCAAAAGCCGCGCGATCACTTCACGCTGCCGACTTCTCGGCGTGATGAGATCAATAAAGCCGTGCTCCAAAAGGAACTCCGCGCGCTGGAAGCCCTCCGGCAGCTTTTTGCGGATGGTCTGTTCAATGACACGCGCACCGGCAAAACCGACCATTGCACCCGGCTCCGCCATGATGATGTCGCCGTCCATGGCAAAGCTCGCCGTCACGCCGCCCGTTGTGGGGTCGGTCAGCACGGTGAGATAAAAGAGCCCTGCATCGCTGTGCAGGCGTACCGCGCCGCTCGTTTTCGCCATCTGCATCAAAGACAAAATGCCCTCCTGCATTCTGGCGCCGCCTGCCGCCGTAAAGCCGATAACAGGCAGACGGTGCTCTGTGGCATACTCAAACAAACGCGTGATCTTCTCGCCGACAACCGTGCCCATGCTGCCCATCATAAAATGCGGGTCCATGCAGAACACGGCGCAGCCTTCGCCCATTACCTTTGCGGTGCCGCAGACAACGGCTTCCTTTTCTCGGGTCGCAAGGCGCGCGCTTTTCAGTTTATTTTCATAGTTCGGAAACTCCAGAATGTCATGACTCGTCATGTCGGCATCGAGCTCCGTAAACGTATCGTCGTCCGCCAAAAAGCTGATGCGCTGGCGTGCCGTCATGCGGAAATGGTGGCCGCAGCGGCAGACGTTCAGGTCGTCCCAAAGCTCGGAGACCGGGGTCTGCGTGCCGCACTTCGGGCATGTCATTGTGATCTCGTGCTGCTCCTCCTGCGGGTTTTTCAGTTGTTTTCCGCCCTTTTCCAGCTCATTCTGGGGCGAGCGGAACAGACCCATCAAATTCATAACGGTCTACTCCCTTCGGTAAATGAACTTCCTCAGCCCTCACGGTTTTTGATGAAGTCCGTATAATAATCTCCGCTGTGGAAAACGGGGTCGCGGATAATATCGATCTGATCTTCAATGTTGTTTGGCAAACCGCCGATGACAAGCTCGCACAAGGCAGACTGCATCTTGCGTATCGCTTCTTCTCTTGTCGAAGAAAACACAATCATCTTGCCGAGCATGGAATCGTAAAACGGCGGCACCTCGTAGCCCTGATATAAGAACGTATCAAAGCGCACCCACGGGCCGGACGGAATGTGCAGGAAATTCACTTTGCCCACGCCGCCCGCGTTGATGCGGCACTCGATCGCCGCGCCGCGCACTTTAATGTCTGCCTGCGTGCAGTCAAGTTCTACACCCGCTGCAATGCGGATCTGCCACTTTACAATGTCTTTGCCGGTGACGAGCTCCGAAACCGGATGCTCTACCTGAAGGCGCGTGTTCATTTCCATAAAATAGAAATTCTTGTCGCGGTCCATCAAAAATTCCACCGTACCGGCGTTTACATAGCCCACGGCTTTCGCCGCTTTCGTCGCCGCCTCAAACAGCTCGGCGCGCTTTTCCTTTGTCACACCGGGCGAGGGGGATTCTTCAATCAGCTTCTGGTTATTGCGCTGAATGGAGCACTCGCGTTCGCCAAGGCACACCACGTGCCCCTGCTCGTCACAGAGCAGCTGCACTTCTATGTGTTTTGCCGGGTAAATGTATTTTTCCATGTACATGCGACCGTCACCGAACGCCTGCTGCGCTTCGCTTGATGCCGTTTTAAACGCCTGTTCCAGCTCGTCCTCGGTCTTTACAAGTCGAATGCCCTTGCCGCCGCCGCCTGCCGATGCTTTTAACATGACAGGGTAGCCGATCTCCTTTGCCGCCTTTTTTGCTTCGTCAACATTTTCCAAAATGCTGCTGCCCGGAATAATCGGCACGCCGGACACTTTCATCAGTCTGCGTGCGGCGTCCTTATCGCCCATGCGGTCGATGAGTTCGCCGGACGGGCCCACAAACGCGATACCGTACTTTTTGCACAGCTTCGCAAACGAAGCATTTTCCGCCAAAAAGCCGTAGCCGGGGTGAATGGCCTGCGCTTTCGACGCAATGGCCGCGCTGATGATGCGCTCCTGATTCAAATAGCTGTCCTTCGCCGCCGCCTCGCCGATGCAGATGGCTTCATCGGCCAGCGCCACGTGGATAGACTCCGCGTCCGCCTTGGAATACACCGCCACGGTGCGGATGCCCATTTCCTTGCAGGCACGAATAATGCGCACCGCGATTTCGCCGCGGTTCGCGATAAGCAGTTTTGTAAACATAGCCTGTTCCTTTCCGCCGGGCTTACGCCTTGACGAGCGCAAACGAGAACTCTGCCGAAACGCAGACCTTGCCGTTTACGCGGCCCGTACCCTTTGCAAAATAGAACATGCCGCGCTGGCGCACAAGCTCGCACTCGGTCTCCAGTGTATCACCGGGCTTCACCATGCCGCGGAACTTCACCTTATCGAGGCTCGTAAACACCGGGGTCATGCCCTCCGATGCACCGTCTGCGAGCAGCACGCAGGCGCTCTGCGCCAGCATTTCGCACTGAATCACGCCCGGTACGATGGGGTTGCCCGGAAAATGGCCCTGCAAAAAGTATTCGTCACCGCGGATGTGGCACTTGCCGAACGCTTTGCCGTCAACGAGCTCCACTTCGTCTACGAGGAGCATCGGCTCGCGGTGCGGCAGGATCTTTTTGATCTCTTCCTTGTTCATCTAACGTATTCCTTTCCACGGAAAAATCCCGGGGACGCGCATTTTTTGGGCGGCGCTCCGGGAGCTTTTCATCTTAAATAATGCGGAACAACGGCTGGTCGTATTCGACGACCTGCCCGTTGCCGACGCAAATCTCGGCAATCTCGCCGTCCATTTCGCTGTTGATCTCGTTCATCAGCTTCATGGCCTCAATGATGCAGAGCGTGTCACCCTTGTGCACCGTGTCGCCCACGGCGACGAACGGCTTGCTGTCCGGAGACGGCGCGGCGTAAAACACGCCTACGGCAGGGCTTTTTACATAAACGCCCTCTTTCTCCTTTACTTCCGCAATGGGCTCCGTCGTGTGCATCTGCTCCGGCACGGCGGGCTGCACGGCGTTCAGGATCGGCGCCGCCTGCATGACCTGCGCGGCGCGCTCAATGACGATATTTTCGCCGTTTATTTCCAGCTTCGTCAGCTCGTTCTGCTTGACGATCTCCGCCAAAGCCGCAATATCTTTAATATTCACAAACGTCCCTCCGTTGAATCAAGCGGTATTTATCCGGGTATTCCCGCAGATGCCCTGCGGTGTCGTACCCTATATTTTACTACAAAACCTTGCGAATTGCAATACAAGCGTTGTGGCCGCCAAAGCCGAGGGAAACGGACAGGGCGAGGTCAAGGTCAACCTTTCTCGCTTCGTTCGGGCAGACATCAAGGTCGCAGTCCGGGTCCGGCTCTTTGTAGTTGATGGTCGGCGGAACGATGCCCTCTTTCACCGCCAGCGCGGAAGCAATGGCCTCCACCGCGCCGGCCGCGCCCAACATGTGGCCCGTCATGGACTTTGTAGAGCTGATGACAACGTCATATGCGTGCTCGCCGAACGCCTTTTTAATGGCCAGCGTCTCACTGCGCTCGTTGAGCGGCGTGCTGGTGCCGTGCGCGTTGATGTAAATTTTCTCGTTTGCAATGTCCGCGCCCGCTTCTTCGTATGCCATGCGGATGGCTCTTGCGCCGCCGTTGCCCTCCGGATCCGGGGCAGTCATGTGATGCGCGTCGTCCGTAGCGCCGTAACCCACGATCTCCGCGTACATTCTCGCGCCGCGCGCCTTTGCGTGCTCATATTCTTCGAGAATGAGCGCCGCGCCGCCCTCGCCCATGACAAAGCCGCTTCTGCGCTTATCAAACGGGCAGCAAGCGTCTTCCGGGTCGGGGCAGGTGGTCAGCGCCGTCATATTGCCGAAGCCCGCCACGCCCACAGGGACGATGGCTGCTTCCGCGCCGCCGGCGATGATGGCATCGAGATAGCCGTGCTTAATGGCGCGGTACGCTTCACCGATCTCGTTGTTGCTCGTCGCGCACGCCGTGGTGATCGGCAGGCAGGAGCCCTGCGCGTTGAACTTAATGGCGATGTTGCCGCCCGCGATATTCGCAATGAGCATCGGGATAAAGTACGCGGAAACGCGGCGCGGGCCCTTTTCGTTCAGCGCCGTCATCTGATTGGAGAACGTCTGGATGCCGCCGATACCGGAACCGAAATACACGCCGAAGCGCTCCGGGTCGATCTTGCCCATGATCTCGCTGTCGTTCACCGCCTGCGTTGCCGCCGCGATGGCAAACTGAGAGAACGGGTCGTTCTTGCGCACTTCGCCCTTATCCATGTACAGCAGCGGGTCAAAATCCTTGACCTCCGCCGCCACATGCGCTTTAAAGTCCGTGGAGTCAAACTTCGTGATTTTCGTGATGCCGCACTTGCCGGCTTTCAGGTTTTCCCAGAACGTATCCACATCGTTGCCGATCGGGGTAACTGCGCCGAGACCCGTGATAACTACTCTTCTTTCCATATTTTTCAGGCTTCCGAAACGGAAGCACTCCTTTCTCTTGAAAGTTTTGAACCGATTTATCTTTTTACGTTGAAAACTTAATCAATAAGAACTTTTCAAGCCCGTAAAATCTCAAAGTTCACAGGTTTTAAATAGCCAAACCGCCGTCTACCTTCAGCACTTCGCCCGTAATGTATGCCGCGCTGTCGGAAGCCAAAAACGCCACTGCCGCCGCAATATCCTCCGGCTTGCCCATTCTGCCTAGCGGGATGCTGTTTAAAAGCGGATTGTTGTCGCCGAGATTTTCTGTCATGTCCGTCTGGATAAAGCCCGGCGCCACTGCGTTGCAGGTGATGCCGCGGGAAGCAAGTTCGCGCGCCACGGATTTCGTCAAACCGATGACACCCGCCTTTGAAGCGGAATAATTCGCCTGCCCTGCGTTGCCCATAATGCCGGAAACAGAGGAAATGTTGATGATTCTGCCGCTTTTCTTGCGGATAAAGCCGGAATAGCACGCGCGAATCATGTTGAACGCGCCCTTCAAATTCGTGTCGAGCACCGCATCAAAATCCTCGTCCTTCATGCGCAGCATCAGGCCGTCGCGTGTGATGCCCGCGTTGTTGACGAGAATATCGATCTTGCCGAGGTCGTTCGTCACCGCTTTCACGGTTTCGTTCACCGCGGCGGAATCTGCCACGTTGCACCGGTATGCTTTTGCGTTTACGCCAAGCGCCGTGATTTCGTTCACAACAGCTTCGGCCTTATCGGCGCTGCCTGCGTAGATGACCGCCACATTCGCGCCGTCTTCGGCAAGGCGCAGCGCAATGGCGCGGCCGATGCCTCTGGATGCGCCCGTAACGAGCGCCGTTTTGCCGTTTAAGCTCATGCGTTTTCTCCTTCTGCACGGATCGCCTGCACCGCTGCCGAAAGCGTCTCCGCGTCTTCCACGTTATATACCTTCACCGCGCGGCTCGTCTTTTTGATGAGGCCGCACAGCGTTTTGCCTGCGCCTACTTCAACAAACGTATCCACGCCCGCCTCAATCATTTTTTCAACGGTCTGCTGCCAGCGCACCGGGTGTGCCACCTGCTGTGTCAGCAGTTCTTTTGCCGTTTCTTTCGTGTACGGCTCCGCCGTGTAGTTCGCGTAGACCGGCACGGTCGGCTCCTCCACGTCCATCGTCTCCAAAACATCGTGCAGACGCGCAGAAGCGCTCTCCATAAACGGAGAATGGAAGCCGCCGCTCACATTCAGCGGTACGGCTCTGCCGCCGTTTGCGGCAACGTCGGAAAGGAAATCCGGCAAAGTCGTTTTCAGACCCGCCACGACGAGCTGACCCGGGCAGTTGTAGTTTACCGGGAACACGCTCTGATGCATGCGGCACAGCTCCTCAACCTTTTCGTTCGGCAGCTTCAAAACCGCCGCCATGGCGCTGTCTGCCTGCTCGGCTGCCGCCTGCATCGCTTCGCCGCGCTTTGTGACGAGCGAGAAGCCCTCTTCCGTTGTAAAGATGCCCGCAAACGTCACCGCCGCCACTTCGCCGAGCGAGAAACCCGCCGTCATGTCGGGCGTGATGCCCGCTTCACGCAACGCTTCTGCCGCCGCAAGGTCAACGCAGAACAGGCACGGCTGCGTGTTTTTCGTGATGCTGATCTTCTCCAAGGTGCCGGAGAAGCACTGGTTCTTCGTGCCGGGGCGGATGCTCTCCGCCGTGTCAAACACGTTCTTCGCCGCCGCGCTGTGCTCATAAAGGGACTTGCCCATGCCGCTGTACTGTGCGCCCTGACCGGAGAAAACAAAGGCTACTTTACCCATTTGGTCGCCCCCTTCAGCACGTCTTCCGCCTGCGTGAAGATCTCTTCGATGATCTCCTTTGCGGTCTGCTCTTTGTTCACCATGCCGGCGATCTGGCCCGCAAGGAAGCAGCCGGTCTTTTCGTCGCCCTCCACGGCCGCACGGTACAGAGAGCCTCTGCCGTACGCTTCAAGCTCCTCGTCGGAAATATTGCTGTACTCAAGCTTAAAATATTCCTTTGTGTACGGGTTCTTGATGCTGCGCACCGGGTGACCGAGACGCTTGCCGGTAGACATCGTCGCAATATCATTGGCCTTTAAGACCTTGTTTTTGTAGTTCTGGTGCACACCGCACTCCTTTGCAACCAAGAAACGCGTGCCGAGCTGCACGCCCACAGCACCCAGCATGAATGCTGCCGCCACGCCGCGGCCGTCGCCGATGCCGCCCGCCGCGATGACCGGAATCGTCACTGCGCTCGTCACCTGCGGCACAAGCGCCATGGTGGTCGTTTCGCCGATATGGCCGCCGCTTTCGCCGCCCTCCGCAATGACCGCACAGGCGCCCACGCGCTGCATCAGGCGTGCCATGCTGACGGATGCCACGACCGGGATAACCTTAATGCCGGCCGCAAGCCAGTCTTTCATATATTTGGAGGGGTTACCCGCGCCGGTCGTTACGACCGCCACTTTTTCCTCCGCGACCACCTTTGCCACCTCGTCCGCGAACGGGCTCATCAGCATGATGTTCACACCAAAGGGCTTATCGGTCAGTTCTCTTGCAATTTTAATCTGCTCGCGCAGGTACTCTGCGTTTGCGTTCATAGCGGAAATAATGCCAAGGCCGCCCGCTTCGGAAACGGCGCCTGCTAATTTGCCGTCCGAGATCCAAGCCATGCCGCCCTGAAAGATCGGGTAGCGAATGCCAAGCATGTCACAAATCGGTGTTGAGATCATAATGTTTTCCCCTTTCCGGCTTTTGCCTGTTGAAAACGTTTCGGTTTTTTTATTTTTGACTGTATGTCGTGTTTTTACCAGCGGATGATCATGGCGCCTGCGGAAAGGCCGCCGCCGAATGCCGCCAGAATGATGAGGTCGCCCTCGTGAATCTTGCCCGCGCGGTTCATCTCATCTAAGAGGATCGGCACACTCGCGGAAGACGTGTTGCCGTAGCGGTCGATGTTGATGCAGAACTTCTCCGGCGCAATGTCGGGGATTCTGCGTCGCGCTTCGTTGATAATGCGGTAATTTGCCTGATGCGGAATGACAAGCGCCACGTCTTCGCCCGCAACGCCCGCCGAAGCCATCAGATCCTTGATGTTGTCGGACATCGCCATAACGGCGAATTTGTACGTCTCGCGGCCGTTCATGTGTACGGACGTAATCTCGCTGATCTCGTTTTTGTACCACGGGGAACGGTCATAGCGCGTCGGAATTGTAATCACGTCGTCGCCGCCCTTTGTCATCAGGTGAGAGGCCACAAGGCCGTCGCCCTTGCCGAGCACCGCCGCGCCCGCGCCGTCGCCGAAGATGCAGCACGTGCCGCGGTCTGTCCAGTCGATGATACCGCTCATGCGCTCTGCGCTGACGACAAGCACGCGGTTATACGCGCCGCGGGAAAGGAAGCCCGCCGCCGTTTCCAACGCAAAGAGGAAGCCGCTGCAGGCCGCCGCAAGGTCAAACGCCGGGCAGTGCGCGCCGATGCGGTTCTGCACCATGCATCCCGTGCCCGGAGAAAGCGTGTCGCCTGTGATGGTCGTCGCAATGATGAGGTCGAGCTCATCGGCAGCGATACCCGCATTTTCCAGCGCGCGCTCGGCCGCTTTCACCGCCATATCCACATTCGTTTCCGTCTCGCTGATGTGGCGGGAGCGCACGCCGATGCGCTGTGTGATCCATTCATCGTTGGTGTCTACAAGCGCAGAGAGGTCGTCGTTCGTCACAACATGCTCCGGCGCGTAGCTGCCTGTACCTAAAATTTTAAAGCTCATAGTTTTCTTTCCTTTCCGGCCGAAAAAATTTCGGCAGCGCCGTAAAGGCAATATAATAACCTTGTTAAAGTGAATATTTGTTAAAAGTCTTTGATTAAACTTTCTTCGAGAAAGTCAGGAGGGGAGAGTTTATCGTCCGGTGGACGATGAACTCCGGGGAACCCTATCAAGGGGTTCCCCAATGATTTGCCGCGCAAATCATTGAAAGAAACTTAAAGAAATCACAATTTCGTCTGAAAATAAGAATTGATGCGCGTCATGGTGCGCAGAAGCTCCTCGCGTTCCTCTTCCGAAAGATCCTCGCAGATTTCCGCAATGATGCGCCGGTGGCAGCGGCGGTGGAACGCCTCCACTTTTTTGCCCTCGGGCGTTAACATCACCTGCACCGCGCGGCCGTCGCCGGGCAGGCGCTGCTTTTCGCAGTAGCCCTTCTGCACCAGCTTGTTCACCGCCACCGTAACGGAGGGCTTTGTCACCTTGAGCTGCTGGGCGATCTCGCTGACCGTCATGCCGGTTTTGCCTTTGGCAATGAGCTCGATCATGTGCATCTCGTTGATGGAGATGTTCAGCCGTTGTTTTTTCAGTTCGTTCTGCTCCAAGATCTGCACATTGCGATAGATCTCCACCAGAAGCTCGTTTGCTTTCGCAGAAAAGCCGGACATGCTGCACACTCCTTTCGCCCATTTGCGCCGTTTTTCGATAAATTTAGTTAAACAAACTAACGAACAACCGCTGATATTGTACTCGTTTCGCGGCAAAATGTCAAGTAAAACGCTTTCGCGCATTCTCTTTTTCCTTTGAAGTGCCCTTCTTTTCCCCGTAAAGTTATCCCGAAGCTGATACTGACTTGGGCTCTCTTGTAAGAATTCTGAAATAAATCTGTTCTTTTTCCGTAGTAATTTGCGCTTTAATTCTTTTATAGAATTAAAAATCGGAAGTTATCATGTAAAATAGTCCCGTATATAAAAAGGGGGTTCGTATGCCCTTTTATGAAATCGAAATTTATTGCTGAAAGGAAGTTTTTCCGTTGAAGCTGTTTTCTAAAAACATGAAGCGCATCACTGCAGCCGTGCTTTCCGCCCTGCTGCTCTGTGCCGCACCGCTCAGCTACGCCGACGATACCGTAGCCGATATGGAAGCCAAGCAAACCGAGCTCGCCAACAAAAAGGCCGACCTCGAAAACAAAATCTCCTCTCTGGAGTCTCAGGAAGCCGATAAAACCGAATACCTTACCCTGCTCTCCGAAAAAATTGATACCATCAAGGAGCAGATCGATACCGCAAACAGTGACATCACCGTGCTGAACACCAGCATTAAAAAGCTCGAAAAAGAGCTCAGCGATTCCGCAGATCAGATCTCCGATACCATGGAGCTTCTGAAAAAGCGTCTCGCCGTACTGTACTCCGCCGGCTGCACCGTCGGCACACTGGAGATTCTCTTCAATTCCGAAAGCCTGCATGATTTCTCCATGCGCGCAGAGGCCGTCTCCACCATCACCCGCCACGATAAGCAGCTCATCGATACGGTTGCAGCGTACATGAACGAGACAAAAGCACAGCGCGAAGAGCTTGAAAAGGAAAAGACCGCGCTCGCCGATGCCAAAAAGCTGTATGAATCAAGCGAAGAGGAATTAAAGCAGCTTGAAAGCGACAACACCGCCCTGCTCGAGCAGATCCGCTCCGATAAGAGCAGTGCCGAGACCGAGCTTTCCCGTACCGAGGAAGAAGAATACGTGCTCGCAAACATGATGGCGGCAAAGATTGCCGAAATGCAGCAGCAGATGGCACAGGCAAAAGCTACGCCCACCCCGACCCCGGTACCGACCGTAGAGCCCACACCTACGCCGACCCCGGTGCCTGAAGAAGAAGTGGACGATAACGGCAACGTTATGCCTACCCCGACACCGACCCCGGTGCCGACCGTAAAGCCGACCCCCACCCCGACCCCGGTGCCGCAGCCGTCTTATGACGATGACTATTCCGGTGAAAGCTTTGCATGGCCTGTTCCGGGCTGGACCGGCGTCAGCTGTGCATTCGGCAACGGTCACTACGGCATGGATATCCCCGCAAGCCGCGGCACGCCGATCGTGGCATCCCGCTCCGGTACGGTCATGACCGCAAACGGCTCCGATGATTGGGGCTATTCCTGGGGCTACTACGTCTCCATTTACCACGACAGCACCTATTCCACCCTGTACGCACACATGAGCGCCGTCGCCGTCAGCGAGGGCCAGTGGGTCAACAAGGGCGATGTCATCGGCTATGTCGGCGATACCGGCTATTCCTTCGGTGACCACTGCCACTTTGAGGTCTACCAAAACGGCACCCGTGTAGACCCGTCCCAGTTCGTATAATTTTCATCAATAAATCAAGCGCCGAGCTTTCATGGAAGCCCGGCGCTTTTGTTTTCTCTATAATTTCTGCCATCACGCAGGGCAAAGAGCTCGGCGTATACCTGTATATCTACACCGGCGGCGAGCCGCTCGTGCGTGTTCATCCACTATTCCGATTCCAACATTCGCGAAAAAACATTGCTCGAAGTCCTGCAGTCGCCGCTCTTCATGGCGTACCACGATGGCCAGCCGTTCAACGAGAACCACCTGCGCCCGTGCCCCATGCTGGAAAACCCGGAGCTGCTGCGCGAGATGATTGCGAAGGTCGGCGGTTTTCCTTTTTATAAACGTCCTAAGACACTTCACTGCCCAAAGTGCAGTTTCACAAATTCCAAAGGGATTTATCTTGTTGAAAAAAGGACTTTGCAAAACGCAAAGTCCTTTTTTCTGGCTGGGCTGGCGGGATTCGAACCCACGAGGTGACGGAGTCAAAGTCCGTTGCCTTACCGCTTGGCGACAGCCCAATATTCGATACCCCAAGAGTATAGCATATTTCAGGCCGTTAGTCAAACGTTTTAAGCAAAGAAAAGCCGCGCGCAACAGGTTTTCCTTCTGCGCACGGCTCCATATCCTTCTTTGAAATTATTCCGCTTTCAGCGTGTAGCGCTTGTACGGGCGGTCTGCAATGCCGCCGGAGATTGCCATCGTAGATTCCGTCTCCAGCGTGAGCGCGTCACCCTCAAATGTGAAGATCATTCGTCTGCCGCCTGCGGATTCCGCACAGCGAACTTCGAGCTCAAAGCGCTTGTCACTGCGCCAGCGACCCACAGCGCCGTAGGTACGGCCGCCGAGCGTAAAGCTCGTGAAGTGGCTCTGAAGGCCGATCTCCGCCGTAAATTCGCCGTTATCCTGCTCGAAAACGAGATTTGCTTTTTCGGGCGCAAATTCAAAGCGCAGCGTCTTTGTCACACCGCCCTGCGGGGCCACAATCCACACACCGCCGATGAAATCGACAAGCCCCGGAACTTCCTCCGTAAACGCGAATTTCTTACCCTCAATCTCTTTTTCGGACCACGGGTTGCGGGAAGACAGCATCGGCGTGATCTCCGCTTTTTCCAAACGCTTCTTCAAAACGTGCGCCATGGGGCTTTCCGGCAGCGTCTCCTCGTCCGTGATGGCCGGCAGCAGCGCCTCCCACGCGCAGGTCAGCTGCTCCTGCTGATTAGAGGAAGAACTCTGCAAAATGAGCACGGTGTCTTTGTCCTCAAACACCACGCCGTACTGGCCGAACGCGCCGTCCGCGCGGAACACATGCTCCGGCACGCAGCGCCAGAACTGGAAGCCGTAACCACAGCGCCAGTCGGGGTTATCCGCATTATTCGCCGGACTGATCGTCGAGACCTGATTTGCGCTCGCCATGTCGAACCATTCGGCGTTTAAAAGCTGCTTGCCCTCCCACTTGCCGTGCCGGGAAACAAACAAAATAAAGCGCGCCATGTCTTCGGTCTTCAGGCGGCTGCCCGCGCCGCCCATTTCAATGCCGTCCGGCAGGCGGAAGCACTCAATATTCTCCATGCCGAGCGGCTCAAAAAGACGCGGCGTAAGGTACTCGAACAGATTCTCACCCGTGCGGCGCTTCAGCGCGGCGCACAGCATGTTCGTGCCGGCGGTGTTGTACATAAAGCACGTGCCGGGCTTATATTTAAATTCGTGCGAAAGGAAATTCTTAATCCAATCCGGCTCGTTCACGTCGAACGTATTGATCTCCGTCTCGTGGCCGCAGGACATCGTGAGCAGATCGCGCACCGTGCAGGCAAGCAGATTTTCGCTCGGGTTTTCCGGCATCTTGTCCGGGAACAGCTCGCTCAAGCGATCGTCAAGAGACAGCGCTCCCTCCTGGCACGCAAAGCCGATGGCCGTGGAGGTCAGCGCCTTTGTAAAGGAGAACATCATGTGCGGCGACGCCGGGTTATACGGCTTCCACCAGCCCTCTGCGCACACCTTGCCGTGGCGCAGCAGCATCATGCTATGCAGCTCAAGCCCTCTGCTTTCCGCAAGGTCAATAAAGTTGAGGATGCCCTCAGAGCGGATACCCACGCTTTCCGGTGTGACTCTTTCCAATATCATAAATAAAACCACCTTCCGTTTAATTTTTTAATCATAGCACATCCGCCTGCCCGTTTCCAGTAAAAAGAAAATTCCCCCCGTAAAATTCACTGTCAGAAATTTAGTGAACTTGTCACGTTCTGAAAGCCGTGCTATAATTTACCCGAAAAAGGCGGCTGCTCGGGCCGCGAAAGGAGAAAACTATGCTTTTAGATAAAGCGTCTTCAAAAGGCAAATTTGCGCTGAAAATTCTTGCCGTGTTTTTGATTTGTGCCGCGGATATGCTTTTCGCCGCATGGGTCATATACGCCGAAAAACAAAAAGGCACGCTGCTCTCCGTGCGGGCGGCTTCCTCGCACCTGCCGCAGCTCTTTGCGCAAAATCTGCTCACGTCCGCCGTGCCCGCTTTTCTTGTTTTCCTCGCGCTCGTTTTCTGCAAAAAGCGCTTTGTGCAGGCGATGCAGCTGACCGTCCCCAAAGGCAAAACAAGAAAAATCGCTGTTTTGTTGCTGTTTCTCCTGCTTATCGTCACGGCCGCAGCACTGATCGTAAAGCCGGATAAAATCACCGTGCTGTACAGCCTATTCTACTACACCGTTTTCATCGCGTTTTGTGAGGAATTCGTCGTGCGCGGCGTATGCGTGGGGCTTTTGCGGGACGAGCCCGCCGCCGTTCGCTACCTCGTGCCAAACATTCTCTTTGCCGCCATGCACGTGTTCGCCTATGCGGATTTCGGAGCGATCACCGCGTCTTACCTTGTGCGTTTTGTATGCTCACAAATGGCGGGGCTTGTCGCCATGGGCTGCCTTTTCCAATACCTCAAAGAAAAATCCGGCTCCCTGTGGATCCCCGTCCTCGTGCACGCCGTTTTAGATTACACAGCCGTGTTCGGCTTCTAAAAATTCCCCGCAGCTTCACGTCGGAAAATTCGCGAAGCTGCGGGGTATTTTTTACGAAAACACCTTTTCCGTGTTCTGCACGCGCAGGAACAGCGTTAGAATCATGCCGAGCATCATCAGGCCCGCCATGGCAAAATATAAGATGCGGATACTCGTGTTTTCCACCAGAATGCCGCCGAGGTTCTGCATCAAAATGGCACTCATCGCGTCCGTAGCGCTGATAACGCCCAGCGCCGTGGAAACGGAACGCACCTGCACAACGCCGCGCACGATCTTCAATAAGATCATCCCGAACAGCGTAGAACCGATCGCACGCAAAACCAGCATGGTCGCAACCGCAACAAACGCGTTCGGCGCCGTGGCGTACAGCAAAAACTGCGCCACCATAATAGCAAACGCCAAAAGCATCAGCGTGCGTCCCGAAAAGCGATCCATAAATTTGTACGAAAACAAAATGACAGGCAGCTCAACAATCGTACTGAAAAACAGCACTGTGCCCACCGCACCCGTCGGCATGCCGAGCTCCTGCAATAAAATGGGGCTGTATGTCATGTTGAGATTTGAGCAGCCCGAAAAAATAAACCCGATGATGACGAACAAAATGTACATCGGCGCACAGAGAAATGAAAACTGCTTGCCCGCCGCAGCCTTTGCCGCTTCCGTATCCGTAAACGAAATGTCATCCGTGCCGAGGAAACCCACAATGGCCAGCACCGCCGAAACGGAGACCGAAACAAAAATCAGCTGCGGACTCGTAAATTCCATCATGGCGCAGGCCACCTGTACGGCCGCCGCATAACCGAACGTGCCCCAAATACGAATGGTGCCGTAACGGTACTTCGTCGAGGTTGCCATGCGCTCGCTCACCGGCGAAAGCGATGAGATAAATCCCATGATGCAGCCGTTTAAAAGGAACAGCAGCATCGTTTCGCGCACCAGCGCAAACAGAATGCCGAACACCGCCACGCACGCCATCATCACCGTACAGATAAGCCGCGGCTTTCGCAGCTTATCATTGATATACCCCACGATCGGGATCAGCACCACGCCGAACAAGCTCGAAGCCGACATGATGAAGGACATCTCCGCTTTCGATTTGCCGATGCCCGTCAGATACATAGACAGCACCGAGGTAAACACGCCCAAGCTCCAGTAAAAGAAGAAATAGGTCAGGGCATACGCCGGGTAACTGCCACGAAACGTTCGCTTGCTTTTTTCCATCTCAATCCAACCGCCTTCCCAAAATTAAGGGCGCACGCCGCACACAATGTGCAGCCCTTCCCCTCAAGGCTTATTTACGTCCATCATACCAAATCCCCCGTTGCGTTTCAAGCTTTTTGCGCACGGAAAAGCTTTTATTTTTGCAAAGCGGTAAAGAAGTACACCGGGCGAAAAAACGAAGCAGGATACGGTGCAGCCCTTTGAAAATGAGTGTAAAATAAGCAATCATGTTCCACTTTAACTACGAGGCGATGTTTGGGAGCACTCCCGTTTTTTCCTTTTCCGACGTGACAGAATAAGCGTTTCATAAAAGTGTCAGAAAAATCTTTTTCACCCCATGTGACTCAACTGTCGGTCGGTTGCTTGTGCAGGTGGACTATGGTATGCTAAAGAAAAGTCCTAAGGGGAGGAAAATTTATGAATTTATCAAAAATAGGACAGTTTATCAGCCGGCGCAGGATGGCCATGGGTCTTACACAGGCTCAACTGGCCGAACGATTGAATGTAACCGATAAAGCGGTCTCTAAGTGGGAACGCGGCAAAAGCCTGCCCGACGTGACGCTTTTCAGCCGTGTGGCTGCGGAGCTGCGCGTCAGCGTTGTGGAGCTTCTCAGCGGCGAACTCATGAACGTGGTTCGCAGCAGCAATCTGGACGAGGCCGTCGATTGGGATGGAAAAGCAGCTCAGGCCACACCTCTCACCTTACGCCGGGACGATCCTGCGGATTTACTGGTTTCGCCCTACTTGTTCGGCTGCAATCTGGAGCACACTCGCTCCTGTATCTATACCGGCCTATCCGCCCAGATGGTTCGCAATCGGAAGTTCGCCGGGAAGCCCACGGCTTGCGAGGGCTGCGCCATAGAATGGTTTCCCTTGGGGGAACGTGGCGTGTTTGCCTTGGATGAACCCTACACCCGCCACGGAGAAGGCTACCACATGAAGCGGACCCTCGAATGTAATTCCGTCGGTATCTTCAACCCCTACTGCGAGGAAGCTGTCGGCATGGGTCAGCATGGCATCACAATATCCCAAGGGCAGCCGTATCTGTTCGGAATGGTGGTTAAAACCCAAGAATCGGTGAAATTTACGGTTTCATTGACAGATCGAACCGGAAAGAACGTCTACTGCCACACCACATCTGTAGGTGGCGGCGACGATTGGACCCGTTTAGAGGTGGAGCTCACCCCGCAGGCCGCTGACTCTGATGCCGACCTGCGAATCTGCTGGGAGAATGCGGGTTATGTCTGCGTAGGAGCCATTTCTTTGCTGCCCAAGGATCACTTCCACGGAATGCGCCGCGATGTGGTGGAAGCCATGAAGGATTTGGGCATCAAGGTGCTGCGCTGGCCGGGCGGCAATTTTGCTGGGGAATTCAACTGGATGGACGGTCTTTTGCCGGCGGATATGCGTGCGCCGTTCCAGTCTTATTTGGGTCTGGAGACTCAACCTCACACCATGGGCTACGATTTCAGCGAGATGAATACCGACGACTTTATCGCCCTGTGTCGAGAAATCGGTGCCGAGCCGTTTATCACCATCAACCCCTGTTGGAACACCCCCGATGAGAACGCCGCTTGGGTGGAATACTGCAACGGCGATGTCTCAACCCCCTACGGAAAACTCCGAGCCAATCGGGGTCATCAAGAGCCTTACAATGTGCAGTTTTGGTCATTGGGTAACGAATTCGGCTATGGTCACATGGAGGGCGACAACACTCCTGCCGGGTACTGTCAGATCGCGCTGGAGAATGGCAAAAAAATGCTGGAGGCCTCACCCGGTCTCAGCCTGTGCTCCTCGGGACCCTATCCTAACAAGGAATGGGCAGAATTTTCAGCCAAGCCGCTTGCCGGGATTTCTCAGATGATTTCCCAGCACTATTATGGCTACGACCCCCATTACACCGACCTTTCCACCGTAGAGGAGGAATATAACCGGTGCATGGCTTCTGTCTCCCGGATGCGGGAGCTGATTCACCAGTCCCGGCAGTGGCTGGAGCCTTCTATACGCATTTCCATGGACGAGTGGAATGTGTGGTATGCCTGGTACCGTCCTTCCAGTGTTACCGACGGTATTTATGCGGCGCTGGTTCTGCACATGTTGATGGAAGAAGCGGAAAAAAGCGGGATAGCCCTTGCGTGTCACTTTCAGGCAATCAACGAGGGAATGCTGTGTGTGAAACCGGATCACGTGAGCTTGACAGCGCAAGGACAAGTGTTCTCCTGGATGAATCGCTGGCACATGGGTAATCGTCTGTGCTCCGCGTCTCAAGAAGCCGTTATTACCGTGGATCGAGAGGGTCGGGTGTCCGCCACGGTGGTGAACGCCGCATTTCACCGCAAAAAGCCGGTGGACTTCTCTTCCTTTGGACCTTGCAGCGAGGCGGTGCTCTTCTCCAGTGACACCGTGTTGCCTCCCTCCTCATTTACCCAGTCAAACGTTCTGGACCAAGCTGCGGGCGGAACCTTGCAAATGCCGCCGCACAGCGTTTTGTTCTTGCGCTTTTAAGAAGCAGGTTTTTATTCGAACGGTCGGGAAATACGGGCAAAACGGTCGGGCTGTGAAGTGTTTTCGGACTTGAACTGCGGCGAGGATGTTTCATGTTGTATCGCTTTTTTCTTGACGCAAGGGTGCTTTGCCGTTATAATGAGAAAAAGTGAAATTTGAAGGAGGGCACCACGATGGCAGACATTCGGGCATTTCATGCCATGCGGTACACAAAATCGGCGGGAGAAGCGAAAGAACTGACCTGTCCGCCGTATGACATCATCAGTGAAGCGGAGCGCGCGGCGTTTTTGGAAAGAAACCCGCACAACGTCATACGCCTGGAGCTGCCGCGCGGCGAAGAACCGTATAAGACCGCCGGCAAGACGTTGCACACGTGGCTTTCCGACGGCACTTTGCGCTGTGACAAGGACGCAGGTCTTTATATCTACGAGGAAGAATTCAAAACCGACGTAGACCATGGCGAGGTGCGCAGCCTAAAGGGCATCGTGTGCCTTGTGCGCGTGGAGGATTTTTCCGCGGGCGTTGTGCTGCCGCACGAAGAGACGCTCTCTAAGGCGAAAAAGGACCGTTTTGAGTTGATGAAGGCGACGAACTGCAACTTCAGCTTGATTTACTCTTTGTATCAGGACGAAAAGGGCGAGACGCAAAAGCGCATCGACCGCCTTTCCGCCGGCACGCCGTACTGCGAATTTTCAGACGGACTTGTCACACACCGCCTGTGGATTGTGAATGACAAGCAGGCGCTTGAAGCGTTCCGCGCCGATTTTGCGCCGCGCAAATTGTACATTGCGGACGGGCATCACCGCTATGAAACCGCAATTCATTACCGCGATTACTGCCGCGAAAACGCCGTTTGGGCGCCGGGCAGCGAATTCGTCATGATGACGCTCGTCGATATGGCACATCCGGGGCTTGTGGTGTTCCCAACGCACCGCCTTGTGCGCGGCATTGAGGGCTTTTCCGCCGAAAAGGTACTTGAAAACTGCGGGGAATACTTTCAAATCGAGACGCTTGCGGACAAAAGCGAGATTGAGCCGCGCATGAAAAATGCGTACGATGCCGGGCAAAAGGCGTTCGTATTCGTGTATAAAAACGGGGACAGAATGAACTACGCGCTGCTGATTTTGAAAGACGCGGCGGTTATGGAAGCATTTATGCCCGAAAAGAGCGAGGCCTCGCGCGGGCTGGATGTCAGCGTTTTGCACACGCTCATTTTGGAGCGCGCCCTCGGGATTGATCGCGAAAATATGGCGAGTCAGAAAAACTTGACGTATACGCGCGATTTGAACGAAGCGCTTTCCACGGTTGAAAGCGACGAGATGCAGTGTGCATTTATTTTGAACCCCACGCGCGTGGAGGAGATCGGCGCGGTAGCGGCTGCGGGCGAAAAGATGCCGCAAAAGTCCACGTATTTTTACCCGAAGCTTATCACAGGGCTTGTAATGAACAATTTGGAAACGCCTGTGGAAGATTAAAATTTATTTTTAATAAGTCAAGCGCCGTGCTTTCATTCAAGCATGACGCTTGATTTTATATATCAACACAGAAAACATTCCTTTTCAAACCATGCCGCTTTTCACGTCAAAGCAGATGCCGGACGCACCACTGTGTATTTCCGTAAAACTTTGTAACATGTATAATTCCCCGCATTTCTCAAATACTACCCATACCGAAACTTTGAAAACAAGGGAGATTTGAGATATGAAGGCAACCGGTATCGTCAGACGTATGGATGATCTCGGGCGAGTGGTGGTGCCGAAAGAGCTGCGCCGCACCATGAAGATCAGCGAGGGCACGCCGCTTGAAATTTTCATCGACAAAGACGGCAGCATCATCTTCCGCAAATACTCGCCCGTGGGAGAACTGAACGAAAGCGCCAAAAACATGGCGGAGTGCATCTCGGCAGCAAGCGGCATCGGCACCGCCGTGTGCGACCGCGACCGCATCATCGCAACGGCAGGCATCCCGAAAAAGGATTTGCTGGATAAGCCCGTCTCCAAGCAATTGGATGAGCTGATGCGCCGCAAAAAAGCATTCATCTCCTCCGGCGAGGACACCGTTTTGGCGGCGGAGGGCGGGCTGCGCACCGCAAACGCAGCGTTCCCCATCTCCTGTGCGGGCGATTTGTGCGGCATGTTCCTGCTCATTAAAGACGAAGACGCAAAGCCCGGCGAAACGCAGGAGCATTTGCGGCTCGGCAAGCTCGCGTCCGATTTTTTAAGCCGCGAAACAGTCGAGTAACATGGAAAGAGTCGCTGAAAGCTCTTGATCCAACTTTTTTCAAAGAAGTTGAAACCGAACTTCTCATTCGGTTGTAGTTTCCAAAGGCAGCGCCTTTGGTCGAACTCCGCAGAAAGCGAAATCTATTTGCCGACTGATATAATTTATCCTCTCCCGGCTACGCCGGGAGAGGATTTCTCTATAATATGAAAAAAGTGTTGTGAGGTTCGTTAGCCCGCTGTATTTCTCCCTCAGTCAGCTTCGCTGACTGCTCCCTCATCGGAAGAAGTCTGCTATATATTTCTCAAATCCTGCCGAATTCTATCCTTTTCAAAAGGAATTTGAAAGCTTATTGCAAAAAAACATTTTCAGAATATACAACATGCATAAACTTCAAATACGCAAAATAGAATATCTGTATAAATTGCAATTCGCCATTGCAATATCTGGCAATATGATATATAATTAAAGAGCAATCTCAAATTGAAATTGTAAATTATACATATAAGGGGTGTTTTTCCATGAACACATATCCGGCTAAGAACATCATCAACGTTGCTATGGCAGGCCATTCCGGCGCCGGCAAGACCTCCCTCGCGGAAGCTATGCTTTATCTTGCAGGCGCATCCGATCGTCGCGGTAAAGTAGGCGAGGGCAACACGGTCTGTGATTCCGACCCGGAGGAGATCCGCCGCAAGACGTCTGTCTCCACGGCCGTGGCACCGTTTGAATGGAAAAATAAAAAGATCAACCTGCTGGACACCCCAGGTCTTTTCGACTTCCAGGGCGGTCTGTATGAAGCCGCACGCGCGGCAGAATCCGTTGTCATCGTGCTTGCAGGCAAGAGCGGCGTTTCCGTCGGTACGGAAAAGGCTTTTGCAGCAGCGGAAAAGCGCGGCCTGTCTAAGATTTTCTTCGTAAACGGCCTGTGCGATGAAGGCTCCGACTTCTATAAAGTGTTCGAAGATTTAAAGGCGAGCTTCGGCCCGTCCGTCTGCCCGATTGTTGTGCCGTATTTTGAGGACGGCAAGGCAGATAAATATATCAATATGTTGGAATATAAGGCGTACGATTACTCCGGCGGCAAGCCTGTGCAGGTAGATATGCCGAACATGGGCGCCCGTCTTGAGGGTCTGCGTACCGCCATTTACGAGGCCGTCGCCGAAACGAGCGACGAGCTGTTCGAGAAATATTTCTCCGGCGAAGAATTCACGCCGGAAGAGGTTATCGTCGGTGTTTCCCAGGGTGTTAAAAGCGGCACCATTTCGCCCGTATTCTGCGGCGACGCTATGCTTATGCGCGGCATGGAGCAGTTTATGGACGGCCTTTGCTGGCTCGCCCCGAGCGCGGCGGATAAGGGCGCGGAAATCGGCGTAGACGTAGACGGCAACCCCGTTGAGATTGCCGTTAAGGAAGATGCCGCCACGGCTGCCATCGTCTTCAAGACCGTTGCAGACCCGTTCATCGGCAAACTTTCCTACGTAAAGGTGCTCTCCGGCAAAATCTCCACAGAGACCCCGCTCATCAACATGCGCACCGGAAACACGGAGCGCGTCGGCAAAACCGTCATGATGTGCGGCAAAAAGCAGGAAGATGTAAAAGCCATCACTGCGGGCGATATCGGCGCCATCCCGAAGCTTGCCGGCGTCAACACGGGCGATACGCTTTGCGCACCCGCACGCAAGGTCACACTGGACGGCATCGCATACCCCACCCCGGAGATGCGCATGGCCATCATCCCGAAGAATAAGGGCGACGAAGATAAGGTCGCGCAGGGCATCATGCGTCTTGCGGAAGAAGACCCGACGATTCGTTTTGAAAATAACGCAGAAACCAAAGAAATGGTCATCAGCGGCATGGGCGAACAGCACCTCGATGTCATCGTCTCCAAGCTGAAGACGAAGTTCGGCGTAGATGTCACGCTGCGCAGCCCGCGCGTCCCGTACCGCGAGACGATCCGCAAGACTGTTTCCGTACAAGGCAGACATAAGAAGCAGACCGGCGGCCACGGCCAGTTCGGTGATGTGTGGATCGAATTCTCCCCCTGCGATGCAGACGGCTTGGAGTTTGCAGAGCGCGTTGTCGGCGGCGCAGTGCCGAAGGGCTTCTTCCCCGCCGTTGAAAAGGGTCTGCGCGAGTGCATCGCAAGAGGTCCTCTCGCCGGTTATCCGGTCGTCGGTCTCAAGGCGACGCTGTATGACGGCTCCTATCACCCCGTAGACTCCAGCGAAATGGCGTTTAAGACCGCTGCTTCCATTGCCTATAAAAACGGCATGCCGCAGGCGAACCCCGTTCTGCTTGAGCCCATCGGCGAATTGAAGGCTACCGTGCCGGACGCTAACATGGGCGATATCATGGGCGAAGTCAACAAGCGCCGCGGCCGCGTGCTGGGCATGTCCCCGGCAGAAACCGTCGGCTATCAGACCGTAGACGCCGAAGTGCCGATGGCCGAAATGTACGATTTCAGCACCTATGTGCGCCAGGTCACGCAGGGCAGGGGCAGCTTCACGTTTGATTTCGTGCGCTACGAAGAAGCCCCGCAGAATGTTGCGCAGAAGGTTATTGAGGCCGCGAAAGCCAACGGCGAGATTGACTGAATAAAGCCATGACAAAAAAGAGACAAAAGATACTATCAATCTTGATGTAATTCTCTTTAAATGCAGCAATAGCATACGTATGGTGCGTAATCCATTCTAATTTCACGAATAAAGCTAAGGCACAACCTACGGATTTTCCTCCGTAAGTTGTGCCTTTTTCTCAACTGTATCGTTCAAATACTTCTTTACATAGAGTTAACCGCGTTCCGCCTCAAAATTGAAGCAGAACGCGGTTGCTTACTCTACACTGATTTTCAAAGGTGCCTGCATCTCTTTCCAGTCACCGTCACTCTTCGCCTTTGGAATTTTGCTTAGAGTGATAACCATGTGCCTTTCTCTGCGGACTCTACAATAGCATCCAGCAGGTGCTGGTTTGCCTGTCCATCCTTAATATTGGCAGCAAGACCATCACCGGTGCCATTCACAATGTCTGCAAAGGACTGCATCTGATCGGAGAAATACTGCTGCGGAATAGGCAGATGGTTGAAAACATGGGCATCGGCATTGATGTCTCCGGAGCAGACTTCAATTTCGTCAATTCCGGCAGGTGTGGCATCCAAGCTGTAGACAATGGCACCCTCACTACCGTAAATCTCCATACGCTGATAGTTACCGCGGCCATAAGCAAATCGGGTAATCTGGAAGCTGACAGAAATCTCATCTTCCATATCCGCCATGTAGTTGCTGAAATCGTCCACATCTACTTTTCCGACACCTTTGCCGTCCAGCAACGGACGCTCGTGTACGTAAGTACCGGTATGTCCCACAACACGTGTATATTCTTTGTTCGTCACAAATCGTACCAAATCCAAGGCATGGCTTCCCAGATCTCCCAGAGCACCTGTACCCGTTCTGCTCTTGACATAGCGCCACACTAAGGGGCAGTTGGCACGGGGCAATCCCCACGCCTGAAAATACTGCATATTCACGTGATAGACACGCCCGATTTTGCCCTGTGCAATCAGATCCTTGGCGTAGCGGGCAGCAGCCTTGAATCGGTAGGAGAAGCACACCATATTCTTGACATTCTTCTCCTGAGCTGCCTTGGCCAGTATGTCTGCTTCCTCTGCGGTCAGGGTGATGGGCTTTTCCAGGTTAAACGGCTTGCCGGCTTCCACGGCAGCCATTGCCACCTTGAAGTGGGCGTCATTAGAGGTGCAGATATCCACTGCATCGACAATGTCACAGTTAACCAAATCTCGATAATCCGTAAAACGGTACTGCGGAGGAATCCCATACTTCTCGCCAACGGCTTCGAGCTTTTTCTCATCAATATCGCAGATGGCCACCAAGGTCAAATCGGGACTCTTGGCAATACCGGGCTCGTGCACGCCGCCCCAGATGGCTCCTACGCCTACAGATCCTACGCGAATAACTTTCTTTTCCATGTTGATTACAACTCCTTTAAATTAAGTTATAAATTAAATAAAATTAATTTATTTTTTCCAGAATCATTGCAGAGAAGGGAGGAACTTCCACCACGGTGGCATTCTGAGCCCCTTCAAAGGCCTTTTCACTTAACAAATCGCGGACGTAATTTCCCGACAACGTGTAGTTTTGGGAACAATCTGTGTTGTTGATTACCGTCACCAGAAGCTCTTCCTGCAATTGGCGTTCCATAACAAACAAATTTCCCTGAGAACGGAATCTAACGGTTCCCTCCTGCAGTGCTTTTCTGGTTTTTCGCAACCGCATCAGCTTCTGATAGTGCGTCCGCAAATCCGTATTCCAATGAGATTCCTCCCAGTCGAACGCCTTACGGCAATCCGGGTCGTTCTCACCCGTCATACCAATTTCCGTGCCATAGTATGTGCAGGGCATACCCACAAAGGTGAACAGGAAAGTCGCCGCGTTTTTCAACCGCGCCGTATTCCCTCCGCTGACCGTAAGGAAACGGGCAGTGTCGTGGCTGTCCAGCAGATTGAGCATAGAGTCATTGGCCGCATCGGAATAGCGCATCAAATTTTCCGTGAGAATCTCCTGAAAACGCTGAGGAGCCACTGCGCTCTTGGCAAAGTACTCCACTGCCGCGCGCTGAACACCATAGTTCATCACGCCATCGTACTGATCCCCCTGAAGCCACGCTTCCGAATTGCGCCAGAACTCTCCGATAATCAGTGCGTCGGGATTGATCCCCCGAACGGTCTCCCGAAACTCTCTCCAGAAATGGGAGTCCACCTCGGTAGCTACATCCAGTCTCCAACCGTCAATACCCATGCGGGTCCACTTGGCCGCGGCTCCCAGAAGATATTCCTTCGCCTGAGGATTTTCCGTGTTCCACTTGGGCATACAAGCCGTTCTCAACCGTTTTTCAGGTAAATCTTTCAAACCGGGGTGCCTGGGGGCATAGGGGGTGTCTCCGAAAGAATCAAAATTCAAAGGATCAAAGCTCACCGGAAATTCCCGAATGTAAAACCAATCCCGGAAAGGGGATTCCTCTCCGTGCTCCACCACATCTTGGAACTGTCTAAAACCTCCGCCACAATGGTTGAACACGCCGTCTAAAATCACTCGGATGCCACGCTTATGCGCCTGATTGATCAGCTCCACCAAATCGGACTCATCACCAAAATGAGGATCGATGCGCGTATAGTCCACGGTGTCATACTTGTGGTTGGAAGTGGCTTCAAAAATCGGGGTCAAATACAGGGCGTTCACTCCCAATTCTTCCAAATAGGAAAGCTTTTGGGTAATACCCGGCAAATCTCCGCCCATAAAAATCTGTCTGTCCGGTGCGGTGCCCCAAGGCGCCACATTCTCCGGAGAAAGCTTAGGGTTTCCGTTGCAAAAGCGCTCCGGAAAAATCTGATAGAACACCGCACTGTTAACCCAAGATGGCTTTTTATGAATGTCAATGCGGTTAATAAACGGAAAATGGAAGTTAACAAAGGCTGAAGATTCATCCTCGTCTATGTTGACCAGTTCCGGCTTTGCGAAACCGCTGTCCCCATACAGCCACTGTTCGTCCCCCTTTTCCAACAGGAAATAGTAGGCAACGCGAGGGTCATCTACCGGATACACATAAGAATAGTAATCAAACAGCTCGTCTGAACCTTCCACCTCCATGGGAACTTCCTTGCGGGTGTGCCAGAGGTATTTATTTCCAATGACCAAAGTCACTCGGTCCAAATCGCCCTTCCCTGCACGCAAACGAACCTTGAACTTTTCATAGGAAATGGGAAACGCATAATTGCTGACCGGATTGTGAAATATTGCCTCTCGATTCATGGAATCACTCCTTTACAACAGAATTTTAATCTGATCGGATTCTGCCAGCCGCGTGAACACACAGTCATTTCCGAAGGTACGCTCCGGCAGCAAGATCATTACATTGACGCTCTGGGAATCCACGACAAACTGGCGGCCGTGAAGCACACCGGGATTCAGCCGGACAAAGGTACCCCGGGGAACACGGAACGCCTCAATGGACGCAGGATTCACCTGAAAACCGGAAGGTCCCACAAATATATCAATGTCACCGTCCAGAGGAAGAATTCCCTCGCTGGTAAATCCATGGTATTCCACAGCGGTGATGATTCTCTCACACCGGGACACCCGTGCCACGCATACCGAAGCCTGCATTCTTTCATCTAAACGGAGTGTCGTCAGGTCCGGGATGAAGATATTATCCGCTCCGGCCATAGCATCCATCTGCTTGATATGGAGCAAATCCACAAAATCTCCATAGGGACGAAACGACTCCCGATCCAACGGTTTTGAAACAATCTCTCTCATGGCAATTTTTCCTTTCTAAGATTACAGGCTATACACGCCCTGTTCGTCCGCATCATCAAAAATCATTCCCAGATAACGGGCGGCTTCCCGCAGCACCTTTTTGTAGTTTCCGTAAATTCCACCCACATGATGGATATAAGGCCCAAACATCAGCTTCTCTTCCCACATCTTCCAGTTGTTCGTTTCGAACCACACATAGGTTCCGTTGGTTTCGGGTCCGTCTACTCCTTTGCCCTCACCGCCAAACAGATAGTACTTTCCGTCCATATCGTCGAAACGGCATACCGTAATGGGGCCCTTTTTCAGTTCAAACCGTTCCTGTCCCTGGACAAGTCGGGCAACACTGGAAGAATCCTTCAAGGAATACGGGAAGGGACCGCAATGCCACAGCAGCTCCGCGTTGTCGTTCTGCGGATGGCGAATGGTCAAATCCGCAAGGAAACAGGCCTCTTTGCCCAAGGTGACCGCCTGCAACATCGCCATGGTCACCGCTCCGTTGACATCCGTCTCACAGGAAACCGGCAATCCTTCATCAGACAACTCGCCCAAAGCCATGCAGACGGGTGCGCCTAAAATTGTAACCGCGCTCCAACACTCCATCGCTCCGGCTGCACAGTGCTTTTCCTCCATCAGATCCTGAATGGCCAGTTTAGCTGCTGCGGCTCGCTCCACCGCCTCTTCCTTCATACCGGAAGCATCCATACGTTGCTTTACATTCGCCACGTAGTCTTGTAATCTGGGAGAATTTTCACCGATCAACTGATCCATGCGGGCTGCCACTGTGTTCGGAGATATCGGCACCACAGTCACACCCAATTTGGTCGCCAAATCTCCCTCATTGGCCGTCACACTCATAAACGGTTCCGGTCTTGCTCCAAACTTGGCGATTCGCAGATTTTTCACCGCCTTTATAACGGACACCACACGGATAAAGCTGTCAAAGCCATTGCGGAAATCCTCGCTTTCGGTCTCACAGTTCCAAATATAACTATACTGCACTCCGAACCGGCGCATCACCTTGGTGCAGGCAAACATGCCGCACTGCGTATCTCTTCCTCGGCTTTCGTCGGTGTTAGGCCGCTCATCTCGAGCACCCCATACCAAGGTGGGTACCTTCATCGCCGCCGCTACGCCTGCGGCACACTGCTCTTCACCAAAATCGCAATGGGGGGTAAACAGCGCGTCAATCTTTGCCCGGCGGAATTTTTCCACCACCTGCGTTATTTTTTCCGTTTCGAACAGTATTCCGTTTTCGCATATATCATCAATATCCACCAGAGTGACCACATCCGGATGAATGCCGCGAATGACGGCCATAAACTTTTCCTTTTGCCGCTTGGCCTCCTCCATGCTCAAAAAGCCGCGCTTAGTAGGCGCTACGCCCACCACAATGTTCTGCTTTTTCATATCTGCAACTTCCTCCTGTAAAATTCTACACGCTGATCAATTTCCGTATAGTCGATTTCCCCGGTGCGCAAAAAGCGCTGCACCGTATTCCAATCGGGAATGCCGGCTCTGCCACCAATTCTGGTACACTTGATGCAAGAAACTCCCGTGGCAAGCCGAGCGGCTTCTTTGGAAGAAAGCCCGCGCAGCAATCCTACGGTATATGCGCCGTGGAACACATCTCCGGCCCCCACTGTATCCTGCACATCCACTGCAAAGGAGGGCATCTGAAAAAAGCCATCCTCCTCGCTGTACCCTATGCAGCCTTTTGCTCCTAATGTGAACACCACAATAGAAGGGCCCATTTTTTGGACCTCCCGGCAATTTGCTTCAAAGGCCTCCTCCCTTCCCCGGAAAAGCACCTTATAGAAGAATTCCGAAGCAATAAAAACGTCGATGATGCCGATATTCTCCATCATTTCCGATGAGTAGGAATCGGCGTCCACGATGATTTTGGCTCCCGCTTTCTTTGCCCGCTTGGCTGATTCCATTGCCACATGTGTGGCATGAGAGATAAAAAACCACTGACACCCCGTCAGAATTCGTTCCTCTATCTCCTCCAACGTAAGGGGATTTGCCGTGCCGGATCGGTACACGATACTCCGTCCCTGCGTCTCGCGGTCGCTGAGCACTATGGAAAGAGATGTCGTTTCTCCTTGGCGCGTTTTCATTCCGGATATGTCAATTCCATGACGTTCAAAATCCCGTAAGCAAAACTCGCCGTAGTCATCGCTTCCCACCGCACCTATCATGGCGCATTTAGCTCCCAATCTGGCTGCCGCCACCATGCCGGTAGCCACTTTTCCTCCGCCCTGCCAGCTCATAGCGTTTACCCCGGTTCCTCCGTTTGGCTTGGGAAACACATCCACATTCACTGCCAGGTCTACACAGGGCATGTCATAGCCCGCTATTTCAAATTCTTTTGACACCACTCTTCCTAAACCCTCCTTTGCGTTAAGTTAACTAAAATGTAAACTTATTCGGATTAAGCAAACGCATTTTACCACGTACAAAATCTATAGCGTTTTCGGAAGTCTCCATCATCAGTCGGAACATGTCCCCGTTCTTTTCAGCCGGATCCCCATGCTGTACCACACCGTGATAGCAAGCCCGAAAATACTCAGTGGCTATGTTGAACTTGCTCATACCCAGGCGCACACTCTCCTGCAACTGCTCGGGAGGAATATCCGAACACCCATGCAGTACCAGCGGAATGGGCAGAGCGCTGCGCAAAGAAGCAATACGATCAAAGTCCAGATTCGGGGTTTGCACGTAGGCACCGTGCGCATTGCCCACAGCCACCGCCAGAGATCCGCAACCCGTGCATTTCACAAATTCCACAGCCTGCTTTACGTCGGTGTAATGATCGCTGTTGACGATGTCATCCAGATTGGCTCCCGAGCCCACATGACCCAGTTCGGCCTCTACGTCTACGCCAAACACCGCTGCTGTTTTCACAACCGCTGCTGTCAGCGCCATATTTTCCTCATACGGCAACGCTGAGCCGTCCACCATCACAGACGGAAAGCCATCCCGCACGCCGCTCACTGCTATTTCATAGCCGGCAGAATGATCCAGATGTACTCCGATGGGCACTGAAGATTTTTCTGCAAAATCTTTGGCGATAGCCGCCACATGTTTTAAGGCGATGTACTTGTCGAAGCCGGGATAAAACTGGATAATCACCGGAATTCGCTCCCGATTGGCCGCCTCAGCCACCCACTTAATCGTCTCGTAGTTGAACACGTTCACAGCAGCTACTCCATAACCGTTTTCCGTAGCGTGGCGCAGCAGCTCATTTACTTTAACCAATGGCATTCTCTTTTCTCTCCTCTCAGTTTGTTGTCTCCGTATTGAAGAACAGTGTGTAATGGGGTAAGCCCTCCATAAAGCGTCTGCTGGCTCGGTCAATCACATCGTAGTCCTCCTTACTGAATTGCCAGCCGGCGGCTTTCAAATTCTCCTGAGCCTGTCTTCCGTTTTTCGCTCCGACAATCGGTGCCGTAATCCCTTGGGTTTGCAGCAGCCAAGCAATGGCGCCTTGGGCCGGTGTTTTGCCATATTTCGCACTGATCTGTGACAGCACGTCCGTCACTTCCAGACACCTATCGTAGTTTTCCGGCTGGAACAGGGCCGCTCGAGCGCGTCCGTCCGTGAACACTGCGCCTTTTTGGTACTTTCCCGTCAGCAATCCCTGAGCCAGCGTGCTGTAAGGAATCACCGAAATCTCCTGCTTTCGGCTAAACTCCAGCAAGGCTTCATCGTATCTCCACAGCAGGCTGTAGCAGGGCTGAATCACATCTACCTGTCCAAATCGCATAGCCGCCTTCATCTCTTCCAGAGAGAAGTTAGACAACCCGATCGCTCGAATTTTGCCGGCCTTTTTCAGTTCTTCCATGGTCTCCATTCTTTCCTGAATGGTAACCTCTTCCTCCGCTACCGGATAGTGTAAAAAGTAAACGTCCAAGTAATCGGTACCCAAGCGCTGAAGGCTGTCTTCGCAGGCTTTAATCATCTTATCGTGGGACATAGAGGGCTTGAACACCTTGGAGATGATTCGCACCTTGTCCCTGCCAATCCGGCGGGCAGCCTCGCCCACCACTCGCTCGGAACGGCCATCGCCATAAATCTCGGCCGTGTCAAAGGTATTCACACCATTCTCATAGGATACTTCCAACGCCTCCAAAGAGCTTTTGTCCTCTGTTGCGCCAAAATAATCTCCTCCCATGGCCCAGCAACCCAGAATGAGCTCCGAGACCAGTACATCACTTTTCCCAAGTTTCTTATATTCCATTTTAAAATTCCTTTCTCAAATATGCTGTCTATGTTTTGGCAAAATTCCGGTTAGCCGTCTCGATCCTGTTTCGGTGAGACATGATAGTACTGCTTGTACGCTCTGGAAAAGGTATACACGCTTTCATAGCCGACCAGTTCTGCCACTTCCTTTATTTTGATTGCGGGATCTTCTTCCATCAACCGCTTGGCCTCTCGCATTCGGACGGACAGAACATATTCCGAAAAGCTTTGATGAAGCTGCTCTTTAAACACACGGCTAAAGTAGCTGTAACTCATGGAAACCATCTCGGCCACTTCGTCCATGCTGATATCGCGGTTGAAATTCTTCTGCACATACTGCTTTGCTATGGAAAGAATATGGGCATACTTGTTTGTAGCGGTCTGCACAGCCGCCTCCATCTGCTTCAAAACCTTCTGCAGGTATTCTTGCATTTCATTTAAACCAGCAAATCTGCTAAAGTGGGGAAACGCTTCCAATTCCAGATGATACGCAGAAGCCATCTCCTGAACCTGCGACTCCCAATACACATAAAATCGTCGAATCTCCTTAGGAAAGGGCTGCTCCTGAAAAAAATCCCGACAGAAGATTTTTTGAAGCAACTGATAAAGCTCAGCAAAATTTCTGCTCTGAAAGGCCGAATGAATCCGGGCTTGAAACCGCGGAAACCGGCTTTGCTCCGTAGCCGCTTGAGCAGAGGAAAACCGAAGGTCGAACGGCTCCAGCATACGGTAGGCCATGGTGTACCGTGCCTCTTTATAAAACACAGGATACTCCTCCAAACGCGTAAACGGTTGACTCACGGCAAAACAGGGCCGTCCCGCCCCCTGCCTGACACAGGACTCCTGACACGTTTCAATGTACGCTTTTACAATGTCCTCCCGGCTGCTTTCGGTATTCAACAGCACAACTGCGTCTTGCGTTACGTTGCGAAAAAAGAATGCCGCCACATCCTCCGACGATTCCTCGGCAAAGACTTCCTCAGCCCGGAAACCGTCTTCTCCTTCCCCGCCAAAAGGCCATGCAACCCAGAACACCGGATGGGGAAATTCCACCGGGGGCTTGCCGGTTTTACCCGCGAGTAAGCCGTTGAGCCAGTTTTCCAGTGCCTCCCGGTCGTTGCCGTTTCGGAGAGATTGCGCCTTCCGGCGGCGAAGATTCTCCTGACACTTGAGCAGCACTTCCTGAATTTGCACCAGCTTTACGGGCTTGAGCAGATAATCCACCACTCCGCTGCGGAGAGCACTCCGCATATACTCGTAATCGTCATGGCCGCTCAGAATCACCACCTGAATCTCCGGGAAAGCCTCGTTTACCTTGTCCGCCAGCTCCAGACCCGTCTGATAGGGCATTCGAATGTCGCTGATCAATATATCAACGGACTTTTCCTGCAAAATCCCCCACGCCTCTTGGGCCGAGTGGGCTATCAGTGTCTCTTGAATTCCTAACTGGTTTTCCCTGTCAATCATCTCTATCTTTCGTCGCATGGCTGTGCACAAAAGGGGATCATCATCCACTATCATCACTGTAAGCATCTGCATCCTCCGCTTTTCTGTCAAACTCTCCGTCTTACTTGGACAACACCGGCGAAAA
The DNA here is from genome assembly GCF_032490475.1 of Neglectibacter sp. CSJ-5. Lineage (NCBI taxonomy): Bacteria > Bacillati > Bacillota > Clostridia > Eubacteriales > Oscillospiraceae > Neglectibacter > Neglectibacter sp. CSJ-5. The sequence continues at coordinate 15,607 of NZ_JAVYJC010000011.1, read as the reverse complement.
GCACACCGTTATAAGACAGCTTTTTGCGTTTACCTTTTCTAAAAAACTGCTATAATGTTTGTAAAATAAACATACTGGTATACTTTCCCTCCCGACTCCTCAGTACCAAACGATCATTGGAATGAGAAAAAATCTGAAGGCGATCATTGATATTATCCAGCCCAATTCCATGCTCTTTCTGATGACGCAGAGCTATGGCATCATAGGGCTGAGAGAATTTTTGATTCATTTTCTCCACTTGTTTCAGACTCATTCCCCTGCCGTTATCCCGTACACGAAGAATCATTCGGTCACCCATCTTGCGGGCCGTGATGATAATTTGCCTTTTCTCCTCCGGAGCCATCCCGGTAAACCCATGCTCAAAGGAATTCTCCACAATAGGCTGAAGCAAAAAGCGGGGAATTATGATCTGCCGAAGCTCCTCCGGGACATGAATCCGCAGCTCCACGCTGTCTCCATACCGGCACTTCTCCAGATTCACGTAATTAATCACATGCTCCAGTTCCTTCTCCAAAGGAAGCTCTGTGCTCGTCATGGTGTTATAGCGGATCATCTGGGCAAAGTCGCAAATGTAATCCGCCGTTTCAAACTCTCCGTCCAAAGTCAGCTTTCCGGCAAACATGTCCAATGTGTTGTAGATAAAGTGAGGATTGATCTGAAGCAGAAGAGCCTTTAACTGAGCGTCTTTATATGCGGTTTCCTTTTGGATATTCTCCTGCATCAAGACGCGCATTCGTCCCAAGACGCGGTTGAATTGATCTCCGATCACTCCAATTTCATCCTGACGTTCCACCGCTAACTCCCCGTTGAAACCGGATTCGGCAATGCGCTCCATCTCATCTCCATACCTCTGAAGACGAGAGCTATTGGAGCGAAGCATGGAAAAGAACAGAGACAAAAACAGTAGCGAAAGAAAACCCATGAAGATTAAGATGAGCAGAGAACTCTGCTGCAAATATTCGTGTTCCGACACTGGCAGCGCCACACCCACGCGCAGAGGAACCCGCTGAATCTCGGTGGAAAAACACCGCACAGATTCTTGATAACCTGCGGTTTGCGGAAAACGGAAATCAGAATTCAGAGTTACATTGCTGAGTCTAGGTCGGTTTTCCTCATCCAGTAGGAATAGGGCCACACCACTCTGTTGCGGCATTCCGAACTCTGGGAACAACTCGTCCACGCGCATTTTGGCCAAAAGATACCCCTGATTTTTATATACCGAGGAAACAATGGGACAAAGGTAGTACAGCACATCTTTTCCGTCTATCTCCGCATGATACCAAGTGGCTTCCCTTCCGTTCTCCAACAGCTCTGTGGGAATACTCTTCGGAACAGAATCATAATGGTACACTGCGCTGTAGCCCTCCGGGATGGTAGTGTTTTTCGTCAGTAAATAGACGCGTTCCAGAGGCGGTGACACCGCGTTGCTCGCTCCCTGTAGCAACGGCATCACAGTTTGCGTGTACTCCTCGTGAGAGACGGCGCCATTGTAATCGTGAGACAGAAAAGCAATCAGATTTTGATTGCAGGACAACACCTGCATCAGCATTTCCACATGATCCATTTTTTCGTTCACATCACTGACTACCATGTTCAGCATATATTGCCCATCCTGCGCCAGCTGATGTTCATAGTGCGACGCAACCGAGGCAAAACTGAACACCGACAGCAAGGTAAACGGTAGAGCGATGAGCCCCAAAAATCCAAGAACCATTTTGTGCGCTAGTTTCATCCGACTCAGCCACTGTTTCACTTTTTTCTCCTTTCCTATCATCAAAAAACCGTATTAAAACCCCAAACTCGGTCTTTTATAAAACTTACATAAAAAACCTCTGGACATTTTGAGATTATTAGCTTATTATGATATAGTGTAATAAGTATAGCAAAAAATGTCAATTTTTCCTATCGACTCGTAGTCGACACAGCTATACTCCAAAAGAAAGGAATTACCATGGATACTCCACACAACGATAAACAGCGCAAAAGCTTATTTCCCTATAAGCTTGTTCAAACGCTTGTCGGGTTGATTGCCGTATGTTTTCTTATTTTCTGTATTCGCTCACCCTCAACTTCCAGTCCCTCTCCCTTTCAGACGACATCCTCCGAGAAAGAAACCGCTTTGAAATGGATTTTCATAACACCTTATGGCGAGACTGATTCCTCCTATGCTGACCTGTTTCCCTCCCAAGAGGATTGCACCGAATTAGCCGGAACACCTGTGGAACTCTCCTTTTGCACCATTGAAAAATATTTGAACATGACAGCATCGGGAATCTCTGCAGATGTGGTCACCTGTTGGTACACCGACGCCAACTTTAAACGATTGGAAACAACCGGAACTACCTGGGCGCTGCAGGACTTGCTGAACAAGGAAATTCCCGGCTTCACCCTGCCCGAAAACTTTATCCAGTGGTGCGGAAATTTTCGGGGAGATGTTTACGCCTATCCGCATACCGGAACCATTCTCTCTGAGGATACCTCTATTAAGTCTGCCGCCGCTATGATTGGCCGCAAAGACATTCTGGAAAAGATTCACTGGGATAGTCAGCAGCCCCTGTCCAAAGCGTATTGCTTGGAACAGCTGAAAGCCGTTCGGAAAGCCTATCCGGAGTTGATCCCCTGCTACATGGAGCTCCCCAGTCTTCAACAGATGTTTGGCGTCACCGCCGATACCGGCACTGCGTGGGAGGATCCTTTTTTTCACCCCGGTACTTTGGAGTCCCTGGAGTTTATGAACACTCTGTTCCGTGAGCGCCTGCTTTCCCGCGATGTGTTCACCCTCAGCCAAGAGTCCCTGCTCAGACAGCTGCAAAACGGCGAAATCTTTTTGGCAGCTTCCTCCTCGCTGGGCAATCTGCTCTCCCTGCTCCCGGAAAGCCACCCCATTTGGGAACAGTATGAAATTCTCTCGCCCATCCTCTCGGATTCCGGACGGGAACCGGCACTCAGCAACAATTTCGAAGAACAGTACGCCTCCACCTTGTTTGTTAAAAGCAGCACGCAAAGTCAATCCCAAGCCAGACTGTTGGCAGCATTTTATCTGCAAAACATGGAGCCTTCTCCCGAACAGAAGAACGCTTTGGAGCGCTCCGGGCTTGGAGATTTGCTCAAAAATGCAGAGCCGATGAAACCTATCGGCATTGACAGCCAGTACACTGTTCCGATCATTCACTACGAAATCCTGTTTTCCCTCTACTCCAATACACGTCTGGCTACGGCAGACGAACGAAAGCAGAAATTACTGGAAAATCGGATCGTGAAGTTGGTAGAGGATTGTTCTGCCGATGAAATTGTGCCGACCTACACTCGTTTGGCCAGTGAGTTGCAAAGAGGAGACTATAAGTTACTGGACACCTGGAAAAAGCAGCAGTACCAAAAAGCGATATCCATTTTGCAGGAGTGAACCTGATTTTTCGAATCCTCTTGCCGAGAAATGATTTTTCAGATAAAAAGTGCGCCTTCCAACGGCTGATGCTGATGAAAGGCGCGCTTTCGTTATCCCTGCTTCCCGCGCAAGAACCTTGGCCTTTTCACATTGGTTCCTTAGTTAAGAGATATTAAGAGAGAAACACATCTGCTTTTTAGGAGATGCTCTTCTGTTCGTGAAGCCCCTGAACGCTATGCTCCATCTCTCCCTTAACGGGCATAATGGGTGCGGGATTTCCAAAGGTGGTATTGGGGAAACGGATGGGCGCTGCCCACTTCACCGCATTGACAATCACCTTTTGAATTTCCGGCTGATGATAGATGGGGAACACCTCATGGCCCGGACGGAAGTAGAAAATCTTTCCTTTTCCGCGATGCCAGCAGCAACCGCTGCGGAACACTTCTCCGCCTTCGAACCAGCTGATAAACACCTGCTCATCCGGCTGGGGAATATCAAAGCGCTCGCCGTACATCTCCTCGTGCGGAATTATAATTTTCTCGTCCAGACCGTCTACAATGGGATGGCTGGGATCTACAACCCAAAGGATTTCCTTCTCGCCGTCCTCACGCCACTTCAATTTCCAGGTATCCGTTCCGCACAGCTTCCGGAAGATTTTAGAGGCATGGCCGGAATGAAGGACGATAAGGCCCATTCCTTCCAGAACACGATTGTAAACGCGATCCACAATCTCATCCGACACTTCCTGATGAGCCATGTGACCCCACCAAATCAATACATCCGTATTGTCTACAACCTCCTGAGTCAGTCCGTGTTCCGGCTCTCGCAGCGTGGCGGTTTTCACATCCATACCGGCTTCTTTCAGGAAGTCTGCGATGCAGCCGTGAATTCCCTTGGGGTACACCTCAGCCACTTCCGGGAATTGAACCTCATGGAGGTATTCGTTCCAAACAGTTACTCGAATTGCCATTTCAAAAAAACTCCTCACATATAATGAATTAATCACAGGGTAGCCATTTTTCTTCTTCCGCAGAGCGGATAATTACGTCCAATGCGTGCTGAATGCGGCAGCCGTCTTGAATGGTGGCAGCCATGCCATCACTGCACCCGTTGAGAATATCTGCAAAGGACTGCATCTGATCGCACTGGAAACGCTGGGGAATGGGAAGCTTTGTGTAGATTCCGGACCTGTCATAGGGGTAGCCAAAGCAGACCTCTAATTCATCTACACCGGGCGTAACATCCAAGCTGTACACTAAGCCGCCCTTGCTCCCGTATATTTCCATGCGCTGGTAATTTCCTCTGCCATAGGCAAATCGGGTGACAGAGAAATTTGCCGAGGTCTTTCCATCCATCTCCATCAAGTAATGGCAGAAGTCATCTACATCTACCGGACCGTATCCTTCGCCCTCTTCCAGACGGCGCTGGGTCACATAAGTATCCGTATGTCCCACAGCCTTCCGGTAATTTTTACCGGTGACAAAACTTACCAAATCCAGAGCGTGACAGCCCAAATCGCCCAGTGCGCCGGTTCCGGTCAGCTCTTTTTGGTATCTCCAAGAACGAGGCAAATCATAGGACGGACCGCCGCCGCCCTGCAGATACTGCATGTAAACGTGATAAATGTCGCCTAACATTCCCTTCTCCACCAATTCCTTGGCGTAGCGGGCAGCAGCCTTAAAGCGGTAGGAAAAGCACACCATATTGGGAATTCCTTTTTCCTGTGCGGCTTTGGCCAAAATGTCGGCCTCCTCCGCTGTTAAGGTGACAGGTTTCTCCAAGCAAAACGGTTTTCCGGCTTCAATAGCTGCCTTGGCCACCTCAAAGTGGGCGTTGTTGGAAGTGGAAATGTCAATCACATCCACATCCGGGCAGGCAATCAAATCGTGATAATCCGCAAAGCAGTGATCTTCTCGAATACCGTATGTATTTCTGGCGTACTCCATACGCTCAGGCTTTAGATCGCACACGGCCACAAGTTCCAGATCCGGGCTTTTGTGAATTCCGGGAAGGTGAACGCCTCGAGAAATTCCTCCAATTCCTACGCTTCCCACGCGAAATACTTTTTTCTCCATGAAACTCCTCCAACACTGTCTGTTGTTCTCCATATCTGATTTCTTGGATTTTTCCGATAAAGATAAAGCAAAGCAAGACCTGAAGGCCGGAACAGCCTTCAGGTCCTGCTCGAAAGCTTTCCTAAAATCTCAACAAATCAATATTTGCCCATTAGCCCGCGTTATTGTAAACATCCAGAGCTTCCTGATAAATCTCCATTAAACGCTCCAGACCCATTTGGTTCAACTGATCCACATAGGCATCCCACTGCTCGTCGATGCCGCCGTTGACAATCCAGTTGGCCCAAGTCTCGTTAACATACTTGTAAATGTCCACCGTCAGAGAGGAAATCTCTTCGGACTGTTCAGCGGTGTAGTTCACAACAGGATAGGGCTTTGCCACAAATTCCTTCATAATCTCGTCTTCCTTCAATTTAGCGCCGTCGCCGCTATCCTCAGGAAGAGTGATCTTCGCTTCAAACTCGGGGGTCACATACTTCGGACCGTAGTCGCGAGGAGAAATCTCCCAGTACCACTGGTCACCGTTCTTCCCTTCGGGAGGATCCAAGAAGGTAATGTTGCCGTCCTCGTCCTTATTCAGCACCACACCGTAGGGGCCCCAGTAAGACTGGACAGAAATGTCATCGGTAGAGAAGTAATCCGCCCAACGCATAGCCACTTCGGGATGCTCACAAGCGGTGGTAATGGTATACTCGTTGCGATGATAAATGATGATTTCATCGTTGCCGCGGATGTAGCGGTCGCCGTTCGGACCAGCCAGCGGAGGCATCGCAACATATTCGTCCGAATGAGGCTGAGTAGCAGAGGAGGTTTCCCAAGCGATACCGGTACCTACCAGAGATACATCTGCGTTCTTCATTTTTGCGTCGGACATGGAACCATCCTGCGTGATGAACTCCGGATCCATAATGCCTTCTGCGTACAACTTATGGAAGAAAGCAACTGCTTCCTTATAGCGCTCGTCAGCCGGAATGAAAACGGGCTTCAGCGTCTCCTGATCCAAAGCCAGGAAGTTCTCCTGCAAGCTGTCCGTGAGGCCCCAGGGGTTGATGTAGCGGATCCAGTCAAACAGATTCGTCTTAGCGCTGCCGGTCAGAGGAATCTCGTCGTTCGGATCACCGTTGCCGTTGGCGTCCTGCTCCTTAAAGGCCTTCAGCACTTCGTACCACTCGTCCACGGTGGTGGGCATTTCCAGGCCCAAACGATCCAGCCATGCCTTGTTGATAAAGGGCGTATCGCAGCCCTTCGGACGCATAGGCTTCTTACCGGGCAGCGTATAGATATGGCCGTCCGGATTGGTAACCATCTGACGCATAGTGGGCTCTGCCTCCCAAGCCGCCTTGATGTTGGGGCAATACTTTTCCACATAATCTTCCAGCGGAATGAACATGTCAAGGTTGGTGGCAATGTCATTATCCTTCAGAGCATTGTCTCCGAAGAATACGTCGGGCAAATCACCGCTGGCCAGCAAGAGCGACTTCTGCTCAGACCAGTCCGCATCGCCTGCGTACTGCCAGTTGATCTTGACGTTGGTGTCCTTTTCCATCTGCTGGAACATGGCGTTGTCTTTAAAATCCATCGTATTGGCGCCTTTGACGTAAAGGAAAGTTAACTCCACGGGTTCTTTGACAATAGGCAAGCCCGTCTCATTGAAGTTATCGTCCCCTGTTGCAACCTCACCTGAAGTGCCGCCACTTGTCTGTTCCCCACTGCTAGAGCTGCTGTTGCCACCGCCGCCACAGCCTGCCAGCATGGAGGTAACCAGGGCCAAACAGATCAGGCTTTTTCCTAGCTTTGTCCACTTTTCTTTCATGTTTGCATCTCCTCACTATAGGATTTTTTATTTGACGGTGAAATCCTCAGGGTATATTCCCAAGGTAACGTCACAGAATGATTCGGGGAGAAAACTCACCCCTTGATTGCGCCGATCATTACGCCCTGACTGAAATATTTCTGTACAAAGGGATACATGCACATAATCGGCACGGTGGTAATGATGATAACGGCATATTTCATCAAATTTGCCAAACGCATGGCCTCCTGAGCAGCCAGGCCGTCACCGGCACCCACCAAAGACTGGTTCGTGATCAGGATATTTCTCACCACCAGCTGCAGCGGTTTTAAGTTCTCGCTGCGTACATAAACCAGAGCATTAAAGTAAGAGTTCCACTGCGCCACGGCAATGTAAAGAGCAATTACAGCGATTACGGCTTTGGAGAGGGGAAGAGCGATGGAGAAAAAGAATCGCAGGTTCCCACAGCCATCAATCTGTGCTGCATCCAACAAATCCTTTGGCAAGCTGGAGTCAAAAAATGTTCTGGCCACAATCATGTTGTACACCATTACGGAGAAAGGCAAAACCATAACCCAGAATGTGTCATATAAATGAAAATCTCGAATGGTGAAGTAAGTAGGAATCAAGCCGCCGTTAAAGAACATCGTGAATATGAAATAAACCGTGATTATCTTGCGGCCTACCAGATCTCTGCGAGACAGAGAGTATGCTGCAGAGATGTTGACAATCAGGCCGAGGGCTGTTCCCACTACCGTGTAAAGGATGGTATTCCAATAACCCATCCAGATACTCCCGTGACGCAACAGCTCTTTATATCCGTCCAGCGTGAACTGGCTGGGCCAGAACCACACGTTGCCGTTAGACACTTCAGAAGGGTTACTAAAAGACGCAATGATGATAAAGTAGAGAGGATACGCAATCAGCAGCAAGATCAAGCCGCAGATTCCGTACAGAATAATGTTGAAAACAACATCTGCCTTGCTCACTTTTTGTGATTTATGTATTGTTTGTGCGCTCATAATGCATCCGCCTCTTTTCGCTAAAAATTTTCAGTCCGTACGTTCTCCGCTTACCACAAACTTGTGTCTCCAAGTTTTTTGGAAAATCCGTTGACCAGAATTAACAATACAAAGTTAATAACGGTGTTGAACAGGTTTACTGCCGCAGAAAGACTGTACTGATTGCTGATCATACCGATTTTGTATACATAAGTGGAGATTACTTCGCTGATGCTGGTGTTCAACGGGTTCTGCATGAGATACACCTTTTCGAATCCCAGATTCATCACATTGCCCGCACGCATAATCAGCAGGATCACTGCAGTAGGAATCAGGAAAGGCAGATCAATATGCCACAACCGTTGGAGCTTGCTGGCACCGTCCACCGTTGCCGCCTCGTACAAAGAGGGATCCACCGCTGCCAGCGCCGCAATGTAGATAATGCTGTCCCAACCTGCGTGTTGCCACACATCGCTCCACACATAGACGTGCTGAAAGGCGCTCGCCTCTCCCATGATGTTGGCCGGATTCTGAACGCCAAGCACTCGGGCCAGATTTCCGTAGATTCCGTTGCTGGGGGAAAGAAGAATCAACATTATGCCCACCATGACCACTGTGGAGATAAAGTGGGGCAAATAGGTCACCACTTGCAAAACCTGCTTGAAGCGTTTCACTCGGATTTGGTTGACCATCAGAGCTAAAATAATGGGGAACGGAAAGCCCGCAATCAAGCTATACAAGCTCAAGCTCACCGTATTCCAAATCAGGTTTTTAGATTGGAATGAGTTAAAGAATTTCTGAAAATTCGCAAGTCCCACCCAAGGGCTTCCCTGAATTCCCTGTGAAGGAGAAAAATCCTTGAACGCAATTTGCACGCCGTACATGGGCAAGTAGTTGAAGCAAAACAGCAACACGACCGCCGGAAGTAACAACAAGTACAATCCCCAATTCCGTCGAATCCCTCTGCCAGCTCGGTATAGCTTATACCGCCAACCCGACCGCTGTCTTCCCATTGGATTTTCTGTCATAACCCTCATCTTCCTTTCTCCATTGTCTCTGACAAAGCTTGCACTTGTCAAATTGGATGTTGTGCCAATATTATAAAGCGTAAGCCCTGCAAACAAAATGGCTGAATTTATGATTATTTACCACTTTTTATCTACTTTCACCCGATATTTATTCGAATTTGATAAAAGTCTTTTAAAAGGAGTACCTTTTCCGCCCGGAAACACTCGTTTTCCGCTTGTGTTTTAACCGTCAAAAGCCATCGGCTAAGTTAAAGATTTGATTCTTGCTTTTACAACAATAGAGGATCCGATCTAAAACAAAATGGATGCCTCCCTCTAAATTCAGGAAAGCATCCATAACGGAAACCTAATTTTTCAATTTTGAACCTGTGTCCGGAAAACCGGGCACATATCAAAGGATAGCGGTTATTTCTTAATCCATAATACCGAGGGCTGACCGTCTATCGGCAGCACTCTTCTTATTTCAGTTATAGGACGAAGAACCGAATTTGTCAAATACCGTACAGATTTTTCCGTAGCGGCTTACGCGTTCGGCAATTCTACGGTATCCACAATCGTATACCCAACTTTCTCCACGCGGGAGAACTCGATCGTCTGCACCTCGCCACAAAACGGCTCAAAGTTTTCTTCCAAATGCCGCGCGATTTTCCCAAGGTCTGCCTGCATATCCTGCAAAAGTGTTGTGTGCGGATGCCACACATCTGCCTGCATGTAGTCGGGCAAGTCTTTCGCCCATTTTTCGGCAATCTTCCTTTGCACCGCTTCCAGCACCCCCTCTTTGCGCGGCGAAGCCACCACAATGCAGGAGGAAGCCAAAACCTCTATCTTGTCATAACACACTGGGAACACCTTGTAACTGGATAATATCTCCTTACAAGACGCGATGAACACCGCCTCGTCTTCGCCGATATACGACACAAGGTAATGTGCCCGTGCAGCGCTTTCACCGAGATGCCGAGTTTTTCTATTTTCCCTTGCAGCTTCAAAAATCGTGCTTTGGACTTCGGGTCGATCTTTGCAATCACGCACAGCATGAGAATCCCTCCCCAAATGATATATTTGAAATATATCATGCCGTTTCCTTTGTGTCAAGGAGAATAACCGTTCCGCTTTTTGGCTATTCTGTATACAAAAAGACCTCTGTCAAACGACAGAGGTCTTTTTTCATGGGGTGGAAGATGGGATTCGAACCCACGGTCTCCAGTGCCACAAACTGGCGCTTTAACCAGCTAAGCTACATCCACCATATGGCGCGCCAAAAGGGACTCGAACCCCTGACCTACTGCTTAGAAGGCAGTTGCTCTATCCAGCTGAGCTATTGGCGCATATCTCTTTATGCCGCCCAAGGCAATCGTCCCTTTTCTGCGGGTTGGAGCGGGTGATGGGAATCGAACCCACACGACCAGCTTGGAAGGCTGGGATTCTAGCCATTGAACTACACCCGCATATTCTGCGACACTGATGATTATAGCACAGAAGGTTCCGTTCGTCAACCTGTTTTCTTCTATTTTTTCGTATATTTTTCGCGCCGGGCACCCTTTTTATTCCCGACAACGGGAAGTTTTCAAATTTTGCTTTCGTGTGTGAAACCGCCACACAAATTCCCTTCCGCTTTCAAAAGAAAAATCGCGCAGAAAATTGACAATTCGTTGACAATGCGCGCCCTTTTGTGCTACGATAATACTGTTCGCCGAGACAAACTCCCGAACGATTTCCGCGGCGGAATGCCGCAAAAGAAAGGACCGTTTCAAATGAAGAAAATAACCGCTGTTTTGCTCGCCATGCTGCTGTGCATGACGGTATTTGCAGCCTGCGGCCAGAGCGGTGCCGCCTCCTCCGAGAGCACATCTTCCGAAAGCAGCGCTGAAGCCACGGCAGAGCCCACCGCCGAGCCTACGGCTGAACCGACCGCCGAACCCACCGAAGCGCCGGAGGCATTCACCCCCGCCACCTATGAAGTCGCTTCCCTCAAGGGACCGACTACCATGGGCATGGTCAAGCTGATGCAGGACGCCGAAAACGGCGAGACCGCAAACACCTACAACGTCACGATGTACGGCACCGCAGACGAAATTACCGCCGGCATTGCGAATAAGACGATCGACATTGCAAACGTACCGTGCAACCTCGCTTCCGTGCTGTACAATAAGACCGAAGGCGGCATCAAGCTCCTCGACATCAACACGCTCGGCGTGCTCTACGTCGTTGAGACCGGTGAAAGCATCCAATCCGTTGAAGACCTCAAAGGCAAGACAATCTATTCCACCGGCAAGGGCACCACACCGGAGTTTGCGCTCAACTACATTCTGCGCGAAAACGGTATCGATCCCGAGACCGACGTGACCATCGAGTATAAATCCGAAGCGACCGAGGTCGCCGCAGCGCTTGCCGAGACCGATGACGCCATCGCTGTGCTGCCGCAGCCGTTCGTCACCACCGCTATGATGCAGAACGACAAGCTCCGCATCGCGCTCAGCCTCACCGATGAGTGGGATAAGCTCGATAACGGCAGTACGCTCGTCACCGGCGTCACGATCATCCGCACCGATGTGCTGGAGGAAAATCCCGCCGCCGTTGAAAAGTTCCTCGAAGAATACGAAGCTTCCATCAACTATACCGAGACGAATGCGGAAGACGCTGCAAAGCTCATCGCACAGTATGAGATCGTACCGAAGGAGCCCATTGCTTTAAGGGCTCTGCCCGGCTGCAACATCCACTTCATCAAGGGTGAAGAGATGAAGGAGAAGGTCTCCGGCTATTTACAGGTGCTCTTTGACGCCGACCCGAAGTCTGTTGGAGGAACGCTGCCCGATGACGCTTTCTACTATACGGAATAACCCCGCAAAGCAGAAAAAAGTGAAAACAAAGAAACAGAAAGCCATAGCCGCCACATGCGCTGTGGCTTTTTGGCTATTGGTGTGGCATGTCGTCAGCCTCTGCGTCGGCTCTGAGCTCGTGCTCGTCTCGCCCGTAAAGGTCGTACAAACGCTGTTCACGGTCATTTTCGACCCCGATTTTTTGAAGACCGTGTGGTATTCCGCTGCGCGCATTTTAGGCGGATTTTTCACCGCGCTCACGCTCGGCACGGTGCTCGGGTGGGTCGCCTCGCGGTTTTGGGTCGTTGAGACTCTCCTGCGCCCCATCACGGCCGTCATTAAAGCCACGCCGGTCGCGTCGTTCATCATTTTGGTGCTGCTGTGGTTTTCCGGAAAAAATTTGTCCGTCATCATCTCCATGCTGATGGTCTTTCCCGTCATTTACATGAACGTCTTAGAGGGCATCCGCAGCGCAGACGAAAAATTGCTCGAAATGGCGCAGGTTTTCAGGCTCTCAGTCGGCAAAAAGCTGCTTTACATCTACCTGCCCGCCGTCGCGCCGTTTTTCGTCTCCGCCTGCTCCGTGTCGCTCGGACTATGTTGGAAAAGCGGCATCGCCGCCGAGGTCATCGGCACGCCGGACGGTTCCATCGGCGCGGTGTTTTATCAGGCCAAAATCTTTTTGCAGACAAGCGAGCTGCTTGCGTGGACGGTCGTCGTCGTCGCTGTCAGCGTCGCATTTGAAAAGCTTTTTATGTTTTTGCTGCGGTTGGTCTTAAAAAAGCTCAAAATGGAGGACGTGTTAAATGGCAAGCGTGCATAATCTCATCGTAAAGCGCGGTGAAGCGGAAATCCTCAAAAATTTCTCCGCCGAGTTTCCGGAGCACCAAGTCACCGCCGTTTCCGGGCGCTCCGGCTGCGGCAAAACCACGCTGCTCTCCGTCTTATTAAATCTTCTGCCTGCGGATTCCGGCGAAATCCATGGCTTTCAAAAGCCGAGCGCCGTGTTTCAGGAAGACCGGCTGCTGCCGTACCTCACCGCCGCCAAAAACATTTCCGTCGCCGCCGGGTGCACGGAAACGGCCGCAGAAAAAGCGCTTTTGCAGGTCGGGTTCGACCCCGAGGACCTCAAAAAGAACGCCGTGCAGCTCTCCGGCGGCATGGCAAGGCGTGTTTCCATCGTCCGCGCCATGCTGACAAGCGGTGACGCCGTCCTGCTCGACGAGCCGTTTAAAGGTCTCGACGATCTGACCCGCGAAAAAGTCATGCAGTTCGTAAAAGAAAACCTCAAAAACCGCACCACGATCCTCGTCACCCACGATCCCCGCGATGCCAAAGATTTAGCAGCCGTCAAAATCATCGAGATGGAAACGGAAAAATGATTTGCGCACTGCCGTAAATCACCGCGCCGCAACGTTAAAAGTTTTTGATCCAACTTTTTCAAAAAGTTGGTCGCTTTCCGCAGAAAGCGAATTTTTTTGCCTGCATAAAGTCAGGAAAGGAGAGCAGACGCTTCAGTGGACTGTCTGCTCGTGGAAAACCCTATTAAGGGGGTTTCTGCATAGCAAATCCATAAAATGCAACAAACGAAGCCCTGCATTCTCATCTTTCAAAGAAAAAGAATGCAGGGCTTTTTATTGTATCTATTTCTATTTTAAATTGCCACACAATACATCAAAAAAGCTTCTTAGAAAGGAATAGATTCAGCTCGTCATCATTCACGCACGGCACGTATTGCTCTAACACGTGTCCTTCGTACCACACGCCGGAACCATCCGGCACGTACCCGCGCAGCACGTACATGCGCTGCGCCGCACCGTAGCCGCTGTGCAGACCCACCCCCAGGCACACCGTGTCCGAGGTCTCCGCCGCCAACGCTTCCACCGCGTCCATCAACGCCGAGCCGACACCCCTGCCGCGCACACGCTCCAGCACCGCAAAATCGACAATATACGGCCAATTTGTGCCCGAAAACGGCCCGCTCGGCTCTGTATACAAATTGACATACCCCACCGGCTTGCCGTCAAGCTCCGCGCAAAGCGGAATGCACTTCCCGTCCGCAAAGTCGCGCAAACGCGTCTCAAATTTCTCCGTTGTCGTGCCCCAGCCCTGCGCCTGCTCTTCAAGTACAAGCTGCGACCCGTCCTCTTCCCGCAAAAGGCGGATCAAAATCTCGCCACCCTTGATTTTCACCGTTTTCGGCGCAAAAATCACTTTTTCCTCCATGTTATCGCCTCCATAACGGCTAAAGCGCCGTTTTCCTTTTGGTTTACATAACACTTGTGCGCTTACAATTTCTTTTCCATCACAAGGCTTCGCACCGTCATGCTGGCGCTTTCATAAAACCGCATCGCCGATTTATTAAACGACCACACCATCAGCTCCAAAGATTCCGCACCGCGGCGCTTCGCTTCCGCCTCGCTCGCATACAGCAGCGCCGTGCCGATGCCCATGCCCTGTGCCTGCGGCAACACAGCCAGCTCCTCCATAACCGCTCGCACACGCGACAAAGTAACCGCATCCCCGGCATTTCCCCGCATTACCGTGCGGGCAAGCCCTAAAATTTTGCCGTCTCGCACCGCACACAGCATGATTTCGTGCGGGTCATCGCACATTTTGAAAAATTCGTCTTCGCCGAGCGGGACATTCGTCTTCCTGTAAATATCCGGGCGATTTGCTTGGTGCAACGCATGCACAAACGCAAAAATTTCCGCCGCTTGCGCGTAATCATCACGTCCAAGTGTGCGAATCTCAAAGTTTTCAGTGTTCTTCGGCATAGCTTCTCCTCTCCTGCGGCGGCGCATCAAGCGTGACCGAAATATTATCCTTGGGTATTCCCGTCTTCAGCGCAATATTTTTCGTGATTTCCTGCGCAGTCTGCCGCCGCATACGCCCGTTCCCCGCCGGAAACAGCGAGATCGTGATTTTCACACCGTTCATCCGTTGTTCTGCCCCATCACACTCCACAGGTGCAATTTTTTCGTTCCTCATACAATTTTCGGAGAAAGCCAAGCAATTTTCTTCTATTGAAGAATATTCCTCTTTAAAATATGCGGGTAAAACCGAAATTTTCAGGTTTTTTTCAATGCCTGTCACCGTCACGTCCCGCACAGCCTGCACGTCCTCGTCTTTCCACGCGCCCAAAAATTCGATCCGCACCATAATCAGCATTCCTTCACATCATTCAAACATGGCACAAACGCCCTGTAACTGTGTCACCAATTGTCAACGTATTTTCCTCGCAGCCCAAATTTCTTTATTATTATACTTTGGACAAAACCGCATTTTAAACGTGCTATCGTTTTCAATATAACAAAAAACAGGATACACATTTGTGTATCCTGTAGGTTTATATACCCTGAAAACTGAATAAAGGGAGAAGCAAGAGTTCAATGGGAGAAGAAAGCGCAATCTTGAACCAAGAAGGATTATGGTCAAGCCCTCGACCTATTAGTACTGCCAAGCTGAACACGTTACCGTGCTTACACATGCAGCCTATCAACCTTGTAG
>NZ_JAVYJC010000010.1:0-67979 GCF_032490475.1 Neglectibacter sp. CSJ-5 | reverse complement strand
CTTCTTTGTCCGTACCTGCGCCAACTCATCACTAAGCGCAGACATTGTCATCTGTTTATCCATGGTCTTATTATATCACTTCTGGCAGTATCGCGCCTACTTTTCTGTGCGGTATTGCCCTAAATTCAATCATAACGTAATACGCAAAAGGCTCACTGTTCCCCGCAGTGAGCCTTTTTGTTATGTGCAGTTTTGTGTTATGTCTCTTGCGGCAGCTTTCTGATGCCGAACATATGCCGCAGCATGAAGCCGATGAACCCTTTGCCGTTGACGATGACGACCTTCATAAAATACCGTTCCTTTCCGAGATCATAATGTGCGCAGCACCGCTACGCCGAGTGCGACAAGAATCACGGCGGCGATGAACAGCACGAGCCCCTCCGGGGAGATCTGTGCAAGCACCATGCCGAGCCCGAATGAAACGGCGCACAGTGCGCGCAGTTTTCGGTCCCGAAAGCATGGGTTATTGCAGCATTTCGGCATTCGCATAGAAAAGCACCTCCGTTTACCGAAGCTCCCTTACGGGGTCATTCCAGTATATACGGAGGTGCATCATTTGGTTACGGATTATTTTTCGGTATCTTTTTCATCTTCCGTTTCGGGCAGGCGGCTTTGAATCTCGCTTTGCGGCGGTTCCGCCGGCATATCCTTCGGCGTGTAGACAATGATAAGCGCACAGCCGATGTTCACGCGAATTTCCGCGCGGTCGGAGATAATGCAGTTGCTCACGCCCATTAAAGACGAACCCGCGGAGAGGTCTTTTTTCTCCAGCGGATACTGAAGGCCCTCATACGTCAGGTTGCAGGAAGAGCCGTCAAACGGGAACACGGAGACCGTGGCGCCTTTCAGCTCTGTCAGCACAATGCGTCCGCAGCGCACAACGAACACCTTGGTGTCTTCCGTGCACAGCACCGCGCTGCCGCCGTGCTTGGAGATATACAAAAGCACATCGAGATTCGCCATGGAGTGGTCGAAGCGGTCGCCGCCGAGGCCGCCGATAAGCACAAATGTCTTATAGCCGAGCTTCTGCCCCACCATGACGGCGCCCATCATATCGGTAACGTCCTTTTCAACGGGGAGCTTAATGGTGCGGATTGTCTCCGGCGGGCGCTTTGCGGCGGAGTCAAAATCGCCGATGACAAGGTCGGGGCGAACGCCGTACTGCACAGCGGTGTCGTAGCCCGCATCCGCACAGATGACGTAGTGCTCTTTCGGATCGAATTCTTCAAAAACGGCGCCGGACGCCAGCGGAGCCGCGCCGATGATCATACATTTTTTGTCTTTGATAACTGCCATTCCTTTATGTCCTTCACTTCGTTATACATTGCAATGTAACTGTCTATGCGGGAGCGGGAAATTTTTCCCTCTTCCACAGCCTTCAATACCGCGCAGCCTTTTTCGCAGGTGTGCGAGCAGGAGGTAAATTTGCATTCGCCGAGGTACGGCGCAAACTCCCTGAATCCCTCCGGCAGCTCCTCCTTACGGAACAGCTCGTAACGCTCGATATCCATGGTGGAAAAGCCGGGCGTATCGGCCACATAGCCGCCCTCCACGGGGTACAGCTCCACGTGACGCGTAGTGTGGCGGCCGCGGCCGAGCTTTTTGCTGGTCTCACCCGTTGCAAGCTCCAGCTCCGGCACAAGCAGGTTCAAAAGCGTGGATTTGCCCACGCCGGAGTTACCCGTAAATGCGGAGATGCAGCCCGCAAGCTCCGGGCGCAGGTCATCCACGCCCACGCCGTCCGCCGCCGAGACGAAGTAGCACCGAATGCCGATGCTGCCGTAAATGTCTTTCAGCTCCGTCGTATCGCTTAGGTCGGTCTTTGTGAACACGAGCACAGGCTCGATGCCCTTTAGCTCCGCCGCGGCGATGGTTTTATCGATGATGAGGGTGCTGGGCTGTGGGTCGCGGACGGAAGACACGACAAACAGCTTATCGAGGTTTGCAAGCGGCGGGCGCACAAGAAAGTTTTTGCGCGGCAAAATCTCCTGCACGTAACCCTCATCGTTCGCGTCCACTTCAATGCGGACGCGGTCGCCGGCATACGGCGAAATTTTATCTTTACGGAACTTGCCTCTTGCGCGGCAGGCGTGCAGCACATCGCCGCACTGCACGTAGTAGAACCCGCCGATGCCCTTGATGACCAGCCCTTCTTTCATTTCGCCCATATTAATCTTCGTGCGCCGTGACCGAGCCGTCAGACCCGCTCATGTCGCCGCCGTTGTCCGGCGTCGGGGTCGGTTCCGGCTCCGGCGTTGCATACGACTGCTGCGAGGTCACGTTGATGCTTTGCGTGGTGTAATCAATCTCCGCCGTGATATACTGCTGGTCGTTCAGCGTGATGACGAGGTTCGCGCGGCCTTTGCCCGTGAACGTCATGTTGGAGTACGGAGAAGTCGAGGGGTTCACCGTGCGCGTCTCAATGAGTGTACCGTCCACGTAGATCTTCATCGTAAGATCATCCGATACGCCGCCGGGCAGCGGAATATCGTAATAGACATCTTTCTGTGCGCCCTTGCCGGAGCTGACCGTTACGGTGACAACCGAGCCCTTCTTCGCCTTTTCGCCCTCGTTCGGGGAAACGGAAAGCACGGTATTTTCGTCCTTGTCGCTCTCGTCGTCGTATTCTGCTGTGACCACAAAGCCTGCGGCTTCCAACTGCTCCTTCGCGTCGCTGTACTGGTAGCCGACGATGTTCGGGATCACGGCGCTTTCCGTAGACGGGCCGGAGCTGACGTAAATTGTGACAGCAGTGCCGGTAGAAACGGTAGAGCCTGCCGCCGGGTCGGTCTTGACGACGTAACCGACTGCGGTGTCGTCATCGGCGACTGCCTGAATCTTCGGGGAGAGGTTCAGTGCTTTCAGCGCGTCATACGCATCCTGCTGCTTATAGCCCTTCACGTCTTCCACAACGACCTGCTCGGCCTCGCCGTTGACGGTGAGCGAAACGGTCTTGCCCTTTTTTACGGTCATGCCGGCCGCCGGGGTCTGGCGCAGCACCTCGCCCGGCTGCTTGCTGGGCACATTGCCGTAGGTAATTTCAAACGTGAGGTCGGCATATTCGCTGTTCCCCTCAATATCGGAAGCATAAATCATCCCGACAAACTTCGGCAGGACAATCTCATCGGAGGTCGTGCTGGACGTTGAAAATCCCGGTAAGAAGCTCAAAAATCCAGAACCGGAATTTGCTCTTTTCCCTTTTACAAGATAACCAATGCCCACAATAACAGCCACGAATACAACCGCAGCCACAATTCCCAAAATAATTTTAGATGCACGATTACTATTTTGTGAACGCACATATTCTTCTTCGTACTCGTAGTTGTCGTTATACTTCTGCGGCGCTGCGTTCTGCTGCACGTTGCCGTAAATATCCGCAGAGGTGCCCGCATACGCGCGGTCAACCTGCTCGCCGTAGTGGAACACAATTTCCGGGTTGCGGCGGAAGCGCTCCACGTCCTCCAGCATATCCGCTGCCGAGGGGAAGCGCTGCGCCGGGTTTTTCTCCATGGCGTGCATCGTAATCTCTTCGAGGCCCTTCGGAATGGACGGGTTGATGCGCGAGGGCGGTGTGGGCTCTGCCTGCATCTGCATGATAGCGACGGAAACCGCGTTATCCGCAACGAACGGCAGCTGACCCGTGAGCATTTCATACAGCATGACGCCCACGGAATAAATATCGGCCTTATCGTTGATATAACCGCCGCGCGCCTGCTCCGGCGCGATATAATGCACAGAGCCGATGGCCTTGTCGGTCATGGTCTGCGTTTCTGCCTGCGAGAAGCGTGCGATGCCGAAATCCGTCACCTTAATGGTGCCGTCCTCGAGCAGCATGATGTTCTGCGGCTTGATGTCTCTGTGAATGATGCCTTTTTCGTGGGCGTGCTGCAAAGCGCGGAGGATTTGCACCGTAAAGTACAGCGCCTCTCTCCATTTGATCTCGCCCTGCTGCTCAATATACTGCTTCAAGGTGATGCCATCGATATACTCCATGACGATGTACTGAATGCGGTCACCAAAGCTGACATCATAGACCTTGACGATATTCGGGTGCGAAAGCACCGCAATGGCTTTCGATTCATTGCGGAAGCGACGCAGAAAATCGCTGTTGCCCGCAAGCTCTTCCTTTAAAATTTTAATGGCAACCCAACGCTTTTCAATGTTGTCATACGCCTTGTACACATACGCCATGCCGCCTACGCCGAGAAGCTCGTGGATCTCATAGCGGCCGTCTAAACGTTTACCAATATATTTATCCATTCTTTTTCATCCTTTCTCAGCGGTTCTCGATCACCGCGACGGTCACATTATCGCTGCCGCCCTTGCTGTTTGCATAGCGGATCAGCTCATCGGCGAGCTCTTCGCCCTGATAGTTGCTGATGAAAAGCAGCAGCGTGTCGCGCTCTAAGTAATTGCTCAGGCCGTCTGTGCAGGAAAGCGCCAGATCGCCGGGCTCGAATTTGTAGCAGCCGTAATCGCACTCCACCTCGGGGTGCACGCCCACAACGCGCGTGATGAGGTTGCGCTGCGGGTGCACACGCGCTTCGTCCTCCGTGATGGCACCGCTTTCCACAAGCTGCTGCACAAAGGAATGGTCGGTCGTAACCTGTTTTACGCCAAGCGCCGTCTTTAAGTAGCAGCGGCTGTCGCCTGCGTGGGCAATGTGCAGCACGCCGCCCGCCGCAATGCTGACGACGACCGTGGTGCCCATACCGTTTAAGGCCGGGTCTTCCTGCGCGCGGTGCAGCACCGCCGCGTTCGCGTCATTGATTGCATGCAGCATCATGTCGCGCACTGCGTCTTCTTCCATATCCGGCGTGTAGTTTTCCGTGATCGCTTTGCAGATGGCGTCGCAGGCAACACTGCTTGCAATGTTGCCGCCGTTTACGCCTCCCATACCGTCGCAAACCACGGTCCACGCGCTGCCGTCCGAAAAAGTGCCACAGCGGCAGATGTCCTGGTTAGAACTGCGCACCTGTCCGATATCCGTTTTGCATACCGCGTACATTAGACTGTACCTCCCTGTTCATTGCGTCGGCGGAGCTGTCCGCAGGACGCTTCTATATCCGATCCGAGCGTGCGCCGGACGGTAGCGGTGATGCCCCGTTTTTCGAGGATCGCCGTGAATTTTCTGAGTCTCTCCTCCCCGCTTTTGCGGTAGCCCGTGCCGGTGACGTCATTTACCGGAATGAGGTTCACGTGGGCGATGATGCCACGCAGGCGGGATGCAAGCTCGTTTGCGCAGGCATCGCTGTCGTTCACACCGCTGATCATAGCGTATTCAAAGGAGATGCGACGGCCCGTTACGTCGGAATAATAGCGGCAGGCTTTTAAGAGCTGCTCCACGTTCCACTTGCGGTTGACCGGCATGGTGCGGCTTCTGATCTCGTCGTTCGGCGCATGCAGCGAAACGGAAAGCGTCAGCTGCAATTTGCGGTCGGCAAGGTCGTAAATTTTTTCGACAAGCCCGCAAGTTGAAAGCGAAATATGCCGCATACCTATATTAAGCCCGTTTTCTGACGAAACAAGCTCCAAAAATCTTAAAACATTCTTATAATTGTCGAGCGGCTCGCCCATGCCCATCAAAACGACATTCGAGATGCGCTCGCCGATGTCCTTCTGCGCCGTTTGGATTTCCGAAATCATCTCGCTCGGCAAAAGATCGCGCGAAAAGCCGCTTTTGCCCGTGGCGCAGAATGTACACCCCATTTTGCAGCCTACCTGTGTGGAAATGCAGATGGAGTAGCCGTGTTTATATTTCATGAGGACGGATTCAATCATCTCACCGTCGTTCAAGCGGAAAAGATACTTTTTGGTGCCGTCTATTTTGGAAACGCGCCGAATGGCGATCTCCGTATTTCGTATTTCAAAGCTTTCTTTTAAAGCAACGCGCAGGTCTTTGGAAAGGTCCGTCATCTCGTCAAACGAGGTCGCGCCGCGCTGATGCAGCCAGCGGTATACCTGCGCTGCGCGGAATTTTTGCAAGCCGCGCAAGGCAAAGTCCTCCTGCAGCTCCGAAAGCAGCATGGATTTTATATCGGTCAACGCTTCGTCTCCTTCCTTGTTTCCGCTTTTCTGCGCATGGCGGCGGCGAAAAAGCCGTCTCCGCCGTGGTCCATGGGCATCATGGTGCGCATGAATTTCGGTTCGTTCACCGTGTGGGAGATGCCCTCCGTTTCGGGCAGATCATACGGTTCAAACTCCGAGTGGCACTTTAAAAATTCGGTCACCACCGCGCCGTTTTCCGCATTGCGCAACGTGCACGTGGAATAAAACAGTATACCGCCCGGACGTACAAGCTGTGCGGAATGCTCCAAAATTTTGAGCTGCAATGCAGGCAACTCTTTAAAGCTCTCCTGCTTTTTGTAGCGGATTTCCGGCTTGCGTCGAATAACCCCGAGTCCGGAGCACGGCACATCGCACAGCACGCGGTCGTACTGCTTTTCACACACACCGGTCGCGGCATCGCGCACGGCGGCGTGAATGATGCTCAAGCCTAATCTCTCCGCGCCTTTTTTGATGAGGTTCACGCGACCTTTGTATAAATCGAACGCATCGAGCACGCCTGTGTTTTCCATATATTCCGCAAGCGTGAAGCTCTTGCCGCCCGGCGCTGCACAGACATCCGCAAGCCGCTCTCCGGGTTGCGGTGAAACAAACGCACACAAAAGCTGCGAAGAAAGATCCTGCACATGGAATTTGCCTTCCGCAAAGCCCGGCAAACCGGTAACATCGCCCGTGCCGTGCACGCAAAGGGCGTTTTGGAGCACCGCTTTCTCCGCGGTGTTTTCCGGCAGCGATTGTATCAAATCGTCCGCCGTGGTCTTTAGCGGATTTATGCGGATATACGTTTCCGCCCGCTCGGACATAGCCTTTAACAAATCTATGCAAACGGTCCCGCCGTAATCCTTTTTAAAGCTCTCGATGATCGGCTGCGGAATGTTATAGCGAACGCTGAGGTCATCTTCGGGAATGATTACCTCATGCCAGCCGCGCGCAAAGCTGCGCAGCACACCGTTCACGAAGTTTTTATACTGCCCGCGCCGATATTCTGCCGCGCACAAAACGGCCTCGTTCACGGCGGCGGAATCCGGCACACGGTCAAGGTACATCATTTGGTACACGGCGATACGCAAGATGTTGAGCACCGTGCCGTCCAGCTTCTGCTTCGGTTTTGCAAGGAACTTGCGAATATAAAAATCGAGCGTCAGACGCTTTTCCAAAACGCCATAGAAAATGGTGGAGGCCAGCGCCGCGTCGCGCGGAGAAAGCTCCGCCGCGCGAATGGCTTTATCGATGACGATGTTCGAGTAGCCCTCGTTTTCCGTCACCTCGGAAAGCGCCGTAAGTGCCGTTTTTCGGGAAGAAGTCGCCATATTACTGAACCTTCGCCTTTGCTTCTATCGCGTGACCGCGCAGATAATCGCTGCCGCGCATACGCTTGCCGTTTTCCGGCTGAATTTCAATGAGCTGCACGGCATTTTCGCCGCAGCAAACGGCCATTTCGCCGCCGATCACCGCAATTTCTCCCGGTTCGCCTTTGCCGATAACGACTTTCGTCCTGTGCAGCTTCATGCGCTTGCCCTCTATCGTGAAAAACGCGGACGGCCACGGGTTCAAACCGCGCACAAGGTCGTGAACGCGCTCGGCGGGCTGTGTCCAATCGATTGCGCCCATCTCCTTACGGATCATCGGCGCGTGGATTGCTTCCGCATCGTTCTGCGGCTGCGGGGTGATAGTGTCGAGCTTATCAATGGTATCGACGAGCAGCTCAGCACCGAGCACCATCAAGCGGTCGAAAAGCTCGCCTGCAGTCTCGTCTTCACCAATAGGCGTTTCCGCTTTCGCCAGCATGTCGCCGGTGTCTATGCCATCTGCCATCTGCATGATGGTCACACCGGTGATTTTATCGCCGTTCAGCACCGCCCACTGGATCGGCGCGGCGCCGCGGTACTTTGGCAACAAAGAGCCGTGCACGTTGATGCACCCGCGCGGCGGGATGTTCAGCACACGCGGCGGCAGAATCTTTCCATACGCCGCAACAACGATGAGCTCCGGCGCAAGCGCCTTCAAATACGCTATTTCGTCTTCATTATTTTTAAATGTCGTCGGCTGACGCACTTCAATGTTGTGTGCCATTGCCGTTTCTTTTACGGGCGGCGGCAGCAGCTTGTGCCCCCTGCCCTTCGGCTTATCCGGCTGGGTATAGACCGCCAAAATCTCATGGCCGCGCTCCAGAAGCGCGTTGAGGCTCGGCACGGCAAAATCCGGTGTGCCCATGAATACGATGCGCATGGAAATTCCTCCTTTTTCTCTAAATTCTGTCTTAGCTTTCCAACTCGTCCGGCTCCAGCATGCGGCTGGCGCGCGTGACAAAGCATACGCCGTTCAGGTGGTCAATTTCATGGCAGAACGCGCGGGCCAGCAGCTCTGTGCCGCTGATTTCAAACGTTTTGCCGTTTCTGTCCTGTGCGCGGACGGTGACGCTCATCGGGCGCTTGACCATGCCGAACTCACCCGGGAACGAGAGGCAGCCCTCTGCGCCGTCCTGCTCGCCGGAAGTCTTAATGATCTCCGGGTTGATAAGCTCAATGCGGCCCTCGCCGACATCGATAACGACGATGCGGCGCAGCAGACCGACCTGCGGTGCAGCAAGGCCGACGCCGTTTGCGTCCTCCATCGTCTCGTACATATCGTCAAGCAGCGTACAAAGCTTCTCGTCGAATTTTTCGACCGGGCGGCACATTTTGGTCAGCACGTCGTCGCCCTTTTTCACAATATTTCTAAGCGCCATTTGCGGCACTCCTTTCCTGTGAATTTCAATTTCTTTTACAAAATCGCATCGGGGTTCGGGTCTGCATACGCGGTGACGCTCAAAAAACGCTTATCGCTTGAAAACGCGCCCAAAAGAGACGCGATGGCATCCCGAAACGCCTTGGAATTCTTGTATTTCATGATAATCTTATATCGGTATTTGCCGCCCATACGTGACACGGATGCCGCAGAGGCGCGTAATAAACGCAGCGGCAAGTTTGGATAGTCCCGGCGGAACATCTCTGCAAGCAGCGCGGAGAAATGCTCCGCTGCCGCACGCACGGTGTCTTCCTTTTCGCCCACAAAGCCGATTTGCAAAAGATCCGCAAACGGCGGGTACAGCATGGCTCTTCTGAACCGAATTTCCGTTTCAAAAAAGCTTTCATAATCCTGCGCGGCGGCAAGGTGCAGGTATGGGTTTTCCGGCACATGCGTTTGAATGAGCGCCGTGCCGCGGTAGCGCCCGCGCCCCGCACGCCCCACGACCTGCGTGAGCAAGTCGAATGTGCGCTCGTTGCTGCGGTAATCGTCGCTGTATAAGGATTGATCCGCCGAAAGCACGCCGACAAGCGTGACGTTTTCAAAATCGAGCCCCTTTGCAACCATCTGCGTACCGATCATGATGTCATACTCGCCGTTTGCAAACGCGTTGAGCTTCTTTTCAAGTGCGTATTTGTTCGCGGTGGTATCGGTATCCACGCGCAGGATGCGCGCCTCCGGGAAAGCCTCCCGCAGCTGATCCTCCGCCTTCTGCGTGCCGCCGCCGGAAAAGGTCAGCTCACCGCCGCACGCCTTACAGCGCACGTAAGCCGGTTCGGAGTGGCCGCAGTAGTGGCACATCAGGCGGTTATTCGCCGCGTGGTATGTCATGGAAATGGAGCAGTTCGGGCACGCGGCGACCGTTTTGCAGTCCTTGCACACGGCATACGTGTGGTAGCCGCGGCGGTTGAGCAGCAAAATGGACTGCCTGCCCGCGCGGATATTTTCGGAGACTGCACGCGCCAGCGCCATGCTGATCATCGGCTTGCCGCGGTAGAGATCTTCGTTGTTCATATCGACAAGCTGCACCGTGGGCACAACGGCATCGCCGTAGCGGTGGTGCAGCGCGTGGTAGCGGTACTTGCCGCTTTGCGCCATGTAGTAGGACTCAACAGACGGCGTAGCAGAGCATAAAAGGCAGTAAGCGCGGTTATAATTCACGCGAAACTTCGCGATGTCCCGTGCGTGGTAGCGCGGCGTGCTCTCCGATTTATACGTACTCTCCTGCTCCTCGTCCATGACGATGAGCCCGAGATTCTGCACAGGCGCGAACACGGCAGAACGCGTGCCGACGACAATTTTCGCCCTACCGGTGCGCACGCGCTTCCACTCATCCATGCGCTCGCCAACGGAAAGCCCGCTGTGGAAAACCGCAACGGTATCGCCGAACGCCGCCGTAAACACGGCAAACGTCTGCGGGGTAAGAGAAATCTCCGGCACCGTGACGATGACGCCCTTGCCAACAGTAAGCACATGGCGAATGACATGCAGGAACACGGCAGTTTTACCGGAGCCCGTCACACCGTAGAGCAGACCGACCATCGGTTCTGCCGCATCGCATTCGCGCAGAATGTCATTTGCCACATTCATCTGCTCTGCCGAAAGTGTCTGCGGCAGCCTGATGTCTGCCATTTCCTGCTTTGGGCGTCGGAAGCGCTCGACTTCAAAAATCTCCGCTGCGCCCTTATCGGCAAGCGTGCGGATGATACCCGCACTCACGCCGGTATAGTAGCTCAGCTCGCGCACAGTCACGGCGCCGATGGCGCACAGCGTATCGAACGCGCTTTGCTGCTTCGGAGTCAGCTTGCCGGAAAAATCCGGCACGGCACAGACCATGCGCGTAGTGGCATCCGCCGCATTGCGGGACGCCGCGTTTTCACGTATGACCGTGCCGTTTTCGAGCAGCGAAAGCAGATCGCTGCTTTTTTCGTCTATGCCGAGCCTTTCGGTGAGTTCTGCGCCGGTAAGTCCGTTTTTCGCCGCCGTCAGCGCCACGATAATCTGCCACGCGGTATCCGTGAACGCTTCGCGGTCATAGTTTTTGAACGCGGCATTCATGCGATAGCGGTTTACGAGCTTATAGCCGATGCCGGCGGGAATCATGACCTTTACGGCATCGTACAGTGTGCAGAAGCAGCGGCTTTTCATCCATGGGATGAGCGCCAGCATTTCGTCATCCAAAAGCGGCTCTTTGTCCAAAACAGACGCGATGGCTTTCAGCTTTTGCCCTGCGCCGCTTTCATACGATGTAGAGAGCACCATGGCGACGCGCGTGCGGTTGCCTGCACCGAACGGCACAGTAACGCGTACGCCCGGACGTACCGCCGTTTCCAATGCCTGCGGCACACTATACGTAAACGGCTTATCAAACCGATATGTGGTATTCTCCAAGGCCAACTGCGCCAGCAAAGCAAAAACTCCCTTTACGGTAAATTAGCCGTCAATCTCGTCCGGCTCGATGATCTTATACTTCTCATCGACGAAGTCCTGCACGGCCAAATCAACCGGCTTTTCAACGATGATTTCATTGTTGTCTTCCGCTTCCTGTGTAATTTCTCTTGCGCGCTTTGCAACGGCGATGACAACGGAATAATAGCTCTTGTGCGGGGTTTTAATGATGTTACAGGACGGTTTAAGCATGGTTCAGGATCCTTTCTGCTATATCTTTTTCGCGGGAAACGCGCAGCTTCTCCGCGGCTAAAATGGCTTCTATATCAAGCACGGCCTGTTCGACCGTGTCGTTGATGACGGCGTAATCGTAATCTTTTACGCAGCGGATCTCGTCTGCCGCGGCAGCGAGGCGCTTCTCTATAACTTCTTCTGTTTCGGTGCCTCTGCCGCGCAGACGCTTTTCAAGCACCTTTAAGGACGGCGGCAGGATGAAAAGGCTCACGCAGTCCGGCGCGACTTTTTTAATCTGTCTGCCGCCCTGCACCTCAATCTCAAGCACGACATCGTGCCCTTCCTCAAGCCACTTTTCAATCGGCGCTTTCGGCGTGCCGTAGAAGTTGTCGCAATATTCCGCATATTCGAGCATCGCATGGTTTTCGATGTTCGTTTTGAACTCGTCTTTTGTGATGAAGTAATAGTGCACGCCGTGTTCCTCCCCCGGGCGCGGAGCGCGCGTGGTGGCGGAAACGGACATTTTAAGATTCTCATTGCGGCGGAACAATTCTTTTAAAATGGTCCCCTTGCCGCCGCCGGAGGGCGATGAAACGACAACAAGCAGTCCTCTTTTTTTCATCGGAAACATTCCTTTCTTTTCCGTTATTTATACATTCGGGGCTTCCGCTTCAACGGGGTCTTCTGCTTTTTCGCCGGTGTTAAAGCGGTTTGCAACGGTCTCCAGCTGCAAAGCGGAAAGCACCACATGGTCACTGTCCATGATGATGACGGTGCGCGTTTTTCTGCCGCACGTGGCATCGATCAAGGCGCCGCGTTCCCTTGAATCCTGCACGATGCGCTTAATCGGCGCGGATTCCGGGCTGACAATGGCGATCATGCGCTCTGCGGAAATCATGTTGCCAAAGCCGATGTTCACAAGCTGCATAATAAACGCTCCTTACTCGATGTTCTGGATCTGCTCGCGGATCTTTTCAATCTCGGCCTTGATATCCACCACCATGTAGGCGATCTTGGAATCGCTGGCCTTCGAGCCGATCGTATTCGCTTCGCGGTTCATTTCCTGTACAAGAAAATCCATTTTTCGACCGGAGGGCTCTTCGGCGCTCAAGAATGCCTTAAGCTGGTCGAAATGGCTGCGCAGACGCACGGTTTCTTCCGCCACGGCGACCTTATCCGCAAAAATGGCGGCTTCGGTCAAAATGCGCTGCTCGTCAATCGTGGTGTCATTCAGTACCTCGCGCAGCTTTGCTTCCAGACGCTCGCGGTATTCCGTGACGGTCTCCGGGGAGCGCTCTTCAATCTGCCCGACGATGTTTAAAATCGTCTCTGCACGAGACATGACGTCCTCGTAAAGGCGCTGTCCCTCCGTCTCGCGCATTTGAATAAACGCGTCCACCGCTTTTTCAGCGACCTGCTTCACGTCTGCCCAAATGGCTTCCTCATCCTCCGGCGCCTTGTGCACGGAAAAAATATCGGGGTAGCGCGAAAGAGAATTGACGGTAACGGTGTCCGGCAGATGGTAGCGCTCGGAAAGCTCGCGGAACGCCGCAATATAACCCGCGGCAAGCGAGTGGTTCACACTGACGACGACATCCGTGTCCTCCAGTGTCTCAATGCTCAAATAAAAATCGATCTTACCGCGTGCCACACGGCTCTGCACGTAGGTTTTCAGCTTATCCTCAAGGAATCCGTAGCCGCGCGTCACACGGGGAGAAAACTCAAAATACTTGTGGTTGACCGATTTCAGCTCCGCCGTAATGTGTCTGCCGTTGACGGTTTCTTCGCAGCGGCCGTACCCGGTCATGCTTTTCAGCATAGGATCATCTCTTTTCTAAAATTCTGTCTATGTTTTTCGGGATATTTTGTGTTCCTCACAGAGGACATAGTACCCGACTTTAATTCTATCAAGATATTTTACCATTTTAAGCCGGAAAATGCAACCTATCGCGGGCGAAAATCGGAATTTTCGGAAAAAACAAAACACCGCAGGCAGCAGCCCGCGGCAATTTTGAGGCAATACCGCATAAAGAGGTTTCGCTTTGCGGCATTTTGGGGTTTATTCGTAATGCACGATGAGGCTCATCGACGCTTCGGCGTGATCTTCCGCAACCGTAAACCCGCGCTGCTTGAAGAAATCAAAAAAATCCGGGAATGCGGTGCGGATGTGATTCATGCCGTTCGTCTCGCCGAACGACGCGGCGGAGCGCATAAGTGTATCGAGCACAAAAGTCGTCATGGGGTCGGGCTTTGCTTTTGTGAAATCGGTCTGCCCGGAGACGGAAAAGCCGTAGAACACAAGCGTATCGTCTTCAAGCGCGACGACGACATAGCCGAGCGTTTCTTCGCCATCCGTCATCACAAGCACACGGCCGTTATCGGGTGCGCCCTCTGTTTTTGCCAGCAGGGCGGCTTCTTCTGTTTTTTCCGCCATTGGTACGATTTGCAGCATTTTGTTTCTCCTCCTCGCGCTGTGTGTTCTGCGCGTTTCCTTTTTTCTGTGCGGCGGCGCGTAATCTGCGCACTTCGTCCGGGGTCAGGTCACGGAAGCGCCCCTGCGGCAGCATGCCGAGCTTCACCGCGCCGATGGCCGTGCGCTTCAGTCTGGCCACTTCAAGGCCCACTGCTTCACACATGTTGCGGATCTGGCGGTTGCGGCCCTCATGCAGCACGAATTCCAGCACCACGCGGCCGGGCTGCTGCTCCAAAACACGCACGGAAGCCGGGGCGGTCATTCTGCCGTCGATTTCCACACCGACCGCAAGACGCGTCAGCTGTTCTTCCGTTACGCCGGGGCGCACCGTAACACGGTACACCTTCGGCACATGTGTAGACGGGTGCGCGATGAGATTTGCAAAATCGCCGTCGTTTGTCATGAGCAGCAAACCCTCGGAGTCTTTATCGAGGCGGCCGATGGGGAATAATCTCACAGGCAGCTCCTCTACAAGCTCGCTAACGCACTTTCTGCCGCGGTCGTCGGACATGGAGGTCAAATAGCCGCGCGGCTTATGCACCATTATGTACACCTTTTCGTCCACGGTCTGCACGCGTTGACCGTCTACGGTAACCTTGTCTTTCTTCACGTCCACCTTGTCGCCGATCTGCGCGCGGACGCCGTTGACCGCAACGCGCCCCGCCGCGATCATCTCCTCCGCCTTGCGGCGCGAAGCGATGCCGCACTCCGCAAGCATCTTTTGCAGTCTTGTATCTTTAGCCATAGTTCAAAACCTTTCTCTGTATCTCTCAATTTATAAAGCTTGTGCTTCTAAAAAAGCGAGCGAACCACTTTTGAAACCATGTGCGTTCATCCTTTTGCAAAGCACAATCTTCGCTTGAAACAAGCGGTGTTTCCTTTAGAACCTTGCCGTTCACGCTGTATCGCACGCAGCCGATCACGTCGCCTTTTTCTACCGGCGCATACACAAATTGCGGCAGAATGCACCCCGCCGTGACCGTCACATCTTTCGGCAAAACGGCGCTTTCCTGCGTTTGGAGCGTGAGACTTATGCACTCTTTTTCACCGCCGACAACGGGAAGCGAAATCGGCTGAAAACCCGCCGTATATGTTCGCTCTGCAAGCTGTGCAAAGCCGTAATCGTACAAATTCATGTGGTCGTTCCAGTCGTCCGGGGCATTTAATGTCACACAAATGAGCCGTGCGCCGTCCCGCTCTGCGGAAGACACAAGGCAGCGCCCGGCCTTTTTCGTAAAGCCCGTTTTGATGCCCGTGCAGTCCGGATACAGCTTTAGTAACCGGTTGTGATTTTCATACCGCACGGTTTTTTCGGGCGAAATAAACGGCACGGAAAGCGTCGTCTGCCCCACCGCCGCGGCAAACTCTTCATTTTGCATCGCTTCTGCGGCAAGCAGCGCCATGTCATACGCCGTGGAGCCGTGCCCCTCGGCATCGAGCCCCGAGGGCGTGACGAAATGCGTCTGCATCATATGGAGCTCTGCGGCGCGCGCGTTCATTTTCTCGGAAAATGCTTCCGCCGAATCGGACAGATACAGCGCTATCGCATTCGCACCATCGTTGCCGGAAGCCATCATCATGCCGCGGGCGATGTCGCCGAGTGCAAGCACCTCCCCGGCGCGCAGCCCCATAGAGGAGCCCTCCACGCTTATCATTTCCGGCGTGATCGTCACGGGATCACCCCTATGCTCACTTTCAAATGCCAACAGCGCCGTCATGATTTTCGTCGTGCTCGCAACGGGCAGTACCTCGCGGCTGTTCTTTTCAAATAAGACCGTGCCGCTCACGGGCTCATACAGTACGGCGGCATACGCCGAAACGCTTACGGACTCCGCCGTCTCCGCCGAAACAGGCAGACTGCCCCACACAAAAACGACCGCCAGCAAAACACAAAGTATCTTTCGCAAAAATCACCACCTGCCACGGCATGTATACGCGGCAGGCGGCCGGATTATACAATCAATACTGCGGGGGCAGGGAAATATCCTCGTCCTCTTTGTCTTTCTTATCCTTGTTGAAAAGTCCGGCGATCTTGTCCACTACGTCCGGCACACTCGCCACAACGCGATCGACAGACGAAACATACGGCTCAATCTGCAAAATGCGCACATTGCCGTTCGAAATTACCAAAAACGCAATAGGCTGAATGGTAATGCCCGCGCCGCTGCCGCCGGCAAAGAGGCCCTTTTCCGGCTGCGCTTTAGAAGGCAGGTCGGAGCCGCCGCCTGCAAAGCCGTAGCTCACACGCGAAACCGGGATGACCGTGGTGCCGTCCGGCGCGGTGATGGGATCGCCGATAACGGTGTTCACGTCCACCATTTCCTTGATTTTATCCATGGAAACGCCGAGCAGGTTGTTGACCTTATTTTCACTCATGTTGTTCTCTCCTTTTTATTTGCTGCCGGCGCTGCGGATTTTACGGCAGGCTTTCCGGCACTTTGAAATTTATTGTAAAACGGCAATATCGTGCGCAGTATAAACTGCACCCCGTGGTGCACGACGAACAGCGGACGCACCGCGCCGCTTGCCGTACATAAAACCTTCGGTTCCTTCACGCTGTAATCGAGATCGACGGAAACACGTCCATGCGGCGACTTGCAGTTTGTTAAGCCGAGCAAGACCGACACAGACGGGTACACGCCCGCGCACACCTCTCCGTATAGGATAGCAATTTCGGCGGCATCTTTCTCGCCGCCGACGAGCACGTATAGGTCGAAATCTTTCAGCTTTATGTGCCTTAAAAGCTTTCCAAAGCGCGTGCCGGTGGCCTTTAACAAATCTTTCGCGAGCGTTAAAAGCCCCGTAAGTCCCTCGGCTTCCTTATATTTTTTCACCTGCCGCAAAAGCGGGTTCGGCTTTTTCTCCTTGGCTTTTTCTTCAGACTTTTTTTCGCTTGGTTTCTTCTCTTTTTTCGGCTCCGGTGCGGGAAGCACGCGGTATTTTAAAAAGAGATACCGCATAAAAACGGTCGCCTCTCCGTTATAGTTCAGATTGAACCGCACAGGGATGCACAGCAGAAGAAAGAGCAGAGCGATGAGCCCGAGCAGAATCCATAAAACGATCATGCTTTGTCTGCCCCGTCGTTTTGAGGTGCGTTTTCGGTTTCTTCCTCCTGCGGCAAAGGCGGCAGCTCCAAAAGCGAGCGGATGCCCATGCAGCGCAGGAAATTTTCCGTCGTGCCGTATAATAGCGGCTTACCGGGAAGGTCGAGTCGCCCGCGCTCTTCAATGAGCGCTTTCTGCACCAGGCTGCCGATGACGCCCGAGCAATCCACGCCGCGCACCTGCTCCACAAACGCTTTCGTGACAGGCTGATTATATGCGATGACCGCCAGCACCTCCATGGCCGCCTGCGAGAGCGGCGCGCTGCTTCTGAGGTCTAACGCTGTGCGCACCGGTGTCAAAAACGCGGGATTCACGGCAAACTGCAAGGTGTGGTCTAATTGCAGCAAATGGATGCCGCTTTCTTCCTTATTGTATTTCGCCTGAAGCGTTCGGCTGAGCTCCAGAACGTTCTCTTCCTCGGTGTTAAGCGCCTGCGCCAGCTTATCGATGTCGATCGGGTCGCCGCACGCGAATAAGATTGCCTCCATCATGCCGAGCATTTTCTTTTTATTCAGCTTACTCGCCTCCGTTCGTCAGTTTGATCTCGCAGTCTTCGCCGTCACCGTCCACGCGCAATCGCTTGTCCTTGACAAGCTCCAAAACGGCGAGGAACGCCGCCACGCGCTCCGAGGGATCGTTTTTGCCGCGGAACAGCTCTTTTAACGACACATGCCGCTTTTTCCACAGGCTGCGCAGCACGAAAACAATTTGCGAAGCCACGGAGACCACACGGCGCGTGATGAGCTTTGAGATGGTGTCCTCCGGCTTCTGCGGCTCCGGCGGCTTCTTTTTTCCGAGCATCGACAAATACGCCGAAAGCAGCTCCTGCGGCTTATGATGGCGCTTATAGGTGAGATCTGCGGGAATATCCGCTTGCGCACGCACGATGCCGTCGAGTGAAAACCGCTCGCGCAGACGCATGGCCGCTTCCTTGCACTGCTGATATTCAAGCAGCTGACCGGTCAGCTCTTGCTTCAATGCCGCTTCCTCTTCCTTTTTCGGCAGCAGCGAAACACTTTTGATGTGCACAAGACGCGCCGCCATCTCGAGAAATTCGCTCGCAACGTCCATATCTGCCGCCTGCATCTCGTGAATCTGCGCCATGTACTGCTCTAAAAGCTCTGCGATGGGAATATCGTAGATATTGAGTTTGTTTTTCGCGATGAGGTTGAGCAGCAGGTCGAGCGGACCCTCAAACACATCGAGCTTATAGGAAAGTGTTTCCGTTTTTTCCATGTTCATACACGATCACAATACGCCGACCAGACGGAACGGCAACGCCGCAAGCCAGCTTACACCGCCGTATACGGCATTTTCAAGCACACTCAGCGGACCCGTGAGCGCGCCGGAAACGATGAGCAGCATGCCGATCATGGAGAGCATGTTCTGGTACTGGTAGAACTTGTAGCGTGCGCGGTCGCTGAGCAGCGCCGCCAGAATTTTGGAGCCGTCAAGCGGCGGCAGCGGCACAAGGTTGAAGACCGCCAGCACCGCGTTGATAAACGAAAAATAGCTGAAGAACAGTAAAATGTAATGCACAAACGCGTTGTACGGCGCAAAAGCCGCAATGGCATAATAAATAACGCAGCCGACATAAGAGGCAAGCAGGTTCGCCGCCGGGCCCGCAAGGGACGTGAGTGCCACGCCGGAGCGCGGATTTTTAAAATACCGGCTGTCGATCGGCACGGGCTTTGCCCAACCGATGCCGAAAAGCAAAAGGAACATCGCACCCATCGGGTCAATGCTTGCAAGCGGGTTCAGCGTCAAGCGGCCCTCATACTTTGCGGTAGGGTCACCGAGCTTGTACGCCACCCAACCGTGCGCAAGCTCGTGCAGCGGCAGCGCAAGGAAAACAATGACGAGCGTGGCTAAAATCTGAATGATAACACCGAGCGGATCAACAGAGCCGCCGCGCAGCAAGGTCATGATCGAATTAAAAAGCAAATCTAACACCTCTTTCTGTGGGGTGCACCCGAAAACGGTTTCGGATATACCTTATAGAATTATAAAGCATAGAGGACGAAAAAACAATTCTTTTCCGTAAAAACATTCTGTGAACAACTTTTCGTTTTAGTAAAAGATGCGGAAAAGCGAGTTTTTTCAAAATTTAGTTCCCATTTTTAAAAATAAATCTTGCATTTTGCGTTCGTTTCTGCTACAATACTAACGTTGCAATGAAGAATTAGGCACTTTAAGGAGGTGCAGATAGATGGCTAAATGTGAAATTTGCGGAAAGGACGTATCCTTCGGCATCAAGGTTTCCCACTCCCACAGACGTTCCAACAGAACTTGGAAACCGAATATCAGACGAGTAAAGGCACTTGTTAACGGTACACCGAAGCGTGTATACGCCTGCACCCGCTGCTTGCGTTCCGGCAAGGTTACAAGAGCAGTATAAAAGAACTGGTCGATAAAATTATGGACATCGTTTCGGTGTCCATTTTTTTATTTTCCGTATTTACTTTTTCATCCCGCTGTGAAAAATTTTGTTTGTGTTATTCCATCCTCCATCGTTTAGAATGACTTCCTTAATAAGCAAAAGGCGCCGTGCAGGTTTTAAACCACACAGCGCCTTTTTAAGCTTTATTCTGTTTTAAATCAAATCAGGATCAGACAATGCCCTGTGCGAGCATAGCATCTGCGACCTTCACGAAGCCCGCGATGTTTGCGCCCATGACATAATTCTTCGGGTGGCCGTACTTCTCGGCAGCCGCGTCTACGTTTGCAAAGATGTTCTCCATGATGCCCTTCAGCTTTGCGTCAACTTCTTCAAAGCTCCAAGAGAGGCGCTCGCTGTTCTGGCTCATCTCAAGAGCAGAAGTCGCTACACCGCCTGCGTTTGCAGCCTTGCCCGGTGCAAACAGAATACCGGCCTGCTGGAAGACATTCGTAGCCTCAATGGTGGACGGCATGTTCGCACCCTCGGCAACGACCTGTACGCCGTTCTTGACGAGCGTCTTCGCATCTTCTTCGTTCAGCTCGTTCTGCGTTGCGCACGGCAGAGCCACATCGCACGGAACCGTCCAAACGCCCCTACCCTCGTGGTACTCGCTGTTCGGTCTGTACTTCTTGTACTCGGTGAGACGTGCGCGCTTAACTTCCTTGATCTCCTTGACAGCTGCGAGGTCGATGCCCTCCGCGTCGTAGATCCAGCCGGTGGAATCCGACATGGTAACAACCTTAGCGCCGAGCTGCTGTGCCTTTTCGGTTGCATAAATTGCAACGTTGCCGGCGCCGGAGATAACAACGGTCTTGCCCTTAATATCCATACCGTTTTTCTTCATCATCGCATCGGTGAAGTACAGCAGGCCGTAGCCCGTCGCTTCCGTACGGGCGAGGGAGCCGCCGTAGGTGAGACCCTTGCCGGTGAGAACGCCTTCATAGCAGTTACGGATTCTCTTATACTGACCGTAGAGGTAGCCGATTTCTCTGCCGCCTACGCCGATATCGCCCGCCGGTACATCCGTATCAGCGCCGATGTGTCTGTAAAGCTCGGTCATGAAGCTCTGGCAGAACACCATAATCTCGCGGTCGCTCTTGCCCTTCGGGTCGAAATCGGAGCCGCCCTTGCCGCCGCCGATGGGCAAACCGGTCAGGGAGTTCTTGAGAATCTGCTCGAAGCCGAGGAACTTGATGATGCCAAGGTTAACGGACGGGTGCAGACGCAGACCGCCCTTATACGGACCGATCGCAGAGTTGAACTGTACGCGGTAGCCGCGGTTCACATGAACCTTGCCGTTATCGTCAACCCACGGCACGCGGAACATAATCTGGCGCTCCGGCTCGGTGAGACGCTCCAAGATACCGGCAGCTTTATACTGCGGGTTTGCTTCAATGACCGGCTCCAAAGTGGTGAGAACTTCCGTTGCAGCCTGAATGAATTCCGGCTCATTGGAATTAAGCTTTTTAAGGTGTTCCAGCTGTTCGCTTACATAAGACATAACGATCGCTCCTTAGAAAATAGATTGAAAAAAAGAAAAGCACAGGAAACGCAGTTTTTACCTTTAAATCCTGCAAAAAGATCTCCCTTCGGTCTTTTGGGCCTTTTTGCCCGTTTCCTGAAAACGCTTACATTTTACCACAGGTTTTTCGTGTTTTCAATATGTTTTTGCGAAAAATTTCAAAAAAGTTTCAGCACCGCAAAGCGATGAATTTTGAAGGAAACCTGTTTCAATTCTGCAAGTTCACTTTCTTTTGTTGTAAAAGCACCAGTATTCTTTCGTCTCATACCCTGAAATTGTACGAATTCTTGCACGGCGGTTTTCGGAAAAAGATTGACATTCGGTGCACTTTTCTATAGAATTAAAGTGTATGATAATGCACGGGAGAAAATTTTGCCGTTTTCGGCTTTTCGCCCGCGCCAAACGCTCAATGAAGAAAGGTATGGTAATGTATTATGCAGAAGACCGAATTACTCTATGAGGGCAAAGCAAAGAAAGTTTACGCAACGGAGAACCCGGATTATTGCATCGTTTCCTATAAAGATGACGCGACCGCGTTCAACGGCCTCAAGAAGGGCACCATCGTCGGCAAAGGCGTTGTCAACAACCGTATGTCCAACTTCATGTTCCAGCTGCTTGAAAAGCACGGCATCAAGACCCACTTTGTAGAAGAGCTTTCCGACCGCGACACCGTCGTGCGCAAGGTCAGCATCGTTCCGCTCGAAGTCATCGTCCGCAACAAGGCAGCCGGCAGTCTCTCTAAGCGCCTCGGCCTTGAGGAAGGCACCCCCATGCGCGTACCGGTCCTGGAGTTCTGCTACAAGAACGACGATCTCGGCGACCCGATGGTCAACAATTACCATATCCTCGCTGCCGGCTTTGCAACGCAGGAGGAGATTGATAAGATCAGCTCGATGGCTCTGAAGGTCAACGAGCTCATGCTGGAGTTCTTCAAGAGC
This sequence comes from Neglectibacter sp. CSJ-5, assembly GCF_032490475.1. Classification (NCBI taxonomy): domain Bacteria; kingdom Bacillati; phylum Bacillota; class Clostridia; order Eubacteriales; family Oscillospiraceae; genus Neglectibacter; species Neglectibacter sp. CSJ-5. The sequence continues at coordinate 46,027 of NZ_JAVYJC010000010.1, read as the reverse complement.
ATCGGCGTTGACCTCATCGACTTCAAGATCGAATTCGGCAAGACCTCCGACGGCGAGATTATCCTCGCAGACGAGATTTCCCCGGATACCTGCCGCTTCTGGGACATCAATACCCATGAAAAGCTCGATAAGGACCGTTTCCGCCGCGACATGGGCGGTGTGGAAGAGGCTTATGCCGAAATGATGAAGCGCATCGGCCTGAACTGACTGTAAATCATATAACGAAACGGAGTCCCCGAAAACGCGGAGGCTCCGTTTACGCGGTTTATTGCCGCATTCTCCGTTTGTTATTTATTTGATTAAAGGAAAAGATAAACATGAGAGATACGTATGAATCCCCCCTGTCCTCCCGCTATGCCGACAAAGAGATGAAGTACCTGTTTTCGCCGGACATGAAGTTCAAGACCTGGCGCCGCCTTTGGATCGCCCTTGCAGAGAGTGAAATGGAACTCGGTCTGCCGGTCACGCAGGAACAGGTCGATGAGCTGAAGGCACACGCCGAGGACATCAACTATGAAGTCGCCGAAGAGCGCGAGCGCCTTGTGCGCCACGACGTGATGAGCCATGTGTATGCCTACGGCCAGCAGTGCCCGAAGGCTGCCGGCATCATCCACCTCGGCGCAACAAGCTGCTATGTCGGCGACAACACCGACATCATCATCATGACGGAAGCCATGAAGATTGTTAGGAAGAAGCTCGTCAATGTCATCCGCATTCTTTCCCATTTTGCGGAAGAATATAAAGACCTGCCCACGCTCGCCTTCACCCACTTCCAGCCGGCACAGCCGACCACCGTGGGCAAGCGCGCCACGCTGTGGATGCAGGAGTTTCTGATGGACCTTGAAGACGTGGAGTATCAGATCAGCAAAGCGAAGTTGCTCGGCTCCAAGGGCACCACGGGCACACAGGCAAGCTTCCTTGAGCTTTTCGACGGCAACGATGAAATGGCCGCAAAGATCGACGCGAAAATCGCCGAGAAAATGGGTTATGAGAGCTGCTTTGCCGTCTCCGGACAGACCTACCCGCGTAAGCTTGACAGCCAGATGCTGAACGTTTTGAGCTGCATCGCGCAGAGCGCCGCAAAATTCTCGAACGACATCCGTCTTCTGCAGCACCTGAAGGAAGTGGAAGAGCCGTTTGAGAAGAACCAGATCGGTTCCTCCGCCATGGCGTATAAGCGCAACCCGATGCGCAGCGAGCGTATCGCCTCCCTTGCACGCTACATTGTCGTAGACGCGCTGAACCCGGCGATTACCGCTTCTACGCAGTGGTTTGAGCGCACGCTGGACGACTCCGCGAACAAGCGCATCAGCGTGCCGGAAGCTTTCCTTGCGACCGACGCGATCCTGAACCTTGTAATGAACGTTGCGGACGGCCTTGTGGTTTACCCGAAGGTCATCGAGCAGCACCTCCGCCGCGAGCTGCCGTTCATGGCGACGGAAAACATCATGATGGACGCCGCAAAGCGCGGCGCAGACCGTCAGGAGCTGCACGAACACGTGCGCGTGCACTCCATGGCAGCCTCTAAGGTCATTAAGGAAGAGGGCGGTGAAAACGACCTTCTGGAGCGCATCGCAAACGACCCGATCTTCGGCGTCACGCTCGACGAGCTCAAGGGCATCGTAGACCCGCACAAGTATGTCGGCCGCGCACCGCGCCAGACCGAAATTTTCCTTCACGATGTCGTAAAGCCGATCCTCGATCGCTATGCAGACACCGAAACAGAGACCGCAGAGATCAATCTGTAATTCACCCCGCCGTTTTAAACGGCTTTGGGAGGAAATAAATATATATATTAGAAAGGCTTGAACTATTATGGTAAAAGCAATCGTCGGCGCCTGCTGGGGCGACGAAGGAAAAGGCAAAATCACCGATATTCTGGCAGAAGATTCCGATATCGTTGTTCGTTTTCAGGGCGGCAGCAACGCCGGCCACACGATCATCAACAATTACGGTCGCTTTGCTCTGCATCAGCTGCCCTCCGGTATTTTTAGAAAGAACATCCTCAATATCATTGGCAACGGCGTTGCGCTCTCCGTTGAAAACTTCATCGACGAGCTCAAGGCTGTAACGGAGCAGGGCGTTCCGATGCCGAACATCCTCATCTCCAACCGCTGCCAGATCGTTATGCCGTACCACAAGGCACTGGACGGCATGGAAGAAGCCCGTCTGGCTTCTAAGTCCTTTGGTTCCACCAAGAGCGGCATCGCACCGTTCTATTCCGATAAGTACGCAAAGATCGGCTTTCAGGTCAGCGAGCTGTTCGGCAGCAAAGAGGACCTGATGGAGAAGATTGACCATGTGCTCGATCTCAAGAATGTACTCTACACCGACCTTTATAAGGTAGAGCCGCTCGACCGCGAAGAGATCTACGCAAAGCTCATGGAGTACAAGGAACTCATCGCGCCGTATGTGGCCGATACATTCACCATTCTCCATAACGCCGTTAAGGAAGGCAAAACCATTCTGCTCGAGGGTCAGCTCGGCTCCCTGAAGGACCCGGACCTCGGCATTTACCCGATGGTCACCTCCTCCTCCCCGGTCGCCGGCTTCGGCGCTGTCGGCGCAGGCGGCATCCCGCCGTATGAGATCAAAGAGATTTACACGGTCGTTAAGGCGTATTCCAGCGCTGTCGGCGCAGGCGAGTTCGTTTCCGAGATTTTCGGCGATGAAGCGGAAGAGCTGAGAAAGCGCGGCGGCGATAAGGGCGAGTACGGTGCTACCACCGGCCGTCCGCGTCGTGTCGGCTGGCTCGACCTCGTTGCAGCCCGCTATGGGTGCCAGGTGCAGGGCGCAACCGGCGTTGCCATGACCGTACTTGATGCACTCGGCTATCTCGATGAGATTCCGGTCTGCGTCGGCTACGAGCTCGACGGCAAGCAGATTGATTACTTCCCGACCACTACGGAGCTCAAGCGCTGCAAGCCGATTTTCGAGAAGCTCCCGGGTTGGAAATGCGACATCCGCGGCATCAAAAAGTTCGAGGATCTCCCGGAGAACGCACGTCATTACGTCGAGTTTGCTGAAAAGCACCTCGGTGTTCCGGTCTGCATGGTTTCGAACGGCCCTGCCCGCGAAGACATCATGTATCGCTAATTTAAGATATTCTAAGAAAGCAGGCAGCCCCAAGCCGCCTGCTTTCCCCTACTTTGCATACAAATCATTAAATACAGTTATATTTTCACTGTACAGAGAATAACCAATTTTGAATTGTAAATTCTGAAAGGATGGTTTAGGATATGTGCGGAATCGTCGGTTATATCGGTAACGATCAGGCAGTACCCGTTCTCTTGCAGGGGTTGGAAAAGTTGGAATACCGCGGATATGACTCCGCAGGTGTAGCAGTCTTCTCGGAAGACGGATTGAAAGTTGTAAAATCGAAAGGCCGGCTGCGTGTGCTGAGCGACCTGTTGGACGGCGGCAAAGCACTGACCGGTACGCTCGGCATCGGCCACACGCGCTGGGCGACGCACGGCGCACCGAGCGATGTGAACTCGCACCCGCAGGTGAGCGAGGGCGGTCGTTTCGCCGTTGTGCATAACGGCATCATCGAGAATTACCTCTACCTCAAGCAGCACCTCATGCGCCGCGGCGTACAGTTCGTATCGGAAACCGATACGGAGGTTGTCGCGCAGATGCTCGAATACTACGATAAGGGCGACATTCTGGAGACGATTGAAAAGGTCATCTCCAAGGTGGAGGGCAGCTATGCGCTCGGCATCATCAGTGCCGACCACCCGGACTGCATCTACGCGGTACGCAAGGACAGCCCGCTCATCGTCGGCATCGGGCAGGGCGAAAATTTCATCGCGTCCGACATTCCCGCGATCTTATCAAAGACGCGTGAGATCTGCCGCTTAAAAGATAACGAAATTGCAGAGCTCACCCGCGACGGCGTGAAGTTCTATAATGCAGACGGCGAGCCGGTCGAAAAAGAGATTGAGCACATCGATTGGGATATTGAAGCGGCCGAAAAGGGCGGCTTTGAGCATTTCATGATGAAGGAGATCTTCGAGCAGCCGAAAGCCGTGCGTGATACCATTACACCGCGTATCCGCAACGGGCACATCGTGCTTGATGACATCACCTTGACCGCCGAGGAGCTGCGCCGCTTCACAAAAATCAACATCGTGGCGTGTGGTACGGCGTACCACGTGGGCGTCGTGGCAAAGTACGCGTTTGAAGAACTGCTGCGCATCCCGGTCGAAGTGGATGTTGCATCTGAGTTCCGTTACCGCGACCCGATCCTCAACGAAAACACGCTCATGATCATCATCAGCCAGTCCGGCGAGACCGCCGATACGCTGGCGGCGCTGCGCGAAGCGAAGCGTGCGGGCTGTCGTGTACTCTCCGTCGTGAACGTTGTCGGCAGCACCATTGCAACCGAATCGGACGACGTGCTGTATACGTGGGCAGGCCCGGAAATTTCCGTCGCGTCCACAAAAGCATACAGCACGCAGCTTGCGGTCATTTATCTTCTGGCGCTGTACATCGGCGAGCAGCTCGGCAAATTCACGCAGGAGCAGCTCAGTGCATACATCGCGGCGCTCGAAAAGCTGCCGGAGCAGATTGACGAAATGCTGAAGCACAAGGAGAATATTCAGTTCTTTGCTTCCAAGTATTTCAACGCGAGCGACATGTACTTTATCGGCCGCAATGTCGATTACGCCGCGTCTCTGGAGGCTTCCCTCAAACTCAAGGAGATTTCCTACATTCACTCCGAAGCCTACGCCGCGGGCGAGCTCAAGCACGGCCCGATCTCCCTCATCGAAGACGGCACGCTTGTCATCGCGCTTGCGACCGATGCCCGCCTCTTTGATAAAATGATGTCGAATATCAAAGAGGTCAAGGCGCGCGGCGCTGTCGTGCTGGGTGTTGCGACGGAAGACAAAAAAGAGATTGCCGGGCAGACGGATATGGTGTTCTACATTCCGAAGACCGCATCGTTCATGCTCCCCTCCCTCTCAGTCATCCCAATGCAGCTGTTTGCGTACTATGTCGCCTCCATGAAGGGCTGCGATATTGATAAGCCGCGCAATCTTGCAAAATCCGTCACAGTGGAGTAAAATAGAACTGTATTCAATCGTTAAACCAACGTTTTAAATTCAGGAAGGCAGGGTGTAATATGCCACAAAACGAAAAAGTGCTCGTGGTAGACTTCGGCGGACAGTATAACCAGCTGGTCGCACGCCGCGTCCGCGAGTGCAATGTATACTGCGAGATCGTGTCCTACCGCGTGGGTCTTGACGCCATTCGCGCGCAGAACCCCAAGGGCATCATCTTCACCGGCGGCCCGAACAGCGTTTACGTCGACGGTGCGCCGACCATTGATCCCGCGATTTTCGATCTCGGTATCCCCGTGCTCGGACTTTGCTACGGCTTCCAGCTCATGACGCATCTGCTCGGCGGTCATGTCTGCAAGGCGCCGGAGCGTGAATACGGCAAAACGCTGGTTCACGTCGATACCAAGTCCAAGGTCTTTGAGAACGTCAGCCCGGAAACCATTTGCTGGATGAGCCACAACGACTACGCTGAGACCGCGCCCACAGGCTTCACAATCTCCGCGTATACCGATAACTGCCCGGTCGCCGCCATCGAGCTGCCGGAAAAGAACCTCTACGGCTTCCAGTTCCACCCGGAAGTGCTCCACACGCCGGAAGGCAAGACGATGCTGCACAATTTTGTCTACAACGTCTGCGGCTGCAAGGGCGACTGGGAAATGGGCTCCTTCGTCGAGACGAGCGTCAAGGCGCTGCGTGAGAAGATTGGCGACGGCAAAGTGCTGTGCGCCCTTTCCGGCGGTGTTGATTCCTCCGTTGCGGCAGCCATGCTCTCTAAAGCCGTCGGCAAGCAGCTCACCTGCGTATTCGTCGACCACGGCCTGCTGCGCAAGAACGAGATGGAAGAAGTCTGCGAGGTCTTCGGCCCGAACGGCCAGTTCGAGCTCAATTTCGTCTGCGTCAACGCTCGCCAGCGCTTCTACGATAAGCTCGCCGGCGTATCTGAGCCGGAGAAAAAGCGCAAGATCATCGGCGAAGAGTTCATCCGCGTCTTTGAAGAAGAAGCAAAGAAGATTGGCGCCGTCGATTTCCTCGCGCAGGGCACCATCTACCCCGACGTCGTGGAAAGCGGCCTCGGCGGCGAAAGCACCGTCATCAAGTCGCACCACAATGTAGGCGGTCTGCCGGATTACGTCGATTTCAAGGAGATTGTCGAGCCGCTGCGTGACCTCTTTAAGGACGAGACACGTCAGGCCGGCCGCGAGCTGGGTCTGCCGGAATACCTCGTCAGCCGCCAGCCGTTCCCCGGCCCCGGCCTTGCCATCCGCATCATCGGCGAAGTCACGCCGGATAAGGTCAAGATGGTGCAGGAAGCCGACGCCATCTGGCGCGAGGAGATTGCAAAAGCCGGTCTCGATAAGAGCATCAGCCAGTACTACGCCGCGCTGACCAACATGCGCAGTGTGGGCGTTATGGGCGATGAGCGCACCTACGACTATGCCGTGGCCCTGCGCGCCGTGACCACCACCGATTTCATGACGGCCGAAGCCGCCGAGATTCCGTGGAACCTGCTCCAAACCGTCACCAGCCGCATCGTCAACGAGGTCCAGCACGTCAACCGCGTCCTCTACGACTGCACCGGCAAACCCCCGGCAACGATCGAATTTGAATAACGGACTAAAATGCCGAAAGCCTGTATTTATGCGGGCTTCCGGCATTTGTTTTATCAAATGGCTCTAGTTTGGCTCTATTTGTGAGAGCAATAATGGCAAGAAAATAGATGAAATCTAATAAGGAGCATTATATGACGAAAGTGAATTTTTATGATAGTATTAATGATTCAATGCTGAAGTTTGCAGTTATTATTGCAAGATATAATGGTAAATGGGTATTTTGCAAGCACAAGGAAAGAAATACATGGGAGGCACCGGGGGGACATAGAGAAAATGGTGAGGATATTCTTGAAACAGCCAAACGAGAACTATATGAAGAAACAGGAGCAATAACTTTTGATATTACTCCAATTTGTATATATTCTGTGACTGCACCAGATAATTTCGATGGAATGGAGACTTTTGGAAAATTATTCTTCTCAGATATACATACATTTGAAAAAGAGCTTCACAGTGAAATTGAAAAAATAGCAATTATGGATGAACTACCGATTAATTGGACTTACCCAGAAATTCAACCCAAACTGCTAGAAGAAGCAAGAAAAAGAGGATTTTGCCCCAAAAAGGACGAAATAAAATGGCTATTTTTTGATGTTGGGTCGACATTGGTTGATGAAAGCAAAGTTTATGAAGACAGGATGAAAAGGATAGCGGATTTATCAGGTTTAACTTACGAGCAAATTTATAAATATGCCATGTCGTTTTATAAAGAAAACAAAAAAGGAGATTTAGAGGTAGCAAGGCAATTGGGGGTGAAATTACCTAAATGGGAATCGCAATACGAGAGGCTGTATACAGATACTAAAGATTGTTTGAAAAAGTTAAGTAGAATTTATAAAATTGGTGTAATTGCAAACCAATCATTAGGAACTTCTGAGAGATTAGAAAATCTTGGAGTACGAAAATATATTGATTTGATTATCGCATCAGCAGAAGAAGGCGTTTCAAAACCTGATAGGCGCATATTTGAAATTGCATTGGAAAGAAGCTGTTGTAAGCCAGAGAATGCAGTCATGATTGGTGACCGTATTGATAATGATATTGTACCCGCAAAACAGCTGGGTATGAAAACTATATGGGTAAAACAGGGATTAGGAAGTTTGTGGAATATAAGAGATGAGAGTGAAAAAGCTGATATGGAAATTAATAACTTATCTGATGTATTAAAATATTTATAGGGGATGGGTCTATAAAATAAGATTCAAATTACAATTGTTCTTGCAGAACATATGATATATGTTAGGGTACTCTTTAAGGAAAGTACCCATGACAGGGCGTTAAGTGTCTGGGGTGCTTGCTTAGCGCCGACCGGAGCGGAGCGTAGAGGTAGCCTCCCGAGTTTATGATACCGGTTTAACGGAATACATAGGAAGGGAGGTGGCGCCGATGACGGCTTATGAGATCATTTCGATTTTCATTGGGATATTAGCATTGTTGAGTTTGAATAATACCCGAAAGGCTGAAAAGCCTTGAAAATGCTGGACCTTTGGGTTACGGAATTGCCCCGTGACAACAAAATGACAACATTTTAGATTATCCAAGAATAAAGAGCTATCTGATTTCTGTTAGAGAAGTCAGATAGCTCTTTTTGTCTGTTTTCTTAACTTTTACCCTTCAACCTTACAGTTTCCCGCATAGGTGAACGCAATGTAGGACTTACCGCGATTGAGCTGCAATTCATTACCATTTATATCATATAGCTTGAGGTAATCATACATATCAGATTTAGACCAAGCGATTTCTTGGGCTTTACCTTCAGAAATATAATAACCTTTGGCGTTACTTCCGCCCTCCCAGTCAACATACTTCAAGACGCTATCTGTTGGATATGGTGTAATTTTTGTTTCCAAAATAATAAGATTCTCAAACTGAAGCTGCTCATTCGTTTTACTGTCCATATGCGGCTTATTCTGGTAGTTTTTCATGTACACATGCTCGTCTGCATCATAGCTGAATGTACTGTAATTCGCGCCAAAGTCAACACGGATATTTTTTGCATCCTCTCCGCTCGGAGCAGCATTTTTGTCCATCTCAACGAACTTAAACGCTGTGCCCATCTTATCTTCCTTCAAATCGGTACGAACATTGCTATCTTCCAGCATTTCCGGCACCTTTGTACCGTAGAACACACCAGTATGTTCCAGTGCATAGCCAGCACTGAGACGATCTTTATCGCGCCCAAAGTACTTACCAGATCCGTAAGAATCGCCATCAAAATGATCAATTTCCATGCTATTAATTGTATCCACAGCAACAGTAGGATTGATTCCCCAATGCACGTAAACCGCATCAAACCCGACCGCCAAAATCGGATAATAGTATCGGCAGCTGCGAATGGAACAAACCTCGGGAATTTGGGTATAATCCCCATAAACGGCCATCAAACGGGTCAGGTCGTATTCCACCGGTAACTCAAAAATAAGATCTGCGGCGGAGATGCCATATTGCGGCAGGGCGGCGTCTACGTTATTCACCATCACGGCGACAGGACGTTTGCCGATGGCGCCGTCCGTTAAGGTCGGCAGGCCGGTGAGCAGGTTCACATTCGCCGGTTCCGTGGAAGGTGCTTCCGTGGGTTCTGCGGTGCTCTCTGCTGCGAAAGATTCCGCCTCTGCCGTCGGAGCAGCAGCCGTGGCAGTCGCTTCCGGCTCGCTTGCGGCGCTCTCCTCCGTCGGTTTTGATCCGCAGCCCGCGAACACAGTCAGGCTGAGCAGCAAGGCGCTGCACAGCGCAAATATTCTCTTTTTCAATTTTATCAACCTCCATTTGTTGATTTCTACTATTTAGTATAGTCCGAAACACACCGGATTGCAACAAAAAAATGCACGAAAATTGTCGGGCAGCGCCAAAATGCCGACACCAAGCTGCACAACGAGCGCAAAGTTGAAAATATAAAGAGCTTATATAGCAAAATATCCCCCGCTCTGTACAGAACGGAGGATACTTTAAACTTTCATGTGTTTAGTCTTCAAACATGCCTTTGATCTTGCCGAAGAAGCTTTTCCGCTTCTGGTAGTTCTTTTCGTCGGCATTCTGTTCAAATTCCTGCAAAAGCTCTTTTTGGCGCTTGCTCAGGTTTTTCGGCACTTCAACGGTCACGCGCACGTACTGGTCGCCGCGTCCTCTGCCGTTGATATTCTGGATACCCTTGCCCTTGAGCTTGAACACGTCGCCCGGCTGCGTGCCCTCGTGCACGGTGTAGCTCACCTTGCCGTCGAGCGTCGGCACCGTGACTTCCGCGCCGAGTGCAGCCTGCGTGAACGTGATTGGCATATCGCACCAAACGTCGTTGCCGCGGCGCGTGAAAATGGCATGCGGACGAACTGTAATGTATACGTGCAGGTCGCCGTTCGGACCGCCGTTGGAGCCGGCATTGCCCTTGCCGCCGACATTCAGAATCTGATCGTCATCGATACCCGCCGGAACGGAAATCTCGATCGTCTTCTGGCGGCGGATCTTGCCCTTGCCGTCGCACGTTTTGCACGGGGTATCGACAATCTGGCCTCTGCCGTGGCAGCGGTCGCACGTGCTTGTGGACTGCACCACGCCGAACGGTGTGCGCTGGTTGATGCGCACCTGGCCGGAGCCGCCGCAGTTCGGGCAGGTCTTGGGGCTTGTGCCCTTAGCCGCGCCGGAGCCGTTGCAATCCGGGCAATTTTCGATCTGGTGGTAGGTCACATTTTTCTTGCAGCCCTTTGCCGCTTCCTCAAACGAAAGGGTGACGCTTGCCTCTACGTCACTGCCGCGGCGTGGTGCGTTCGGGTTCGCACGGCGTCCGCCGCCCCCGAAACCGCCGCCGAAGAAGCTGTCGAAAATATCGGTGAAATCAAAACCGCCTGCGCCGCCGGCATACGGATTTCCGCCGCCCGCGCCGCCGCCGAAGTTCGGGTCTACGCCCGCAAAGCCGAACTGGTCGTAGCGTGCCTTCTTGTCTTTATCAGAAAGTACCTCATACGCTTCGTTGACTTCCTTAAACTTCGCTTCCGCATTTTTATCTCCGGGATTCAAGTCCGGGTGGTATTGCTTTGCAAGCTTGCGGTACGCCTTTTTAATCACATCGTCTGATGCGCTCTTATCGACCCCAAGCACTTCATAATAATCTCTTTTGTTGTCCGCCATCCGCTGTCATCTCCTCGCAAACTCCAAAAGGCAAGGGACGCCTTTCGGCTCCCCTTGCACTTTTGAACGTGTCATTTATAAAACTTAATCGACGTCCTTGTAGTCTGCGTCGTAGACGTCACCGTTCGGGTTCTGGCCGCCCTGCTGCGGGTTTGCGCCCGGGGCTGCCTGCTCGCCCTGCTGCGGTGCACTTGCCTTATACAGCTTCTCACTGACCGCGTAAATCGCCTTCTGCAGCTCATCCATGCCGGACTTGATCTCCTCGACCGTGCCGTTTTGCATGGTGGTCTTCAGGGCTGCAACCTTGTTGTTCACTTCGGTCTTGTCCGCCTCTTCCAGCTTGTCGCCGCTCTCGTTCACGAGCTTCTCCGCCTGGTAGCAGAGGTTCTCTGCGTTGTTCTTCGTCTCAACCTCTTCACGGCGCTTCTTGTCTTCCTCTGCGAACTGCTCAGCCGCCTTAACAGCCTTATCGATGTCTTCCTTGCTCATGTTGGAGGAAGAAGAAATCGTGATGTGCTGTTCCTTACCGGTGCCGAGATCCTTAGCGGAAACATTTACGATGCCGTTTGCGTCGATGTCAAATGTAACTTCAATCTGGGGGATGCCGCGCGGAGCCGGAGCGATGCCGTCGAGCTTAAAGAGACCCAGCTGCTTGTTATCGCGTGCAAATTCACGCTCGCCCTGCAGAACGTTGACCTCAACCTGCGTCTGACCATCAGCCGCCGTGGAGAAAATCTGGCTCTTCTTGGTCGGGATAGTGGTGTTTCTGTCGATGATCTTTGTCATCACGCCGCCCATGGTCTCAACACCGAGAGAAAGCGGAGTAACGTCAAGCAACAGCAAGCCCTGAACTTCGCCGCCGAGAACGCCTGCCTGAAGTGCGGCGCCGATTGCAACGCATTCGTCCGGGTTGATGCCCTTGAACGGCTCTTTGCCGATAAGCTTCTTAACCGCTTCCTGAACAGCCGGAATTCTGGAGGAACCGCCGACCATGAGAACCTTGTTGATCTCACCGATGGAGAGACCGGAGTCGCTCAGTGCCTGACGAACCGGGCCCATGGTCTTCTCAACGAGGTCTGCGGTGAGCTCATTGAACTTTGCTCTGGAGAGCGTGAGATCAAGATGCTTCGGGCCGGTCGCATCCGCCGTGATGAACGGCAGGTTGATGGAAGCGCTCGTCATGCCGGAAAGCTCGATTTTTGCCTTCTCTGCCGCTTCCTTAATACGCTGCATAGCCATCTTATCGCCGGAAAGGTCGATGCCGTCGGAAACCTTGAAGCTGTTGACAATCCAGTCCATGACGCGCTTATCAAAGTCATCGCCGCCAAGGCGGTTGTTACCGGCCGTAGCCAGAACCTCCTGCACGCCGTCGCCCATCTCAATGATGGAAACATCGAACGTACCGCCGCCGAGGTCATAAACCATGATCTTCTGGTCGTCTTCCTTATCGATACCGTAGGACAGTGCTGCTGCCGTCGGCTCGTTGATGATACGCTTTACATCGAGGCCCGCGATCTTACCTGCGTCCTTCGTTGCCTGACGCTGTGCGTCCGTGAAATACGCCGGAACGGTGATAACTGCGCTCGTAACGCTCTCGCCGAGGTAAGCTTCCGCGTCGCCCTTCAGCTTCTGGAGGATCATTGCGGAGATTTCCTGCGGGGTGTAGCTCTTACCGTCGATCGTCACCTTGTGGTCTGTGCCCATCTCTCTCTTAATAGAGGAGATCGTGCGGTCCGGGTTCGTAATCGCCTGACGCTTTGCGACCTGACCGACCATGCGCTCGCCTGTCTTGGAGAATGCCACGACAGACGGGGTGGTTCTTGCGCCTTCTGCGTTTGCGATAACGACCGGCTCGCCGCCTTCAATAACCGCTACACAAGAGTTTGTTGTACCAAGGTCAATACCAATTGTCTTTGCCATATCAATTACCTTCCTTTAACTCAAATAAGTGTGTGAATTCTGAATTACTATATAAATGGATATTTGCTGATTTAGTTTGCTACCTGTACCATGGCGTGTCTTACGACTTTATCGCCCAGCATGTAGCCCTTCTGGAACACCGCCGAAATGACGTTTTCGCCAAGCTCGTCGCTTTCAATGTGCGCCACCGCATTGTGCAGCGCCGGGTCAAACGGCTCGCCGACCTGACCGACTTCGCGGATGCCAAGCTTTTCAAAGCTCGCTTTGAACTGGTTTGCGATCATCTCAACGCCTTTTTTCATATCCTCTGCGGAGACATTTTCCTGTGCCAGTGCACGGTCGATATTATCGGCCACCGGCAAAATCGCGTTGATTGTATCGGAAACGGCGTTATTGTAAACGGCGTTCTTTTCGTTTGCGGAACGCTTGCGGAAGTTATCGTACTCGGCAAGCACGCGCAGGTGCTGCTGCTTGTGGCTGTCGAACTCCGCCTGCAAGCGGTCGTAATCCTCTTTCGGAATCTTCTCGCTCTTCTTTTTCTTTTTCTCCTTTTCCGCAGCCTTTGCAGATTCCTCTGCCGGCTCGGTATTCGCTTCCTGCTCGGGTTCCTGAACAGGCTTCTTTTCCTCTGCCATCTGGCAACGCTCCTTTCTCTATTCTTCCCGCATGATGCGCGTAAGCATTTCGCCTACACGATCTGCGACGTATGCTGTTTGTGCCGCGACGTGTGCGTACTGCATCCGCATCGGGCCGATCACGGCGACCGCGCCGGCATCTCTGCCGTTCACGCTGTACCGTGAGCAAATGACCGACGATTCCGCCAAGGCGTTCTGCCCGGTCTCTGTGCCGATCTTGATCTGCGTGCGATTCTGCTTGCCTGCGAGAAGCTCTGTCAAAAGCTCCCGTCTTTCCAGAATATCCATCACCCGGCGTGCACCGCCAAGCTTGTATTCCGGGTAGAACAGCAGGTTCATCTGACCGCTTACGGAAATTTCCGTCTGCATCGTTTCAAGCGCCACTTCCAAAAGTGCCGCCAGCGCCGGCGACATCAAAATTGCCATATCACCCAGCGAGATCGCAAGGTTTTGCACAAATGCCCGGTTGATCTCCGCCACATCGCGCCCTGTCACGCGCTCGTTGAGCACGCGGAAGAAAATGCGCATAATCTCGTTTGAAAGATCAAAGTCGCAGTGAAACACCTTGTTTTTCATGGTACCCGCGCTGCTCATCATAATAAGCATTGCGGTGCGGCGGCTCGTCTGCACGAACTGCACCGCCTTGATCTTTGCATCCGCGCCGCTCGGCGTGGTGCTCAATGCAAGGTACCGTGTAGAGACCGCCAGCGTTTTCGCCGCGCCACGTAATAATCGTTCCGGGTCGAACGCGCTCTTTGCAAGCATCGCGTCTATCGTAAGCTTTTCGGCTTCCGTTAACGTTTTCGGCTGCATCAGCGCATCTACGAACTCGCGGTAGCCCTCCTGAGAAGGCACACGCCCCGCGGAGGTGTGCGGCTGTTCCAAAAGCCCCAGCTCCGTAAGCTCTGCCATCTCGTTGCGCACCGTTGCGGAAGAAACACCTGCTTTTTCCGCAATGGACTTGGAGCCCACCGGCTCGCCCGTGCGAATGTATCCGTCTACGATCGAGGCAAGTATATTTTGTTTGCGTTTTGTCAGTTCCATACTTGCACCTCTCAGGTTTTAGCACTCTATGTTCCCGAGTGCTAACCCTTGTCTATACTATACTGCAAAGGTCAGGAAATGTCAACACCAAAATTTGTAAATACTTTGTGAATGTGCGAATTTTTCCCGGCCGGCATCCGTTTTAAAGCTGCTTTTAGCATTTCCGGCTCCACACTGCCAAATTCCTGTTTATATGTAAAGATACCGAAAAAAAGCGTCTTCGCCATAACTTCACTTTTTGTAATAGAATTTCAGGATTTTTTGTGCAAATTATTGACATTTTATAAAAATTGTATTAAACTGATAGCCCGTGTTTCAGTTTCTGTGTTCGCTTTAGCCCGAAAGTCCGTACCGTTAACGGAAAAGAGGAGTAAACTATGATTCAGGCAGAACATTTACAAAAGACCTTCCGCGTGCGAAAACGAAACGCAGGCTTTAAAAACGCCGCAAAAGCATTTTTCAGCCGCGAGTACGAAGAAATCCACGCCCTAAACGATGTTTCGTTCCGCATTGAAGACGGCGAGGCCGTGGGCTATATTGGCCCGAACGGTGCCGGAAAAAGCAGCACCATCAAAATTCTCTCCGGCATTTTAACGCCGGACAGCGGCACCTGCGTCATCGACGGGCGCGTGCCGTGGAAAGACCGCCGCGCGCATGTTTCGCAGATCGGCGTTGTGTTCGGGCAGCGCAGTCAATTATGGTGGGACGTGCCCGTCATTGATTCATTCGAGCTTATCCGCGACATTTACGCCGTGGCCGAAGATGTTTACAAGCGAAATTTACGGGATTTAACCGACCTTCTGAATTTATCGGAGATCTTAAAGACCCCGGCGCGCAGCCTGTCGCTCGGGCAGCGTATGCGGTGCGAGATCGCCGCCTCCCTGCTGCACGACCCGCGCATCTTGTTTTTGGATGAACCCACCATCGGGCTCGACGCGGTATCGAAGATCGCCGTTCGCGAATTCGTGCTTGATATGAACAAGCGCCACGGCACCACGGTCATTTTAACGACGCACGACATGCAGGACGTGGAAGCCTTGGCGCAGCGTGTCCTGCTCATCGGCAAAGGGCGCATTTTATTAGACGGCACACTCGACGACATTCGGCGCGGCGGCAGCGGGCAGATTGACGAAACGCTCGCAGCGCTCTACAAACAGTTTGATATTTGAGGTGCGCCGTGAAACTTAAAAAATACATTTCGTTTTTCCGTCTGCGCTGTGTGACGGGCTTGCAGTACCGCGCAGCGGCATTGGCAGGCATCTCTACGCAATTTGCGTGGGGCTTTTTGATCATCTTCGCCTACCACGCGTTTTACCGCAGTGACCCCACCGCTTTTCCGATGACCTTGCAGGCGACCGTCAACTACACATGGATACAGCAGGCGTTTTTAGCTATGTTCGCCTCGTGGGTCTTGGACGGCGACATTTTGGAGGAAATCACCTCCGGCAGCATCTCGTATTCGCTGTGCCGCCCCGTCGACCTCTACGCCATGTGGTACACGAAATCTCTCTCCGGTCGTATTTCCAGAGTCGCCTTGCGCGCCGTGCCGATCTTAGTCGTTGCGGCGCTTCTGCCCGCAGGCTATAACTTGACCGCGCCGACAGATTTACCCACATTCTTTCTGTTTTTGCTCACCATGGTGCTGGGCGCATTGAACAGCACGGCGTTCACACTGCTCATCTACGTCCTCACCATGTACACCCTTTCTTCCACCGGGTTGCGCTCCCTGCTGCTCACACTGGCAGATTTCCTCTGCGGCGGCGTAGTGCCGCTGCCGTTCTTCCCGCCCGCACTGCGCAGAATCTGCGAGCTGACCCCCTTCGCTGCCACAAGCAACGTGCCGTACCGCGTGTACAGCGGCGATATTGCCGGCACGAACGCCGCTTTCGCCGTAGGCTTACAAATCTTCTGGCTGCTCGTCCTGGTGCTCGGCGGTCACACCCTCATGAAAAATGCGCTGAAGCGGGTAGTGATTCAGGGAGGATAAACGGAACGACAAGTCGTTCCGCTGCCCGGCAAATCGTTCTTGTTTTGCAGTATATTAAAGAAAGGGGTCATCTATGAAACTATACTTTGAATTTCTGTCTATCCACATCAAGAAAGCAATGCAGTACAAGGCTTCGTTCTTGCTTTCCGCACTGGCGCAGCTATTTATACCGCTCACATGCTTTTGGGGCGTGCAGTTCATGTTCATGCGATTTAAGCAGGTGGACGGCTTCACGTACACCGAGGTTTCGCTCTGCTACGCCATCGTGCTGTTATCATTCTCGCTCGCGGAGCTGTTCTTCCGTGGGTTTGATACGTTTGACCGCATGATCGGGAACGGCGAATTCGACCGCGTTCTGGTGCGCCCGCGCAATGAAGTTTTTCTTGTCCTGTGCAGCCGCATGGATTTAGAGCGCTTCGGCAAGGGCATTATGGCAATTTTCCTGCTGATCTGGGCGCTTCAAAACTGCCCAATCGATTGGTGCGCCGCGCGCGTTATGACGCTCATTTTCATGATTTTAGGCGGCATTGTGCTTTTTGCAGGCGTGTATTTGATCTTCGCCGGGCTATGCTTTTTCACATTAGAGGGACTCGAGTTCATCAATATTTTAACAGACGGCATGCGCGAGCACGGGCGCTACCCGCTTTCCATCTACGGCAAAGGCGTACTGACGTTCTGCACCTACATCGTCCCCTACGCGCTCGTGCAGTATTACCCGCTGATGTACCTCATCGGCCGCCACAACGACGCCCGCGCGATGCTTCTGCCCGTCATCGCCTGCGTGTTTATCGTGCCGTGCTATCTCTTTTGGAAATTCGGCGTGCGCCATTACCGCTCCACCGGGTCGTAACAATATTATGAAATGAGGTTTTCCCATGCCCTTTGATTTTAAGAAAGAATACAAAGAATTCTACATGCCGAAAAACAAGCCGGAGATCGTCACTGTGCCGCCTGCAAACTACATTGCAGTGCGCGGCACCGGCGACCCAAACGAGCCGGACGGCGCGTATCAGCAGGCCATCAGCGTTTTGTACGCGATCGCCTACACGCTTAAAATGAGCTATAAGACCGACCACCGCATCGAGGGCTTTTTCGAGTATGTCGTGCCGCCGCTTGAGGGCTTTTGGTGGCAGGAGAATACGGACAGCATCGATTATGCCGATAAATCTGCTTTCCACTGGGTCTCCGTCATCCGCCTGCCGGATTTCATCACGCCGGATGATTTCGCCTGGGCCGTGCAGACCGCCGAAAAGAAGAAAAAGCTTGATTGCAGCAAAGCGGAGTTTTTGACGATCGCCGAGGGCCTTTGCGTGCAGATCATGCACCACGGCGCGTTTGACGATGAGCCCGCATCTGTGGCGCTGATGGACACGTTTCTCGCCGAAAACGGCTATATAAACGACTTTACCGCCGCGCGCCTGCACCACGAGATCTACCTCAGCGATGCCCGTAAGGTCGCGCCGGAAAAGTGGAAAACGGTCATTCGCCATCCCATCAAAAAAAGCGTAAAGGAGCACCACATGAAAAAGCTCATCACCTTGCGCGGCAACAGCGGCAGCGGCAAAACGACCATCGCAAGAGCTTTACAGGAAAAGTTCGGCAAAAACACCATGCTACTGTCCCAAGATGTCATCCGCCGCGACATCTTAAAGACGAACGACGGCGCGGGCACCCGCGCAAACGACGTGCTCATCATGCTGCTTGAGTACGGCCACGCGCACAACGAGCTCGTCATTTTAGAAGGTATTTTGAACAGCCGATGGTACACCCCGCTTTTCGATGCCGCAAAAGCGCTCTACGGCGAAAATATCTGCGCGTACTATTTTGACCTCCCGTTTGAGGAGACGCTCCGCCGCCACCAAACGAAGGACAAGCGCACGGAGTTCGGCGAAAAGGAAATGCGCAGATGGTGGAACGAAAAGGACTACGCCCCCGCATTAAACGAGCAGACCCTCACGCCCGACATGATGCAGGAAGAGATCATCGACCGCATCTGCGCCGATTTAGAGCGCCTCGATACATAAACCATACATATAAATTCGGAAAGAGCGAGGTTCTCCCCGCTCTTTTTGTGTATATTGTATTATATTCTGCCCGAATTTCTATCGATGCAAAAATAGTTTTATAGCATTTTGTTCGTATCTATGATAAAATAGACACAGTGATAGTTTTTGTAAAGCTTAGAGGGGCACAATGGACAAAGAGGAGTGCATAATTTTCCTCCCCTTTACAAACCGACATCACGGATTTAACAGGGCGGCGCTACAATGTAAGACCGAAAGCACGCACCTGATTTTAAAAAGAAAGTAAGGTCTTCACATGAAATCAATTTTTCACGCACTCAACCGGCTCAAGGTCTTCCGCGGGCTGACGGAACAGGAATTCGCATGGGTGCTCTACGACGTGGGCAACTCCGCGTTCACCATGCTCTCCTGCTCGCTCATCCCTATCTGGTTCAAGAGCCTCGCCATCGGCACTGCGCCGGGACAGATCAACTCGCATCAGGCAACGGCGTATTATTCCATCGCCGTGGCGGTCGTCACCGTTGTCGTGGCGCTTTTAGGGCCGATCTTCGGCGTGCTCGCCGATCACAAAGATAAGAAAAAGGTGCTGTTCACCACCGCGGCAACGCTCGGTATTTTCGGCTGCATTTTAAACGGCTTCATCACCGGCTGGCTGCTGTTCCTCATCATTTTTGTGTTCACGAAGATTTGTTACAGCGCGTCGCTGACCATCTATGATTCCATGCTGAACGACATCACCAGCGAAGAACGCATGGACGAGGTTTCGTCCTACGGCTTTGCATGGGGATACATCGGCTCGTGCATCCCGTTTCTCATCGCGCTCATCGCCTATGTGCTTGGACCCGATATGGTCGGCGTGCTGCCGGATATGCTCTCTAAAGGCATCGGCTTCACGGTGACGGCCGTGTGGTGGCTGCTCGTCACCATCCCGCTCATCCGCGGCTTTAAGCAGCGCAACTATGTGGAAACCGAAGGGCATGATATCCGCAAGGCATTCGCGAAAATCTTCCACACCCTCAAAAACATCGCGACGCACGACAAAAAAGTGCTGTTCTTCCTCATCGCATTCTTCCTGTACATAGACGGCGTGGGCACCATCATCGATAACGCCATCAATATCGGCACAGACCTGAACCTCAACACGGTCGGTCAGGTCGTCTTCCTGCTCGCAACGCAGGTCGTTGCGTTCGGCGGCTCGCTCGTCTTCGCAAAGCTTTCGAAAAAATACAACACCGTCACGCTCATTCTCGTTTGTATTGCGGGCTATTTCGGCATCGCGCTGTACGCGCTCATGCTCAGCAGTCTCCTGCACTTCGCGATTCTGGCGTTCTTCATCGGCTGCTTCCAAGGCTCCATCCAGTCGCTCTCGCGCTCGTATTACTCCAAGATCATCCCGGCGGAAAACTCCGGCGAATACTTCGGTATCTACGATATTTTCTCAAAAGGCGCGTCCTTCCTCGGCTCTGCGGTCATCGCAGCCGTAAAGCTTGCAGGCGGCACCATCAACGTGGCGGTGGCATGTCTCGCAGTGTTCTTTGCGCTCGGCTTCCTCTTCCTGCGCATTGCAGATAAGCAAAAAGCCATTCGGTAAGGAAGCACCGGGCTTTACACCGTTCGCTCTTCACACCCGTGAAATATCGCTGTAAATTTTAATAGGACATGCAAAAAGGAACGGCGTACAAACCGTTCCTTTTTCCTTTACTCTTCATAAACCGGCTCAAAATCATCCGTTCCGTGCCCGCACAACGGACATGCGTAGTCCTCCGGCAGCGCGCTGCCCTCATACACATACCCGCAAATTTTGCACCGCCAGCCGACGATCTTCTGCTCTCGCTCGACCTTCTCCGACTTCGGCTTCAGCTTATTCTGGTAATCCGCATAGGTCAGCGGAGCGCGGTCGCTGCACACCTCGGCTTCCGTCACCTCTGCAATGAACAGCGTATGCGTGCCGAGGTCAACACTGTGCGTCACCTTGCCGCTGAACCGCGCGCAGGTGCTCCAGTTCAGATACGGTACGCCACTTTCGTCTGTCGGCATCGGCAGGCTATGCAGCTTATCGACGTCGCGACCGCTCTGCATACCGAAGTGCTTAATGGTCTCAAACGAGCAACTGTCATCCAACGCGCTCAACGTAAACCGCCCGCTTTCCTTAATAAGCGCGCAGGTGTAATTCGTATTCAGCACGGAAACCGCCACGCGCACAGGGCTCCCCGCGACCTGCACGCCGGTATTCACAATGCAGGCGTTCGCCTTTTCCTCCGCTTTTGCCGCCAACAAAAACACGCCGTATGTCAAATTATAAAACGCTTTGTTATTCATTTTGCTCCTCCTATTAAAATAATAATAATTATCATTTTTATAATAACGGATAGAAAGCAAAAAGTCAAGCGTTATTTTCGGTGTATACAAAAAGGAACGGCGTACAAACCGTTCCTTTTTTAGCTTTATATTCTATTTCTAAAGGCTGGCGAAAACTTTTAGCCACGCTTCCCGGCAGAACGGTGTTACTTCACGCTTTCCGAATCGCTCACATACGGTGCGGCATGTTCTCTTTCGAGCCTGCGGAACATTCTCACAAGCACGACAACGGCGATGGTACCGAGGATCAGCTCTGCGACGAACTGCGCATACGCGAGACCGTACAGCGGGAACAGCCAATTCAGCACGAACAACGCGGGAATCTCCAGCACGATCTTGCGCACAACAGCGAATATGAACGATTTCATCCCCATACCGCACGACTGGAACACGCCCAACGCGAGGAAATCGATGCACAAGAACGGCAGCGCAAAGCAGAAGCCGCGCTGGAACGCCGCGCCGTACGCGACGATGCTCTCGTTCTTCATGAACATGGAGATGATCGGCTCCGCCGCAAACAGGAACGTCAGCATCACGGCCAGAATAAAGCCAAGCGAAATTTTCGCCGTGAACATGAACGTCTTTTTCATGCGTTTGATATTGCCGCTCGTGTAGTTATAACTGATCAGCGGCATAATGCCCTGCGAAAAGCCCATCGCAATCTGGAACGGCACTATGTTGACGCGCTGCGCGATGCCCATGGCCGCCACCGGGTCAGAGCCATACGCGGACGTAAAGTTGTTGAGGATGGTCATGCCGGTCACATTCAAAAGGTTCTGGATGGAAGCCGGGATTCCAACGCCGCACACGCCCTTGACAATTTGTTTCGATGGGCGGAACATGCTGGGCTTGATGCACACATATGTCTTGCCGCGCTTCACAAACAGCAGCACGAAGAAGTAGAGACACGCCACGGTGTTGGAAAGGCAGGTCGCGCAGCCCGCGCCCGCCGCGCCGAGGTTCAGGCCCCACGGCAGAATGAAAATCGGGTCCAGCACAATGTTCAGCAGGCAGCCGCACATGGTGCCGATGCTCGCGTGCAGCGAAGAGCCCTCCGCGCGCACAAGGTACGCCAGCACGACATTCAAAATGGACGGCGCGGAGCCGAGCAGCACAGTCCAGAACAAATAATCCGCCGTTGCCTGTATCGTTTCGGCATTCGCGCCGAGTATCACCAAGATCGGCGACTGCAATACGCCGTACAACAGAGAAAACAACAGGCTGCAAATCAAAGAAGCGTAAAACCCGAACGCCGAGCTGCGGTACACGGTATCGTAGTCTTTGCGTCCGAGTGCGCGGCTCATCATACTGGAGCTGCCGATGCCGAACAGGTTGTTGACGGCATTAAACGCCAGCAGAAGCGGTGCCGCCAGCGTAACAGCGGCGTTCTGCACCGGGTCGTTCATCATGCCGACAAAGAACGTATCGGCAAGGCTGTAAATGACCATCACAAGCGAGCTGATGACCGACGGCACCGAAAGCGTTACGACCGCCTTCGGGATCGGCATCGATTCAAATAGCTCTGTTTTGGAATTATCCATTTCTTCCTATCCTTTCCGTTCTTATCACGCAAGGCTGTCCAAAAGCAGCTTGCAGCAGCCGTAAATGCCGGCGTCGTTGCCGAGCACGGCCAAGTTGAACCGAACGTCGGTATTGGGGTAAAATACGTATTTCAAGAAGCCTTTCTTCGCACCTTCTACGAGCATCTCGCCCGCTTTCGAGACACCGCCGCCGATGACGACGACCTCGGGGTCTGCCACCGTGCACACGGCAGAGATGGTGTAGCCGAACGCATCGTACACATTCTCTAAGATTGCGTTTGCCGCGCCGTCTCCGTTTTTAGCGGCATCGAACACGTCTTTTGTTGTGAGCTTCTCGACACTCCGCAAAGCGCTTTCTTCCTCATGTTCGGCAAGGTATTTTCGTGCCAGTCTCGCAATGCCCGAAGCTGAAACGTACTGCTGCACGCAGCCGCGGCGGCCGCACGCGCACGTCTCCGTCTCCGCGGGGTTGATCGTCATGTGGCCGAACTCACCCGCCGCGCCGTTTGCGCCTGCTACCATGCGTCCATCCGAAATGACCGCGCCGCCGACACCCGTGCCAAGCGTGATGAATACCACGTTCTCGCTGCCACGGCCGCCGCCTTTCCAGGCTTCACCCATCGCCGCAGCATTCGCGTCGTTCACGACCACAACCGGAAGCCCTACGGTCTCTTCCAGCGCCGTGCGCACATCAAATACGCCCCAGCCGAGGTTCACGCAGCGGTGCACCACACCGTCCGCCGTCACCGGTCCGGGGATGCCCGCGCCCACGCCCAAAATACCGTCTGCGGGAATGTTGTGCTTTTCCCTGCACTTTTGAATTTCCGCCGCAATATCACGCAGCACCGCCGTGCCGTCGCCCTCAATCACGGTCGGAATCTCCCACTTTTCAAGCAAAGTGCCGTCTTCCTCAAATAAACCAAGCTTCACCGTCGTGCCGCCGATATCGGCGCCGATGACATACTTTTTGTTTTCCATTTTATAACTCCTCTCCGCGCGCGGTTTCCCACGCACTTAACAGCGCATCTATGCTTTCATAGCGCGCACTTCGTTCCTCGCTGACCGCTTTCTTTGCGACAGTATACAGATTCGAGCTCAGCGGCCACGCCTCCGCGCTGCGGTCGCACTCTGAAAACAGCGCAAACGCCATCGCGCCCAACGTGTACACGTTCGTCACTTCGTCAAGCACCGCGCCGAGCTCGTATTCTTCCGGCGACATAAACCTTGCGCTCCCCCACATCTGCCCCATATCATTTACGGTCGGCATCTTACGGTAAAAATCAATGTCACACAGCACGGTTCGCCGGTTTTCAACATCATACATCACGGTCGAATCGTATAAATCAACCGCCACATAGCCTTTTTTTGCCGCAAAGCTCTGAAAATATAAGATGTCTCTGTAAACCTTCATGCGCGTTTCCGTAGGCAATTTCACAAACGCTGCATGCTGCTCCGGGTACTGTCGCCCGAGGCAGATCGCGTCCGTCCACTCGAACACCGAAACCCAGCCTCCGCCCATCTCCCGACTTTCGATGAGCCGAATGAGATTTTCGTGCGTGAGTGCCCGATATAAACCGGACGCGTTTTTAAGGCTCGCGATTGCATCCTCCTTTTGCCCCGTGTACCGCGCGGTAGGCGCACCGGCGAATTTCACAAAAACACGCTTGCCGTTTTCATTCCGCACACCGAAGCAAATATTGCCGGAATCCTGGTCATCATAGACCTTGAACACCTTGCCGTATCGTTTCAAAAACGAGAAATCAAACGGCGCGGCCATTTTGAACCGCACGCCGTCCAGTTTTTCTAAGTACGGTGCTTCTTCCTTTTCAGCCAACTTATGTATAAACACCCCTTTGATTCCAAGCCGTAAATCTATTAGTAATATAGTATACCATATTTCGCCGCCGATTGCAAAGGAAACTATGGAAAACTCCGTCTTTTTGCAGCCGCCTTGCAAACAGGTGAATTTTGTGGTATTCTTTAACGCGTAACCCAAACGGCCGCCTGCCGATGTACCGCCATTACGCGGCTGCTGTGACCAAATAGCCCGGGAATCCCCCGGCGGCGCAGCGTTCTTCCGAAAACGGACAGAGGCAGACGGCAACATAGTCAATATAGATTCTTTCTCGCGTATTCTGCGCAGCGCACGTTTGCGTAAAACCCAGGAGCGCCGGAGAACCTTTCGCGCTCCGTAAAAAGAAAGGATTGAACAAAAATGGAGGGAACTTCTTCCAAAAAAGAAAGCAAAGTCAAGGTGTATCTGCACCGCTACTTTATCGATGCCATGAGCGCCATGGCACAGGGGCTTTTTGCTTCCCTGCTCATCGGCACCATCATTTCCACGCTCGGTACACAGCTTAACATTCCGCTGCTCGATGAGATTGGCGGGTATGCAAAGTCCGCAGCCGGCCCCGCTATGGCGGTCGCCATCGGCTACGCGCTGCAGGCGCCCCCACTCGTACTGTTCTCGCTCGTCGCAGTCGGCGGCGCGGCAAACACGCTCGGCGGCGCAGGCGGTCCTCTCGCGGTGCTCGTGCTCGCCATCATCGCGGCAGAGCTCGGTAAGCTCGTCAGCAAAAAGACGAAGGTGGACATCATCGTCACGCCGCTCGTCACTATTTTTTCGGGCTGCGGCCTCGCGTACTTATTCGCGCCGTACATCGGCACGGCGGCTTCCAGCGTGGGCAACCTGATCATGTGGGCAACCACCCAGCAGCCGTTCCTCATGGGCATTCTCGTTTCCGTCATCGTCGGCGTTGCATTGACGCTGCCGATCTCCAGCGCGGCCATCTGCGCGGCGCTCGGTTTGACGGGCCTTGCGGGTGGCGCGGCCGTTGCAGGCTGCTGTGCGCAGATGATCGGCTTTGCGGTCATCAGCTTCCGCGATAACGGCTGGGGCGGCTTCTTTGCGCAGGGCATCGGCACTTCCATGCTGCAGGTGCCGAACATCATCAAGAACCCGCGCATCTGGCTTGCGCCTACGCTCGCTTCCGCTGTGACGGGCCCCATCGCGACATGCATTTTCGGCATGCAGATGAACGGCGCACCGATCTCCAGCGGCATGGGGACCTGCGGCCTTGTGGGGCAGATCGGCGTTTATACCGGCTGGCTGAACGACATTACTGCCGGTGCCAAAACAGCCGTCACCGCTATGGACTGGCTGGGCCTTGTGCTCATCTGCTTCGTGCTCCCGGCTGTGCTTTCTTTTGTCTTTGACCTCATCTTCCGCAAGATCGGCTGGGTCAAGGACGGTGACATGAAGATCGACGCATAAATATCTTCGTTTTCCGGCAAACGCCTAAGGCTGAAACGCTTTAGGCGTTTTTCATTGTGCTATGTGCGGTACTGCACGACGTTTTTCTTGTACGGAATTACCCTTGTTTTTCCGTCCTTTCGCCCGTATAATCAAATAGAAAAGTCTATTCTCGATTTGGGAGGTACAAAATGCAGTTTCAATATCTTGGCACCGCCGCCGCAGAGGGCTGGCCTGCCGTATTCTGCCGCTGCAAATATTGCTTAGAGGCGCAGCGCCTCGGCGGCAAAAACATCCGCACACGCTCGCAGGCTATCGTCAATGACGATCTTCTGCTCGACCTGCCGCCGGATACCTACATGCACAAGCTCATGAATAATCTCGATCTCAGCCGTGTGAAGTATCTGTTTGTCACGCACTTTCACATGGATCATTTCTACCCGCAGGAGCTCACCGTGCGCGGCTCCGTTTACAGCCTTGAGATGATCAGCCCCGAGCTTGAAATCTACTGCGCACAGGAAACCTACGATTATTTCCGCCGCTGCGCCGATTGGGAAATTGACGAAAAAAGCGACAGCGCCATGCACTGGCACATCTTAAAGCCGTTTGAGACCGTGGAAGCCGGTCCCTACCGCGTAACGCCGCTGCCCGCAAACCACATGAACCCCTCGCACCAGCCGTTCGTGTACCACATTGTCGATACACGCGAGGATAAATCTGTCTTCTATATGCACGACAGCGGCTACTATTTTCCAGAGGTGTGGGATTACCTCAAGGCGCAGAAAAAGCCCGCCGATCTTTTCAGCTTCGACACTACGCTCGGCTATGAAGACTGCGGCTTTAAAAGCACGCACATGGGCGCGCCGGAGGTCATCCGCCTCAAGGAGGAGCTCGAAGCGCTCGGCATTGTGGACAAACACACCCACTGCGTGATGAACCACTTCTCGCACAACGGTCATCTTCTGTATGACGAGCTCGTGGAGCTTGCCGCGCCGCATGACATCGAAATTTCCTACGACGGCATGAAACTGACACTTTAAACTCTATTTGCATGCAAAAAGCGGAGACGCTCCGGTTTCTGAGGGCGTCTCCGCTTCTTTCTTTATGGCAATGACAGGAACAAGTAATATAAAAGCTTATTGATTGTACTTTTGTGACAACGACTGTTATCCTTTATAAAAATCCGTTCAGTCAATTTCGCTTCGCGTTATATCAAATTTGCATACAATTATATAATTCTGTATATTCAGGCGTTTTCCCGTCGAATTCCTTGTAAAAAAGAAAAACGGCAGAGCAACCCCTGCCGTCTTCATAGCGTATGTTGTTTTCCGTTTACTTACAGCGGCGCACAGCTTCTTCAATCTTCGGGAGAAGCTCTTCCTTATCCGCGTCCTTCGTGTACTTAAAGATAGCGGCAACAATCTCCGGAATATCGGAAGCCTTGTAGTGCTCAGTCGTAGCAATCTGCAAACCGGCATATTCATTGCGGGTCAGCAAAGGCGCGAAGCGGCGGGCATTCTTTCTGCCGGGGCCGTCATTGATGAAAGCTGCAATGAACTGGTAACCGATCAGATTGTTGATGATGACGTGGAAGGAGTTCTTCGCAAACAGCGGATTCTCCGGGTCACGCAACGCAATCTCCATAATCTCCGCACGGTTCAACGGACGGCCGGCCTCCCAAAGGAGCTGCATCATCGCAAATTCGGAATTCGTTAAACGAATATATGGCTTTTTTCTTTTCATGCTATATCCTCCTGTCATTTTCATATCCCATATCGTTTCAACTAATCCTGTCGAAAGTAATATTAGTATATTTTTATTTTTGCAATTTGTCAAGGGATTTGGAATAAAAAAACTACCGATGAGGCAGTTTTTTTCAAAAAATTCACATTTTAGAAATAATAAAGAAGACCGGCAGCGCATTTTACCTACCGATCTTCTGTGTTTTACGCCTTTTTACGCATCGTTTTCAATAAACAGCGTCTTAAAATACGGCAGTTCCTCTGCCCATGCGCAGAACACGTGCCACTCGTCCAGCTTGTGGTGGCGGCGCGCAAAATACATGTTCGCAATGTTCTCGTAGTTCATGGTACAGGTGCGCATCTGGTTGTAGCTCGAAGGCAAAAGCTGAATGAGGCTGTACCAAAGGTCTTTGTCCTTCGTCTCCACAAATTCCACGCGCAGCTTTTCCAGCACGCCAATGGTCTGCATCAGGCTCTCCTTTGCCGCGGGCACCATACGGTCACAGCTGAAGTCCGCTTCTTCAAACGTCTTCGCCTGAATTTTGTGCATCGTGCTCGTGGAGTTCGCCACGGTGCCCACCTTATACGTGTCGAATTCCTTCCACCAGTAGATTGGCGCGGTGAGGTCGACCGAAACGAAGATCTGTCGGATGAATTTGCGGTGATCCGTACCCGCCTTGCACAGACGTTTTGCAAGGCTCAGGTCGTTTTCGCCGAAAACGAACGTGCCGTCCGGCTCGGTGTGGCTGTCCATGCGGCCCCAGCTGTTCATGGGGTTGCGTGCGCCTCTGATGGCGTTTTCAAAGTTCATGACGCTTGTACGTTCGATCTTAATCATGTCGTTCAACCTTTCGTATTCAAATTATTTGTGGTACTTCGTGCCCGCGTTGATGGAAAACGCGCGGTACAGCTGCTCGCACAGCATAACGCGTGCCAGCTGGTGCGGAAACGTCATCGGCGACATGGAAATGCGCTTCGAGCCCTGCTTCACGCTGTCGTCCAGCCCGTGTGACGAACCGATAACAAACGCTAAGCTGCTCTCCCCGTTTACGGCCGCCGCGTCGATCTGCTGCGCGAGCTGCGTGGAGGAGACAAGCTTGCCCTCAATGCACAGCGTGTAAAGCGCGCTGCGCCCCGCCGCCGCCAAAATCGCCTTCGATTCCTCGCCGAGCGCCTTTGCAATCTCCGCCGCATTCGGATCCTGCGGCAGGCGCGCTTCGCTCAGTTCGATGATCTGGAACCGGCAGAATGCGGAAAGCCGCTTTGCGTATTCCTGCACGGCGTCACGCCAATATTTTTCTTTGAGCTTACCGATACAAATCAGCTTTACCTCCAGCATATTGTCTCCCTATGTTAAAATGTGATGGCGCCGCCGGTCAGGTTTTCAATCGGCGCGACCTGCAATATGTAGTCCTCCGTGTTCTCCACGCCCGCCATCTGCATACCGCAGACGGCGGTCTGCCGCGCAATGTCCGGCGTGTTGTTCTCGCGGCTCAAATGCGCCAGCAAAAAGTGCTTTGTGCCGTCTTCAAAAAGCTCCGGCAGCAGGTCGGCGCACGCGGTGTTTGAGAGATGCCCGAAGTCCGATAAAATGCGCCGCTTTAAGCTGTACGGGTACGGCCCCGTGCGCAGCATACCGATATCGTGGTTCGATTCGATGACCGCAAGATCTGTGCCGTGCAGGTTCTCTTCCACCTCCGGCGTGATGTGTCCAATGTCCGTCGCGACAGTGACGGTGTGTCCGTCTTCGGCTTCTATGCGGTAGCCGAAGCTCTCCGCGCAGTCATGTGGCGTGTGGAACGCGTTTACGTGCATTCCGGCGAGCTCTAACGTGTCTTCAATCGTGTAGGCGGGATATTTGTCGTTTAAAATTCCCATCGATTCCAAGGCCCCCAGCGTGCCCTTAGAGGCAAACACGGGAATATGGTATTTGGAAGCGAACACACGCAGACCGCTGATGTGGTCGCTGTGCTCGTGCGTAATGAGGATGCCCTGCACGGAAAGCGGGTCTATACCGCAGCGCTGCATGACAGTCGTCACCTGCTTGCAACTGCGTCCGATATCCACCAAAATGCCCGAAGATTTTGAACCGATATAATAACTGTTTCCCGTGCTGCCGCTGAACAGCGGGCAAAGCTCTGCCATTTGCACCCTCCCTGTTTTCATAAAAAACGCCCTGACAAGGTTTTGTCGGGGCGAAACGGTCTGTATACGGTTTTAACCGATCTTTGCGGTATCGCTGTTTGTGGGATCGAGCATCAAATACATGTCCGCGCCAAGGCCGACGAACTTCTCCACGATGTCTTCATAGCCGCGCTGAATGTGCTCAATGTCCTCAATCTTCGTCACGCCATGCGCAGCAAGACCGGCAATAATCATCGCCGCGCCCGCACGCAGGTCGGTCGCACGCACCGGTGCACCCTTCAGGTATTCCACGCCCTCAATAATAGCGCTCTTGCCCTCTACGGTGATCTGTGCGCCCATGCGCTTCAACTCTTCCACATAGCGGAAACGGTTTTCCCACACGCTCTCGTTTAAAATACTCGTGCCCTGCGCAATGGAGAGCAGCGCCGCGATCTGCGGCTGCATGTCCGTCGGGAAGCCCGGGTGCGGCATCGTTTTCACGTTGCACTTACTCAGTGGGCCGTCGCAGCGCACGCGCACCGCGTCGTCATATTCCACAACCGTCACACCCATCTCCATCAGCTTCGCCGTGATGGATTCCAGGTGCTTCGGCGTCACGTTTTTCACAAGCACATCGCCGCGCGTTGCAGCCGCAGCCGCCATGTACGTGCCGGCTTCAATCTGATCCGGAATAATCGAATACGTAATGCCTTTCAAATGTTCCACGCCGCGAATCTTGATGACGTCCGTACCGGCACCGCTGATGTTCGCACCCATGGAGTTTAAGAAGTTCGCAAGATCAACCACGTGCGGTTCGCGCGCGGCATTTTCAATAACCGTAAGGCCCTTTGCCTTTACGGCTGCAAGGATAATATTCATCGTCGCACCGACGGTGACCATGTCAAGGTAAATGTGCGCACCGCGCAGCTCCTTTGCGGAGACCTCGATCATGCCGTCGTTGAGGCTGTACGTGCAGCCCAGCGCCTTAAAGCCCTTGATGTGTTGGTCAATGGGGCGCACGCCGAAATCGCAGCCGCCGGGAAGCGGCACAATGGCCTTGGAGCAGCGACCGAGCAAAGCGCCGATATTGTAGTAAGAGCCGCGCATTTTGCGGCCCAATTCGCTCGGCACCACGTTCGTGTGGATGGTGGTCGGGTCGATCTCCACGGTGTTCTTGCCGAGCCAGCGCACAGTCGCGCCCATCTCGGTCAGGATGCGTGCACTGAGCTTCACATCGGAAATGTTCGGTACGTTCTCTATACGGCAGGGAGATTCCGCCATGGCTACGGCCGGAATGATCGCCACAGCCGCGTTTTTCGCGCCGCTGATGACAACCTCACCGTGCAGGCGCTTTCCGCCCTTGATGATAAATTTATCCACTGTAATTTTCCTTTCTGCGGGCGCGGCATATCCTCGGCAGTCAAAGGCACACTGCCTGCCGCCACACAGCGCCGCAACGCGCTGCACGAAGTAGGATCTTTCGTTATGCCCGCCGGTCCGTGACCGACTGATTTATTCCTGAAACGGGCTGCCGCCGATTGGGCAGCTACACGGCACGGGTACGAAAAAAGCCCAATGCCGTGCGCAAAAAACTAAGGCAGTCTAAAACAAAACATACACTGCCGCATCTATTTAAAGAAAAAGTGATCGCAAAATATAGTATGACCAGTAAACATAATAATACACAATGGAAAAATTGTCAAGAAGCCACAGGCTATTTGGAAGGTTTTTCCAAGATTATGTAAACGAAAAGTGCCAAACCCGGCCGTTTGCGCGCCTTTTTTGTATAGGTACTGCGCTTTACACTTACTTTTTCTTAAAGGAGATCGTAGATTCCGTGCCGTTTCGGATGCGCTTAATATTCGCGCGGTGCTTGATGATAACGGTAGCGCCGATCAGTGCCGCCACAAGTGTTGCCATTACAACGTAAAGCACCGGCAGTCCGCCCACGCAGCAGTCCACAAAATACGTCATGCAGAACGTCACAACGGGATAGATCGCCGCCGCCGTAATAGACGAAAGCGAGACCATGCGCTTTTTCAGGAACACCAGAAGGAACACCGCAAAGCAAATGAGGAACACGCGCCAGTCGAGCAAAAGCATCATCGCAGCCGTGGTCACAACGCCCTTGCCGCCGCGAAAGCCGAAGTACAGCGGGTACATGTGGCCGATCATGCAGCAAAAGCCCGCCGCATACATGCCAAGGCGCGCCATTTCGGGGTCTACGCCGTTTGTAACGCACGCGTGCTTTACAAGAAAATAGCCGACCAAAACGCTCGCAACACACTTGCAGAAATCGAGCAGAAACGTCAGCGCAGAGGCTTTTTTGCCCGCCACGCGCAGTACGTTCGTTGCACCCGCGTTACCGCTGCCGTGCGCGCGCACATCTTCGTGCGCAAACGCTTTGGTCAGCAAAATGGCAAAGCTGATACTACCAAGCAGATACCCCACAAGCGCCGAAAGCAGCAGCGGCAAAATTAAAGAACCGAAATTTTCCATGTAGATCAAGTCCTTCCCCGTCAGTCTGCCTTATCGCCGCGCTCGCGCACGATCATGCGCACCGGCGTGCCCTCTAAGCTGAAGATCTCGCGAATGCGGTTCTCCAGATAGCGCTGGTACGAGAAGTGGAAAAGCTCTTTGGAATTGACAAAGCAAATGAACGTAGGCGGTCTGGTGGAAGCCTGCGTCATGTAGTAGATCTTCAGGCGCTTGCCCTTATCGGTCGGCGGCTGTACGCGTGCCGTTGCCTGTGCCAGAATGTCGTTCAAGGTGCCGGTCGTAATGCGCATCGCATTGCTGGAAGCAACCTTGTGGATGAGTTCAAACAAGCGGTCAAGTCGCTGGCCGGTCTGCGCGGAGATGAAGATGATCGGCGCGTAGGACATAAAGGAAAAGTCCTTTTCAAGCTTCGTCTTATATTCCTGCATGGTTTTGTCGTCTTTTTCAACGGCGTCCCACTTGTTGACCGCAATGATGCAGCCCTTGCCCGCTTCGTGCGCGATGCCGGCAACCTTGGAGTCCTGCTCCGTAAAACCGACCGTGGCATCGATGAGGATGACACACACGTCTGCCCTATCCACCGCCATTTCGGCGCGCAGGTTGCTGTAATGCTCAATGGAATCCTCCACCTTGCTCTTGCGGCGCAGACCGGCAGTATCGATGAACGTAAATACGCCGTACTTGTTTTCGATGGTGGTATCCACCGCGTCGCGCGTCGTACCCGCAATGTTGGAAACGATGCAGCGGTTTTCGCCGGAAACGCGGTTCACAAGGGAAGATTTGCCGACGTTCGGCTTGCCGATGACGGCGACCTTGATGATCTCGCCCTCGTCCTCCTCTTCCTTTTCCTCCGGCAGATGCTCGAGGACGGCATCCAACAGGTCGCCCGTGCCGTGTCCGTGCACAGAAGACACCTGAATAGGATCGCCGAGGCCGAGGTTATAAAACTCATAAAAATCCGCCGGCGGGTCGCCCAGCGTATCGCACTTATTGACGCACACGATGACCGGCACATTGCTGCGCTGGAGCATCTGAGCGATGTTGAGGTCCGTTGCGACCATGCCGGTGCGCACATCGGTCACGAAAATGATGCAGTCCGCAGAATCAATGGCAATCTGCGCCTGCGTGCGCATCTGGGACAAAATAATATCCTTCGATTCCGGCTCGATGCCGCCCGTATCTACCAGTGAAAACTTTCTGTTTTTCCATTCACACTCGCCGAAAATGCGGTCACGCGTCACGCCCGGCGTGTCCTCCACGATGGAAAGGCGCTGCCCGATCAGCTTGTTGAACAACGTGGATTTACCGACGTTCGGTCGGCCCACGATGGCTACAATAGGTCTTGACATACGGTTTTCCTCCTTCTTTTTTCCTTACTCCGCAGTGCCCAAAATGTCCTTGAGCTCGCCTGCGGCGTCTTTATGCATTCTGTAAGCCGGCACACCCAGCTTTTCGCTGAGCTGCTGCACGGTCATATCGTCTAAGAAAATATCTTCGTCCGCCATAAGCATGGACGGTGCAAGCAAAATTGCGTCGCCAAGGTTTTCGCGGCTCAAGCGGTTCACAAGGTCACGCCCCGTGAGCAGCCCGGTCACGTTGACCGTACCGCCAAAGAAATCGTTGTGCACAGGCACAAGGTTAATCTCGAGCCCCGGGAATTTTTCGCGCGCAAAGTCCATCACATGCTCCATAAACGCATACACGCCTTCGCCCGTCGGGATCGTCACGCGGCGTTTTATGTCGCGCTCCGGCTCGTCTTCAACCGCCCAGGAAAATTCTTCTTCTAAGTCGCGCAGCATACCCACGCCGTTTTCAATCTGCGGGAAGTCCTCGTAGAATTCATACGGCGGCAGCTCGCGCTTTGCAATGAGGTAGAACTCGTCGCTCGGGAACACGGTTCTCGAGCCGCGCTCTGCCTTGAATTTATCTCCCCACCGCTCCAAAATCTCGATCGCCGCGCGCGCCGTATCCTTGTTAAACGTCTGAAGCGGATACAGCCCCTCGCGGTAGCGCGTCACGCCGACCGGTACGCAGGCGACGCTCTGTAAGCTCTCGCCGAGCGCGTACATTTCGGAAAGCGTAAATTCCAGCTCCTCGCCGTCATTCAGCCCCGGGCACAGCACGATCTGACAATTCAGCTTGATGTTGTGCTCCGCCAGCTTGCGCACAAAACGCAGCGCGTCGCCCGCAAAGCGGTTGTGCATCATCTTGCAGCGCAGCGTGGGATTCATCGTATGCACGGAAATATTAATAGGGCTGATGCGCATTTCAATGATACGGTCGATCTCACGCTCATCAATGTTCGTCAGCGTGATGTAGTTGCCGAACAAAAACGAAAGGCGGTCATCATCATCCTTAAAATAGAGCGTTTCGCGCATGCCGGGCGGCAGCTGGTCAATGAAGCAGAACACGCACTTGTTGCGGCAGGAGCGCTGCCTGTCCATAAGATACGTTTCAAACGCAAGGCCCAGTGCACCGTACTGCGGCTTTACGAATTTTTCTTCGCGCCGCTCGCCCTCCGCCGTTTCGTATACCACATGCAGATGGGTGTTCGTCTCGTAAAAACGGAAATCGAGAATATCCGTGATGTCATGCCCATTGATTGAAATAAGCTTATCGTGCGGCTTTATGCCGGCCCGCTCGGCAAGGCTGTTTTTATCCACGCCGAAAATTTCAACTGCCACAGCTTTTCTCCCTTCCGTTTTGAGGTAGTATGCGCGAAATTTGCCGCTGTTTTACGGCTCGGCACCAAAAAATGCCGACAAAACAATAGAGAAGGAGCACGCAAATGCCCCTTCTCTATCTGGCACAATTATTGTTTCAGGCAAAATTATGCTTCCTTCTTAACAACTTCTCTGCCGTTGTAGTAACCGCAGTTACCGCAAACCCTGTGAGGTGTCTTATACTCTCCGCACTGCGGGCATTTCATAAGGGCAGGAGCGCTAAGCTTCCACACGTTAGAACGTCTCTTATTCTGTCTGGCACTGGACACTTTTCTCTTGGGTACCGCCATCGTCAGCACCTCCTTATATTAAACTAAAACTTTGGTTATCTGGAATTATTGTAGCAGCTGCCGCAGAGCCTCCAGACGGGGATCTGTCTGCTGCTTTGCACAGGCGCAGTCGCCTTCGTTCAGGTTTTTGCCGCAAGTGGGGCAAAGCCCTTTGCAGTCTTCCTTACAAAGGAATTTCGTCGGCGTCAAAAGGATGATATCGGAATAAATCAGCTCGTCCAAATCCAGCTCATCGCCTTCAATCACGATATAATCTTCAAAATCCTCTTCATCATTCAGCTTGTTCACAATCACGTGAGAAATGTTGTGACAAAGCTCTTTACGCGTCAACGTCAAGCACCTGTTGCACGGCATCGAATACGCATAGCGCACCTCCACGTTCAGCTCCGCACTGGAAGCGAACGAACGGATGCTACCCTTGACCTGAACCGGCGTGACAAACGGCTTGCAGCCGTCAATCTCCACCTCCGACAGATCGACCGTATAATCGATCGCCTGTGAAATATCCTCTCCCGAGAAATATTTTTTCAAATCGATAAGCATAGTTTTTCCTCATACCGTACTTGATATATTATAAATACCACGCGCGGTTTTGTCAAGAAAAATTTGAAAATTCGGCATTATGCCGCGAAAAAAAGTGTTCGGCGGGTCGTTTCCGCCGAAACACTGTTGCTTTTTTCGTTTTTGCACCGCTTTTCGTTATTGTTTCGGGCGGTGCAAAGGCTTTTTGAGGCCGAAATTACTTCGCGACAAATTCCCGAACGGAAGCCGGCAGCTCCTCTGCGTCAGCAGAAATGAGCAGGCAGATATTCACGTCGGAAGATTCGCTGAGAGCCTTGAGCTTCGCGGTGAGCGGCTCAACTTCCTCAACGCCCTTGCCAGTGATCTTCAGGGTGGAGTCAACGAAAACGTCCGTCACATCGTAGTTTGCAGCGCAGATGCCGCTGACAAAGCCTACAAGTGCGTCCAGGCCCTCAATGCCGTAAGCGTCGGAGTCAACAAGACGTGCCTTGTGGGAAATATCGTAAGTAAGCTTAAGGCCCTTTTCGATAACAACAACGTTGCCGTTGGAGTTCTGAACCGCTTCGTTTGCAAGCTCGATGAGCTTCTTGGTTTTGCCGGAGCCTTTTTTGCCGATTAAAAGAGTGATCATAGTGAAGTCCTCCTGTGTATTTTTTCCGCAGGTGCGGATTTACGCCTTTTATTTGGAAAGTCTTGCTTCCAGTGCTTCTTTTTCGCCTTCGTAACCCGGCTTGCCGAGCAGAGCAAACATGTTCTTCTTATAGCTTTCAACGCCCGGCTGGTTGAACGGGTTCACGCCGAGGAGATAGCCGGAGATGGCGCAGGCCTTCTCGAAGAAGTAGATGATCTGGCCGAGGGTATCCTCGGAGAAATCGGGAGCGGAGATCACAACGTTCGGCACGCCGCCGTCGTTGTGTGCCAGCACGGTGCCCTCAAACGCCTTGCGGTTGATATACGCCATGCTCTTGCCCTCGAGGAAATTGAGGCCGTCCACGTTTGCCGGATCGTTGCCGATGACAACTTCGCGCTTCGGTTTCTCAAACAGCATCACGGTCTCAAAGAGGCTGCGTCTGCCGTCCTGAATGTACTGACCCATGGAGTGCAGGTCTGTGGAGAAGACAACGGATGCCGGGAACAGGCCCTTGCCGTCCTTGCCCTCGCTCTCGCCGTACAGCTGCTTCCACCACTCGTTCATGAGCGTGTAGCACGGCTCGTAGCTGACCATCACTTCGGTCGTCTTGCCCTTATTGTAAAGAATGTTGCGAATGGCAGCATACTTGTAGCAATCGTTTTCTTCCATGTTCGGGTTGTTGTAGGCAGCCTGTGCCTTCTGTGCGCCCGCCATGAGTGCGTCGATATCCGCACCGGCCACAGCGATGGGCAGCAGACCCACAGCCGTAAGAACGGAGTAACGGCCGCCGACATCATCCGGTACAACGAAGGTCTCGTAGCCTTCTTCGTCCGCAAGGTGCTTCAA
The DNA here is from genome assembly GCF_032490475.1 of Neglectibacter sp. CSJ-5. NCBI lineage: Bacteria > Bacillati > Bacillota > Clostridia > Eubacteriales > Oscillospiraceae > Neglectibacter > Neglectibacter sp. CSJ-5. Next base: position 9,096 of record NZ_JAVYJC010000010.1, on the reverse strand, counting down.
CGTGCCGCGCGCCTTATCGGTCGTGCAGAAAATACGCTTCTTTGCTTCTTCCTTGCCGTACTTCTTCTCGAGGATCTCGCGGAAAACACGGAACGCGATAGCCGGCTCCGTGGTGGTGCCGGACTTGGAAATCATGTTGATGGAAATATCCTTGCCCTCGCAGATCTCAACCAGCTCCGCCAGCGCGGTGGAAGAAATGCTGTTGCCGGTGAAATAGATGTCCGGCGTATCTTTCTTCAGTGCATTGTAGTGCTCGCTCTTGAGGAACTCGATTGCTGCGCGTGCACCGAGGTAGGAGCCGCCGATGCCGATGACGATAAACACATCCGTGTTCTTCTTGATGCGCTCCGCAGCCGCCTTGATGCGTGCAAATTCCTCTTTATCGTAATTGGTGGGCAGGTCCACCCAACCGAGGAAATCATTTCCCGGACCCTTGCCGGATGCCAGAAGCGCATGTGCATTCTCAACCTGAGAAGCCATTGCAGCGTATTCGTGCTCGCCGATAAAGCCCTTCAAGTATCCGCATTCCAATTTCAATGCCATTTCTATTGCCTCCTATTTGCATGATGATGTTTTTGCACGTGTGAAACCGTTTTCACAGCCCCACTTTATGCAAGGTACACCACAAGTCAAATCTATGTGCTTTCATCATACAATAATTTGACGCATTTTGCAAGTGCACAACGCGGATTTCATGAAAAGTTAACGAAGGTTTTTTTGCAAATCAGATTTCACGCCGCTTCTGCTGCGAAAAAACAAGCCAAAAAATATTGCAATGCGGAAGAAAATGTGATGGCGGGCGCTTCGGTTTTCGCCGTGATTTTGAGCGACTGCACCGTGTCGCCGTTCAGCGCGACCTCCGCCGTACCGAGCACATCCCCCGGTTCTACCGGCGCAGGAACGTTTTCCGGCAAAATGAGCTTTATCCCGATCTCCGCACCGCCCGAGGCTGTCAAAACGCCGCGTGGGGCTTCACACGCAAGCGAAACAGTGCTCACCATGCCACCCGTAACGGGCAGCTCGGGCAGTTCCGGGAGCTCCGGTGTCGTCAACTTCCAGTTTGCAAAACCGTAGTCGAGCAGCGAAGACGCGGCCGAAAAGCGGTCTTTCGTATTTTCCGCACCGAGCACTACCGCAATGAGCCGCATACCGTTTCGCTCTGCCGCGGCCGAAACGCAGCTGCCCGCCGCACTTGTCGTGCCGGTTTTCAGCCCCAAAATGCCGTCATACGTGCGCACGAGCTTATTTGTGTTCACAAGCTGCGTCTGCCCGTCACGCACATAATCAATCCAGATGAGCGTGTAATCAAATATTTTCTCGTGCTGCATCAACGCGCGGCTCATCACCGCCACATCATAGGCGCTCGTAATGTGCCCGTCTTCGTCAAGACCGTTGCAGTTTTTAAAAACGGTGTCGTTCATGCCTAACTCCGCCGCGCGGGCGTTCATACGCTCCACAAATGCGTCCTCGCTGCCCGCGACTGCCTCCGCCAAAACGACCGCCGCGTCGTTCGCGCTCATCACCACGCACGCTTTGATGAGGTCGTCTACGGTCATCTGCTCGCCCTCCTTGAGCCAAATGTCCGAGCCGCCCATGCCCGCCGCGTGCGCCGAGGCCGTGAGCACATCGTCCAGATGCAGCGTGCCTGCATCGATTGCCTCAAATGCGAGCAAAAGCGTCATCACCTTCGTGATGGACGCACAAGGTCGCTGCACATGGGCAGACTTTTCGTATAACACCTGACCCGTGGAGGCTTCCATCAGCACCAAAGCCTGCGCGGGGAAATCCGGCGTCTCGGCACGCGCAAGCGGACAGAACACACCGATCAGCAATACAGCAGCCAAACAGAAGCCAAGAAAATGTCTTTTCATAAGTAAACACCCCCGCACCAAAAGATATGCGGGAGTGTCCTTCAATCATTCTATTAAATTTCACCGGCGCACCGGGATGCCGTTTTCCGCAAGGTAACCCTTGAGCTCCGGTATGCCGATCTCGCGGAAGTGGAAAAGTGATGCCGCCAAAACCGCGTCCGCCTTACCCTTTGTAAACGCGTCTTTAAAGTGCTCCATCTTGCCCGCACCGCCGGACGCAATGACCGGAATGCCCACGCTTTCGGAAACTGCGCGGGTCAGCTCCAGGTCATACCCGGCCTTCGTGCCGTCGCAATCCATGCTCGTCAGCAGAATTTCACCCGCGCCGAGTTTCTCCGCGCGCTTTGCCCATTCTACGGCGTCAATGCCCGTGTCCACACGGCCGCCGTTTAAATACAGCGTCCAGCCCGCACCGTTCGGGCGGCGCTTCGCGTCCATCGCCATCACAACGCACTGGCTGCCGAATTTATACGCCGCGTCCGCAATAAGCTGCGGATTTTTCAGCGCGGCGGAGTTTACCGAAACCTTATCCGCGCCCGCGCGCAGCAGCGCCGTGAAATCCTCTACCGTACGGATGCCGCCGCCCACCGTAAACGGGATAAATATGCTGTTCGCCACGCGGGAAACGATATCCAGCATGATACCGCGCGCATCGGAGGACGCGGTGATGTCGAGCAAAACAAGCTCGTCCGCGCCCTGCCGGTCGTATTCGATGGCAGCCTCCACGGGGTCGCCCGCATCGCGTAAATTCACGAAATTTGTGCCCTTAACGACCCTGCCGTTTTTAAGGTCAAGGCACGGGATAATGCGTTTGGCGTACATTACACGTCCCCCTTTCCCTGCGTCATGGCGGCGAAGTTTTCGAGCAGCTTCAGTCCCAACGCTCCGCTTTTTTCCGGGTGAAACTGACATGCCATGAGGTTATTTTTCTGCACCGCCGCATGAATTTCCACACCGTACTGCGCCGCAGCGGTCACAACATCTTCTTCTGCCTTTAAATAATACGAGTGCACAAAGTACACATACGGCTCGCCCGTAATGCTTCGGAACAACCCGCCGTCCTTTTTTTTGATTTCAAGCGAATTCCACCCGATATGCGGAATTTTCAGCCCCGGCGCAGCAGGAATACGCAGCACCTTACCTTTTAAAAGCGACAGGCCGGAGACACCCGGGGATTCCTCGCTGCTCTCAAACAGAATTTGCAGTCCTAAACAAATGCCCAAAAACGGTTTGCCGGAGGCGACGAACGCTTTAATCGGCGCTTCCAGCTCTCTCCCGCGCAGCTCGTGCATGGCGTCTCCAAACGAACCGACGCCCGGCAGCACGGCGCCGTCGGCTTTCATGAGAACGCTCGGGTCCTGTGTGACTTCGACCTCGCAGCCGATATGCATAAGCGCTTTTTCCACGCTGCGGATATTGCCCGCGCCGTAATCTATAATTGCGATCATCCCGTCGCCTCCCTATTGCTTTGATTTAACGTGATAATATAGTATCACATATTGTTTTATCCGTCAACAGGATTTTTCGCTTCCCGCAATCAAAACGGCTTTCTTTGATTTTGGGCAAAAAGAAAGCACGCAGAAAAACTGGTCTGCGTGCTTCTATGCTAGCTTGTTCGGTATTTTAAAGGCGTCTTTGCGGACGCCTTTTGGGAGACCCCCTAATTGGGTCTCCCACGAGGGAACAGTCCACTGGACTGTTCCCTCTCCTGTCCTGATTTTATGGTAGGCAAAAGGATTTCGAGCTCTGCGGAGCTCGACCAAGGGTTTCACCCTTGGATTCCACAGCCTTTTGAAAAAGGCTGGCGAAAACTTTTACGTCGCTTCGCTGTGCTTGACTTTGGCTTAATCCAAACCGTCCGCCCAGCCCATGGATCTTTCCACGGCCTTATGCCAGCGTTTCAGCGCTTTTGCTTCGCTGCCTGCTGCCGTTTGCGGGTCATACGCATTTTTAAGCTTCCACACAGTCCTAAGCTCGTCCAGTGATTCCCACACACCGACGGCCAAGCCCGCCAGCATCGCGGAGCCGAGCGCGGTGGTCTCCAGACACTTCGGTTGTCTCACGGCGCAGTGCAATAAATCCGCCTGATACTGCATCAAAAAGCGGCTTCTCGATGCGCCGCCGTCCACGCGCAGCTCGGAAATTTCCGTGCCGCTGCCCGCTTCCATGGCTTTCACGAGGTCATAGCTTTCATACGCAATGCTTTCCAGCACAGCCCGGCAGATGTGCGCCTTAGACGTACCGCGCGTCACGCCGAGCAGTGCGCCCCGCGCATACATATCCCAGTACGGTGCGCCAAGCCCTGTAAACGCCGGCACAAACACCGCGCCGCCTGCGTCCTCCACGGTCTCCGCAAGAAGGTCCGCTTCCTGCGGGTTCGCGATAAGCTTCAACTCATCGCGCAACCATTTGATGGCCGAGCCCGCGTTAAATGCACTGCCCTCAAGCGCATAGGTCGTCTCGCCATTCACGCACCAACCGATCGTCGTAATAAGCCCCCGGTCGGAGAAAACCGGCTTATCACCCGTGTTCATCAGCACAAAGCAGCCCGTGCCGTATGTATTTTTCGCCATGCCCTTATCAAAGCAACACTGTCCGAACAGCGCCGCGTGCTGGTCGCCTGCAATGCCCGCAATCGGAATTTTCCTGCCGAGTATCGTTTCGGAGCACATACCCACAACGCCGGAAGAATCCACGACTTTCGGCAGCGCGTCACGCGGGATACCGAACACGTTCAGCATTTTCTCGTCCCAATCAAGCTTTTGAATGTCAAACAGCATGGTGCGCGAAGCGTTCGTCACGTCCGTCACATAACTTTCGCCCTCCGTGAGCGAATAAATGAGCCACGTATCAATGGTACCGAAGCGCAGGCGATGCTCCTTCGCGAGCACTTTGGCCTTCGGCACGTTATCCAAAATCCACTTCATTTTGGTGCCGGAAAAATACGGGTCGATGATGAGTCCCGTCGTTTTATGAATGTACTCCTCAAGTCCCTCGGCTGTTAACCGCTCGCATTCCGGCGCGGTGCGGCGGCACTGCCACACAATGGCGTTGCAGATCGGAATACCCGTCTCGCTGTCCCACGCCACGGTGGTCTCTCTTTGATTCGTGATGCTGATGGCAGCGATGTCCTCCGCGGTGATCTCCGCCTCATGCACCGCCTGCCGCATGGCGTAAAGCTGCGTCTGCAAGATCTCCACGGCATCGTGCTCCACATAGCCGGGCTGCGGATAAATCTGCGTAAATTCGCGCTGTCCCATGCCCGCAATGCCGCCCAAAGCGTCAAACAACACGGCGCGCGAACTGGTCGTGCCCTGGTCAAGCGATAAAATGTATTGACCGATTTTCAAGTTCAAGCCCTCCTTACCAACGGAAGAAATTGAGCCGGTGCTCCTTGCGGTCCTCCTGCTCTCTTGTGTTTGTGATGACTTTATACCGTACCACCCATTTCGGGTCAATATACTCCAAAATCGCCTGCGGCATTTTGTACTGGAACAGATGCCGCTGGTGCTTAAGGCTCTCCACCACACGGAGATGATCCGAAGACTTCACATCCAAGCTGCCGACGATGATGGTGGAATAATCGTTCGGGTTCGTGTATTTGAAGTTGTCGAGAAAATCCGCCCAGTCGGTGTACTCGGTCAGCTTCACGTATTCGCGCGGGACATTGAGACGGATGCGCACCGCACCCGAAACGCGTCCGCCGGTATTCTGCTTTCTGCCGCGCACCACGCCGAATATGGGGCACTCGCAGTGCAGGCCGAGCATATCGATGAGCGCGGCGTACTCCTTCTTAAACGAAATACTGGGGCTTGCGCGGTAAATTTTGCCGCTTTGCAAAATACGCATCACGGCGCCGGACTGATATGTGTCAATAATCATGTTCTGATAAACCCTTTCCCTTAAAAATCGCGGCGATCCCTGCGTCGCTCCGCCCGCTTCAAAAAACACAGGCGGTTTTTCAAAACCGAAACTCAAATATATGCGGAAATGTTACTTTGTAGCCCAATCGTATAAAAAGCGGTCAAACTCGCCGACCTTGCGCTTATCGGGCTGAATAAGGTAGCGTTTTAAAAGATCCTTTTCGTTTTCCACCGTCCGCTTATAATATGCGCCCGCAATGCCGCCCGCAATGCACGCCACGGTGTCGGTGTCGCACTTCACGCTGAACACATTGCGGATGCAGCTTTCCCAATCCTCGCTTTCCATAAAGCAGCGGAACGCAAGCGGCATGGTCCCCTCCGCCGTAGCATCAAACTTTGCCTTCGGCCGGTACGCCCACAGCGGCTTATGCACGGGGTATTCAAACTCTTTGTTAAAGTATTTTTTCAGGTCCTTTTTGCGCTCGCCACGCAGCGCAAGGTAAATGAGCCCCGCGGTCGCAACGGCCGCTTTCAGGCCCTCTATGTGGTTGTGTGTGCACATGGCGCTGTTTTTCGCTTCTTCCTCCACCTTTTCCAGCGTATCAAAGTGGTAAGCGATGTAGCTGACGCGCATGGCCGCGCCGTTGCCGAAGCTGCCGTAGCCCGTTTCGGCATGTCCGTCCAGCCAGCGCTGAAACATCGTGCCGTACCCCACGCCTCTGTACATACGCCCGAATTTGCCATAAGCCTTTGCATAGCTGATGTCATTTAAAAGCGCGTATTTCGTCGCGATGGTCAGCACCGTATCGTCCGTGAAAAAGCAGTTGTTCCCAAAAAGCTCCACCTTTTTATAGTTGAACCCGCTCGGTTTGCTGAACTCAAACCGCGAGCCGGCAATGTCTCCTAAAATCGCACCGGTCAATCGGATCCCTCCATTCCCTGCATGATCGGTTTCAGTATACCATGTTTTTTCTTCTGTTTCCACATATTTTTGTGAAAAAGTTCCGACTTTGAACAGCTTTTTGATTCTTTTGACTTTTTTCGCCGAATACGGTATGATATAGTTTAAGATAAGCTCATAAAGAGGTGTTCAAAATGAGAAACGCAAAACGGCTTTTGGCGGCGCTTCTGCTCGCGGCGGCACTCATCCTTTCCTCGGCATCGTGCGGCGGGCAGACCGAAACGGCAAGCGAAGCGCCTGCCGCCGCGTCTTCCGAACCGCAGCGGGATTACACCGTGCAGATCTCCAAGGACACCCTGCGCCGCACAGGGCTCGACATCACCGCCGCGGCGCACCGGCTGGGGCTTACAAACGTCACCACAAATGATGACGGCTCCTGCACGGTAGAAATGACAAAAGACGAGCGCGATGCCGTCTGCGCCGCGCTGAAGGAAAGCCTGCATGAGCTGATCTCCGCTTTGCCGGAGGACGGCACGTGGCCGTTTATAAAAAGCGTCACGCTTTCCGAAGACGGCCGCAGCGCCGAAATTCTGAGCACCAAAGACCGATATAAACCGGAGCGCGACAACGCCGCTGCGCAGGCCGTGTACATTCCCGCGCTGCTCTACGCAGCGTTTACGGGAGAGGACACAGAGAGCTTTACGGTGCACTTTACCGTAAAAGACGAAATAACCGGCGATGTGCTGGGCGAGTTCGATTACCCCGTCGCAGAGCCGACCGCTTCCGAAAGCGATGCAAGCGGCACAGAAAGCACCGCCCCCTCACCCGACACCGCAGAATAAACCGCATACAAAAAACGGAGCCGCACAGGTTTATCACCCGTGCGACTCCGTTCTTTTTACTTTTTCGCCTGTGCAAGCTCGCCCATTTCTTTGCATTTTAATTCGCGCCAGACGGTGCACAGCATCGTGATGTAGCACGCGCCGCCGCCCACAAAGTTCGAGATAACCTCCGCCCAGAACACACCGTCCACACCGACAGCGGGGATCTGCGGCAGCAAAAACGTCAACGGAATGACGATGATGACCTTGCGGAGCAGTGAAAAGAAAATCGCCTGCTTTGCGCGGCCCATCGCCTGCACAACAGACTGCGCCGACATTTGCAGCGCCATCATAAAGCACCCGAAGAAATAAATGTGCATGGCGTGCGTGCATGTTTCGAGTAACTGCGGGTCGCCGTTAAAAAGCTGAATAAACACGTGTGGGAACAGCCTTAACACGAGCCATACAAGCACCATATAGCTGAATGAAACGACCGTCGTGAACACAATCACGCCGCGCACGCGCTTATATTTCTGTGCGCCGTAGTTGAAGCTGACCACCGGCGCCGCGGCAGATGTCACACCGTTTACCGGCGTATATGTCACTTCGCGAATGGAGTTGATGACCGTCATGACCGCGACGAACAGGTCGCCTCCGTGCTGCGAGAGCATCGCGTTGCACGCCACCTGCACAGCGCTCGACGTAAAGCCCATGATAAAGCCCGAAATGCCAAGCGAGGTAATCTTGCCGATGAGCTTTGCCTGCGGGCGCATGCGCTTTAACTCCAAACGAAACAACGTGCGCTTACCGAGCAGAAAGTGCACCACCCACACAGCAGAAACGAACTGCGAAAGCACCGTTGCAAGTGCCGCGCCCTGCACACCCATGTCAAACACAAAAATAAACAGCGGGTCAAGCGCAATGTTCACCACTGCGCCGATAACGACCGTCAGCATGCCGCGGTTCGCAAAGCCTTGCGCATTGATGAACCCGTTCATGCCAAGCGAGACCATCATGAATACGCTGCCGAGCATGTAAACCGAAAGGTAGCTGTCTGCATAAGGATACGTGGCGTCGCTCGCGCCGAAGAGATACAGCACCGGCTTTTTGATGAGCAGCACCACAATGCACAAAATTACGCCCGTAATAACGAGCATCGAGAACGTGTTGTTCATCACGTCTGCGGCGCGCTCACGCTGCTTTTCCCCCTCTTCGCCGCCCTGCTGTGCCGCACCGCGCGCCATAGAAAACAACGGCGTGCCGCCCGAGCCGAATAAATTCGCAAACGCCGTCACCATCAGTAAAATCGGAAACGTCACGCCGACGCCCGTCAGCGCATCCACCGATGTATCGGAAATATGCCCGATATACATGCGGTCTACGATATTATATAAGACGTTCACAAACTGCGCCAGCACCATCGGCACCGCAAGGCGCAGGATCGTTTTGGAAATCGGTCCCTTTGAAAAATCATCGTTTTTCTTTATATCTGCAGCCATACTTGATGCTATTATAAAAGTAGACACGGAAGGGTAGAAAAAAGCCTGTCCGTGGAGTATCATAAAGGTGAGTATTCTACCGGAAAGGAGCTCGTCTTTATGTCTAAACACTTGAATCCGTTGGAAAAGGAATTCCTGATC
>NZ_JAVYJC010000009.1:0-78101 GCF_032490475.1 Neglectibacter sp. CSJ-5 | reverse complement strand
AACGGATTCAAGTGTTTAGACATAAAGACGAGCTCCCTTCCGGTAGAATACTCACCTTTATGATACTCCACGGACAGGCTTTTTTCTACCCTTCCGTGTCTACTTTTATAATAGCATCAGGTGCATCTGACGAAGGTGCACACGGCGATTACGGCGCGCACGGCGCTTTTCAGCTACTACAAGGAATTATACGAGCAGCTTGGGCTGTACGAAGAAAACAAGCTGCAGATTTTCAAATACCTCATCTCCTCTTCGGAGGCGTGAGCGCGGAAAGGACGTTTAACATGGCATTTGTACTCGACCAAACAAAACCGAACCAAAAATATTTTGAGGCGATCTGCGGTATTCCGCACCCCTCAACCGAAGAAAAAGCCGTAAGCGACTACGTGTGCTCCGTTGCGGAAAAGCTGGATTTAGACTACGAGCAGGACAAATTGGGGAATGTCATCGTGCGCAAGCCGGCTTCTAAAGGGTACGAAGACGCGCCTGTCGTGATGCTGGAGGGTCACATGGATATGGTGTGCGTGAAAACACCCGAGAGCACGCATGATTTTTCGCATGACCCCATTGAGATTTATGTGGACGACAAGGGCGACATCCGCGCGAAGGACACGACGCTCGGCGCGGACGACGGTTACGGCGTGGCGTACATGCTGGCCGTGATGGAGGAGGATTTCCCCCACCCGCCGCTGGAGCTCGTCTTTACGGTGCAGGAGGAAAACGGCTGCAACGGCGTGGACGCGCTGGACGCGGGCAAGCTGAAATCCAGAAGAATGATCGGTCTTGACGTGATGGGCGAGACGGTGGAATACACAAGCTGTGTTTCCTGCTTTACGAGCGACCTGATGAAACTGACGAAAACGTGCGAGACGGAGCCTGCAAAGGGCGCGGCCCTCATGCTGACGGTTTCCGGCGTGCAGCCGGTGCACGCCGGCGCAATGGTGCACCCGGAGCAGTTCAATGCGATTAAGATCACGGCGCGTTTGCTTCATGCGCTTTCCGAAAACGGCGCGGCGTACCGACTTTCCACCATGGCGGGCGGCGAAGCGGAAAACTATGCGCCGGTGGAGACGAAAACGGTGATCCTCTGCGACGAGCCGGACACTGTGAAGGCGATTTTAAACGGCGAGATTGAGAAGATCGACCGCGAATTGCAGGACGGCAAGCAGAATTTGACACTTGAAATCCGCGATGCGGCGGCGAACGAGATGCTTTCGGATGCCGATACGCAGGCGATTGTCGATTTGATCTACCTGATGCCCTCGAACACGGTGGCAATCCGAACCGCGGGCGAGGAGATGACGGCGACGAACAACGTGGGCACGGTATCGTTAAACGGCGGCGGATTTGAACTGGTGATGTCCGACCGTGCGGCGAGCCGCAGCTTTAAAAACGGTGTGCTCGGCCGCGTGAAGCGCTTGGCTAAACTCTGCGGTTTCACGCTTGAGACGAGCCTGCGCTATGACTCCTGGGAATACCAGCCGAACTCCTACATGCGCCGCATGACGGCCGACCTGATGAAAGAAGTGTACGGCCACGAGATGGTGGAGACGGCGTGCCCGGGCGGACTTGAATGCTGCTCTTTATTGCCGCGCATGGAGGGGCTGGACATTGTGATGTTCGCGCCCATCGGCGAAAACTGCCACACGACAGACGAATACATGAATCTAAAATCGTTTGACCGCGTGTATGATTTCCTCAAAACGCTGCTTGGCAGGTTGAAATAAATATTTATAATTTGATATAAATATTAAAAAGCACGCCCCTTTCCGATGAATTTCGGGAACCGGCGTGCTTTACTTATCTGCGATCTATGGTGACAACGGTGCGATAATCGGGGTCGAGCTTTTGAATTTCGGTCTCTACCTTTTGGGTGATGACGGCGTCGCTATCCTTCACCGCGAACGGCACGGCAGCGTCGAACACGATATTACTGTGCGTAACGCCCCAGATGACGCGGAAATCGTGAATGGTGACGGTGGGGTACAGCGCGGTGACGAGCGACTGCACTTTGCAGTGCAGCGCATCGGTGCGGGCATCGCCGACAATAACGGGGTCAAGGTGAATGACCATGTGGATACCGAGGTCACGGCTGAAATCGCGCTCGATGTTATCGATGAGATCGTGGCTGACGAGAATGTCGTTTTTGGCATCGACCTCACAATGGGCAGAGGCAAAACAGCGGCCCACGCCGTAGTTGTGCACAGCAAGGTCATGCATGCCGATGATGCCGGGGTACGAGAGCATTTTCTCGGTAATGGTCTGTACGAGCTCGCCCTCCGGCGCTTGGCCGAGGAGAGGATCTGCGGTGCTGATTGTAAGCTGCACGCCGGAGAACACGATGAACAGCGCAACCGCCGCGCCCATGTAGCCGTCCAAATTCACGCCGGTGAGCATGGTGATGACGGCGCCGAGCAGCACGACGCTTGTGGCGATGACATCGTTGCGGCTGTCCTTGGACGTGGCTTCGACGGACTCGGATTTGATCATGCGGCCAACCTTGCGGTAAAAGAGGCACTGCCAGAGCTTTGCCAGAATGGAAATGACGAGCACAACGAGGGCGACAGGCGTGAGGGCGTTTTCCTCCGGCGTGAGGATTTTCTCAATGGACGACATGCCAAGCTGAAGCCCGAGGAAAATGACGATGAACGAGACGATGACGCCCGAAAGATACTCAATGCGCGCGTGGCCGAACGGGTGCTTTTCATCCGCCGGTTTACTTGCCATTTTAAAGCCGATGAGCGTGACGACGGACGAGCCGGAATCTGTGAGGTTGTTGACGGCATCGGCCGTGACGGAAACACTGTGAAAAACCGTGCCGACGATAATCTTCATTAAAAAAAGCAGAAAATTTGTGACGATACCGACGGCACCCGCCACGCGGCCGCATTTGTCGCGCACGGCAGGATCCTCGGTATTTTTATGATCGCGGACAAAGATCCGCAAAATGAGATCGGTCATAACAAAAATCTCCTTTTGGTTAGCGGCTGAAAACCCGCCAAATATGCAAGCAGAGCTTGAGGAAAGCTCCTCAAACTCTGCTTTTGGGTGATTTAATTTTGTAAATTGGCTTACTTCTGGTCAAAGAACTCGACGATTTCGCCGCAGGGGCCGGTGCAGAACGCAATGCGCGCGGTGATATCGGAAAGCTCTACATCTTTCGGTTCGATGGTGATCTCGTAGCCGGCTTCACGGACACGGGCGACACAACCGTCGGTATCCTCTGTTGCGAGCGCAAGATGGGCAAACTTGCCTTCCAGCGGCACATCGTTCTCTTCCGGGACGGGCAGCACTTCGATGCAGCTGTTGTCCCCGGTGGAAATCATCATGCAGGGGTATTTTTCGTCGCCCCACTGGCGCACGACCTTGAGGCCGAGCAGGTCGAGATAGAACGTTTTTGCTTTTTCAAACTGCGCATACGTCGGACGCAGTGCCACGTGGTGAATGCCTTTGATCAAGCTCATTTTGTTTTCCTCCCAAAAGTACATTTTATAAAGACAGGGTATCGAGACCGATACCCTGCTTGATTTGTAATTCTAAATTACTTTCTGTTGAAGATGGACATGATGTCGGAGAAGGTATCATCGTCGCTCTTCGCGGAAGTTGTGCTGCCGGTGCTCGGTGCAGACGGGTTGCCAAAGAGGTCTGCGTCGCTGATAGCCGGAGCTGCGGGCTTCTGGGTCTTTTCGCCGTTCATGCCGTCGAAGCCGGTCGCGATAACGGTGACCATCATCTCGTCTTCCATCGTCTCGTCGAATGCAGCACCCCAAATGATGTTTGCATCCTCGCTTGCGCGCTCGGTGATGAGCTGAGACGCGACATCGATCTCGTCGAGGGCGATGTCCGGAGAGGACTTGATGTTGATGATGACGCCCTTAGCGCCTGCGATAGCGGTCTCAAGCAGCGGACTGGAGATAGCCGCAACAGCTGCCTGCTCTGCCTTGTCCTTGCCTGCCGCACGGCCGACACCCATGTGTGCATAGCCTGCATCCTGCATGATGGACTTGACATCCTCGAAGTCGAGGTTGACGATGCCCGGGATCTGGATGAGGTCGGAAATGCTCTGTACGCCCTGACGGAGAACGTCATCGGCGATGCTGAATGCGTTTGCAAGCGTAATGCGCTGCTCGCTGACGAGCTTCAGTCTTTCGTTCGGGATGACAACGAGGGAATCGACGTGCTTGCGCAGCTCTGCAATGCCCTTTTCTGCCTGATCCATACGGCGCTTGCCTTCAAAAGCGAACGGCTTTGTGACGATGCCGACGGTGAGGGCACCCATATCCTTTGCAATCTCTGCAACGACCGGTGCTGCACCCGTGCCGGTGCCGCCGCCCATACCGGCGGTGACGAAGACCATGTCTGCGCCCTTGAGAGTAGCTGCGATCAGCTCGCGGCTCTCCTCGGCAGCCTTTGCGCCAACCTCCGGCTTGGAGCCTGCGCCTCTGCCCTGTGTATTCTTTTCACCGATCTGCACGCGGGTCTTGGCCTGCGAGCGGGACAGTGCCTGACGGTCTGTATTCATGCAGACGAGCTCGACGTGCTGCACGCCGGCATCTGCCATGCGGTTTACGGCGTTTCCGCCGCCGCCGCCTACACCAACAACCTTAATGGTCTGGGGGGTCTCTTCAAGCATGTTATCAATTTCAAACGGCATTTTATGTTCCTCCTTGATTTGGTCTTTAACCGTTAACGATCCGCACGGATCCGGGATTTTCATTCATCACGCCGCCTCCGGATTCAAAACGGTTTTCTCTCGAGCTTCGATCAAATCCGCCGGATAGCGTCCCATAAAGGGCCATACCTTTACAGTTCTTTACAGTCTTTCAGCTTTACATAGCTTCATACACTATAATTTATCACTTTTCCCGCCAAAATTCAAGATGAAAGCGGCAAAAAAGTGAGCCTTTGCAAATATTTTTACTTTACAGCGGTTTTCGGGAAATCTATGGTGTCGGGGCTGTTCAAATTACCCGAAAGACTTGTGAAAAACAGGGAAACGCTTCCAAATTTTACACGTTTTCGGCGTCGCCCGTGTTGTCACCGCTGTCGTCTGCTGCGGGGTCCGTAATGCCGTCGGTATCACCCGTGGGGTTGGCAGTATCACCGTTCTCCCCGTCGCCGTTTGCGGTGCTGTCTGTGCCGTCCGTGCGGCCTGCGGCATCACCGGGTGCGGGCGTGGCGGAGGCTGCGGTGCGGTCTTCCTCGTAAAACGCCTTATTTTTCTCCGGCACAACGGAAAGATCGATGGAGCCGACGGTCTCCTCGGTGATCTCGCCGCTTGTTTCCATTTGACGCAGCATCTCGAGGCCAAACGCCATTTTGTAGGACATGCCGTTCATGTTGCCGAAACGGAACGTGATGCGGTTATCATACGTCAGCGTAAGGTCGTAGGGGTTCGTCATGTTGATCTCCGTGACGTTCTGCGTCTCGTTTTTCGTCATCTGCTCCGCGATGGCGTCATAGACTTCTTTGACGGAATCATCGCCGAACGTGATCGTTTCGCTGGGCTTTGTGTTCGTGGGATTTGCCCCGAGCACCACAGTCGTGCCCTCGCACGGCTGTGAAGCGATCTCCAGCACCTTGCCGGAAGCACTTACATAGAGATAACCCGCGTCGCACGCGACGGAAAACGCCGTTTCGGCGGGGGTAATTTCAATTTCAATGGTGGAAGGGATATGCTTTACGATCTTTGCGCTTTCAATGTACGGGAAACGGTGCTCAAGCGCTTTTTCGCGGCTTTCCGTTTCCAGCAGCACGAGGTTATCGCCCTCGTTGATGCCGCACACGCGGCGGATATCAGCTTCATCGTAGCCGGCATCTGACGTGAATGTGACGTTGCCCACCTTGAAAAACACGAAGATGCACAAAAGAACCGCGCCGATGACGACGACGCTGAATGCGATTATATTGAACAGGAGCAGCGCCCTGCTTTTTTTCTTTCTCATTGCGAGCTTTTCCGCTGCGCTGCGTGGAGTACGCGCCATGTTCAGCCTCCGTTTTTCACGTTTTATCTCTTACTTTTCGCTCTATATTCGGTATACGTCTGCGCCGAGCGCCCTTAAGTTCTCTTCAAAGTGCGCATAGCCGCGGTCGATGTACTGCGGGTGCATCACCTGTGTTTCACCCTGCGCCGCAAGGCCTGCGATGACAAGCGCCGCGCCGCCGCGCAGATCCTCTGCCGAGACCGGCGCACCGGAAAGCTGCGGCACGCCCTCTATGACAGCCACCTTGCCCTCTAACTTGATCTTCGCGCCGAGCCGGTTGAGCTCACCGGCATGCTTATAGCGGCTTTCAAAAATGTTCTCTACAAAAATACTGGTGCCGTCCCCCACCGCCGCCATGGTCATGACGGGTGCCTGAGCATCCGTAGGGAAGCCGGGGTACGGCATGGTGCGCACGTGACGCACGGGTTTTAATCTCTGCGGTGCGCGCAATAATAATTCGCTGCCGGACTGCATCACGGCGCAGCCGGTGCTTTCAAACGCCGACAAAACCGGCAAAAGGTGCTCGCTGTTGACATCACGCAGAAGCACCGTACCGCCCGTGACGGCGGCCGCGGCCATGTATGTTGCGGCGGCGATGCGGTCCGGCATGACGGTGTATGTGCTGCCGTAAAGGTGCGGCACGCCTTCGATGACAATGCAGCTTTCGCCCGCGCCGTGAATGTGTGCGCCGCAGCGGTTTAAGTACCCGGCGAGATCCTCAATCTCCGGCTCACGCGCGGCGTTTGTGAGCACCGTTGTGCCCTTGGCGCGGGCAGCGGCGAGCAGCAGGTTTTCCGTTGCGCCGACGCTTGGGAACGCAAGCGAGACGAACCCGCCGCGCAGCCCGCCGGGCGCGGTGCACAACAGGCAGCCGTGCTCTTCGCGAATTTCTGCGCCGAGCTTGCGCAGCGCCTCCAAATGCAGATCGATGGGCCTTGGGCCGAGCTCGCACCCGCCGGGGAACGACAATCTTGCTTCGCCGCAGCGAGACAGAATCGCGCCCAAAAACACGATGGACGAGCGCATCTCCCGCATGAGGCTGTGGGGAATATCGCAGCGGGTCATGTCGTCCGCGCAGACCGTTAAGGTATCGCCCGTGTGGGTACAGCGGCATCCGAGCCGCCGCAAAATGGTGACTGCCGTGTGCACATCGGACAGTGCGGGGCAGTTGTGCAGCACCGTTTCGCCCTCACAGAGGAGTGCCGCCGCAAGCAGCGGCAGCGTGCTGTTTTTCGCGCCCTGCACGGTGAGCTCGCCGCAAAGGCGATTGCCGCCGCGCACCAAAACCGCTTCCTGCCGGGCACAGCCCGTATGTTCCAGTTCATATTCTTCCATATACACACCCCGTATTCTGTAAGGCGGCAGAAAGCGCGCCTTTGGATACGGTCATAGTATGCAGCGGAAAAATTTTGGGGTATGTCCGCCTGAAATGCGTTTTACGGTTTACTTTTTTGCTTTTTCGCAGATGATGTTGTAAATGCGGTCATTTGCGTCCAGCACAGCCATGGCTTTCGCATTTTTGCCGATCTCTTCGGCGCGGCCCGGCTCGGAAAGGATGGCGTTCACCGTTTCCCATAGCTTTTCACCGGTGAGGTCTTTTTCTTCGATCATCACGGCGGCATCGCGGTTCACGAGAGCCATGGCGTTATGGAACTGGTGATTTTCGGCAACGTTCGGGGACGGAATCAGAATGGAGCACTTACCCGTGGCTTCGATCTCCGTTAAGGTGATGGCGCCGGCACGACCGATGACGAGGTCGGCGGCGGCGAGGCACTCCGGCATGTTGTCTATGTACTCGAGCATGCGAATCTGCGGGTTTTCTTCTTCCTTTACACCCGCTGCGTGCACTTCGTCGAGGAATTTTTCATCGTGCTGGCCGTAGCCGTGGATGTGCTGATATTTCTTCTCTTTGGCGCTTTCACCGAGCATGTATGCCGCGGCTTTATTGAGCGCCGCTGCGCCGAGGCTGCCGCCGAACGACAGCACAAGCGGGCGATCGTCGAGATTCAGCGCCTTGCGGGCGGCTTCGCGCTCGGCCTGCAAAACGGAAACGCGCACCGGGTTGCCGGTGAAGACGCAGTTATCTTTGCGGTCGAGGTACTTTTTCGCGTCCTCAACGGCGAGCATGACGCACTCCGCGTGCTTTGCAAGCGCTTTAGTCGTCATGCCGGGATAGGCGTTCTGCTCGTGGATGACGGTGGGAATGCCGAGCTTCTGTGCGGCGCGAATGACGGGGCCGCTGACGTAACCGCCGGTGCCGACGCAAATATCCGGCTTAAACGCCTTGATGATGCGCTCGGACTCGATAGACGAGGAGAACAGGCGGAACACGGTTTTGATGTTGCGGCGGATGTTCTTCGCCGTTAATTTACGTTGAAAACCCGAGATGCGGATGGTTTTGAAATCGAAGCCCGCTGCGGGCACAAGACGTTCTTCCATGCCGCCCTTGTTGCCGACGTACAGGATTTCGGCATCCGGCTGCTTGGAGCGCAGATAACCGGCCGCCGCAAGCGCCGGATTGATGTGGCCGGCGGTGCCGCCGCCTGCAAATAACACACGCATAATTGAATACCCCTTTTACATTTTTTCTGTATTGGAATGCCGCGAGACCGACAGCAGCACGCCCATTTCCGCAAGAAGCATGATGAGCGCCGTGCCGCCGTAGCTGAAGAACGGCAGGCTGATGCCGGTGTTCGGGATGGTGTTTGTGACAACGCAGATGTTGAGAATGGCCTGAATGCCGAACTGGAACGTGATGCCAAGCGCCAACATGGTGCCGAAGCGGTCACGCGCATGCAGCGCGATATATACGCCGCGCCAGATGAAAAGCGCAAACAGGATAATGACGATAAGCGCGCCGATGAAGCCGAGCTCCTCGCACACTACGGCAAAAACGAAGTCGTTTTGCGGCTCCGGGATGTAGAGATACTTTTGTCTCGACTGCCCGATGCCGACGCCGAGCAGCTGCCCGGAGCCGATGGCGTAGAGTGACTGCACCGTCTGCCATGTATCGACGCCCTCCGGCGGGTTGAACGGGTCAAGCCAGCCGTGGACACGGTCCATGGCGTAGGCAAATTTTGAGGAAAACAGCACGAGCGCGCCGATGACGGCTGCCGCCGCGCCGCCGATAACGGCGAAATAGCGGAACTTTGTGCCGCCGACGAACATCATGATAAACGCGATGAGGCAGATGATGATGGTGGCGGAAACGTGTTTTTCCGCGATGACGAGCACGCAGATGAGGCCCAAAATACCGAAGAACGGCAAAAAGCCGTAGCGGAAGGTTTTCATCCTTTCACCGTACAGCGCAATGAGGTGCGCAAACATCAAGATGAGCGCGAACTTTGCGATCTCGGACGGCTGGAATTCGACGAAGCCGAGGTTCAGCCAGCGCACCGCGCCGCCTTTGTTCGGCGCTAATTTTGTGCCCTTAAAGACAAGCACCATTAAAAGCAAAAGAATGGAGACGGCGAAAATGGGCAGGTTCAGTTTATGCAGCTGGTGATAATCGAACGTGGAGATGGCAAGCATCAGCACAACACCGACCAAGGCGAACATACCCTGACGGAGAATGAAGTAATAGCTGTTTCCGTAGTAGTAATACGCGTAGGCATAGCTTGCGGAGAACATCATAACAAGTCCCACGGCAAGCAGCA
Organism: Neglectibacter sp. CSJ-5; assembly: GCF_032490475.1. Lineage (NCBI taxonomy): Bacteria > Bacillati > Bacillota > Clostridia > Eubacteriales > Oscillospiraceae > Neglectibacter > Neglectibacter sp. CSJ-5. The sequence continues at coordinate 68,461 of NZ_JAVYJC010000009.1, read as the reverse complement.
CAAGGATCAAAAACAGCATGGTCATGTCAAGGCCGAGACCCAAAGTGAAAATTCTATATTTGATGCGCCCGCGCCGTTTGCCGCGCCTTGCGGCTGCGGATGCCGCCTCTTCTGCGGGCACGGCGGATAACCGACGGCTTGGGACCTGTTCAAGCCCACGCGCCGTGGAGCGTCTTGTCTGCGCCATTGCTGTAAACCTCCTTTTTTCAGTTAATTTCTATTTTATCCCATTTTCAGGCGTTTAGCAGCCGAACACCGCCAAAAGTACGCCGATGATACCGGCAAAAAGTGTAACGCCGCTGAACACGAAGCAAATCTTATTCTCGTTCCAGCCGCACATTTCAAAGTGGTGGTGGATCGGCGCCATTTTGAAAATGCGTTTGCCGTGCGAAATTTTAAAGTATGTAACCTGTAAGACAACAGAGAGAATCTCTACAATATAGATAATACCGATGAGGATGAGCAGAATCGGCATATCCACGCCGAACGCCAGCGCGCACACTGCGCCGCCGAGGAACAGCGAGCCTGTATCGCCCATGAAGACCTTAGCCGGGTTGGCGTTCCAGAACAGGAAGCCGATCATCGCACCGACGATGGCCGCCGCGTAAAGTGAAAGCCCCACGCGGTTTAGAAGCATCGCAATGACAGAGAAGACGAGTGCGACGACGAGCGTGACGGACGTATTGAGGCCGTCGATGCCGTCTGTGAAGTTCACGGCGTTGACCATGCCGACGATGAAGACAGCTGCCAGAATGTAGTAGAAGAAGCCGAGGTCAACGGTGCCAAGAAACGGGATGACCGTTTCGGTGGTGCCGCCCGCAAGTGCGACGGAAAGCAGGTAGGCGCCGACGATGATGAACTGCAAAATGAGCTTTTGAATCTCGGTGAGACCGAGGTTGCGATGCTTTTTGATGCTGATGTAATCATCTAAAAAACCGACGATACCAAAGCCCACCGCCATGAACGCACCCGCAATGACCTTGACGAGCATGAGCTGCGTTTCCGCGCTGCCGTTCAGCCACAAAAATGCAATGCAGATGACCGCCGCGACGGAGCTGCCGATGATGAACATGAGGCCGCCCATGGTGGGCGTGCCCTGTTTATTTTTATGCCAGCTGGGGCCGACCTCTCGAATGGTCTGGCCAAATTTGATCTTGTGCAGAAACGGCACCATGAAGTAACCGAGCAGCCCTGTGATGACCGCCGCAATGACGATTGCAAGGCAATACAGTACAATATCCATACGTTATGAACTTCCTTTCCTACCCTCTCAATGTATGTTTTTACTCTTCGCTGTTCGTTGAGGTGTTGCCCGCCGCTTCGACGCCGCCGGAGCTGACAAACGAAATGCGGATGACGGAGCCGCGCTTGACCTTAGTGCCTGCGATATCCTGACTTTGTGCGTAGCCGGAATCGCCGTCGCCCACAACGAGCACCTGCACATCGGCAAGGCCCGCCAAGTAGCGGCAAGTATCGATGTCATAGCCGATGAAGCTCGGTACCTCCACATACGTTTCGGGATCCGGCTCTTCGGTGTAAAGCGCGACCATGCCTTCCTTCGGGATAGATGCGCCCGGAGACGGCACCTGCACCGTGACGAGCGCGTCGTCTTCGGCGTCGCCGACAACCGTGCCGCTGAAGCCCTGCTCTTCCAGATGGCTTTTCGCTTCTGCCATGGTCATGCCAATGACGTTCGGCGCGGTAGCGGAGAGATTTTCATATTCCGATTCCGTATACTGCGGGTCTACGCCAAGGTACGGGAGTACCTCTTCCATGATGGCGGCGAAGATCGGGCCGGCCTGCGTGCCGCCGGACGCGCCGCCGATCTGCGGCTCGTCGTAGAAAACGAGCAAGGCGTACTGCGGATCATCTGCCGGGGCGTAGCCGCCGTAGGAAACGACGTACTGCATGCCGCGGTCGTTGCCCTCTGCCAAATCTTGATAATACAGCGCGACTTTTTCGGACGTACCGGTCTTGCCCGCCACGCGGTAACCGGCGACATAGCCGTTTTTGCCGCTTTCGCTTGTGGCGTTTTTCTGAAGAATGGCCGTCATGCGCTTGGAGACATCTTCGGAGATGACCTGACGCTTGTAGCTGGTATCAGTCGTTTTGACAATGTTGCCGTCGCTGTCCAGCATGCGGTCTACGACGTGCGGCTGCACAAGGTAACCGCCGTTTGCTACGGCAGCAATGGCCGTGATCATCTGAATCGGTGTGATGGAGAAGTTCTGGCCGAACGAAGACGTTGCAAGCTCGACGATATTGAGCTCGTCTTCGCTAAAATAAAGGCTGTCTGCTTCGCCGGGCAGGTCGATGCCCGTGCGCTGCGTAAAGCCGAAGGCTTCAAAGAAATTGAAGAACGTGTGGCGGCCCATTTTTTGACCCAGCCAGATCATGTACGGGTTGCAGGAATTGCAGATGCCGTCCACCAGTGTTTCCGTGCCGTGACCGGCGTGGTACCAACAGCTGATGGGGTCGATGGTGGGATCATCAAACACCCACTGGCCGGTGCAGGTGTACGTGGAATCTTCGGAGGCCACGCCGGATTCCATGGCCATGGAGCCCGTGACCATTTTGAAAACGGAACCGGGGTAGTAGGTATCACTGACGGCTTTGTTTCGCCACTGCTTATTCTGTGCTTCGGCCCACATTTGGTCGGTAAGCTCGTCGCGCAGTGTGGTGACGTCGATGCGCTCGTAATCCGCAAGGGCCTTTTTCGCTTCCGCGCGCTCCTCGTCGGTCTCGGCGTTATCGATGGCAAGCTGTAAGGTGTTTAATTCCTGCTGCTCCTTTTCCTGCGCTTTTTTCAGCGCGTCTTCCACCTTTTCCGGGATGGCGTCTTCGGCCTCCTGCGAAATGGTGAACGGGTCATTCGGGTCGTAGTCGCCCTTTGTGGAAAGCGCCAAAATGGCGCCGGTCTTGACATTCATCAGAACGGCCGTGCCGCCCTCCAGCGCGCCGCAGGCCTCAAGGCCCGCCTGCAGATGCTTTTCTACGATGCTCTGTGCGGTCTCGTCGATCGTGAGCACAAGGTCGTAGCCGTCCTGTGCCTGTACGTATTGGTCATACTGGAACGGCATGTCGTCGCCCTGTGCGTTCTTCGCGCTGACAAGGCGGCCCGCCGTGCCGGTAAGCTCGCTGTCGTATTCCGTTTCAACGCCCGCAAGGCCCTGATTATCCGTGCCCGTGAAGCCGAGCACCGTAGAAGCCGTGGTGCCGTAGGGATAATAACGCTTATAGTCTTCCATCAGCGTGATGCCGCGGCCGATTTTTTCGTCCTTGATATACTGCACGATCTCATCGCGCACCTCGGTCTCCACCTTGCGCTTGACATAGACAAAGTAGCTGTTCTGCTGCGCTTTTTTTAAGACAGCGTCGTAATCGAGCCCTAAAATTTCGGAAAGACCCTTTGCAATCTTCACGTCGTCGCCTTCATCGATGTAGTTCGGCTCCAAGGCGACCGTCCACACGCTGGCGCTCTGCGCCAAGACCTTTGTGCCCGTGGCATCGTAAATGGTGCCGCGCGAGGGCGTAAGCTGCGTGGATTGCAAACTCTGGTCGACCGCATCGGTCTTTAAGGTTTCGCCGTTGACAAGCTGCAGGCGGACAAGGTTTGTGATAACGGCGCCAAACCCGAGCACCAGCACAAAGCCCACGATGACCATTGTGCGCTGCCAGACGCCGGAACGATTTGATTTTGCCATGTAAAAAATGCCGTCCTTTCTGCTGCGCCCTTCATTCGCAGCCAAAAGTTGCCGTATACCGAAAAATGAGAGTTAAGAATAAACTCTCAACTCTCCTCTCAAATTCCCCTCTGCCGGGGGCCGCATAACCCATTTGTATTCTTTCATGCCGCAAAATAGCAGCGTATCCGCAAAAAATTCGTATGTATAAAGGCTAAATCAGGAAAAGAGCGACTGCAAGACCTGCCAGATACGGTCCAACAGGTTCGGTGTCTTTTCGGCCTGCACTACGGTGCCCTCATCATCCTGCGTGAGGCTGATGTAGGAAGTCTGCCCGTCCGCTACCTTTTCCATGCCGAGCTTTTCGCGCGCGATCTGCTCGATCTCCTCCGTATTGAGCTTGGAGGCCGCCTGCATTTCAAGCTGAATGGCAATGCTTTTCTCCTGCGAAAGGCTCTCGTTCGCCGTGTTGATCTCATCGGTGAGCTCTGTAAGCTGCACCTGACTGAACACCACCGCACCGATGGCGCCGACGATGACCAGCACCACCGCAAGGTTCATGAGCATTTTGACCGTATTTGCACTGTGTCTGTGACTGCGGCGCAGCTGTTTTTCATCCAGCTTCACCACATTGTTTTTCTGTTTTTGTTTTTGGGGCGCTTTCGGCTCCGGAAGCTTCGGTGCCGCGCTGCCGTGATCTCTGCTGTCGAAAAGATCAAAATCGTATGCGTTTGATGTAGATGCCATGTTGTTTCCTCCTTTCGGAAACTTATCCCAACAAATTCAGCTGTATTCTCTCAGGGATACCCTAATCTTTCAAAATCTCACAGTTTTTCAATAACGCGCAGCCTTGCGCTGCGGGCGCGCGGGTTTTCGCGAAGCTCTTCCTCACTCGGTGCAAGACCCTTTTTGTAGATGAGCTTGCCCTTCGGCTTGTTGCCGCACACGCACACGGGGAAATCTTTCGGGCAGGTGCAGCCCTCGCACCACTTGTTCATCTGCTGCTTGACGATGCGGTCTTCAAGCGAATGGAACGTGATGACGGAAAGCCTGCCGCCGGGCTTTAACAGCCCAAACGCCGCCGCAAGACCCTTTTTGAGCGCGTCCAGCTCGCCGTTTACCGCAATGCGCAGCGCCTGAAACGTTCTTCTGGCCGGATGTCCCTCCGCGCGGCGCACCGCTGCCGGCACGCTTTCGCGGATGATCTCCGCAAGTTCTAATGTAGTTTCAATCGGTTTTTCTTCGCGCGCTTTCACAATGCCCTTTGCAATGCGCACCGCGCTTTTATCTTCGCCGTAACGGCTGATGATCTCGGCCAATTCCTGCCAAGAGAGTGTGTTTACAAGGTCTGCGGCCGAGGTGCCGCTTTGGCTCATGCGCATATCGAGCGGGGCGTCAGCGTGGTAGGAAAAGCCGCGCTCTGCGGTATCGAGCTGATAGGACGAAACGCCGATATCGAGCAGCACGCCGTCGACATTAACGATGCCGTGCTCTAACGCGATCTTGTCCATATCGCAGAAGTTGCCCATGGCAACGACGGAGCCGGGATATTTACCGAGCCGCTCTTTCACAACGGTAATGGCGTCCGGGTCGCAGTCGATGGAAAGCAACGTGCCCGTTGTCAGGCGTTGTAAAATCGCGCCGGAGTGGCCGCCGCCGCCCGCGGTGCCGTCTATATAAGTGCCTTCCGGGTCGATGTTCAAGGACTCGATGGTCTCTTTGAACAGCACCGGTTTATGCTCAAAATGAATTTCACTCATGATATATTTGTCCGGCGGAACGGATGCGTTCCGGCAGACACTCCTCATTGAACTTTGCCCGAAAAAAGCCGGGCGGATGAGCGCCAAGCAGGGCGAAAAGGCAATGAAAATCCAAAGCCCATGCGGTTTTCCGCAGGGTTTTCGCTGCTTGCACGTCCATTATACCTTATCCCACATAGAAAATCAACCCGCGGCAAAAAAATTTATGTTTACCATGTTCGATGAAAAGGCGCGGATTTCCGATATTTTTCTTGGATTTTGTTCGTATATTTTCCGATTTTCGGCAAAATAGCGCCATGTTGAAAATTCTGTGTATTCTCATGCAAAAAAACTTTTGCAGTTTGTTCACATTCCCGGTTTTCGGAAGCGGCTCCGTTTACACGCTTTTTGTGGAAAACGTAGGTCATTTATAAAAAGGGCGGCGCTGCCGCCCTTTCAGGGAACCCATGCAACCGGGTTCTCTACACTTAAAACGTCCAGTGGACGTTTTGGATAGGCAAAAGGATTTCGCCATTGAGAATGGCGACTTAGGGCGCTACCCTAAGAATCCGCAAGTTTTCTCGAAGAAAACTTGACTAAAGACTTTAAACCGCCGTTTCCGTTCGCTTATTTTAACAAAAACGGCAGCTCGCCCAACTGCCGCGAACTGCCGTTTAAAGCTCTTAAATTACTGCTGTGCGCTCGTGCCGTGGATGGACTGGCGGGTCTTTCTCAGCTCTGCAAGGTTGGCGCTCATCGCGTCGTCTGTGCGGCGGAGCAGATCTTCCACATAGTCGTTGGAAGCCTTCTGCATGCTGCGGAACTTCTCCTGCGTCTGCGCCATGATGTCGTTTGCTTTTGCCTGTGCCTGGCGCACGATCTCTTCCTGGTTGACGAGTGCTTTTGCCTTCTCCTCTGCGACGCGCACGATGGTCTCCGCCTCGCGCTGTGCCTCGCTGATGATCTGGGCGCGGTCTGCGACGATGGCCTTCGCCTTGCGCACTTCGGACGGGATCGCCTCGCGAATCTCATCAAGGATCTGCTTTGCGTCTTCGCTATCTATAAACGATTTGCCGCCTGCAAAGGGAAGGTGCCAGCCTTTCTCCAGTACGTCGGTCAATTCATCAATTAAATCTTCTACGGTTGCCTGCGTGTTGCTCATAAAAAATCCATTCCTTTCGTATTTTTAGCCGCATTCAGTCTGCCGTGCGGCAAAGTCTCTGATTTATTTTCTCTAAAAGGCACTCGGGCACAAAATGGGAAATATCGCCGCCGAAGCCCGCAATCTGCTTGACCATGCTGGAGCTGAGGAACATGTGCTCGATGCTGGTCGGCAGGAACAGCGTTTCAAACTCCGGATTCAGCTTTTTATTGGTGAGCGCCATCTGAAATTCATATTCAAAGTCGGAGATTGCGCGCAGACCCTTCACAATGGCAGCCGCATGCTTTTCGCTTGCGTAATCCGCCAAAAGACCGCGCACGCAGTCTACCTCTACATTTTCCATATCGGCCGTGACGGTGCGCAGCATTTCCATGCGCTCCTCCACCGTAAAGCTCGCGCGCTTATCCGGGTTTACCGGTACCGCGACGATGACTTTGTCGAAAATTTTGCACGCACGGGAGATGATGTCCATGTGTCCCAGCGTGACCGGGTCAAAGCTGCCCGGACAGATCCCTATTCTCATTGATATACCGCCTTTTTTGCGCTTACACCATGCTTTGATGGCGATACGCGGTCAGCAAGATTTTTCCGTAACGGTAGTCGCGCACGCGCACGAATTCCCCCGCCGTCTCCGGCAGCTCTTCGTCCGTGGGGTGCTCGCAAATCACGATGCCGCCGCGGTTCATGTGCGGCGTGACCGCAAGGAGCGCCTTTGTGAGCGTGCCCGTGCGATACGGCGGATCGAGAAATGCGATGTCGAAGGTCTCGGTGCAGCGCAGCAGATACGAAGCATACTCCGCGTTCATCACCTGCGCTTCGTTTTCAAACCCTGTGGTGTGGATGTTCTCCAGCACGATGCCGCAGGATGCCTTGGCGCTGTCTACGAACACAGCGCGCTTTGCGCCGCGGCTGAGCGCCTCGAGACCGATCTGGCCGGAGCCCGCAAACAGGTCGAGAAACACGCGGCCCTCCAGATCAAACTGCAAAATGTTGAAAAGCGCCTCTTTTACGCGGTCCGGCGTGGGACGCACAGCATCGCCCGGGAGCGTTTTCAATTTTCTGCCTCGGCGGGAACCGGTTATGATACGCACAGCCGAACACTCCTTTCTCTTTTGGAAGTCCGTATCCGAAATCTAAAAAACATGTACGGACACACTTCAAGTTATTATCTCATTTGAATAGAAATATGTCAACCGTTTTTGCGCAGTTTTTGCAGAGAAACGTCGAAAAATACGCGGGAACAACGTTATTCCCCATCGTTTTCTTCGCTGTGGAAATAACGGTAGACGGCGCGGGCGGCAGGGGCGTTCATGCCGGGCGTTTCCTCCAGCATTTCCTCCGTCGCCTCGCTGACGGCACGTATGGTCGTAAAGTGCTTCATCAACGCTTTGGCGCGCGTTTCGCCGATACCCGGAATGGACGTGAGCGTGGTGGAGATGGTCGCCTTTTTGCGCTGCTGGCGGTGGTAGCCGATGGCAAAGCGGTGCACCTCGTCCTGAATGCTCGACACCAGCGTGAACACCGCGCGCGTAGACTGAATGGCGATTTCGCCGCCGTCCTCCGTGATGGCGCGCGTGCGGTGCTTATCGTCCTTTACCATGCCGTATACCGGCACGTCGATGCCCATTTCGCGCAGAAGCGGACGTATGGCGCCCACGTGCCCTTTGCCGCCGTCGAGCAGAATGAGGTCGGGCAGTCTGCCGAAGCCCTCGGGCTTATCGGCGGCGCGGTATTCTTCAAAACGGCGGCGGATGACCTCGCGCATGCTGCCGTAGTCGTCCTGTCCGACGACAGTCTTGATTTTAAACTTGCGATACGCACTTTTCAGCGGGCGGCCGTTTTCAAACACGATCATACCCGCAACGTTCTCGCCGCCCGCAAGGTTTGAAATATCGTAGGATTCAATATATTCCGGCGTTTTGGGCAGATTTAAAAGCTGGCGCAGTTCATCGAGCGCGGAGGTCTCACGGCCCGTGGCGCGGCCCATAGCCTGCGCAAGCGCTTCCGCGGCGTTCGTGCGGCACATTTCCACAAGCTGCTTCTGTTCACCCTTTTGCGGAATGTGGAACTTCACGCGGCGCTCCGCCTTTTTCGTCAGCCATTCTTCAAGGACGCCGTCGTCGTTGACGGGGCCGTCTATCGTGATGACGGGCGGGATCTTATCGCGCATCGAATAATATTGCATGACAAATTCGCTGCGGATCTGCTCCGGCTCGTCGTCGGCGTTTAACAAAAACGATTCGCGGTCATACAGTCTGCCGCCCGCAAAGCGGAACACCTGAATGCTCACCTTTTCGCCGCCGAGCACGAGCGCGATGACGTCCTGTTCCGGCACGCGGCTTGCGACAACCTTTTGGCGCTCTTTCAGCTTGTTGATGGCCGTAATGCGGTCACGGATGCGCGCGGCAAGCTCAAAATCGAGATTTTCAGCCGCCTCGTTCATTTTCTCCGTCAGCGTGCGCACGGAATCGCTTGTGCCGCCGCGGATGAAATCAAGCGCCTCCTGCACGGCCTCGTTGTATTCCTTTTGGCTCACGTGCCCGCGGCATGGGGCACAGCACTGCTTGATGTAGTAGTTGAGGCACGGGCGGCCGCGGCCGATCTCCTGCGGGAATTTGCGCGTGCAGGACGGCAGACGGAAAATCTTCCGCGCTTCTTCCACAGTGTCCTTGATTGTCCACGCGGAAAGGTATGGGCCGATATACTTTGCGCCGTCATTCAGGACCTGCTTCGTCTCCGAAATGCGCGGCCAGTCACCCGCTGTCACCTTAATATAACTGTACCCCTTATCGTCCTTTAAGAGGATGTTGTACTTCGGCTGGTGCTGCTTGATTAAACTGCTTTCCAAAATGAGCGCTTCAAACTCGCTGTCCGTCAGAATATACTCGAAATACTCGACATTCGAGACCATGCGGCGCACCTTTTCATTATGGTTTTTATCCGAGCCGAAATACTGGCTGACACGGTTTTTAAGCGCTTTCGCCTTGCCGATGTAGATGATGGTATCATCGCGGCTGTGCATGATGTACACGCCCGGGTGAAGCGGCAGCTTCATCGCCTTTTTGCGCAGCTCTTTGATATGCGCCATTTTTTCTTCCGTAAGCTGTACCATGCGCACCTCCATGCGGCTCAGTCACTAAGCGACTGAGAAAGAAGAAACGCCTACCGGAAATGCTCCGATAGGCGCCGTTTTGACAAGCTGAAATTATTCGGCAAAGCCGGATTCAACAAGAGCCACGAGGCTGTCAACAGCTTCCTGCTCATCGGAACCATCAGCGATGATGTCGATCGACGTACCGCCGACGATGCCCAGAGACAGAACGCCCAGCAGGCTCTTTGCGTTTACGCGGCGCTCGTCCTTCTCAACCCAGATGGAAGACTTAAACTCGTTTGCCTTCTGGATGAAGAAAGTTGCCGGTCTTGCATGGAGACCAACCTGATTCTGAACCAAAACGTCCTTCTTAACACACATTGCGATTCACTCTCCTGTAAGTAATACATTACATACTCTGAATGTCAAACATGATTCTAAAGCTCAAAATGCTTCAATATAAGTTATTATAGCATAATTTGTCCCCCCGTCAAGCGGGGTACCCCATTTTTGGATATATGCCCGTGGCATATCGCTATGAAACGATCCGTGTTTGTGCATTTTGCTCTGCTTGTTGAAAACATTTCGTAAAATCAGTTCGTCACAGAGGGTTAAACATTCCTAAAATCCGCTTATTTTCTGCCGAAAGCGCGTTTTTCTTCCGCAGTCAGCTCAGCTTTTTCAAAGAGGTCCGGGCGGGCTTTCTGCGTGACCTTCAAAGATTGTTCGCGCCGCCATTTTTTGATTTTTTCGTGGTGGCCGTTTAAAAGCACCTGCGGCACCTCTCTGCCGCGCCAAGCAGAGGGACGGGTATACTGCGGATATTCCAAAAGCCCGTCATAATGGCTTTCTTCCTCAAAGCACACGTCTTCGGAAAGCACGCCGGGCAGCATGCGCGCCACGGCATCGGTGAGGATTACGGCGGGCAGCTCGCCGCCCGTCAGGACAAAATCGCCGATGGAGATTTCCTCCACGTCGTATTCCTCCAAAACGCGCTCATCCACACCCTCATAATGCCCGCAAAGCACGATGATATTCTCGTTTTTGGCGAGCTCCTTCACTTTTTCCTGGTCTAAGACCCGTCCGCGGGGGGACATATACACAATATGCGGGCGCACGGCGGTTTGTTCGATGATCTCGTCAAACGCCTTCGCTATGGGCTGCGCCATCAAAAGCATGCCCTTTCCGCCGCCAAACGTGCAGTCGTCCACGCGCTTATGCACGCCCTCACCATGGTCGCGCAGCTGGTGACAGCACACCTGCAAATACCCGCGTGCGCGCGCACGGCCGATGATGCTCTCGTTCAAAATATTCTCGCACATTTCGGGGAAAAGTGTCACAATATCAATCCGCATCCGCTGCCTCCCCGGCGTTTACGGGCACGGTCTCCGCGCCGTCGCCGAAAATACCCGGAATGGGCTTTACAAACAGCTTTCCGATTTCAATGTCCGTCTTCGCGATCATGGCGTCCACGGCGGGGAACAGAAATTCCTCGCCCGCGCCGTTTACAATGCGGTACACGTTGTTCGCACCGGTCTCGAAAACGTCCTGCACCGTGCCGTATTCCACACCCGTTGCGTCATCGATGACATGAAGGCCGATGAGATCTTCCACGAAGTAGCGGTTTTTCGGCAGGCGCACGTCGTTTCGGTCAAGATATAGAATTTTGCCCCTGTACAGATCGGCCTGTGTGGCGCTTTCCACGCCCTTTAAGCGCACCAGCAAAAGGCTTTTGTGCACGCGGGAAGATAGGAGCCCGGCATCCGTTTTGCCGCCGTCAAAATACAGGGTCTTCACTTTTTTCAGAAAATCGGCGGAATCGCACCACGGTTCCACGCGCATTTCGCCGCGTACGCCGTGCGTACCCACGATCCTTCCCGCTTCCAGAAATTGTTTTTTCATGTGTTTTCCTCGGCTCTGCCGCAGCGAAAGCCTTCCTCTCTTTTAATATAAAAAGGACGCACGAAGCCCGTGCGTCCCTCTTTCGATCAATCGATCTCAACAACGACCTTTTCGCTGCTGCGTGTTGCTGCGGCACGCATAACAACGCGAATCGCTTTCGCAATGCGGCCCTGCTTGCCGATTACTCTGCCCATGTCCTCTTCCGCAACGTGAAGATGATAGACGACGGAACCGTCTTCCTTGGGCTCATCGAGTGTAACGGAAACCTCTTCCGGCTTTTCAACAAGACCCTGCGCGATGATTTTCAGTAATTCCTGCATAAGATTGTTCCTTTCTCAAACGAGAAGACGGGCAATCAGATAACACCGTGCTTCTTGAACAGTGCCTTAACGGTATCAGTCGGCTGTGCGCCCTTTTCCATCCAAGCCTTTGCCTTTTCCGGATCAACCTTTACAACGCTCGGCTCTTCCATCGGGTTGTAGTAGCCGATTTCCTCGATGAAACGGCCGTCTCTCGGGTAACGGGAATCTGCAACAACGATGCGGTAGAAAGGAGCCTTCTTAGCACCCATTCTGCGAAGTCTGATCTTAACCATGGTAATTTCCTCCATATTATAAAAAATAAGTTTTATCTATTAACCAACGATTCGTCGGCAATATTTACAATTCAGATATACGTCTTGCGTCAGAAACAAATGAAGTTCGTTTCTTTATCGCATTTACATTGGGAAGCCGCCCATGCCACCCATATCCGGGCCGCCGAAACCGCCCATGCCGCCCATACGCGCCATCATTTTCTTGCCCTTTTTGCCGCCGAACTGCTTCATCAGCTTCTGCATCTGCTTGAGCTGGTTGCAAAGACGGTTGACGTCTTCCACCTTCATGCCGCAGCCTGCCGCGATGCGGCGCTTGCGGGAAGCCTGCAAAAGCTCCGGCTTTGCGCGTTCTTCGGGGGTCATGGAAAGGATGATCGCCGCGTTGCGGTCCATAATGCGGTCGTCAATGTCCATTTCATCGAGCTTCGAGCTGTTGATGCCGGGCAATTTCGAGAGGATGCCCTTTAACGGGCCCATCTTCTTCACCTGTTGGAACTGCTCCAAGAGGTCGTTGAAGTCCATCTTGTTCTGCATCATGCGCTCTGCGGTGCGCGCCGCGGACTTTTCATCCATTTTCGCCTGTGCGTCTTCGATGAGGGACAGCACGTCGCCCATGCCGAGGATACGGCTCGCCATACGGTCGGGGTGGAAAACCTCGAGGTCGTCAATCTTTTCGCCCGTGCCGGCGAACTTGATGGGCTTGCCGGTGATGGCCTTAACGGAAAGCGCCGCACCGCCGCGGGTATCGCCGTCGAGCTTTGTTAAAATCACGCCCGTGATGTCGAGCAGATCATCAAACGACTTTGCGACGTTCACGGCCTCCTGGCCGGTCATGGCGTCCACCACGAGCAGAATGTCCGTGGGGTTCACCGCTTCTTTTATATTTTTCAGCTCATTCATGAGCGCTTCATCGATCTGCAGACGGCCTGCGGTATCGATGATGACGTAATCGTTGCCGTAGTCGCGCGCGTGGCGAACAGCCGCCTGCGCGATCTTCACCGGGTCTTCGGTGCCCATCTCAAAGACGGGTACGCCGGCCTGTGCGCCCACGACCTGTAACTGCTTGATAGCCGCCGGGCGGTAAATATCGCCTGCAACAAGCAACGGACGGCTGCCGCGGCTTTTCAGCATTTTCGCAAGCTTTGCGCTGTGCGTCGTTTTACCGGCACCCTGCAAGCCGCACATCATGATGACAGCCGGCGGGTGCGCGGGCATTTTCAGGCGCTCTTCGCTGCCGCCCATCAAAGCCGTCAGCTCTTCGTTGACGATCTTGATGACCATCTGCGCGGGGGTGAGGCTTTCCATAACGTCCTCGCCCACGGCGCGTTCCGTAATGCGCGCGGTAAAGTCCTTTGCGACCTTGTAGTTGACGTCGGCTTCGAGCAGCGCCAACCGCACCTCGCGCATAGCCTCCTTAACGTCGCTTTCCGTCAGCTTGCCTTTGCTTTTTAACTTTTTAAACGCGTTGCCGAGCTTATCGGCAAGACCTTCAAACGCCATGTAAAAATCCTTTCAGAGCCGCGCCGCTCAGTCTGTCAGCTTCTTTGCGGAGCGCAAAATGCTCTCCACGTTCTGCCGAATGACCGGGTCGCCGCCGTTCTTTTCGTTTTCCGCTTCGATCTGTAACGCGTGGTCGCAGATCTGCGTCAGTTCTTCCTGCACGCTGCGGAAGCGCTTTGCAAGACCCAGCCGTTCTTCCATTTCAAGAAGCTGCTGTTCGGCGCGCTTGATGCCGTCGCGCACGCCCTGCCGCGTGATGCCCTTCTCCTCTGCAATCTCCGCTAAAGAAAGGTCTTCGTTATAATAGCATTCCACGACCTCGCGCTGCTTTTCGGTGAGCATGTCGCCGTAAAAATCCAGCAGGAACGTGATGCGCAGATCCTTTGCCATAGTTCGCTCCGTTTCCGGGCGTTTCCAATTTCAAGCGCCCTGCTGTAAAGTTTTTTTCTTTACAGCTTTTGTATTATACAATAGCCGCCCCGCCTTTGTCAAGCATTTTCGCCGTAAAAATGCGCCCACAGCGGCACGCTTCCTTTATAAAGTGTGCCGCAATGCTATACGCCTGCGGCGTATGATTTGACTTCACTGTGTTATTGGGCTTGCGCCTGATGTTATCGCTCTGCGGGCGATTTTGCGCACGACATACATCGCCAAAAACAAAGCCCATGTTTTTTGCATAACGTATGCTTTACAAATCCAGTTTTGCATGGTATATTTATTCGTATAGCGCAAACGGGTGTGTTTTTGCAAGCTCACTCGTCTGTGCTTGCATTCAGTTCCGTTCGGCGGAGATTGTCTCTGTGCGGCGGGATACGGAAGGAAGCGAAATTTTGATTTACTTTAACTGTGATTACACCGAAGGCTGCCACCCGAACATTTTAAAGCGCCTTTGTGAAACGAATATGATGCAGACTGTCGGCTACGGCGAGGACGAAATTTGCGATTTGGCGCGCGCGAAGATCCGCAAAGCATGCGGTCGCGAGGACGTGGACGTGCATTTTCTCGTCGGCGGCACGCAGACGAATGCCACCGTTATTGCAGCGATTCTTCGCCCGCACCAGGGTGCGCTGAGTGCGGAAACCGGACACATCAACGTGCATGAAACGGGCGCAGTGGAAGCGACGGGTCACAAAGTGCTGCCTCTGCCCTCCACCCCGGACGGCAAGATCACCGCAGAACAGGTGGAAAACGCCTATCTGGCGCACGTGAACGATGCCTCGTTTGAGCACATGGTGCAGCCGAAGCTCGTTTACATCTCCCTGCCCACGGAAAACGGCGGGTTATATTCCAAAGCGGAGCTGACCGCCCTGCACGATGTCTGCACGCGCTGCGGGCTGTACCTCTTTGTTGACGGCGCACGTCTCGGCTACGGCCTGACGGCTCCCGAAAATGACGTGACGCTTGCAGATCTCTGCGCGCTTTCCGATGTCTTCTACATCGGCGGCACGAAGGTCGGTGCTTTGTTCGGCGAAGCGGTCGTAGTCACAAACCCGGCGCTCAAAACGGATTTCCGCTACCACATCAAGCAGCGCGGCGGCATGCTGGCTAAAGGCCGACTGCTCGGTATTCAGTTTGACGAGCTTTTCACGGACGATCTTTATTTTAAGATCAGCGAAAAAGCCGTGCGGCAGGCAAAGCGCATTGCAAAAGCGTGCGAAGATGCGGGCTGCGCGTTCTTTGCCCCCTCGCCGACGAACCAGCAGTTCCCCATTTTCCCGGATACTGCGCTCGAAAAGCTCGCGGAAAAGTACAAGTATTCCTATTGGGCGCGCGTGGACGAAACACACAGCGCCGTCCGCCTTTGTACAAGCTGGGCGACGACGGACGAAAACGTGGACGCACTCTGCAAAGACATTGCGTCCGTCATGGCAGAATAACGCCGGACTACGGCTTTCTGCCCCGTTCAGAGGAGGAAAACCCGTATGAAGTTATTTGAAGAACTCACCCAGCTGCACGGCGTCAGCGGCTACGAGACCGCCGTTGCAGACTATATTAAAGAAAAGTTAGCCCCGCTTGCCGACGACATTACCACCGACCCAAACGGCAGCGTCATCGCCTATTTTAAGGGCGCGGGCGAGCACAAAAAGCGCATAGAGCTTGCCGCCCACACCGATGAGATCGGCTTTCAGGTCATTAAAATTGAGGAAGACGGCCGCATTATGTTTAAGGAGCTCGGCTGCTGCTGGACGTTTACAACGTACCAGAGCCGCGTCCGCTTCCGCAACGGCGTGGTTGGCGTGGTCGCAAGCCGCATCCCGCCGGAAAAGCTGAGCGCCGGCGGCTATAAGCGCTATACCGATTGCTACATCGACATCGGTCTGCACAGCAAGGAAGAAGTTTTAAAATACGTTGATGTCGGCGACGTTGCATGCTATGAGGGCCCGTACACGGAGCTTGCGCCGGGCTACATCACCGCAAAGGCCATCGACGACCGCGTCGGCTGCTATATGCTGCTGGCGGCGATGATGAACGTGAAAAAGCCGAAGAACGACATCTACCTCGCGTTCACCGTGCAGGAGGAGGTCGGCACGCGCGGCGGGCAGGTCACGGCGCAGCGTATTCAGCCGGACATCGGCGTCGCGGTGGACGTCACCCCGTGCCACGACCGCCCGGGCGATTTGGAGGGCAGCAACGCGCTCGACCACGGCGTCGCCATCAAAATCTCCGACACCGGTTCCATCAGCGACGAAGGCCTTGTGAATAAATCCATCGCGCTGTGCAAAGAACACAACGTCCCGTACCAGAAAGACGTCATCTATGTCGGCGGCACGGACGCAGGCGCCATGACGCTCGTCGGCGGCGGCATCAAAACGATTGGCTTCTCGGTCGTCACCCGCTACACCCACGGCCCGAACGCCATCGTGAGCCAAAAGGACATCGAAGCGACGGTCAAAATGCTCGAGCTCTTCATGAACGCTGATTTCGAGTAAATTTAAAAGCACATAAAATCAGCGGCGCACAGAGTTTTCACACCCTGTGCGCCGCTTGTTTTGTCTTAATATCCTGCTTCCAGCTTCGGCACCGCAACAGGCTTACCGGGGTCGCTGAAATCCCAGCGCATCTCGTGTCACTCGAAGTAGCCGATGACCTTACCCTCGCCGTTTTAAAATCTCCATATTCAGTTCTTTGAATTCCATCATTCTTCCTCCTCATACTCCACGTCCGGGCGAGTGATGGCGATCGGCACGCCGTTCACCTGCACGCCCGCGCCGGCGGGAATGAGGATGTACGGTGCGCCGTCAATGTAGCGCGTCTCGATCCACTCGCTGTACTCGGGGTCGACGCGAATTTGCACCTCCGGCGTTTCGATCTCGAATTTCTTCGTCTCCACAAGGTTGCGCGGGCTGAGTGCCGCGTCCGCGCCGAACTGCTCCGCGCAGGCTTCCTCAAACTTTTCGGCTTTCTCGCCCGGCACGCCGCAAGCGGTCAGCATCGTTTTCATCGTGCGTCCCGTAATGGTCAGCGGCTCCGGATCCTTGCTCGCCTTGTGTTCCTCGATCATTCCGCAAAGGCGGCTGTGCACGGTCTGTACGACGTCTAAACTGCACGCGTCATTTAAGGCATCGCCCAAAATCGTGCCAAACGTCGTTTTCTGCTCCTCTGCGGGCATGGGCGCTTCGCGGTTGAACACCGCGTCTATAAATTCATCGTAGCTTTCCGAAGCGCTGCGGCAGTAGTACATGGCGCTGTAAATATCGGCGCTGCGGTCGGTGAACGACGGGAACAAAAAGCCCAGCTGCGGCGCGGAAACAAGCCAATCGATATCGCGATTGTGGAACGTATTTTCCGGCACGTCGTACCCCAAAACGGGCTTTGTCTGCTTCACGGGGCAGACGGTACACAGAACGTAATTATAGATATTCTCCGAGGCATCCTCCAGCGTTTCGCCGTCCTTTGCGCGGTACGGCACGTCGTATGTATCGTTCGCGAGCAAAATGAGATACGTACCCTCGGGTCTGTATGATGCGATGACCTTCTCAAAAAACGTCTGTACGGCTTCCTCATCGGTAAGCTTTGAGTCGCGCAGCGCCATCAGCAGCCGGTGCTCATCGCTGTCAACGACCTGCGCAGTCGTAAACGGCATTTCGATGAGATTTTTGCCGAGCGTGCCGGAAAGCGTACGGCGCAGCACGGAAAGCATATTTTCGCATTCCTCCTGCGGCAGCAGGGAGAGCGGCTGGTCGAATTGCGAGACGATTTCCTGCTTTTCGTTGACGTAGCACCCGCGCACATGGGTGATATTGCTTTTATCCGCCCTGAATCGGCGGCGAATTTCCGAGATTTCTTTTTCGTTCATTTTGATATCCTCTTATTCTAAAGTCTAAAGAGTTTCGAGCTCTGCGGAGCTCGACCAAGGGCGCTGCCCTTGGATTCCGCCGCCTTTGAAAAGGCGGGCAAAACTTTTAACCGCCGTTGCCGCGGGCTGTGCAAAACTTTGCTATTTCATTTTACCCGTTTGGTGCACACCTGTCAATTCACTTCTCCGTCCCAAAACCGTTGCGCGCGCCCAAAATCTGCGGTAAAATGATTTTATAATTTTAAATTTTCTCCGAAAGGATTTTTAGTATGTCCACCTCACAACCTACCCCTGTCCGCGGGCGGTTTGCGCCCAGCCCCTCGGGGCGCATGCACCTTGGCAACCTCTGCTGCGCGCTTCTCGCGTGGCTTTCCGTGCGCAGCCAAAACGGCGAGATGCTCCTGCGCATCGAAGACCTCGACCCCGACCGCTGCACACGCGAAAAAGCCGAGCTTTTAATGGACGATCTAACATGGCTCGGCCTCACTTGGGACGAAGGCCCCGGCCACGAGCGCACCCACGCCCCCTACTACCAAAGCGCGCGCCGCGAGCTATACGAATCGGCGTTAAGTGAACTCCGCGCCAAAAACGATGTTTACCCATGCTTTTGCACCCGCGCGGAGCTGCACGCGGTCTCCGCGCCCCATGCGGGCGATGGCACGTTCCGCTACCCCGGTTTATGCCGAAATTTGACGCCCGCCGAAGCCGAAGAAAAAAGCCGCACGCGCCGCCCAAGCTTGCGTTTTCGCGCACCGGAGGACACCGTCACGTTTGAAGATCTATACTGCGGCCCGCAAAATATAAATGTTCAGTCCACGTTCGGCGATTTCATCGTGCGCCGCAGCGACGGCGTGCACGCGTACCAGCTCGCCGTCACCGTAGACGATGCTTTAATGGGCGTGACGGAAGTCGTCCGCGGGCGTGACCTGCTCCCTTCCACCGGCTGCCAAATTCAGCTCTTTCACGCACTCGGCCACACACCGCCGCACTACGGGCACATTCCGCTACTCGTCAATCACGACGGCCGCCGTTTAAGCAAGCGCGAGCGCGATCTCGACATCGGCGTTCTGCGCACGCGTTTCACGCCCGAAGAACTCCTCGGCCGCATGGCAAATTTACTTGGTTTCCTCGACCGCCCGGAAAAAATCCCCCTAACAGAACTCATCCCGGTCTACAAAGCGTGGTATGAAACCGCCGACACGCCGAAATTTCCGAAAAATTGCGTTGTCCCCGACAATTTCGCCATAAAATAGCCTGCAAATTTTTCATCGCTCCCCATAATTTCGGTTGACGCTTATTTGTGTATATGGTATGATTTTACTTGATATATGAATTTATTTTTCATAAATTTGTTACGATTGGGGAAGTTTACATGAAAGTCAATATCGGTACATATTCTTTCGGCGGCATCGCGAGCTATCTCGGCCTCGGGCCCACGCTGCTTGATAAATTCAAGACCATCGCGTCCCTCGGCTTTACGGGCGTCGAACTGCTGCCGGTCGACCTCGATAACGACATCGAGGACATCAAAAAGTGGCTGAAAGAGACCGGCCTTGAGGTTGTTTCCATCCACGCGGAGCCGACAGAAGAGATCGTCAAAAAGATTGCCGAGCTCGGCGGCAAGGCCGTCATCTGGGCAGGCACGCCGTTCTGCAACAAGGCAGAAGCCGTCGAAGTCGCGCACAAGCTCGATGAAATGGCAGAAATGGCAGAGCCGTACGGCATCAAGATCGGCTACCACAACCACAGCCAGGAATTCTTCATGGATGAGGGCAAAACGCTGCTTGAGCACCTGCTTGACAACAGCACAAAGTGCTACTCGCAGCTCGACTGCGGCTGGGCACAGAACGGCGGCTGCTATCCGCCTTCGTTCATCCGCCGCTATAAAAACCGCTTTGTCGCCATCCATGTAAAGGAAAACAGCAAGGTGCAGGGCCCCGGCCCGAGACCGGCTTCCCGCCACGCGGCAGAAGAGGCAGGCCACGCCAATTCGTTTGCCAACGTCAAGGAAATGCCGCTTGAAGAGCGTCAGAAGATTTTGGACGGCTTCAACGCACAGGCAAACAGCCCCGAGGGCAAAAAGCGCTTTGCGGTGCAGTGCCCCATGGGCGCGCCGGAGTCCAACATGAACTGGCAGGATATCAAAGATGCACTCGACGAGCAGGACTTTGAAGCGTTCTGGGTCGTAGAGCGCGAAGGCTTCTACGACGAGCACGACAAGTGCATCGCCGACGACGCAAGGTGGATCAAAGAGAACATCCACTAAATTTCATGCACACGAAAAAAGGACTTCTTTTCGGAAGTCCTTTTTGCTGTCTTTAAGTTGTTTACGCCGCCTTCTTATGACGTCCATGCTTTTTCATAAACGCCGGCAACGCTTCCATGCCCTGCGGCGTAACGGGGCGTACCCATTTGCCGGAGTACATGTGCCGCTGCATCAAAATGAGACGGATCGGCTCGTCGATATAACAGCACGCAAAAACAACAAGGAACGGCGCTTTCCACACAAGGCCCGTCAGGCACACCAGCGGCAGCACCATCGCGTACATAAATGCGATTTCGCGGATTGTGCCGAACGCCGCGTCGCCCGCGGCTCTATACGTATCGTTCTGCACCCAGTTGCACATGCGAATGACCGCCGCCACGCAGTAGATCATCAGCATGTGTGAACCGATCTCCATCGATTCGCCGGAAAGACTCATCGCGGAAAGCAGCGGCTTGTGGATACCGAGCAGCACCAGACATACGCACAAAATCGTGCTGCCGCACAGGAACACAAGGCGTTTTGCGCGCTCGTAGGCTGCGTCCAACTCGCCGGAGCCCACGCATGTGCCGACCAAAACGGAAGCCGCATTTGAGAAACCGGCAAAGAAGCTGATGACCATGCCCTCCAGCGTGCGGAACACCGCGATGGCCGCAATGGCCTGTTCGGACTGTCTGCCCAAAACAACGTTGATAACCATGTTGCCCACGCCGATGAGCACTTCGTTGCAGATGATGGGGAAGCACTTGACGAAGTAGATTTTCACCTGCTTCTTATTCCAGCGGAAGTGCTTTTTAAAGTGGAACAGATATGGGTACTTCTGCGCACACGCCAAAATCAAAACGACCAAAACGTTGATAACCGCCGCCAAAGTCGTTGCCAGCGCCGCGCCGCGCACGCCCATCTCCGGCAAGCCGAACTTTCCGTAAATGAACACCCAGTTAAGGAAAATATTCGCCGCTACCGAGGCGATTGACGCGAACAGCGGGATGCGCACGCGCTCCGTAGAACGCAGCAGAGCGCTCATCGCCATGGAAAACACCTGCACGGGGTAACCGAATCCGATGATGCGCAGATATTCCGCGCCAATCACCTGAATGCTCTCTTTATCCGTATAGAGCTTCATCACGGTTTCCGGCGCAAAAATCGCAAAGACGCCGAATGTAAGTCCCACGATCATCATGCAGGTCAGCGTCAGGCCGTAGGAATGGTCGATGCCGTCGTCATCCTGCGCGCCCCAATACTGCGAGAAAAATAGCATGCCGCCGCCGAAAAAGCCCCAGTAGCCCGCAAACATCAGCGAGGAAAACTGTGCGCAAAGGCCCACCGCACCCACGGTCGTTTCGCCCAGCGGCGCGATCATCATGGTGTCGATCATGCTGCCGGTTGTCGTCAGCATGTTCTGCAAAGCCACCGGGATCGCGATGATCGCAAGATTTTTCAGAAATTGTTTCCACGCAAAGCGCGTCTTCGTTTTCATTGTATTTTCTCCCCAAAACTCTAAAATTCGGCCCGCAAACCCCGCAGCGCCGCTTGTGAATCAGTATACCGTATTTCGCGACAAACTTCAATCCTTATTCCGCCGAATTTCCCTGCTTTTTATAACAATCCCGACATGTTTTCAACTGTTTTAAAGCACGCCCACAAAGCAAAAATTGACCCCCTGATACCCATAAAGCAATGACGGAGGAAACGTCGGCTTTATGGGCCTTCAGGGGGTCGGCAAGTGTAGCTTGTTTATTTTGTTGTGCGCAGAGGCTTTACTTCTTCGGCTGAATCAGCGGGTGGAAGCACATGACCTTTCTGACATCGTTCAGATAGGTTTCGCCCGGGCGCGATTTTCTGCATTCGTCCGTCGCATAGGGGCAGCGCGGTGCGAACTTGCAGTAGGTGATGGAATATTCCTTAGACTCCATATCCGGCAACGCCATGTCGTCATCCGCCCACTTGTCGCCGATACGCGGCACAGCGCTCATCAAAAGCTCCGTGTACGGGTGTGCAGGCTCGTCCATGATCTCCTTGGCCGGGCCGTACTCAATGAGACAGCCGCGGTACAGCGTTGCAATGTAATCGGATACATAGTACGCCGTGGAAAGGTCATGGGTGATGTAGATAAAGGAGACCTTGTACTTATCCTTCAGCTCCTTGAACAGGTTGACGATGTTCATTTTCATGGAAGCATCGATAGCCGCAACCGGTTCGTCGGCAATGATCAGCTTCGGACGGGTGATAAGCGCACGTGCAATAGAAACACGCTGCAGCTCGCCGCCGGAGAACTGGGTGGGGTATTTGCCCTGTACGACCGCCAGAGAGAGACCGACGCTCTTCAGGGCGTCATCTACAAGGTTTGTAGCTTCTGCTTTGTTTTTCGCAATGCCAAGGCGCAGCGCCGTGTTGAACAGGTAAGAGTCTACCGGCTTACGTGCGGAGAAAGACTCATACGGGTTCTGGAAAATCGGCTGCACTTCCAGCTTGAACTGCTTTGCGTTGTAGCTTTTCTTGTCGAGGTAAGATTTGCCGTCCAGCACGATGTCGCCCATATCCGGGTTGTGCAGACGCAGAACCATCTTACACAGTGTGGACTTGCCGCAACCGGATTCGCCAACGACGGAGAGGATGACCGGCTTATCGTTGTCGATGGAAAGCGTAACGTCGTCAACCGCAACAAGCTTTTTGCCACGAATCATACCGCCTACGCGGAAGATTTTGCTGACGCCCTTGATTTCAAGCAATTTATCAGCCATTCTTCTCTCCCTCCTTCTTCAGCAAATGGCAGGCTGCAAAGCGGCCCGGCTTAACTTCAATGAACTCCGGAATCTCCTGACGGCAACGATCCGTAGCATGCGGGCAGCGTGCTGCGAAACGGCATCCCGGAGGCGGGTTCTTCAGTGCCGGCGGACGACCCGGAATACCGACCTTCTGGCTCTTATCGCCAACGCGCGGCAGGGAGTCAACCAGCATCTTCGTGTACGGATGGATCGGGTCATTAAAGATCGCATCGGTCGGGCCAAGCTCGATGATGCTGCCGGAATACATGATCGCCATGCGGTCCGTAATCTGATAATGCACGCCCATATCGTGGCTGACGATGACCATGGTGTTCTTGAGTTGCTTCTGCAAGCGCATCAGCATTTTCAAAATACCCTTCTGCACAACAACGTCCAGAGCGGTGGTCGGTTCGTCGGCAAGCACGACATTTGGGGACATAAAGGTCGCAAGCGCGATGATAACACGCTGGCGCATACCGCCGGAAAGCTGGAACGGATAAGATTCCAAAATATCCGGGGAAAGATTCAGCTCCTCGAGGTATTTTGCAACACGTGCGAGGGTCTGCTCTTTCGTTTCATTCTTGCGGTCTTCCTGCGGAATAGAATCCAAAAACTGCTTTTTCAGGCGAACGATCGGGTTCAGAACGCTCTGCGCGGCCTGCGGAACGTAAGAAATGTTGTTCCACCAGGTCTTCTGAATGTTTCCGGATTCATAAGAAAAGGATTGTCCATTCTTTTCGCCGCTGAGGATAACCTTACCTTTGTCGATCTCCAGCGGGAACTCGATAATATCGTAGAGGGTCTTCAGCAGTGTGGTCTTGCCGCAGCCGGATTCACCGGCGATGCCGAATATCTCGTTATCGTGGATCTCAAAGTTCAGGTCGTTAAGGACGTGAACGTCACCGTCGATGAGCTTGTAAGAAGTGGACAGATTTTCGACTTTTAACATATTCGTTACCTGCCTCTCTTCATGGATAAGTAATCGTTATAGCCCGTAATGAGTAAGAACAGGCCGACAAACAGAATAACCGTTGCAACGATCGGTGCGCCGATCCAGAGATACTGCTTGTTGAAAATTGCGTTGTAGCTTCTTGCCCACTGAATCATGTTGCCGAGGGAGACAAGGTTGCCGGGGGAAAGACCCAGAACAGCAAGGCTCGACTCGGAACCGATAGCGGAAAGCGTAGCGTTCATAAAGTTGGAGAGCGACCAGGTCAGCGCATACGGCAGAATCTCGGTCACGACGATCTGCACCGTGCTTTCACCGGAGAACTTCGCCGTGTGGATAAAGTCGCGCTCTTTAATGCTCAGCGCCATGGAACGAATCTGGCGGCTCGGCCAAGCCCATGCGAACATGGCAAGCACAAGAGCCATCACGATCGTGGTGGAGCTGCCCTTCATCAGGGAGGTCATCATGATGAGGATCGGCAGAGACGGAATAACAACGAACGTATCCGTAACAATCATCAGCACGCGGTCTAAAAGGCCACCGGCAAAACCGGAAAGCAGACCGACAAAAACACCGACAACCGTGCCGAGGAATGCCACGATGAGACCGATGACGAGCGAGTTGTGGATAGCTTCAATCAGCAGCCACACAACATCCTGACCCATACTGGTAGTGCCCAGCCAGTGTTCTGCGGAAGCACCCAGCTTATTCGGGTAGGTATTGAACGTGAACGGGTTCACGTGCGGTACATAGTAAACAACGAAACCGATGATAAAGAATATCAGGGTCACGATAAGACCGAACTTCAGGCGGAAGTTGGCTGCTTTCCAAAATTTTGCAAATTTTTTCATTACAACTTCCCTCCTTATCAACCGTAACGAATTCTCGGGTCGATGAACGGATATATAAGGTCAACAACCAACGTCGCCGTGGAAATCGCCACGATGGAAATCGTGATACATCCGAGGATCATGTTGTAATCGGACTGCAAAATCGCATTTTGGATCAGCGTACCGACACCCGGGTAACCGAAGATGATTTCTGTCATGATGGAACCGCCGAAGACGCCGCCAAGGCTCATGGCCAAAGCCGTAATCTGGGTCAGGATGGAGTTACGGAAAACGTAGCTCGCACCGATCTTCGCTTCGGAAATGCCGCGGTAACGTGCATATAAAACGAAGTCTTCTTCTGCAGTCGTGCCGGCAAGGGACTTCATAGAGATAATCCACCAGCCTGTGCCGAGCAGAAGCATGGAGATGCCCGGCAGAACAGACGCTTTCAGAAGCGAACCGAGCCACTGTGCGAACGTGCCGCGGGTAAGCAGCGTTGTCTGGATTGGGAACCAGCCGAGGACGAACGCGAAGACAATCTGCAGAACAAGAGCGACCAGGAAGTACGGGATCGGGTAAATGCAGATCGCGATGCCTTCGAGGATTTTAGAGGATGTCTTGTTCTTACGGAAACCTGCAAGCAAACCGATGAAGTTGCCGATGATCCATGCAAGCAGCGTGG
This sequence comes from Neglectibacter sp. CSJ-5, assembly GCF_032490475.1. Lineage (NCBI taxonomy): Bacteria > Bacillati > Bacillota > Clostridia > Eubacteriales > Oscillospiraceae > Neglectibacter > Neglectibacter sp. CSJ-5. The sequence continues at coordinate 43,000 of NZ_JAVYJC010000009.1, read as the reverse complement.
TGGTCAGGGACAAACCGAGGGTGTACGGCAGGTTACGACCGATAATAGAGGTAACCGGCTCCGGATAGCTCATCAAAGACGGGCCAAAGTCAAACTGTAAAAGGCCATGCAGCAGGAAGTAGCCATACTGCTCAAGAAGAGTGCCATCGAGACCGAATTGAATTCTAAGTTGTTGACGTAGCGCTTCCATTTCTGCCGGATCCATGTTGCCGGAACGGGATTGCATCTGGGCGATCATGTTCTCAACAGGATCGGAAGGGAACATACGCGGGATGAAGAAGATGAACGTAACGCCGATCAAGATCGTCAACGCCCACGCAAGGATACGCTGTAAAAAGAATGTTTTGAATTTCACAGCCACACTTCCTTATCTTATAGACAAATTACAACAGGATATTCTGGGAAATGAGAAAGAGGATGACGGACGTGGTCATGGGTATTCGGCACACGCCCTCATCCTCTTCAGATCATTTCAGATTAGTGCTATTGGATTCTCTCCAAGTATTCAAGCTATCAAATTAGCCCTGAACCGGCTGAATGAACGGCAGGTCATACTTGAAGCGGCTCCACCACCACCACGGACCGTCATATGCGTTCTCGGCGTTCGGGTAGCCTTCCCAATATGTGCTGTTGGTCGGAACGAACTTTGTACCGCTGAGGAAGTTGATTGCCGGCATTTCCTTAACAGCTTCCTTCAGGAATTCCTGATGCAGCTCATAGGATTTGTCGCTGGTCGGATCAACGCCTGCGAGTTCGGTAAGGATCTCGTCAACCTTCTCATTCTTCCAACGTGCGCCCTGACCGGAACCGGTCTCGCCGAGCGGCTTCATCAGACGGCTGTCCCAACCGCTGATAGCGGAGTAGAAGTCCTTCAGAATACCAGCGGACGGCCAGTAAGTGCCGATCTGGTAGTTGCCCTGACCACCGTCAACGTCCCAAGTAGCAGTACTCTTGGAAGTAATGGTGCAATCGAGGCCGAACGCCTGCAGCTGGTTGTAAGCAGCCTGAGCGCCGCGAGCGGACTGAGCTTCTGTATCAGCAAGGTAGCTGATTTCAGTTGTGAACTTGGAACCATTGAAGTACCAGCCGTCGTCCTTCTTCTCAAAGCCGGCTTTGATGAGGAGCTTTTCAGCTGCTTCCGGATCGTGCTTCCACCAGCCTGCGCCGAACATATCGATGAGCTCTTCGTCGGTGCCGGTTACGCCGGTCTTCTCAGCCATGCGCTTTGCATAGCCGGTGTCGTACGGCTTAATGGTGGTGCCATCGCCAAGGTCAAGCTCAAAGTTCTCAAGCCATTCCTGCATCGGGATGGTGTATGTATCCTGGAGATACTGGGTGTTGTTGAGCAGCGGAATCGGAGCCGCACGGCCTGCGCCGGAGAAGATGTTCATGGAGATCTGGTCGATATCCAGTGCCAGAACGATAGCCCAGCGGAAGTCAGGGTTGTCGTACGGAGCGCCCTGACCCTGAGAGAACACCAGGCCCTTTGCGCCCGGGTCGTCCATGGTTGCATACGGGAACTCGTTGTACCATGCGTTGATCTTGTCGTTAGAGCTCTGCATTGCCTGCAGCTCTTCCATCGTAACTTCGCAGAGGATATCAACTTCGTTGCTGACCATCTGCATCTGTCTGGAGGAGGAGTCGCCAAGATAACGGAACCAAACATATTCTGCCGGAACCTGATCTTCGCTGTAGTTGTAGTGCTCTGTGCCTACAACGCCAAGCGTACTTTCTTTCCAGTCGTCACGGAGCTTGTAGAGGATCCAGTCGCCGTTGGAGTCATAGTCTTCTACGGTGTACGGGCCTGCTACAACCGGCTGCTCGTCCTTAAAGGTCGTAACATCAGCCTGCTGGGAGTAAATGTGCTCAGGAACGATGCGGTAATCGGTGCCCCATACGGTGATGCCGTAACGCTGTGTAAAGCGCGGGAAGGATTCCTTCATCGTGAACTTAACGGTGTAATCGTCAACCTTCTCAACCTTATCGATGTAGAGGTTGGTCGCTGCGGAAGCACCGATCTTGTCGTTTTCTTTGATCATGTTGAACGTGAAGACAACGTCGTCAGCGTTCAGGTCTTCACCGTCGGACCACTTGATGCCTTCGCGGATCTTAACGGTCCATTCGGTAAAGTCTTCGTTCGGGGTGCCCATATCGGCTGCAATTTCAGGGAACTGCTCACCGGAAACGGTGTCCATTTCCCAAAGGTGTGCGCTCATCAGCTGATGAATACCGAAGTTCATGTTCGTACCGGACATGTAGCTGTTGAACTGGCCCGGAGTGTCGGTCGGAGACGCAGTCTCAACGATCAGAGTTTCGTCACGGTTCGTGCCAACTGCCGTAACCTGACCTGCGGCGGCATTCGTGCCGGAGCCGGTAGATTCGGAAGCAGAAGACTCACTCGCGGCGCTGCTGGTGCTGTCGGTGGAGCCGGAGGATGCTGCACTGCTTGTGCTGCCGCCGCCACCGCAGCCGCTCAGGATGCCGGTGACGAGCATGGCCGCCGACAGAAGAACAGCTAAGGTCTTTTTCTTCATAATACAATACCTCTCTTGTTTTGTGAACCTGCGGTTCATAATGTGTTGAGGTCGCAAAGCATACCCCACTTTGCAACACTCTGGTGTTTTGAACTTCGTCAAGAATCTGTGATTTATGACGAAATTCTGCAAGAACTTTGTGAAACAAAGTTCTTTGCCCCCTATTTATCTTACAGCGCTTGTCCGTTCATTGATGTACCTTTCCTCCACACGCTCGCCTTTTTAGCATCCGGTACGGCGATGTGCGCATTCCGCTGAACGCGGCGGTATTTAGAACATTCAAACTCTGCGATAGCATCGGTCTATTGCTCCGTAGCCGAAGACCAACGCTAATAAATAGCTTTAAACTGTAGAGCCAAGTGAAAAATAACCAAATTTTAATTCCGTTCTCGTTTTTTTATGTTATGTACATAGAATAGCACTGCGTTCACGATTTGTCAATAAGTTTTCAAAAACTTTTAAGTATTTTCTCCAAATATTTTAAATAATATTACTTTTATAATGCCATATACAACAAAAAGTGCATTTTATGGAGCAATGTGAAATCGGTTTCCCATTTTAAAATTATGTAATTTTAATACGCTTATATGCTTTTGTATGCTTTGATACTTTAAGGCGCATAAATCTGCGCTTTATAGTCATTTTCAATAGTTTCAATTACAAACATTTCGTTTTCATCCGCTACTCATTCTAATTTCATCAATATTATGTTTACTATTTCTATTTATTTTAAACCGATGTTGTATATACTGCCCTACAACACCCGAAAAAAGGTTAAAAAAACGGCTGCCGCACCCGGCACACCGTTCTTTTCACCCTATATCCTTTGTCCTGTGGCTTATACTCTGTTTTATAGGTCTCCATTCTATACACCTATATTCTTATAAGTGTACATTTCGGCGACTGAAACCGTTTCGGCATTTTTACCACCGGCTTCTCTGAATTCACCCCGGCAAACGAGCACCGCAGTATAGAAAACTTAACGCATGTTTGGAAGCTAAGCGCCCAGCTTTCCCCTTTATACTTCAAAGCATAATTTTCACTATTTTTCTCAAATACTTTTCAAATTCTTGTAAACTGTGTTATAATGGTAAAAACACTTGGCCGAAAGGCCGCTTTGCGCAATATACATGGATATTGCACAGGAGGTAAAGTTGTATGAAACAGAAAAAAGATTGGGTGAAGGATCTTATCGTGTATCAGGTCTACCCGCGCAGCTTTCAGGATTCTAACGGAGACGGTATCGGCGATATTCCCGGCATTTTAAGCCGCCTTGACCACCTTTCGGCGCTCGGCATCAACGCGCTGTGGCTCTCGCCCGTGTTCCGCTCGCCGAATGACGACAACGGCTACGACATCTCCGGGTACCGGGAGATCATGGACGAGTTCGGCACCATGGAAGATTGGGACGCGCTGTGTGCAGAGTGCCACAAGCGCGGCATCAAGGTCATTATGGACCTCGTCGTGAACCATTCCTCCGACGAGCATCCGTGGTTCCTCGAATCCAAAACCTCGCGCGATAACCCAAAAAACGACTACTACATTTGGCGCGACCCGAAAAACGGCAAGGAGCCGAACAACTGGGCCTCCGTTTTCGGCGGCAGCGCGTGGGAATTTGTACCGGAGCGCGGGCAGTATTACTACCATCTGTTCTCCAAAAAGCAGCCCGACCTTAACTGGACAAACCCCGCGCTGCGTGAAGAAATCTTCTCCATGATGGAATGGTGGGTGAAAAAAGGCGTGGACGGCTTTAGAGTGGACGCCATCAGCTACCTTGATAAGCCGCAGGATTTCCCGGATTCCGCAGAGCCGCCGCAGCCGGACGGCTATTCGTTCAGTTCGAGTCTCATCAACGGTCGCCCCGGCACGCACGCCTATATCCGCGACATGAACCGCCGCGTGTTCTCGCCATATAACGTCATGACCGTGGGCGAAGTGGCGTCGAAAGACGCCGAGGAGCTCGCCCGCTACGTCAACACCGACCGCGAGGAGTTCGATATGGCCATCCCGTTCGTCGCGCCGATCGTCGAGATCAAAACGTGGTCGCCGAAAAAAATGAAGCAGGATATTCAAAACGACTACGACGCCTTAAAGGAAAACGGCTGGTGGGCGCGGTTTTTCAGCAATCACGATAAGCCCCGCCAGGTCTCTTTGTACGGCAACGACAAGGAATACTGGGAGGTTTCCGCCAAAATGCTCGCGATGCTGCTGCACTCCCTGCCCGGCACGCCGTTCGTGTATCAGGGTGAAGAGATTGGCATGACGAACATGCGCTTCCCGCACATTGAAGATTACAACGACCCCGATGCAAAAAACACCTACCACCAGCACATTTTGGCGGGCGACACACCGGACGTGGCCTTGAAAGAGGCGCAGATGATCTCCCGCGACAACGCCCGCACACCGATGCAGTGGAACGCAACCGAAAACGCCGGCTTCACAACAGGCAAGCCGTGGCTCGGCATCAACCCGAACTACACAAAGATCAACGCGGAAAACCAGAAAAACGACCCGCACTCCATTTTCAGCTGTTACAAAGCGCTCATCGCACTGCGCAAAAGCAGTCCCGCGCTCTCACGCGGCGACCTCGAAATTCCGGAAACCGGCTCCGATACGCTGTTCGCCCTAAAGCGCAGCTATAACGGCGAAACTCTGCTTTCTTTCCACAATTTCTCCGCCGAACCGTCGAAAATCCCCGCCGCGCTCGTTCCGCAGAACGGCGAAGTGCTGCTCTCCTCCTACGACCGCGAGGGCGGCTACACCGACCCCAATCTGCGCCCGTATGAATCGGTGATTTTCCGCGTATAACGGAGGTGCAGCATGACAATCACGGGTTAAAAATCCATGCGAACACAACCTGTTATGCTGTTTTTCCCCCAAAAATGAAACTATGCGAACAGAGATTGTGCGTGTTTTGATTTTTTAATTCCCTTCTAATTCAACGATTATTCCTGTAATTTAACGAATGCCTCTGCGATTTAGCGATTACCTCAGCCGTTTAACGATTATGACGGTACATGAAGTCTCAATCCACATAAAACGCACAAACCCCGCCGCAGAATTGCCTGCAGCGGGGTTCACTTATGTTCTGAAACAACCGAAAAGCCTAATTTCAAGCGGTTTTCGGGCATAGAAAAAGTCCACCGTAATTCTATCAGAATTACGGTGGACTTTTGGGTTTATGCTACAAAAAAGATACCCACCGAAAATGAGAATTCCTGGTTCAGAATAAAACCGTTTTTGTATTTGCATTCCAATATTCAAGGAATAGTGTAAATCCATGTATATATATTATACTACATGTTGGCAATGGCACAAGCCTATTCTCAAATTTCCACAAAAAATTTCATTAATTTCCCATTAGAATTAACTACAAATTGCCCTATTTTTGAGTTTCAACTTTCGACCTCTTTTAATTGAGCAAAACATCCAACCTCTGACCTCTATTCATTGTTAGGCGAGTAGTGGTAAATTAAACAACGAGATTCTTTCAATTCCTTCTGTAGTGTGAAAAATTTCATTTTTTCTAATTGCCAAATTGTAGATTTCTGTGGTTTAAAAAAGATCAGTTGAACATTTCGAGGCGATAGTAACACAGATTGTTGAATATTTTTCAATACATATATAAACACTTTCATGTGGAAAGGGTTATAAAAGAAAAAATAATTTATAGAAGGATCAATCTTATATTGAATCGCATCTTGTTCAAGAATCTGAATAGTTACATTAGTATTGTTCCTCGCCCATACATTTGAAACGTTTGTTTTGGCTATCTGACATAAATCCGGACGCAATTCAATACCAGTTATCCGAGAACAACCATACAAAGCTGCCATGATTAAAACCCGCCCTTTACCACATCCATAATCAATTAAATGGCTATCTTTTGTAAAAGAGATTTCCGCAAAAATTTTATGTAAATCGGAATAAGAAGATGGTTCATAATCAAAGTTTATGACACGACTACTTCTGAAATGTACAGCACCACATGTTTTCACATTGTATCTATAATCGTTCCAATAATCCACTAAGAAATCTATATATTTATTACGAAACAAATATTCGACAATTCTCATACAGCCTCCGCACTCTTTTTTATTAGCTTCAAAAAACAGAACACTCTACCGTGGCATATATAGCAACCCATCATTCTCTTTGAAAGCTAATGCAAGAAAATTCAAGTTGCATGCATTTCCAACGAATGGCATTATTGATAAAACTGTGCCTGAGCGTACCAAAGCTCGTGGTATTTCCCCGCTTTATCCCGCACCAACTCATCATGGGAACCCATCTGTACAATCTCGCCCTCATGCAAAACGAGAACTTTTGAGCAAAAACGACAACTAGATAAGCGATGAGAAATATAAATAATACCGCTTTCATCCACTAACTGGCAAATATTTTTATAAATTTCACATTCCATACGAGGATCCAACGCAGCTGTCGGTTCATCTAACACCAAAAAAGGTGCTTTCCAATAAATCGCCCGTGCAATTGCAACTTTCTGCGCCTCTCCACCAGATATTTCTTCTCCATTTTCTTCAAAATCATGAAAAAAAACAGTTTCTAACTTTTGTGGAAGATTCTCCACCCAAGAAAGACCTCCAGCTTTTTTCATAGCATCATATACTGAACAAGCATGGTATTCTGAAGAACAAGCTACATTTTCTCCTAAGGTGAAAGAGAACAAATGATAATCTTGAAACACTACACTGAAAAGACACCGGTATTTATCAACTTCTATTGATTGAATATCCTGTCCATTCAGAGTAATCTTTCCCTCTGTAGGCTCATATAAACGACATAGTAGCTTGATGAGGGTCGTTTTACCTGATCCATTCATCCCCACTATAGCAATACGCTCACCATACCGTATAGTCAAATTAATATGATGTAATGCCCATGTATTGGTGTGAGGATACTTAAAAGAAACATTCTGAAACTCCACAACAAATGACTTCGGATCAGAATTCTTGTCAAGAATCGATTCGGTTTTCGGACTTTCATGCACAGGAATAGCAAACAGTTCAAGATAAGGACCCATTTGCTCGCATTCACCCATTAGATTACCAAGCGAATATATCAGATCAGAGATAGAACTAATAAAAACCTGAATACTTCCTGCATACAACACCACAGTACCAATGGTTATTTCCCCATTAATAGCTTTTATCGCAGCAAGCAAAAAGGATGAGAAAGTGATTAATGAATTTACAATGGCCGTCAAGCAAGGAATGGAAGCTTTAGTTCTTCCCATATCCTTCATCAATTTCAATCCAATAGGAGAATTCCACAATTTATTAAATGACAAACACAAAAAATCTTTAAGATGATATATTCGAATGTCTTTACCAAAATGATAATCTCCCAGCAACTGCATAAACATGAATCCACTTCTATTGGCACGGTTTAATTGGTCATTCAAATTTACAATCTTCTGATTTGTCCTGAGTTGTAATCGATAAGACACAAGTATGAATAAAAAAGATATGACCAGTAATAAAACAACTGGACACGAACCGGTCCAAAACGAAGAATCCACCATCTTGGAACGCATTTGAAAAATATTTAGAAAAGACAAAAATGCTAAAATCAAACTAATGATATATTGAATTATTTCCCCAACAGCCTCTATAATCTGTCTTATTCCTCCGAAACGCATATTTTGCTGATCAATAGAGTTTTTTATCCCTTGCACATACTCAGATTCAAGTTTATCATAATCAAGATCCATCATTTTTAGACTAATTGCTTTTTTGAACTCCAACTCCAAACGATACAATGCAACTTCCCGCATGCGCTCAAAAATATTCCCCAAAAGCACGAGAAGCATATTGGCACCAATTACACAACCAGCGTATATAAAAAGTATCGATTTTTTTGTTCCTAGATCCAAAGAATCCAGTATCAAACAGGTAAAAATGTAATTTACAAAAGGGGACAACGCATTCAGAAATGAAATAACTGGTATTACTAAAAATAATAAAGGGGATAGTGAAAGTGCAATTTTTAAAATTCGTCCTGTTTTATAAAAACTGTGTCTAAAAGCTTTCATATTATTCTCTCACTTATAATACTGACTTTGTATCTGGAACAACTCGCTGTACTTGCCACCGTAACGCAGCAATTCCTGATGGGTCCCGCTTTCCTCGATGCGCCCATGATTTAGGAATAAAATTCGATCACAGAATTGTGTGGATGCCAAGCGGTGAGAAACAAAAAGAGAGGTTCGTCCACGAACTAACGTATGATAAACTTTGTACAACTCTTTCTCCGCAATGGGATCTAGCGCAGAGGTAGGTTCGTCCAGAATCAGTGCAGCAAACCTTTTATACATGGCTCTAGCTAGCATCAGCTTTTGCGTTTCTCCGCCAGAAAGTTCCACACCATTTTCATCAATCATTTTTGTCAGAGGGGTATCTAGATCGTGAATAGTATCTCCCAAACCGGATAATTGCAAGCAGGACCAAACTCGCTCCAAATCGATCTGCTTTTGATCAGTTAGAGCGATATTCTGCGCCACTGTCATCGGCAGTACATAGATTGATTGGAAAACAACAGAATATAGTCGATAAACAGATTCTGTTGTCAACTCGGACATAGCTATTCCATTCAGATAGATTTCGCCCTTTGTCGGCTTATATAAACCACACAGTAGCTTAATCAGTGTAGTTTTTCCTGCCCCGTTTTCACCTACCAGTGCGACTTTTTCACCTTTATGGATTGTCAGATTAATGTTCTTTAAAACATCTTGTGAATCCCCAGCATATCGGAAAGAAACATTATGGAACTCAATTTCCAAGGTATCATCTGCATCCAGCTTTAATTCTTTGTAACCAGCACGGATAGTCGGAGTATCCAGATATTTACGTATGATAGACACTTCGTTACTCGTGCGAATGATTAATGCAATCCCTTGCATTATATTTGTAATAAAGTCGGAAAGCCCAACAACAGCTCCAAAATATAATGTAAATTCAGCAATTTGTATTTTCCCGCTAAAAACAGCATAAAAAACATATGCATATGACAACCCATCTCTAAATATCAAGAGCACTAAATTGGCAATAACAGCAATAAAGTTATGCCGAGATATTCGGACTACCCACCCTATCCGTTCTTGTATTAACGAATTAATAATGGATGAAAGCCACTTCTCCATTGAATACAGCTTGATATCTTTGCTATATATATAATTTGTTGTTTTGTCAAAAAGATAATTAAGCTTTTTATCAATAACCGCCCATCGTCCCCGGAGATTATATTCATAAACATTGGTGTATCGCAGCACGAGAAAATACAATCCAGATGTCACCAAAAGGATAACCACAATCCAAGGGCTAAGTATAGAGATAATTCCTATATAGAGCACAAACCCAAGCATTTTCCCTAAAAAGTCGCCTAAGATCTGCAACATACCTGACACACCAGTATTATCATTGAAAAGAGTATTCAAAACATCTTGGAATATATTCTGTCCCTTTTCGCTTTCCACGAACTGATAATCTATCATCATTTTCTTTTTGAAGACTTCAGTTAGATAATGAACTTTGTTATTGGTAAGATGCATCTCATTGACAGCATGGATATATTCATTAACAACATTACACAAAGCAAAAACAAAAGACATGACCCCTACAATAATCAACGCATTCTGAAAAGAAATCTCGCCGGTAACTCCACTAAGAATTACAGTAGGAATGTAAATACCAGCAAACGGCATAACCATACCAATAATTGCCTGCAACAATAAAAAAACGACGATAGGACGCTCCCAATTCCAAGTGTTGCGAAGCACATAGGTGACATTATGAAGTGTCCCGTATCCTTTTTCTGTCCTCATAGTTTAATTCCTTCCTAAGAAGCATGTGGCAGCGTTACAAAAGAAATTCAAACATGCATACAGGAAGACGCATTGCGTCTCCCTGCATACCGATTTTACCAACAGCAATTACAATTTTCTCCAGAGCCTCCCCCGCCGTACAGCATCGCTTTTTTTCTGTTCTTACACGGCTTTACTAGTTTCTTCATGAATTAACCTCCTTCCTATTAAAAATAATAAATATATTAAAAATTATAATATATTTATTTCTGTATATAGTTGTTGAAAAATTCACATATATTTATTTAGGAAGTCGCCGTATTAGGATCATGGAGCAACTCTGCAACAACATTCACGATATGATCAAAAGAAAACAAAAACTCAGGATTTATGTATTCATCTGGTATTTCCACATTAAAACACTCTTCAATATCTACAATAATCGATACTAACTGAATAGAATCGATTTCTTCAAAATGAATAATTGTTTTTTCATTTTCTTTTTCGATAACACCAAGATTATCTAGGATCTCCCATACTTTATTCTCAATTTCTTGTCTATCCATTATATCATTTCCTCCTTAATAGTTACATTAGCTGGATTATCTGTTAAGTGTTCTAACATTTCTCGGTAGAAAAACAAATTTGGCGGACAATTTTTCGTTTTTTGGCAAGCACGATAATGACACATAGGCCGTTTTTTGCACGTATAGCACTTCATAGATTTGCGTATAATTCTTGTCAGCCATTGATCGTGTTTTCTCTCATCAAATGATCCATCTAACCTGCCAAATCTATTCCTGTCACTTTCCATATCACAAGTACATTTTTTAATAACACCATCGGAACTGATCACAAAGGCATTACGTTTCATGGCATAGCATATAGAGCCTGCTGGTCTCATGGCCGATTCAAACACGGTATTTGAATAGAAAAGTGCAAAATCCTTAATTAGTTTTCGATATTCCGATTCCGAACAAAAATTCTCTCGAACCGATTCGTCCACGACTTGTCCATAGTCCTCTGCAACCTGCCAAAATATCCCAAATCTTGGATCATTTAAAAAATTTTCTTGCAAAAAGTCGATAAATTTTTTCGCGTTAACAAGCATAGACTTTGTAAAATTTGTGCGCAACGTAATACGAATGGAATTTGAATGAATATTATTCTTGATATTTCGGAGATTCTCAATAATGCGTTCAGCGGAGCCCGAACCATCTTTAAGAACTCTCTGTTTATCATGGTCTTCCGGCAATCCATCCAACGTAATTTGATATTCCACTACATGGTATTTTTTTAACTCTCTGACAATCTCTTCAGTCAACAAATACCCGTTAGTTGTTATACCAGCAAAATAGACCTTCTTTTTCTGTTTACAGATATTCATAAAAGCCAAAGATAAACGACGTATGACTTCGATACCCTCCAACGGTTCTCCGCCAAACCAGCTAACTATTAAGCCGTCCCGCATTCCTATTTTTTCTTCCACAAAACGTATAAGTTGCATTTGAGTATCTTCCGACATTGTTCCTCGAGCAAATGCTTCATAACAATATGTACACCGAAAGTTACACTCTTCAGTAGTTAGAATATTCAAATGGAGATAGTTATCAAACTCCTGTTTTTTCTCTAATTCGCACATTTCTTCCAATTCGTCTCGTTTTGCATCAATCAAAAATTGCTGTTCAAAAAGCCATTGCTCTAGACCCGTCTTTTGTATGACGAACAGTTCTTCTCTTTGTAAAATATCGCGAACTTTTCTAGCCTGTTCGTCAAAACAACGAACCATTTTCCCTGTTCTCGTATTATACAACGCTATTCCATCTTTCTTTTCAAGAATTTCATTATAATACGAAGGCTTCACTTGCATAACAACATACATCCTTTCCATAATTTACTAGGAGGATTTATTAAATATAATACAAGTCCGACGATCTGCGCAACGTAGCAATTGACCATTCTGTCCAATATAGCAGGGATTACAGCATTGCTTATACCTACAGTGGTTACATAAACTAGTTTCGCTAATGTCACATTGGGAAACCCTGTTGCCCATACCATGACGGAAACATTCACGTATTTGCCCAAGGACCTCACTTGTATTCCAATAAGTAGCAATATCCTTCATCTTTTCTCCCAAAGCATCCAGATGAGGACAGGGAAGAAATGTTCCTCTCACATCAATAGCCATATGAAAACGTCCAGCTTTACAACCTTTATCAACAACTGGAATCTTTGTTCCATAAAGCAACAATCGTAACTCATTAAAGCAACTTTCTACATTAAGGTACTCAGGATATTTTTCACAAAGCTTTTTTAGCCAGATTAAATCGCTATAACTGTAAGGGAAAAATAGTTCCATATCACGGCTGGGCTTATTGGCTAATATACTGATATAATTTACTTGCATCGATTGCGCCAATTCGATCACGTGAATAAGATCTGGTACGTTTGCATGATTGGCTACCCAATTGATTGCACAAGGTACTTTCACCTCACTCACGATACGCATTGCATCCATTGTTTCCATAAATCCATCGCGCGTTTTACTGTGTATTTCCTGCGTTGATCCATTTAAAGAAAGATGACAACAATCCAATCCGGCTTTTTTTAGCCTCTTTGCATATGCAAAAGTTAATGTCGAGCCCGAAGTAGACAGTCTAGTATATAGCCCCAATTTATGAGCATGCTCTATTGCCTCTTCAAGATAAGGATATAAAAGTGGATCTCCACCGCTATACTGTACACAGCATGTACCCATTTGAGCTAACTGATCTAGGTAGCTCTTCAGTAGAGAAAAATCCAAATTCGCTCCATGTCCATATTCATGAAAACAAAAAGGACATTGAAGACTACATTGTTCTGTCAACGCAATGTTTACGTTGATCGGTGCTTCAAAGTACGATTGTTTACGTTTATATCTCATATCTACATTTCACTCTTCTTTAATATGGAATTTGAGATAAAGTATGATGACAATAATCACATACATTCACATATCGTTCTTTCTGAGATATTGAATAATCGGGCCACTTTCGTCTACAAGTACCATTAACACCGTATTTTACTAAGCTCCGAAATAGAGAGTCATTTTCAATAACATTTCGAATCTGCGCATCACTCATTCCAAATCGTAACACACCCTGCCGCAGAAGTGGCGTGGAATAGCTAACGGGTGAACAACAAGAGAAAACACTTCCATCCGGGAATATTGCAATCGCATCTGAACCCAAACAACGATCTTCTACTATCTCATACTCATAAATTAAATCTTTTTCAGATAAATTCTTCTTTGCGGATCCAACCAAAAGAACAGCTGCTTCTAAAACCGGAATCTCTGTAATAGATTTTAACAAAATATTTGCTGTATCTGCTAAGCGCCATGAACTTTGACAAGCCGCGATTTGTACTTCTACCTCCACGAGATATTTCTTACATAGTTTTAAAATCGTCTGTATTGAAGAAACAGGAATAAAATTGGCATGAAATTCGTCATAGGACACCACCAGGTGAGTTAAACCACATTGTTTCAATTTTCGAATCATCGCTTCTGCTCGGGCAGGATTGTCACCCCAAAAACCATTTGTAGCGCATCGAATTTGATAATGACCTTTTGCCATTCCCATCAAGCGAGTAACCTCATCAAAATATAGAAGAACTTCGCCACCACTAAAAAATACTGTTGTAAATTCTCTCATAAAGTATGGAGAGTTAATGATTTGTTCTGCCAACCTAAAATCCATCTTCTCTTCTCGATCAGGGGAGCAGGCAAAACAACAATGTTGACATGCTGCTGGACAAGTAAAGGTATAAATTAACCCAAACGTTTTTTTCCTATTCATCAAATAACCCACCTCTCATTTTTTCTAAAGAAATTGGCCATTTTTGAGGATCAATGCCATTTTGAGAAATAAAAGCGTATACCAAACGTTCCAGCCCAAATCCAGCACACCCGCTTACTAGATACGGAGTCTCTTTCATAGATAATTGGAAATTCCGTGAAAAAAAGCTATCATGGTAATTGACAGACCCGATTGAGACGTCCTTTTCAGATCCTAGATAGGCACGGAATTCTAACTTAAATTTCAACTGTTTTTGCATTTTTATTGTGGTTTCAGCATTATCCGCCAAAAAAAACATATCGCTAGCACTACTACAATATCCAGCAATATGCAAATCCTGAAACAGCTTTGCTCCAAAATCAATCAGCAGTTCTCGCACGGATTGCACGAAGCGGTAGTTTCCAAAGAAAACTATTTCCCGAATAGTAAAGTCTACCATTCTCTCCATTCCAATTGCATACCGTTCTTCATTTCGAAAAGATTTTCCCCGAGAAGTTACTACGAAAGGACGTGGAAGTTCTTTACCACGAAATTGGTGATATGTATGATAACACATAGTCGGAGGTAAACAATACTCCGTTTCCTCCCTTAGATATCGATTAATCTTAGAAGGCGAAGATTTCCGATTTTTCTGAAATTCGCAATATGTTTGCGGATCATGGTGAAGACTATTCACATAATACAAGAGATGGGCACTATTATCAACATAGCCACATAGATCCACGGTAGACTTAGGTATCAATGTTGGATACTGATACTCGACAGCTTTCAGTTCCGATAAGGCAAATCGGCGGATTTTTTGATCTAAGTAGTCAAACAGAGTAATAAGCGGTTCACTAAGAATAATTTGTCCAGTAGCCGCCTCATTTACCCAGCCCCGGCTAACAAGAGCCTGAAAACAGAATAGTTCTTTTTCAGGTGGAGACAAGACCCTCCAAACTGTTTTTTCTTCCATAGTATGAGGTGTTGAAAAATCTTTCTGCAGTAGAATTTCTAATGCTGTCTTTATGTTATCCAATTCCCAAGTCGATCTGCTGGATTTCCATGTTCCCACGTTGCAAATCAATTCAATCCGATCAATATACTCTCCTTCTTCATAGAAACGAAAATCAACAATAGTATCCGATAAATAAAGTATTTTCGCACTCAGTTCACCCTCATACCTATGATGGAGCTTATATCTTACGGGTACAATGATGCTTTTATAGGCCATATAATTCTTCTCTCCTTCAATCACCCTCGATTTCCGCTAAAACACTATCTACAATCCGCAAGGCACCATTCTCAACAGGTGTAGCAAAAAGCTTGTTCTTAAAATCATCCAGTAAACATTCATTAAGCTCTTTATTTATAAAATCAATTATGTCGCGAGTATTTGTTATTCGCTGTGATACACCATACTCCTTTTCTAAAAACTCATACACACCTTTTTCCTGATAAGCTAATCCATTAAATCCAACAATTAACGGAAATGTTCCTGAAGCTAGTGACTCATATACAGTATTCGCACCTGCTTTTGTTAAGCAGATATCGGACGCGCGCAGCAGCACTTCCATATTGGTAACATAACCGTATATAGTTACATTTTTATAACTGGCTAGCCTTTCCTTAAGAAGGTAATATAACACACGATTTTCACCGCAAATGACTAAAAATCGGTAGGAGTTTGAAACTGCTTGAATAGTCTCGATTATCATCGGCAGATATTCTATATTGCCGCCAACGCCACAATTTATGCAGATGACCCAACGCTCGTGAATAGACATGGATTGCCGAATTTCTATTTGACTCCTTTTGTCAAAAAAGCGTTGTCGAATAGGATAACCAGTCAGAACAATTTTACTTGGAGAAATCCCTTTTTGGACTAATTGATTCTTGGAAATATCACTTGGACAAAAATAGGCCGTTGCGCCCTTAGCTTCAAATCCCGGATACATCGTCCGGTAGGGATCAGTAACAACAATAAAAAATTTAGTATGTGCCCCAGATTCCGATAGATAGCGAATAATTGGATAATTAATAAGAGGTGTTACAGAAATAATTGCATCAACATCTTTAGGCAGGTGTTCGTCTAAATACTGTCGAAAAATTGGATATTGACGCGCTCGTTGTTGGGGGCCCTCTAAACGGAAAACTTCTGATAAAATTTCCAACAAACGCATTGATCGTTGCTGAATCAAATTATAAAAATCACTCATAATCCGATTGCTTTCACAAACAGTTTCGTAAAAATCTTCATCTGATTCTACTAGATGACCCGAGGTTTCAAAGATCTCAGCCAAAGCCTCTAACACCGACCGATGCCCACCTCCTGTCATTGCACCATAAACAACTATTTTCATCTTACTATCCTTCTTTCACACATCAAAAGGAAACGGCTTTGTAAAGTTTCTTTCGAAAAACAACGATGGGATAACTCCCTCTGTTTCATGGGTACAGACATCACATTCACGGTGTCTGCCAACCTTTCTTCGATAAGTTTTGGCATGCTCACTATTCCACAACTTTCTAAAATCGTACTCGTAATCAGCTAAATTCCCGATTGCTGGTAGTATCTCGCAAACACCAACTGACCCTTCATATTGAATGAATCCGCCATATTGACCCGCATAACAATGAAAACTCCGTTTTCCTGTTTGCAACGTCTGTTCTACATAACGACATATCCAGCTGTTCATATAAGTCTGAGGGCTATTTACATTTCCCATATTTCCTTGGCACGTTTCCCATTCTACCACTTCCCGACTTTTCCGATACCAATTAACATCCACATTTTTGAGATAATCGCCGTCCCGAGGATGCTGACGTGTTTTTAATACCGATACCATGCTGGGTTCCAATTCTCGGAAACACCAACGAATGAAATCTGGCAAAATTCGCTGATTAACAGTATTCATTGTGGTACATATATATTGGTCATAATTGGGATACTTCTTTAATTTCGAACACTCTCTCCATGTTTGCAAACAGAGAGCATATGAACCCTTCCCTCGAATATAATCATGGTACTCTGGAAAACCATCAAGAGAAAATGCGAGAGATAAATGTTGATGCGGTGCATTAATCAATATTTTTTCAACTGTCTGAAAAACTCTCTGTGTATCCTGCCCATTGGTCGATAAACTCGTCCATATCATTTTATTATTATGTTGGAATAGGGAAACAATTTCTGCTAAGTCATCTCTTAGAAATGGTTCGCCTCCAGAAAAAATTCCTTTCATGATAATACCCATCGAAGACGAGATTTTCCGATATTGATCGATAGTGAGTTCCCTAGATTTTGACTCAGCGCAAGCGTTATCATGAAAGGATGCATTAAAACAATGTCGACACCGAAGCTGACATCTATTAGTAACAAGAATACTCATCATTAGAGGCGTCTCTTCACGCGTACCATAAATCAATGCTGTTCTACGGATTGCCTTTTGAATTTTTCGGAAGTTTTCATTATAAAGTTCCTCGTTGTACACTATGCCTCTCCTCCAGCTTTCATCTTTATTCGCTCTGCTAAGTCTATCACATCTTGGAAAGTATCACATGCAATTAAATCGTCAAATTCAACTGCATCTGTCTCCGCATATGCTTCGATTGCAACAATTATATTTACCTTTGTAAAAGAATCATACTCAAACAAATTGAATGGAGTTTGAGGTGTTACTTCTGTAGAAATGTCTAATAACTCTTTAAGAATCGGCAAAAGAACTCTTTTCAATATTTTAATCTCCTTTTTATCTCATTTTTGCGAGAAAACGATCAAGAAGTTCTTCTTCTTCTATCGATATACCTTCGAGATATCTCTTAATCTTTTGCAGTATTTCTGCTTTACTTGATAAAGCAAACTTGGTAAACAGCTTATTCAAAAAAAGCCATTTCTTAGAAATTTCCAGTAAACACTTACATTCTTCCTCTAAATTGTATTTTTCTATGAGATTTCTTCTTTGGAATAGGGTCAGAAAATTTTGACGGCCAAAACCAAGATAGCTAATTTTCCGAAGCAGCGGGGATACAATTAGATCACTATATGACAATTCTGATAGAATCAATGTGGCATCATCCAATTCTTTTGTTAACAACCGAATATTTTCACTCAGCCTACGCTTTTCAGCTTTTTCATTCAGTTTCCGTATCAGATCCTGCTCATAGTTTTGTGCATGTATTATATCTTGAGTCCTATGGAAAGCGATAAGCTCTATGTTCCCCTTTTTCAGTAGCATCTCTAAATTCAATCTTTTCATTATTGTTGAACTGTAGTCGTAGACATATAACCACTGATCCTCCATACTGGCTATTAAAAGATAATGATACTCTTCCATACCATCAATTGAAATCAGCCATGAACAAGCTTCCGTTGGAACCCGTAAACACAGGTACCCTTGCGTTTGTATGAGTGATTGAAGTTCTTGATAATTATTTGGTCGAGCTTGCCATTTGTCATCTATTCCGTAATATCTTCTTAGGTTTTCAAATAATTCATAATAACTAGAATGATAAATATCCAATCGATCCCGTAAAGGCAAAGCTGCGTCTACACGAACAAAAATACTCCAACTATCAGTAAAGAGCATAGAATAATCTAGTCCCATATTTAGTAGAATATTGCATAAAACATGCTCAATACAATTGCATCCTTTAATAATCGTATTTGTCAGCACAATACACTCCCTCAATTTTCCTATTGCTCTAAGAAATATTATTTCTCAGCAAAAAAATCAATAACAAGATCGACGAGGCCTGTCGTCTGTAAAGCCTCTTCCATATCCAGTACAGGAACTTGTACCATTTGACCTAACTGCTTTTTGAACGACTCATACGCCTCACTTTGTTCAATATTTTCTTTTCGAAACAGCACCCCAAGTACCGGTCGTCTTTCAATGGGATAAACAACAATGGCTACACATCTACAATTGATACAATTTTCCACACCATTTAGTGTACGGAGAATATAAGAAAATTCATCGTGTGGATTTACTACCAACACAAAAGCATCCGGACTGGTTCCTAACAGGAATTCATATTGATGCAAAGGGATTAAGCCAAGATTACTATTACTATAGACAACCGTATTTGACTGCGTTCCTACAAGACATATGTCAACAGCTTCCCGATCAATGCCATGCATCATCTGATTTAGTATTTGCATATTTTCATACCCATCGGTCTCAACATTAGATCGATATCCATAAGGGAATACATAGTTCATACCAAAACAATACGCAGAAGGTTCGCTGCCAATTTGACCCACCCGGTATCCTTTATAACCTAATTGTTCACGCAAAGATAGTTGCAACGTGAACTTTCCTTGCTGAGAACTTGTTCCGATAACAGCTAGCACAGGAGAAACAATTTCATAAAGTTTGCCAAAACGCCCCTTGGGTATATTTGCAGACGTAATATGCGGATAAAAGAACCGGTTAAAGTCTCCCCCTTGACAACGAATCAATTCTTTATACGGTGATAAATCATCAAATGCATAAAGATTTTTATGATTTTGACAACATTTTTCCACAATCTCTTTTAGTAAATCTCGCTTACACCGCCAAGATAGTTCCCCCATATGACCAGCGATTACAGTGTCAAAGGCCAAGGATTTCCAATCGATTGTTTCGTAGTTTTTAATAATCCGATCTGCTACGCTCCGATAAGGTAGCAGTTTTGCAATAGATTCTCCGATATGTGCTGTATATTTCCAATCGTATACATCAACAACAGACATTGTTAACTGAGATTCAAACGCCAAAAGACTGTGAATTTCTTTATTAAAAGGGAGAAGTATTGCTTTTGAATTCTGTAACCATATTGGTGCTTTTTCAACGGGAAGATAGGATTCGAACCGTTGTATCCTTACCGCCTTTTCCCGTACCTTTTCCCATAGCTCCAGACCCGTTCCTTCTTTTTTTAGCTCAGCAAGTAGTATATTTGTCATATTTGCACAAGCAAAGCTATTTCCGCTAATAACTGTATAAGGAGGATCATTCCACGCTACCTTTTGAATACCTCCATAGGCACGGATATTCACAGGAGAATTCTCTATATATTCATACTCTGACTTGTTGCGTGCTTTGCTCGATGTATCCACACCAATTACACAATCAAAAAAAGCTGGGTAAGAAATTGCTCCCTCATTATTATAAGCGGCAACCAGTATACTTCCCGTACTCGCCAGCTCCCGACATAATCTTTCAAGGTGCTCTAGTTGTTCTACTTCATCAAATGAGGTAATCCCAAAACTCATATTGATTACATCGTACCGAACAGCACTTTGACATATATATGTAAGTGCGTCTACTAGACTATCTATAGTACATTGATAATCAGAATCAAAAATTTTTAGAATATGCAAACAGATATCTGAATGTCCTCTGGCAATTAATCCAGCAACTGCTGTGCCATGACCAGTTACATCAATAACATCTTCCAAGCTATTTTGTCCATGATACCCTGTTGTAGTAACAGAAACTCCTTGGAGTACTTTATGCTCGATAATTCCTGAATCAACAATTAACACATCCACAGGTTGTCACCGCCATAATAAATATGATAGAACAGTGGCGCCCATAAAAGAGCGCCACAAAAAAGATGCTTACCAGCAACAATTGCAATTTTCACCGGATGCGTATAAATTCACTATTGTACACTTTTTCTCCGGTTTTCTTAGCTTTGCTTTCTTCATATTAGCTTTACCTCTTTTCAAGTTTTTTGTAAGAAACACAACCATATATTATGGTGAAAGCATCACCAGATCCTTGCTGCACTTAAATTGCTATAATTCTTTCAATTTCCTCACCTCCTTTCTAAGAAACAATTTCTCAACAGTCCAGCCATTTTTCCATAAATTAAATCATGTTGTGCCACTCAACATGGACATCATAAAAAAACAAGTATGCAAAACTGGCAGTAAAAACAAATGAACGCTAGTAAAGCTGTCAAACCTTCTATATTCACAGATTTGAAAGAAATATATTTTTTTGCGCTCTACATTCGTAGCAGAATTAATAGAGAAGGGAAGTTACCACTACACCAAAATGATATGCTTATATCTGTATTAACACTAAATCAAGTTATAAAGTTCGACTATAACATCTTTGTATCGGAGCAATAACTTATTAAGCAAATCTCTAATTTTACATATTTCAAATTGGTTTCTTAATAAACCTTTAATATAGACACCTTTGATTATCGAACACATCTCAAACACCTTTTTACACTTATAATCAAGAAAAGACTCTTTCCCTAATAAATACTCAATTCTGATTTCCATAATTCTAATATGGTCATACAATAATACTAAAGGTTTTCGCAGCAAATAATAAGAGTCTTCATCAATAACTTCCACTAATGAATGGAATGAATTAAAACCAGATTGAAATCCAAAGCATGGGTCAAACTCATTAGGGTAGCTTGCAAGTACAACCGGGCTACTATCTAAAAAAGCTTTTATCTTAGTTTTCAATAGCATCCGATCAAGTACATATGTCTTATTCACAAACTGAACATCTGGCTTCCCGTTCAGGATAACATCCTTATTTATCTCGAAAGTAACTATTCCACACAGATAATCTTTCTCGTTTCTGTCCAAAAAATTATAACCATTGGACAAATCACTAAATCTAATCTTTTTTCTTTTAGGAAGCAAAAAATCAAAATAATCACTAACTAACAAACACTCTGAATCATACCCGTATATAAAAATCTCATGTGCAAGATGCTCTTTACGGTAAGTTGTATATTCTGGAATATAAAACGTATCTATAATTAGCATCACATACAACTCATTATCAATTAATGTCTTTACAAACTCCACTATAGTTCCCGTCTCAACAATACGTCTAGGAATCCGAGATACATTGATAAAAGGACAATTCCACCACAACTTATATATATCCAAGAACTCCATTACAAAGTAGTTTGAACCTTTCGTCTTGTTGAAAACAACATCAATATAATTCTCCAAAATCCAAGGTAAAGTCTTATCAATATTTAGACTGACCAATGATAAAAAATAGTCAATAGACGGCGAAAACCTTATTGGCGGTTCTACAAAAGGCAACTCTCTTTTCTCAATCACAAACAAAATCTCCTCGATTTGTTTCTTTTTTTAGTATAATATCATGTATTTTTGCTTTTGTCAACAAAAAAAATGTGAATCATAACACTATTCTCAGTGAAGCGACTGGATAATTTCAACTCCACCAATGAATCGGATACGAATTTTTTCTTTGGAAAGTACAGCGATTCTCTCGACGATACGGTATACTAAAGTATCAGAGTATTCTGTCAGGTCAAGATCTTCTGCGGAGATGAGTTTCATGATTTTCTTGATTTGGCTTTCTCGACCCATATTCTGCAGGGCATCCAGTTCCGCACGTTTTTTCATTTGTCTCAACTGAAGCATTTTGTCGCTGATTTGCTTGATTCTCAGATCCACGATTTCACTCCCTTCCATCGTAAGCAAGCGGTCTAAGTCCTTGTCCAGCTTATGAAACCGATCTTCTATAATAAGGGGATTAATTGTGGCATTTTCCCCACCGATGCAGTGCAAAAATACTTCCTGCAAGGTAGCGACCATTTCTCTCTGGTAGTCTTGAACTAGGGAACAAATGGCTTTCAGGATGGCGGAGTAGAGTTCATCTTCCTTAAGGCTGGGGGAGTCCTTGCAAGCCTTTGGCCCACATTCCAACCGGTTGATACATCGCCAGACAATTTGCTTTCTCCCATGGATATTCCATGTTACTCTACGGAAGTAGCAACCGCAGTCCCCGCAAACCAACCTTTCGGACAGAGCATATTTACTGGTAAACTTGCCACAGTTGGTTTTTGCTTTCTTGGTATTGGCAGGCTTTTTGCTTCTTCTCCGAGCAAGTTCTTCCTGAATTTCAAAAAACATTTCTCTTGGTATGATAGCCGGATGGTTATCTTTTATATAGTATTGTGGCAATTCGCCGTTATTCTTCTTTACCTTTCCTTCCAGAAAATCTTCGGTATAGGTTTTCTGCAGCAAGACATCGCCTGCATATTTTTCATTTTGCAGGATTCGCAGAATTGTCTGCGTCGTCCACTTAGGCTCCCCTGCAGGGCTTAGAATACCTGCTTTCTCTAGTTTTTCCTTAATTATTTTCAGGCTGTCGCCATTCAGGAATTCCTGCGCAATCATGCGGATGGTTTGAGCATCTTTTAAGATGATCTCCGGTTCCCCATCCAACCCTTTTTGAAAGGCGAAGCCGGTGTAACGGAAAGCGAACCGCCCTTGCTTGTATCCCATGCGAATTCCTTTCGTGACATTGCCACTAATAGATTCGCTTTCAGCCTGGGCGAAGGAACTCAGGCAGGTGAGGAGCATTTCGCTGTTCATGTTTGAAGTGTCGATATTTTCTTTCTCGAATATAACAGGAATTCCCCAGCTTTTGAGAATCCTCACGTGCTTGATGCAATCAAGCGTGTTTCGGGCAAAGCGGGAAATAGATTTTGTCAGAATGAGGTCGATTTTCTTTCTCCTGCACAGTTCAATCATTTCGTTGAATTGCTCTCTCTTTTTTGTCCGTACCCCAGAGATACCGTCATCCGCGAAGATACCGGCAAGCTGCCATCCATCATGCTGGGCAATTTTTTCGGTGTAGTAGTTTACTTGCACCTCAAAGCTGTTTTGCTGTTCCTCTTCTGCAGTGCTTACCCGGCAGTAAGCTGCAACCCTAAGTTCGTGTTTTCGTTTTCGCAAATCGCCCAATGTAGGGTTTGCCGGGATTTCCATAACTACTTTTTGTGACATAAGAAGCTTTCTCCTTTACACTATTTTTTCATTCAGCAACCGCAACTGTACGGAACCGTTCAGTTGCAGTATAACTTGCTTAACGGCTTGGTCGAAAAGCTCTCGGTCCAATTTCATATCGTTGCCATGATCCAGAAACAGGGTTTTTATTTTCATGGTGAGGTGGTCGGATTCCTTAATGCCGCAGGTCTTATACTTTTCGACAGCGCATTCCCAAATCAGGGAAAGCAATTGCTTGGAATCTGCTTCACGCTGATTCATCATTTGATTAATTTCGTTGGTCAATCGGGCTGCCTGTATAGACAGCTTGTTACAAGGAGTAATCACCTGATCCACGCTCTGAGGAGCATGGCAGATGGCAATCATTTTTTCTGTAACTGTTTCCAACAACTCCTTATCAGTGGCGCCGACGCGTCTACCACATTTTTTGCAGTCCCAACGTATTCGCGGAAATTTTTGGGTCATCCTATACAATCTGCTCCCACAATTACTGCAGACCAGCTTTTTTTGAATGAACGCAATGGGAGATTGGGCGGTTGCCCGTTGTTTCCTCATGGAGATAATCGCAGAACCCGTTTCTTTCCTGACGATAGAAGGATATTCGTCAGAATTCCAGTATCTTTCGTCATCCAACATTCTTGCAATCATATTTTTATTCCAATGTGTAGTGTTTTCACGGTAACATATCCCAGTTTGTTCTGCATAATCTGCTAATTGTTGTAGAGAAGCGCCACTAAGATAACAGGAAAATAGTTCTCGAAGTAAAGCGCTTTCTTCCGAGCAGATCAAAATTTTTCCGTCTGCCATATGATACCCGAATGGAAAATACCGTCTCTTTTTCATAACTAAGTTCTCCTCTCCTCCAGTATTAGTCCGTTAACGAGTTGAAAACAGAACTTTTCCTGATAAACGGTAATTTGTCTCACCATACTCCGAAAAACGAAAGCTTCGAATTCCAGCATAGGCTTTGCGTCTTTCAGTAAGTCTAGCAACAAGCGAGTTCCATCGATGGTACTGCTGATCTCGTCCGGTTCTTGAATCTGCCGCAGCTCTCGTCGAAGTTCCTCTATTTTTTGGTTGTTGCGGTTGCTTCGCTCTATAAAAATAGCAGAATCAATACACCCCTTGATCTGCAACCTTGTGAGGGAATAATTCTGCTTAACCAATTCAGATATTTTTTCATTGAGAAACTGTATTTCCGGCCTAATGTATGTTACCTTAGCTTGTAGCTCAACCAGCTGGCATAACATAGTTTTCAAAATATCAATATTATCCAGTAGCTTATTATAAAGAGATAAAAATGTCATATAGACTTCTTTTTCATGCAAAATAGGCATCATGCATAAATCTTTACTTTTTTTATGCAGAGCGCAAAGCCAACTATTCTCTCCATTATGATGGTGTTTGTGAAAGTTGGAACCGCATACCCCACACTGCATCATATTACTTAATGCTACTCTTGGTGCTCGACTTTTCATGGTATATGGAGCCCTTCTCTTCTGGAGTAATTCCTGTACAGAATTATAAACTTCTCTTGAAATAATAGCCGGATGCGAATTCTGAATATAGTACCGGGAAATCTCTCCCTTATTTCTTTTTTCCCTCAAAGGTAATTCGTCGGGGGTATAGTATTTCTGTACCAGTGAATCGCCAACGTACTTTTCATTGGCGAGAATATATCTAATCAGTGAAGGTTGCCATTTTCCCGATAACCTTTTATCTGTTTTGAGCTCTATTCTGTTAAATTCATCAGCAATTTCCTCTGGACTTTTCCCAGCAAGATAACTATCAAATATATAGTTAACTATCGGAACTTCTTTTGGATTTGGAACAAGTGTATTATTTTGAAAAAAGTATCCTAATAGCTCCTTAGATGTAATAAAATCGCCGGATTTCATCCTGTGTCGGTAGCTCCACTTTAAGTTTTTAGAGATAGAGAGGGATTCCTCCTGTGCGGCAGAGCCCAGAATACTTAAGAGCATTTCGCTGCCCATGTTTCCGGTATCGATGTGCTCTTTTTCAAATTCCACCGCGATACCAAGCTGTTTGAGTTCCCGAACCGTCTGGATGCAGTCGAGGGTGTTGCGGGCAAATCTGGAAATGGATTTGACCAAAATGCGGTCAATTTTTCCGGCACGGCAGTCGGCAAGCAGACGTTGAAAATCGTTCCGCTTGTCGGTTGTTGTGCCGGAAACTGCTTCGTCAGCATAAAGACCAGCAAATTCCCATTCGTCTTTGGATTGGATGAAGTCCGTGTAATAGGTTACCTGAGTGGCGAAGGAATTCAGCTGATCAACGGAATCGCTGCTCACGCGGGCATAAGCTGCAACCCGCAGCTTTTTTGTCTGTTCGGCTATAGGCTGTATGATTTTTACCTGCGGCATTTTCGCCACTCCTTTTCGACTGGACATCTTTTTTGACACACCAAAGACTACCACAACCGGTTCCGGATAGCTATCACGACAACCACTAAAGATGGAGCTGTAAGACGCCGTACTTTTCGGCAATAGCAACATTCGCCTGCCGGCAGTTATCCAGCGTCATTTTTCCTTGCTCGGATAGTCTTTTTAGAAAAGCGTATGTAACGTAATACTTTATTTCGTTTATCAGCCGTTCACTTGGCATTACAGGATTAAGTGGATTTCCCATGAGTGAATCTCCTAGTGCATAAAATAATCCAGGCCTTTCTTTGCCCGGATGAATTCTTCTACGTCTTCGACTTTTTCGGTGATCCGAAGGTCTGGTAGGGCGTCCAGCACAGCCCGGTGATACCGCTCTCCGGGGGCTGCCCGATAGTCCAGAATGCTTACCACGCATGTGTCTGTTTCGGTTCGGATGGCCCGCCCGAATCCCTGCCGAAGCTTTACCTGCATATCCGGTATGACCACCGTCTGGATGTAATCCTGTAGGGTGGGATACCGCTCCCGTTCCGCTTCGCTCAATGGATCGGGAACGGGGAAGGGCAGACGCACGATGATCAGCGAAGACACCATATCGCCGGGAAAATCCACACCTTCCCAACAGGAGCCTGCTGCGAACAGCACGGCGTTTGGCGCTTGCTTAAACTGGTGGATGACGTCCTGCGCGTGCCGCCATACTTCCATAAGCGGGAAGGACAATTGCTCCTTCACCTGATTGTAGACAGCGCCCATCAGGGAATAAGAGGTAAAAAGCACCAGTGTGTGGCCGTAGGTAGTTTCTACTAATCTACAGATCTGCTCCGCCAGATACTTGACTTCCTGTTCACTGCCAATAGACAATTTCGGCTGGTCTTCGGGGAGGTATAACAGGCAGTTTTCTTCATAATTGAAGGGCGAAACCGCGACGAAATCTTCTAGCCGCTGGTTTGCAGAGAGTCCCATAAGCTGCCGGGTTCTGTCAAAGCTGCCGCCGGCCATGAGGGTGCCGGAAGTCAAAATGGCTGGTGTGGATTTCATCCACAGTGCCTTGGACAGGAGTTCCGGCATCTCCCGGCTGGCAGCGCACAGACTGGGGGTTCCGCTCCGGTCGTATTGTATGTAGAGAATGTATTTGCGATCTCCGGTGAAAAAGAGATTGAGAACCTGTTCCGTCGTTCCCAGCTGGTAAAGGATCCATCGGGGAAGATGCAGGGCCAGCTGTTTCTGAAGCTGCCGGAGAAAGGAGAGGCAAGCCCGAAGGGCTGCTTCCCGCTCTGGTGTTAAGACAAATGCAGTGCGCTGTGCATCTTCCAGCAGTTCACCCCGGCATATAGCCTTTACGAGTGCATCAAACTTTTCTTTCAACTGCTGGGCCGCAAGGGTGTGCTTTTCTTTTATCAGCAGCGTGCAGAGTTCATGGAAGTCTTCCGTCGACAAGCTCTTCCCATACATCTGGCGGGCGGCGTCCGGCAGCTTGTGAGCCTCGTCAATCACCAAGGTCCGGTAATCATTGAGAAGAGGGCGCATTTCCTGCAAACGGTGAGCGGCGTCGGCCAGCAGATAGTTGTGGTTGCAGATCTGGACGGAAATTTCTGCACATCTGGCTTCTTTCAGGTATTGGTGGTATCGGCAGGTGCTTCTCAAAGGGCAAGTTTTTTCGCAGACTTTTGGGACGCATACCTGACGCCGATCGAATCCACTGAGGCCGGTGATGGAGTCCAGGTCGTAATGAGTACGTAAGGAGAGCAGAGCATCCATCTGTTCCGCATTCTTTTTCTTATCTTTCACAGCTTCCAATCTCTGGGAAAGACGGGCGTCGCAGACAAAGCGTTCCTTGCCTTTTCGCACCATTGCCCGGATGGGTTTGGAGATGATGCGGTTCTCCAGAAAAATCCGGGATAAAAATGGAATGTATTCTCCTATGATGGCGTCCTGCAAGGCGACACTGGAGGTGGAGACCACCACGGACTGGGAACCGGCGGGTACATGAGGCGCGAATTTTTTTAGCAAAATGCAGGCGGTCAGATAGGCATAGGTTTTGCCGATCCCGACACCTGCGTCGCACAGGGCAATATTGTTTTGAAACAGGGTATCCATCATGGCGTAGCAGAGGGCGATTTGTTCTTCCCGCACAGCCAGCCCGTTTTGAGGCAGAAGCGTTCGGAAAATCCGTTCTATCTCCCCGTAGGCCTGCTCTTTTGAAATAGATCTGTTCATTTCGGCACATTCTCCTTGGTCTGTTGGCGGCAAACTAATGCGGCGCAGATTTTCTGCGCCGCACGGATTCGCCGTCAACGGCAATCTGAATAAAATAGTGGATTTTGATGTGCCGTATTTGCAACTCGCCCCCCGGCAACCTCGTGGGAACCATGCGGGCAGGCTTGCAGTTTACAAGCCGTTCACTGGCTCCCCATAGGTCTTGCTGATTACAACCTAAGGTCGGCCAACCCATCTGACGTGTGGGCAAACGATAGCGTGTATCATAATCCTCCGCCCGAGGTTGTGGCAAAAAGGGCAACTGCGCCCTCTTTCCGGTCAAAATGAATCGCTCAAAGCCAAACAACGCAAGCTGCATCTCAAAAAAAAGAGAGGCAGCTTGCGGCTGGACTTGTCATGGCGCTTTTCCCGAAGCTCGCATACTACGAACTTTTCAGTCGCTCGCTCAGGCGGGAACGTACCCGCATGGCTGGTGTTCATTTTTCAAGCTACAAGGTGAACGTCTTTTTCCCCGTTCGCCCCATAGCCCAAGAAAAAGACCGAATCGTGACATGAAATTGAAAAAACTTAAAATGTCTTTTTTAAACGCGAGATGCGCTGCCTGACAGCAGCTTCTTTCAATCCAGTTTTCTCTGCAATTTCCAAGCTGGTGAATCCTTGTAGCTTGTATAAAATAATCTGCAAAGTCAGCTTGTCCTCTTTTGAAAGGATGTGCAAGAGATGTGTATCCTCAATGCTGTCCAGCAGGGATTCGACGTCCTCGACAGGTAGTTCCATGTCTTGTGCCGAAGCCCAATCCACATAGTGTGACCATTCCACCTGACGCTGCAGGTACTGGCGCTCTTTATTGAACTGTGCCCAATCGTATGTATGCAGACGCTGGATGGTATCCTCATCCACGCCGAGCTTTCCGAGTTCTTTTTCTTCAGCTTCTTTCCAGCGGAGCCATTGTCTTTCCGCTTTGGCTTTGTTGTAAGCCATGACTGTTTCCTCCGATCAATCTGAAATTTTGGAAAATTCAGATTGTCGGAGGCGGCGGTCTGCCGCTATGCGATCTTAGCCATGAATCCCTTTTAAAGATATGAAAAAAGCATACCCGTTTTTCACAAGGTATGCTAGGTGGATTTATTTCATCGTTGCAGCATAACGAGGGAACGATATTACAAATATCATATTATTTCAAACCTTCCCTCTGTTCGTCTGAAACTTCCGGGTTAAATAGCCTTTTCGTCCCTAAACTTTTGGCTGCGACAATATTTCGAGGTTCAACGAATAACACTCGTACAAATAATAGGAAAAACGATGCCAGAGTATACAGAACAACTGGAACTTAAGCATATTATACCCGTGTGTAGTTATCTTGTTTGGATGATTATACTAAAAGTTGATGTCGTAAGACATACCACCATAGCTACAAACAAATCTTCACTCTACAATTTCATAAAATTATAACAAATAAACATCTGATTATCAATACAGACTATAAAAATAGAATCGATACCAATTTATTGAAATGTCTTAAATATAAATCTCCTGCGGAATTATAGTCGGTAATAAAGAAGTTACTGCTACAACTTTAGAAACAAGAGCGCTTTTTGACAAGTTCTATTTATTAGCGTTAGTGGTCAAATATATTTTGAGTTAATATATCGGACAACCAAATCCCCTAATTTCTAAATACCCCACGGGATGGCTGCTTTGGCGGACGAAATCATCGGAGTTGCCCTCAATCGTATAAATTCTTCCGTTCTCCACTTTCTCGACAATGCCAACGTGATCGGCGTCTCCATTCAGACCGTTAGAGGCCCAATCAAAGAAAATGATGTCCCCGGGATTCGGAACATAGTCCCGCTCCTGCCATTGGCCGTGTTCCTTAAACCATGCCATACCGCCGCTGGTGCAGCCTGCAAATTTGGGAATCATGCCGGCGTCTATGTATCCGCATTCATTGGCGCACCATGAAACAAAGCAGGCACACCAGTCTACCCGCTCGCTGAAGCCATACCAGCTCCAATACGGCTCGCCGTCAACATTGCCAACCTGCGAAAGCGCCACCGATACGATGTCGCTGCCGACGCCGGTGATCCCGTAGAGAACCTGTGTCCAAAGTTCTTTGCTCTCATCGGATAAAAGCTCTGCAAGCTGGCGGTGCTGATTTTCATCGAATCCATATTCATCGGCCATTTCCAGAGCCGTCTTGTGATCGACGGTGATGTACAGGTACTTGCGGGAAATTGTTGAAGTTGTGAAAGGCTTATAGGCGGTGGTTTTATGAGTTATCTTTTCCAGAAAGCGGTCAAGCGTATACGGAAAAATGTCAAAAGCGTATCCTCAACAGCTTTCTGGAGATCAGCAGCAACGTATCGCAATCGCGCGAGCCATTTCTAATAACCCTAAACTTATTTTAGCAGATGAGCCAACCGGAAATCTTGATTATAATACCGGCATACAGGTAATGGAGCTGTTAAAGGAGCTCAATTCCGAAGGCATCACTGTTATTATGGTAACACACGATTAGGAACTTTCCTCATATGGTTCAAGAGTAATACATATAAGCGATGGTAAGATAATTGGCAAATCATAAAGATTTGATTATATAAAAACCAGATTTTCAATTTGACATTTACCTCTTACACTATATCCACTGGCTACCTAAAATAGTTAAGCGCATCTACCCGCTCTCCGTTCTGTCTGACCTCAAAATGCAGATGATTTCCGGTAGAATTGCCAGTGGTCCCCACATAGCCGATAACCTCGCCCTGTTTCACTTCCTGTCCTTTTGTGACACAAATTGAGGAGCAGTGAGCATAGAGAGTCTCAAAGGAATCTGTATGCTTGATTTTAACATGGTAGCCGTAGCTATCGCCCCATGAATCGATGGCGTTGGCGATGGTGACAGTTCCGTTTGCCGCGGCAAGGATAGGCGTTCCTTTCGGTGCAGCAATGTCGGTTCCGCTGTGGTAGGCAATCTCTCCAGTGAAAGGATCTTTCCGATAGCCAAACCAAGAGGTGATCGTGTAGCTTTGCGGCAAAGGCCACTGAAAAATGCCCATCCCTACCCAATCGGTGTCGGGGGTCATGATCTGCCCGCTGCCGCTGACAAAACCGCCCAGCAGTTCCACCCACAGGCTCTGGTTTTCCGGTTCCAACATATGGGCGAGGTATTCGTTCTGCCTTGCGTTAAAGCTGTACTGTCGGGCCATTTCCTTCGGAGTTTTGTGTGTGATTGCAATTTCCAGAATGGTTTCCGTCACCGTTTCGGTATGAGTGGTTTCCTTGCCATTTTCATCGGTAACGGTTACCTCGACTTCATGGCTTTCGGTGCGGGTATCGGAGGATACCACATTCATTTCCCACATAATATTCCGCAGTTCATTCACCTGAGTGTCATCCAGCGAGGCGACCTGCGCTCCATCCTTCGCGCCGGTAACCTTGGCGGAAAATACAGCGAGGACATCCTCCCAATTGATGGCGGGTTCCCCGTTGCTGGAGGTGGTTTCCATCCGGTCATGGGGATTAACGGCCTCTATCTCCTGAATGCGGGCCAGATATTCCCCATTGAGGGTAGACACTGCCTGTGACACACTGGTGCCGGTTCCCGTGGAGTCGGAGGCGAAAAACAAGCCGAAGCAGGAGCCGACAATCAGGGCAATTAGGCAAATCAAAAGAATAACGACCACGGCAACCCAACCTCCGGCGGCAATCAGAGCGATCAATCCCTTAATTGCGGCAGCAGTTGCTTTGACGGCGGCTGCGGTTGCCTTGGCCGCCGCCTTTATGCCCGTTACCATCGATTTCGCTACGGCTTTGGCGGCTTGGGCAGACGCCTTAGCCGCCTTTGCGGTGGTCTGCGCTGTTTTTTGCGCCTCTTTCGCTGCCTGCTGCGCCGTTTTTGCCGAATGCTGCGCGGTCTTGATCCCCTTTGTGCCCTGCTTTACGCCTTTCACAGAACGGCTGGCTGTTTTCACTGCTTTCTGCGGCTTCCCCTTGACAGCCTTGGTCATTGTATTCTTCGTCCGCATTTTAGAAGTGGTATCTTTCACGGCTTCCACTGTTTTACTGCCTGCATTTTTCGTTTCCGACAAGGTACGGGAAATCTCTCTTTTTTCTTTCACCTTCCGGACCGTGGTCTGCGCCAGCTTTTTTCCACCACGGTAGGTCAGGCTTGCACCTTCCCTAGCAGTGGTCTCCGCACCGGACAGCATCTGATCTCCGGCATTGTTGGCGGGAGCGTTTGAGGATTCTCCACGCTGGCCGGCGAATGGCGTCTCTTTTATTTCAGATATGGATTTTTCCTTGGATTTCAGCCACAGGTCTTTCGCGGCGGTTTTCGGGGCTTTAGCTGCATGCTCCATCAGTTTCGGCTTTACGTCTTCAGCTTTTGTTTTGATTTCTTTCAATAGCATACCTCCAAATAAAAATGCAGGGGGCCGAAGGCGGCCCCCTGTTGCAATATAATTTCATCTATGGTTACGCCCCTTTCAGCACTTCATCCGGCTTGGTGGTCATCAACTGGTACAGACGCGTGTTGCGGGGGAAGCTGTTTTCGAATGGCACAATGTTTCCGGCGCAGCGGATCAGGCCGCAGCCGGCCGCCACATTGGTGATGTAGCTGAGCTGGTTTTCAGAAATATGCAGAAGCCCGGCCAGCTCGTCCCGATCGGTGGCGGATTGATTCAGGAGAATGAGAAATTCGCTGTTGGCTAGCATGAGACGGGCTGTATCGGAACGGAGAAGCTCCTCGACGTTCTGCGTCAGCCCTGTCACGAGGCCGTTGTATTTGCGGATGCGCTTCCACAGCTTGTAGAAGAAATCG
Organism: Neglectibacter sp. CSJ-5; assembly: GCF_032490475.1. NCBI lineage: Bacteria > Bacillati > Bacillota > Clostridia > Eubacteriales > Oscillospiraceae > Neglectibacter > Neglectibacter sp. CSJ-5. The sequence goes on along the minus strand of NZ_JAVYJC010000009.1, from coordinate 9,607 downwards.
GCGCTGTACGCATACCGGAACAAAAGGTAAAATTCATCGGCAAAGACCCATGTGGTTTTTCCTTTCTTCCAGTTCTGGATCACACGGTTGAAGATGGCGTCCAGCGTGACCAGCATGCCGATGGGCATGAGTTGCTCGTCAAGCTCCCGGATATCGTAGGCGATGATCCGGGCTTTGGTATCCACATTGGTGTGCTGGGCAAAAGTGTTCAAACTGCCGGTGATGAACAGTTCGGAGGAAAGCGCCAGCCCTCTGGCTTCCGGCTCCGGCTGCTTTAAAAGGGTGTGATACAGATCTTTCAGGGTAGGCGCCTCGCTCTGATAGTTGTTGATCATGTATTCCCGGTACACGTCATAGGTGCATCGGTCGAGGATGGACTTCTCCTTTGCGCTCACGTTGCCGGCGCCTACCAGCTGCTCGAACAAGGAGAGGATGAATTCGGACTTTTCGATCAGCGGGTTGCGTTCGTCGCCGTAGGCCTTGTCCATATCCATGGCGTTCAGGTGGGTGTCCGAAGAGGCGGATACCCGGATCACTTCACCGCCGAGGGCCTCGACAAGGAAGCCGAATTCAGATTCCGGATCCAGAATCAGGATATCGTCGTTGGTGGAAAGGGCGATGCTGACGATTTCTTCCTTGGCGGAGAAGGACTTGCCGGAACCGGAAACGCCGAGGCGAAAGCTGTTTCCGTTTAAGAGCTTACGGCGATCCACCACGATCATGTTCTTGGAAACTGCGTTTTGCCCGTAGTAGATGCCGCCGGTCTGAAGGATCTCCTGCGCCCGGAAGGGAATCAGCACCGCGGTGCTTTCCGTGGTCAGGGTGCGCAGCGCGGAGATCCGCCGCAAACCGTAGGGCAAAACCGTGTCCAGACCGTCCTTTTGCTGCCAGCGGAGGACGCTCATCTGGCACAAGTGCTTGCGCGCTGTGGTGAGGATCGTTTCGGTATCGCTGTCCAGCTGCTCCTTGGAATCCGCCAGATGAACTATGGTCACAAGGCCGAACATCATGCGCTGGTCGCGGTTTGTTAAGTCATCGAGCAGCTCTTTCGTCTCTTTCCGCTGCTGCTCCATATCGTAAGGGAGAACAGCCGAAAAGTTGTTGGCGGCGTTCTGCTTACGCTGCCAGTTTGCCGCGTTCGTCTCTACACCCAGGAGCTTGTTCTGGATTTCCCGCACCGCTTCGTCGGTGGGAACCGTCAGAATATCGATGGAAAGCATGAGGCTGCGATCCATGTCGCAGAGCTCTGCAATCATTGAATCCTTGATGTAGGAAGCGTAATCCTGCAGATAGAGGACGCGGCCCCAGCGGTCGTTGAGACGGAAATGGTCTTTGTGAAACTCCATGCTGTCGGGGCACAGCCAATCCTTGAAGCTGTGTCCTTTTTGCATGTGCTCTTTCAGGTCAAAGGCAAAAGCGGCAGGCTCATTGCCTTTGAAAAAGTCCCGGAAGATCTGCAGGCGCGACGCAATATCCAGTTCCCGCCCTATGGAGGAAAGCTGGGCAAGGTGGGTGATGAGGTCTGTGCCCACGCGGGAGAAATAGGTGCGGGCTTCATCGATATTCCGCTTCGCCACAGTGATGGTGATGTAGCGGTCCTGCACGACACTGCTGCTCACGCCGGTGACTGTGGAAAGCAGCATCTCGTTGTACTCTTTCCGGTAGGGATCCAGCCCATCTTCTTTCATCGGAAGCAGCAGGGATTTCTCAAACTCTGCCTTGTTGACCTTCCGGTTGTTGATGGTGATCTTGGCGGAAGCGCCGGAGTCCAGCGCGTTGAGTAGCTCGGCATAGTCGAGAAACATCGCCGTTTTGTCGTCTTTGCTGGCGATGCTGTAGTTGATATCGGTAAAGGAAAAGGTCTTGGAAAACCGTCTTCCCACCTGAAAAATCCCATCCGGCCAGATTCGCTGGATGGGAATAGCGTCCTGTACGGACTTTGGAATCGTAAATTTCTCTTTTTCTGCTTTCGCCGCTTTGCTGAGCGTTTTACTTATAGGCATCCTTCCTTTTCTGAGAGATTTTTGAGATTACGGTTCTTTCTCAGCCGATGGCTGGGAATTTCGGCCTTTCCGCTTGCGGGGAAGCTTCTCTCCTTCAGCGATGGCGTCCTTCATGGCGTCGAAGTAGAGATTGTCGGATTTAAACACCAGCTTTTTGGGATAGAGAAATTCCGACTTGAACCAGGCCCAAGCCGCCTGTTCGGCGGTCATGCCGTGGTATTTGAAAAAGCCGCAGGCTGCAAAGGGAGCGGCCCCGAGAATGCACATCCAGCCCACTTCCTCGCTGCCGACCAGCGGACGCAGGCCGAAGTACAGTCCAACCGCCACGCCTACAGCCAGCAGAGAACAGATGAACTGCCGGGCAGCGAGCCCGAAGAAGATGGACTCCTGATAATCCCGGATTTCCTTTGGCACTTTGACTTCGATAAAAAACCAGCTCCTTTAAAAATAGGTTGAATTTATCCTATTTTTGAGTATAATAGAAGTAGGAGGTGTTACAAATGACAGTGAACACAAAGAATCTTGTTTCCATTACAGAAGCAAATCAGAACTTTTCCCGTGTTGCGCGCTTGGTGGACGAAAACGGCGCAGCCGTGATCTTAAAGAACAATGTCCCGCGGTATGTGCTGTTGGAATTCAGCCAGGCAGAGCAGGAGCAGCTTGCGGAAGACGAGGATATTCTGGCCGTATCCAAGCGGCTGATCGCCAAGAACCGCCGCGCTTATGAGGAGTTGGCCAAATGAAAACCTTATCCAAAAATCAGGTGACGGCTTTGCATTCCGCGCTAATCCGGGAATTCGGAGGCATCGACGGGATTCGGGACGAAGGGCTGCTGGAATCCGCATTGGCCGCACCGTTTCAAACGTTCGGCGGAGAACCGGTGTATCCGTCTCTGCAGGCCAAAGCGGCACAGCTTGGCTTTGGCCTGATACGTAATCATCCCTTTGTGGATGGGAATAAGCGTATCGGCGCACATACCATGCTGGTTTTCCTGGCGGTGAATGGGATCGAGCTCCGTTATGAACAACAGGAATTGATTGATATTGTTCTATCCGTCGCTGCCGGTCAAATTGACCGGCAGGGGTTGCTGCAATGGATATTAGATCATGAATGAACGAACAGGTTCTGCGGTTTTCCGCAGGGCCTGTTCGCTTTTTGGATGTGTTACAGCCCCAACAGCTCCTTGACGATCCGGTCGCTCATTCGCACGGCGCCGACCAGAACAAGCAGGTTAAAGATCAGCTCGCCCACGTAGCTCCATACGGCGGTAACCGCCGAGACGTCGGGATCGATCGCAGGCGGTGAAGCTGCCATGACAGAGAAGATGATGCAGGCAAGCGCAATAATCGCCCCTTCGAGGCAAACGCCTGCATAGGAACGCAGGAAGTTTTTCCCAACATTGCTGGTGGGTTCCCCTGCGAAGCTGGACATGGGAATTGGGGCGATAGCCGTATACATGTACAATTTGAATATCCGACTATACACCGTCAGGATCATAATGAACGCCAGCGCCGTGATGAACAGCCCGCCTATCAGCGTGACTGCCCATAGGGGAATACTGTCCCAAAATCCAACTTGGTTGATCTTGTCGATGATTTCCTGTGGGAGTGCAGCGTCACTGTTCCCCGACAGTCCGGATCTCATGATGATCGTGGAGACCATCCCTTGAATGATTTGAAAAATCGCCAGCATGAGATCGAGGCCGTAAGTTACAGCGGCTTTTGCCAAGGCGAAACGAATAAACAATTTGAAAGCATGTTCCGGGCGCTTCAAATCGGCTGCGCTCGAACAGGTCTGGACCACGCCGACGGCAAAAAACAGTACCAGCAGCCCGAATCCAATGGCTTTCAAGGCCCCGTTGATGTCCAGCATGACCTGCCAGATTCCGCCGCCCTTGAAGGTCGCGGGATCTTGGGTAAGCAGTGTCCAGATTTCCGCCAGCTTGTCATTCCATGTTTCCAGCGCCGAATTCAAGTTATCAATAATCCAGTTTCCAGCTGGTCACCTCCTTTTAAATAAATAGAAGGGGGCGCTCCGTATAGAACGCTCCCTTGCGTAATGAACAGGGAATCAAGCGGTGATCAAGTCGAGGATTTCTTTCGCAAAGGTGACAACCAGCCCGCCTGCCAGCGTTAGAAAGCCCTGCGAACGCTGAGAGGGGTCATGGCTCTGGAAGGAAAGACCTACCTGTACCACACCCCAGCCTAACAGGATCAGACCGATGGCGCGGATCAAGGAAAAAATGAAGGTAGAGAGATTATTTACGACTGCCAGCGGGTCACCGGCAGCAAAGACGGTTGTTGAAAGACAGCAGAAGCACAGAACCACGGCGATGTAGGCGGAAAAACCAAATCGTCCATTTCTGCCGAGAGAAAGCGTATTCTGTGGCCTGCGATTCTTCTTGGGTGCTTTCTTAAAAGCAATTTTGAATTTCTTCAGAAGCATTCCTCCAATTCAATATGTGTTTATTTACGATTTCATAAAATCATCCGGCTCCAGCAGTTCAAACTCGTCATACTGTTCTGGAGAGTAGTCGAGGTCATCTGCGGCACTCTTTGCCAGCGTGTAATCGTAGGGCGCGGCACCGCCGTCCTCTGTCAGCCGGATGTTTGGATGGCGCATGAGATCGTATTTGTCATCCATCATGGGGCGTTCCCCGCGGACAAACAGGATCGCCTTGCGGTTATCCAGCATCCGTACTTCGTCGGGGGCGAGAAGCTCCCGACCCGTCTGCTGGTCGTTGATGCTGAAACTGCCGTTTCGTCCGCGGCTGTGGCCGTAGGTATTCGTGTCCAACGTCTCCTTGCCCATGAGCTCGGAAACATACTTGTGGGTTTCCTTTTCGTTCCCACCGAGATAGAGAAACTCGTCGCACAGGCCGACCAGCGATTCCCACTGCTCCTTGAACAGCGCCTTGATCTGCGCCATATTCTGCGCGATATAGCTGCAGAAGATATTGCGGCTTCGCATTGTGGAAAGCCAGGGCAAAAAGTTGTCCGTGGGCAGGGCGATGTTCGGCGCTTCGTCGATGAGCAAGTGAACCGGCACCGGCAGCCGGCCTTTGTATTTCCGGTCGGCTACAAAATACAGCGTCTGGATGAGCTGCCCGTAAATCATCCCCACAAGGTAATTGAGGGATTTATCCGAGTCCGGGATGCAGCAGAACAGGGCCACTTTTTTCTCGCCCATTTCCTCCAGATGAAGGTCGTCGGTGTAGGTAAGCCTTGCAATCTGCGGCAGGTTAAAAGCCGACAGCCGGACGCCGACGCTGATTAAGATGGATTTCAGCGTTTTGCCGGCGCCCATCTTAAAGATGTGGTACTGCTTGACAGCGATACTCTCCGGATCCCGCATCTCTAAACGGGCGAACAGGACGTCCAGAGGAGACTCGTATTCCTCATCTTCCTCCCGTACTTCCGCGGCGGCCAGCATCTCCATCACCGTGGCGAAGTTCTGTTCTTCCGGCGGCGCTTCATGCATGAGATATAGGACCAAGGCCTGCAGAAGCGCCGTTTCCGATTTGGTCCAGAAGGGATCCGAACTCTGCGCCCCGGGCGGGGTGGTGGACTGAATGAGGGTTTCGATTAGGCGCAGCACGTCCTTGTCGTCCCGCACATAGGCTAATGGGTTGTAGCAGAAGGAGGCGTCGGGGGTTAACAAGTCAAACACCCGCACCTCATAGCCGTTGGATTTCAGCGCTCCGCCTGTTTTGCGCAGGATTTCGGATTTTGGATCGCAGACGACCAGCGAACACGTCCCGCAGTTGAGCACATTGGGAATGGCATAGGAGCGGCTTTTGCCCGCGCCGGATCCGCCGATGACCAACACGTTGGTGTTGCGTTTGTGCTTGTGGCCGTCCATCCCCATCTGGAAATGCTGGGTCAAAATGAGGTTTTGTTTAGGATTTTTCTTGTCCCGGTACCGCTTGGCGATCCTGCACACGTTGCCCCACCTGGCGGAACCGTGCTCCGAACCCCTGCGGTAATGCTTGCGGTTGGCGGTTGCGGCAAGGGCGACAACCGCATATCCCAGCGTGAAGAACAACAGGCAGCGGGCGGAGTATTTCGTCCAGTGAACAGAAAAGGGGCTGTTCATGGAGGCAGAGAGCTTTTCCAGCAGATCCACAAGGTTCATCCCGTCGCGCCAGCTTCCGGCGACCAACAGGGCGGCCCACCAGACGATGGGCAAAGGCAGGAGCCATACCCACCAGGAATTTTTTTCTGTAGCTATCCCGCTGAAGAGGCACCCACCCTTTCTTCACAGCAGAAAGATAAAACAATGCAGACGGTCTTGTCGGTTACTCCCCTCCTTTTTCAATAAAACAAAAAATCCCGGAGTCGACGGGAGAAAAATTCCAAAGACTCCGGGCAAAGATCGTTGTTACACTTTATATCGTTCAGGTACACGCCGGTATTTCGCGCGGATGAGCTTTATGAGAAGACGGTCAATGCCGCCGCAGCTTCGATCAGCCGCAAGATAGGCGTTTCGCATCCCGTTCATGGACAGCGTGGCGTACTGGTGTTCTTCGTCGCTCAGGTACAGCTTGCGCTTTGGAGCAGCGAGGGTTTTGTTCATAAGTGCCTGCAGTTTTTCGGACACTTCCGGGCCGATGGATCCCCGCGCGCTTTGAAGTGCTTTGACCAGTATGTTCCGGTCCCCGTAGGTCATTTTCACCAACCGCTGCCTTGTCATGGCGATTCCCTTCCTTCCGGCATTTAATCTTATTTTACTTTAATATAGCACAACAGCCTGCGAAAAGCTACTGCACAAAAGAAAACAAACGGAAAACGTTCATCGATCCGGCGCGTTCTCTGTTTTTGCTTTCGGCGCCTTGGCAGGCTTGGGCGCTGCGACGGAAAATTCATCCGGCTGGATGGCCTGCTCCAGATCCCGGAAGGTCCTCTGGATATCCCAGTTGATGGAATAGGCGGCCCGTTTAACGTCGCCCAAAAAGCCGCGCTTATCGTCCGCGCTCATTTCAGTATAGCTTTGGCACACCTTGTCAAAATGGAACGCAGAGGTATCAAGGCCGAATTTCTGCGCAACCACATACGCTGCGCAGTAAGCCTGAGCCGCATACGCCTGCCGATAGTAACCACTGCCCACCGCGTCGAAGCCGGCGTGGGCCTGCTCGCGGGCGATGGCGCAGATGGTGGCGGTTTCATCCATCCCATTGCGGACAAAAATGGTGCGCTGTCTCGGCACATACTGCGCCTGCACCCCTTGAGGAATCTGGTCGGAAATCACCAGCGGGACCGGACTGTTTTCTATCATGGCGGCGATAACCTCTTCGGGCAGATGCTGCTGAGGCGGCAGGGGCTGCGGCCCTCTGGTCTGAGCGATGTCGTAGGCTTTGGTGATGGTGGAGCCGATCCCTCTGGTTCCATCCTCTTTGGTATATTCCTGATCCGCATAGAAGGTATATCCTTTCTCACCGGAACGGATGGAGCGCCCGGCTTCCTTCCATTTGTCGAAGGTGCGGGGATGGGTGATTTCAGGATTCTGCGCATAGAGAAGCAGCAGGTTGCTGGTTTTCTGCGGGGTGCAGTCCGCCATGAAATGGAGGAATCCCCTCATGGAATCGTCATCCTTGAACACTGACTCGGCCTGTGCGCTAACTCTCGACCAGACTTCCTCACGTTCAGCCTGCTTCATAGCGGCATATTCTTCCTTGGTGTACTGCTGTTCCGGCTGAGGCAGGACTTCCTGCTTTCTGCCAATCAAACTGGATAAATCGATAGGGCATTACCTTCCTTTCTGTTTTTCCTTTTTCTTCTGCTTGGAACGACCGGGGGTAGGATTCTGGTGTTCCTGCTGCTTGGATTTCCCTGTTTTCTTCTCCGCCTGCTCCTGCCGGATTTCCTGCAGCTGCTTTTTCACCGAGGGCTTATGCTCCGGCTCTTTAGGGCTTGTTAAGCCGGACGAAGAGCTTTTGCTGGGCGAGGAAGGCTCGGACGGACTCTTTTCCGCTGCCGGGGGATTTGATTCCTTCTCCCGGCCAGAAGTAAAATTTTCGGCGGCATCCTGCTGAGGCGGGCCGATATTGAAATCGTCCTCAAAGCCGCCCACCTCGAATTCCACTTCGCCCTGCTCGGTTTTGACGGTTTCCGTCTTGCCGGGGGCCGGGGCTGCGGGAGCCTGTTTTTCCTGCTCCTGTACGCTGGCGATGGTGGCTTCGCCGACCTGCGCCTTAACTGCGTCAAGACCGAGGTTGTCAAAAATACGCTGGACTTTGGAGGCGTCGTCCGCGAATACCACCACTTCGATACGGTCGGCCTTTTGCTTATTCCGAATGGGGACGTATAGCAGGCCGTGCGTTTTGGCTTCTGTGGCGAACTCCCTCATATGTTCCGTGGGAATGTTAAAGAATTTGAATGGACGCTGTTCCCGAAGCATGCGCACAAGCCTCGTCTTGCCGTGGGTTTTCTTCTGGTCCTTCAGTACGGCATAGACAAACAGCGCAAAGTTTTTCGCCGCCATACCCGACAGCCTGAGCGCCATTTCTGTGCCTTCAAGTGTAAACCGAACAATCTGGTCGGCTGGATCGCTTCCGTAGTTCAGTCAATTCACCTTCCTTTGTGATTATCCCGATTGCGGGCTTCTTTCTGCGGATCTTCTTTTTTCTGCTGTTCTTCCAATCGCGCCGATTGCAGCCGCTGTTCCATCTCTATCGAATGGATTTCGATGTTCCGGCACAGCTTGACCGTGTGCCGCAGCTTTTTCAGCTGCGCTGTGCATACACCGATTTGCGGGGATTTTGGTTCATAGCGGTAGAGCTTCTGGCGCTGCTTTATCAGCACGGCGATTTCATCTTCCGCTTTCTGCCGGATGGCGGCAAGCTGCCCGCGGTCCGCGATGTGATTTTTGAAGATGAATTCCGCCTGCTCGATTCGTCGATCCAGCTTGCGGATATCCTCACGCACAGCGTAACTTATGTACCGTGGCTTTTTCGGCAGTGCGCCCACCTTGTATAAATAGGAAAAGTAGAGCGCCCGCAGGCCGGTGCGCCCGCGGTGGGGCTTTTTTCCGGAAAGGAGAAGGCGCCGGCGGACCGGCGTCTGTTCTTTCCCAGCCCGGTGGGCAGGCTTGGGGTAAAGGATGCGACGCTGGAGGGTTTCCGGGGTGTACCGCATTCCCAGAGTCTTGAACCGCACGGTGCGCCCGCTGCCTGGCAGAATCAGCGTGGGGTGCTTCCTGTCAAAGCGGAAAGCATAACCCTGCCGCTCCAAAATCCGCAGAAACTGCTTCCACGTGAGAGCAACTGCAACGGCGGCGTCCAAGTCCTGCTGAATGGGTGTTTTCCATGTAGGCGTTCCGTTTTGTTCGGCCAGCCACTGCGCGTAGGGGCGGACGACCTGCTCCGATTTCTCCGTGCAGATGATGGATAGACGGTGCTCTGCGCAAAGCGCATCGGAAATCCGACGCACCTCGGTGATATAGCTTTTCGCATTGCTGCGGTATTTTTTGCCGTCTTTTACGGACACGGAGTTCAGTAGGCTAAGTACCCAGCGCCTTGCCGCATTGCTGCGGTAGGTTTCCAGGCACTCGCCCCCGAACCGGACTTACAACTCTCGCTGTATCCGGCTCTCTATTCATTCACAGCC
>NZ_JAVYJC010000008.1:0-97616 GCF_032490475.1 Neglectibacter sp. CSJ-5 | reverse complement strand
CCTTTCGCCATTGTCCTGCCCCTCAATGTAGGAAACATCTGTTTCTATGATACGAATGGAAATGTTGTGGAATATCTTCGCCAACAACTTTGACCAACTTCAATTTACCGAACTGAACACAACAACTGAATACCGAAAAACTGACCGTTGACTGGTCGCAATCTGCGAAAAGTTGACGGTCTTTTTTTATCCCCATTTTCAAAAAAGGAGGTCACGAAAAATGGCAAAACCGAAAAACCTTGAACAGCTCCGAGCCGAAAAGGAACAGGTCGAGACACAGCTTGCACAGGAACAGCACAAGCTGGAGCGTCTGGAGAACAGAAAGAAGTATCTGGAGAAAGGCGAGAGACAAAAGCGCACCCATCGTCTTTGCAATCTGGGCGGCACGATTGAGAGCCTTGCCCCGGAGGTCAAAGATCTCACACGCACCGAAATGACAGAGCTGATGGAACAAATCTTTTCTCTGTCCGAAGTTCAGCAAGCCGTCCGTCACATGGCGATTACCCACATCAGCCAAGCAAACAGAGAAAAGGAGTTGAAAGCCGATGGCACTATTTCATCTGAGCGTCACGCAGACTAAGCGAAGCACAGGACAGTCCGCTATCGCTTCTGCCGCCTACCGAGCCGGGGAGCGATTGTATAGCGAGTATTACGGCGAGTACAGCGACTACACCAGAAAGGGCGGCGTGATCTGCTCCGACATTCTCCTGCCGTCCCATGCTCCCCCGGAATTTGCAGACCGTCAGACCTTGTGGAATGCCGTGGAAAAAGCCGAGCGTGGAAAGAACGCCCAGCTTGCATACAGCTTTGACATTGCCTTGCAGAATGAATTTTCCCTTGAGGAAAACATCGCTCTTGCAAGGCAATTTTTATTGGAGAACTTTGTGAGCCGGGGCATGGTGGTTGACTTCGCCGTACACCAGCCAGACCGGGAGGACGGCGGCATACCAAACCCGCATTTTCATGTGCTTTGCCCTATCCGCCCCATCGAGCAGGACGGCAAATGGGGGCTAAAGCAACGCCGGGTGTATGAGCTGGACGAGGACGACAACCGTATCCGAGACCAGAACGGCGAGTTTGTTTTCAACGCCGTTCCCACTACCGACTGGGGCAGTCCCGAAACGCTGGAATACTGGCGGCAGACATGGGCGGAGCTATGCAACGCCAAGTTTGCGGAAAAGGAGCTTGACGTTCGTATCGACCACCGGAGCTATGAGCGTCAGGGCGTGGAGTTTCTTCCCACCGTCCACGAGGGCGCAACCGTCCGGGCAATGGAGAAGAAAGGCATACGCACCGAGAAAGGCGAGTTCAACCGCTGGATCAAGGCAACCAATGCCGTTATCCGGGACATCAAGAAGAAAATCACTCTCCTGTTTGATTGGATTGCCGAAGCAAAAGCAGAGCTTGCCAAGCCGCAGACCCCCGACCTTGTTTCTCTGCTGAACGCCTACTACACCCAGCGCAAAGCCGGGGCTTATTCCCAGAAAGGCAAAATCAGCAACCTAAAGGAGATGAACGAGACTTTCAATTATCTCCGGGCAAACGGCATTTACACCCTTGAAGATTTGGAAAGCCATGTCAATGAACACAGCTCCACCACAGAGAGCTTGAAGAAAACGCTGGACGGGCAGACCGCCCGAATGAAAGCAATTAAGCAGCTCTATGACAGCTCCGCTGCTTTCCAGAACTTGAAGCCTGTCTATGACGGCTTGCAGAAAATCAAGTTTGAGAAGCCCAGAGCCAAGTACAAGGCAGAGCATGAAGCGGAACTGATACAGTTCTACGCCGCCAGACGAAAGCTGACCGGGGAATTCCCGGACGGCAAGGTGGATATGAAAAAGCTGTCCGACGAGTATGACGAACTGGAACAGGCGCACGAAACCACCTATGGCGAGTTTAAGGCTGTCAGAGACGATTTACACCGCCTTTGGAAGGTCAAGTCATGCGTAGATACTGCCGCCCGATTTAACGAGCGTACAGAGGAACAAAAGCTCCAAAATCGACCCCAAACACGACAGAAAAAGGAGGATATGACACGATGAAAAAATACGACTGGAAGAACGAGTACAACCCCATCCGCAGAACGGCAAAACGCCTTTTGAGCGGAGAAGCTTTGACCGATGGCAGACCGCTTTCCGACCTGATCGAGCTGGACGAACACACCCGGAAATGCCTTGCCTTTGAAGCCACCCTCACCGACCGCCAGATTGATATGTTGCAGGAGCTGGGCTATCTGCCTGTTATCATGAGACAGTACGGCGAGGAATGTGCGAACTGCCCCTACACGCTGGACGAGCGTGAGCATGGCATTTGCAGACGATGCGCTGTTTTCAAGAAGTAAGGAGGACGCCCATGCAGTACACCCAAGCACAGATCGACCGGGCAAACGCCGTCAGTCTGGAAGATTTTCTCCGCGCACAGGGAGAGACACTTATCAAAAGCGGACGAGAATACCGCTGGAAAGAACATGACAGCCTGACCGTCCGGGGAAACAAATGGTTTCGCCACAGCCAGAGCAAGGGCGGCTATCCTATTGATTTTGTCATGGAGTTTTACGGCAAGTCCTTTCCCGAAGCAGTCCAGCTCTTAACCGGCGAAAGCGCCGAGGGACAGAGCGAAGCCAGCACAGCACCGCCCACAGCGTTTCACTTGCCCTTGCACAACAGGACAGCCGACAGAGCAATCCAATATCTCACAGAAAGCCGAGGTCTCAACAAAACGCTTGTTGAGGCTTTTCTTCTTTCCGGGGATATTTACGAGGACGCAAAGCGGCACAATGTTGTGTTTGTCGGCAGAGACCGAAGCGGTACGCCGAGATACGCCCATGTGCGAGGAACGGCAGACCCATTCAGACAGGACATTGCCGGGTCTGACAAATCCTATCCGTTCCACTATGAGGGAAACGGCAACCAGCTCTTTGTCTTTGAAGCACCGATTGACCTTTTGTCCTTTATCTGCCTTTATCCGCAGGACTGGCAGACAAGGAGCTACCTTGCCCTGGGCGGCGTTTCAGGCAAAGCCCTTGACCGTTTTCTTTCTGAACGCAAGGACATCCGAAAAGTGTTCCTCTGCCTTGACAGCGACACCGCAGGAAGTGAAGCCTGTACCCGGCTGGCACAGGACATTCCCGGCGAGATCGCCGTCATTCGCCTTGTCCCGGTAAGGAAAGACTGGAACGATGTTCTCCGTCAGCAAGGGGACATTCCCAGCCGCAAATTCATAGCCGAGACAATCACGCTGCGAGAGCTGCCCACCGCCCAGCCTGTCCCCATGCTCCGCATGGCAGATGTGGAGCTGACGAGCGTGGATTGGCTATGGTTTCCGTATATCCCCTTTGGAAAGCTGACAATTATCCAGGGCAATCCCGGCGAGGGCAAGACCTACTTTGCCATGCGCCTTGCGGCGGCTTGCACCAATCGAAAGCCTTTGCCCGGTATGGAGACACTTGAGCCTTTCAATATCATCTATCAGACCGCCGAGGACGGTCTGGGTGATACCGTCAAGCCCCGACTGATAGAAGCAGACGCAGACCTTGAACGAGTGCTTGTCATTGACGATAGAGACACGCCGCTGACCCTTGCCGATGAACGCATAGCAAGGGCAATCCGGGAAAACAGCGCAAGGCTGGTTATCATTGACCCGGTACAGGCTTTTCTGGGTGCAGATGTGGACATGAACAGAGCAAACGAGGTGCGCCCGATATTCCGCAGTCTGGGAGACATTGCACAGGCTACCGGGTGCGCTATCGTGCTGATCGGACACCTCAACAAAGCCGCAGGAACGCAAAGCACCTACCGGGGATTAGGGTCTATCGACATTACGGCGGCAGTCCGCAGTCTGCTCTTTATCGGCAAGCTGAAGGACAGCCCCACAACGAGGGTGCTGATCCATGAGAAAAGCTCCCTTGCGCCGCCCGGACAGTCCATTGCCTTTTCTCTGGGAGACGAGAAAGGGTTTGCGTGGATAGGAGCTTATGACATTACCGCTGACGAGCTTCTTGCCGGGACGGACACCGCCAAGACCGAGAGCAAGACCGCACAGGCGCAAATGCTCATTCTGGAACTGCTTGCGGACGGAAAGCGTATGCCGAGCGCAGAACTGGAAAAGGCAGTCAATGAGCGTGGGATTTCCTCACGCACCATGAGAACGGCAAAGAGCCGTATCGGGGACAGACTTGTGACCGAGAAAGACGGCACAGCATGGGTCTGCTATCTCCGAGACTGACAACAGGAACACGGCAAGCATGGCAAAGACGGCAAGGTTTTTATAGATACCTTAATGTTGCCGCCTTGCCTTGTTCCCTCATACCGACACCGCCCGATGATGAACAGTCACCGGACATTTTTCATTTACAGGAGGATTTTGAATGAACAATACCGCAACCAACACCGCCACTTGCCCGACTGTCAGAAAGCAGATCGGCAAGACAACCTATATCGTCCGTGTCCATTTCAGCCAGACCGCAAAAGAGACGATGGAGGACAAAATCAAGCGTCTGCTCCGTGAGGAAGTCCGCAAAATGTGACTTCTTTTTGAATTTGATGAAAAAGTCCTTGACTTTTCGTCTCTGGCAAGACCGCTAAGTCGATTTTGATTTCCTGCGGTGCGCGCCTTGCCGTATTTGATATTGCAGAGTTGCGCGAGGTCACAGCTTATGACGAGCTGGAACTGGATACTCTGGGAGACCGGAAAACTGCTCTGTTCCTCATTATGAGTGATACAGATGATAGCTTTAACTTCCTGATCTCCATGTGTTATACCCAGCTGTTTAATCTGCTCTGCGAAAAAGCCGACGATGTGTATGGCGGCAGGCTCCCAGTCCATGTGCGCTGTCTCATTGACGAGTGCGCCAACATCGGGCAGATTCCGAAGCTGGAAAAGTTGGTGGCCACGATCCGAAGCCGTGAGATCTCAGCCTGTCTGGTGTTGCAGGCGCAGAGTCAGCTCAAGGCGATCTATAAGGATAACGCAGATACCATTATCGGAAACATGGATACTTCCATCTTCCTGGGCGGTAAAGAGCCGACTACCCTCAAAGAGCTGGCTGCCGTGCTGGGCAAGGAAACCATCGACACCTACAACACCGGAGAGAGCCGTGGCCGGGAAACTTCCCACTCTCTCAACTATCAAAAATTGGGAAAAGAGCTGATGAGCCAGGATGAGCTTGCTGTTATGGATGGAGGCAAGTGTATCCTCCAGCTGCGCGGTGTGCGTCCTTTCCTTTCGGATAAGTACGACATCACCAAGCACCCCAATTTCAAGTACACTGCCGACGCGGATGATAAGAACGCTTTTGACATTGAAGCATTCTTGTCTGCAAGGCTGAAACTCAAGCCCAATGAGGTCTGCGATGTATATGAAGTAGACACAAAGGGCGCTTAATTTCGTTCCGCTTTAGAAGGGAGTGATCTTATCTATTCGCCGCACCTGCCCTCTATGGGCCATTGGCGTACAAAGCGGACAATCGCGAGAAAAAATAATGAAAAAGGAGGACAGCCGGAATCATGCCCCCGGAAACCGGGCGGCAGATTGTTCCGGCTTTTGTATGCCTATGAAACATGACAAACCTATTTTTTAATCAGATTCCGGCTAACAAACTATATGGCATTTTTTGAACAGGCAATCACCGTTCTTCAGACCCTCGTTATCGCGCTCGGTGCCGGTCTCGGTATCTGGGGCGTTATCAACCTGCTGGAAGGTTACGGCAACGACAACCCCGGCGCCAATGCTCATGTACGATAAAGAAGTAAGATACTAAAAACAAAACATAGACCGCCAGTACCCCGCTATTCCGTTATTACCCTATGCAGAAAGTACAACATTTTGTAACTTTTCCGTGAAGCCTATTGACTTTGATACCCCAAAAGAGATATAATATAGTCGCTACTTAGTAAAACTAAATAGCAAAGCTGAAGAGAGGCGACAGTATGAATAACAGATATGTCCAACAATTCAAAAAAGGCTCTCTGGAAATGATACTCTTATGCCTAATCGGACGCAAAGAAACTTATGGATACGAAATTATATCCGAATTGAATAACAGTGCGTCTGTTTTGGGATATGCAAAAGAGGGAACCATTTATCCTATTCTGTATCGTTTGCAGGAAGCAGAACTAATTAAATGTCGATTGGCTCCGGCTGTGGCAAATGGCGGTTCAAAAAAGTATTACTCTCTAACTGATAAAGGCAGGAATATACTTGATGAACTAATCTTATTTTGGTCAAGCTATGAGAACTGCGTAAACGGCTTCATAGAAAGTTATCAACAAGCGAGGGTATCGAAATGAAAGAACAATATATTAAACAAGTTGAAAAGGAACTATCCTTACCACATAAAGCGAAAAAAGAGGTTGTGCGTGATTTGAATGAAGTTTTCGCGTCTGCTTTGGAGCATGGAGAAACGGAACAGCAGGTTATCCAGCGTTTAGGAACACCAAAAGAATTTGCAGACAGCACCGCAGAGCAGTTTGGTATTGATAACGCCTCATCAAAAAAAAGGAAAGGTATCATTTCTGCGCTTGTTGCGCTTATTGTTGCGGTTGTTGCCTTTTCGATATATGCTGTCACACGATTAGGAAAAGCACCAGAGGGCGCAATCGGACAGGCAGACGCAACAACAAATATCCAGATTGAGAGTGCATTGGGCTTTGATGTTTTACAAATCATTTTGGCAGTTGGGTTTGCCGCAGCGGTAATTGCTGTTTTATTGATTATCCGAACTATACACAAAAATAGGAGATAACTTATGAAGAAGTATATTTCTGTATTGGCAATCATATTCATAATTTCTTTGGCCGCGTGTTCTAATCAAACTATTTCGTCTACACCCACAGGTAATGAGAGCAATATACAATCTAACAGTATTACCACTCTTGACAAGGGTATCTGGCCTGTTAATGAATACACAGAGGGGCTTCCTATTCCGCCCGGTACAGTTGCATGGGCAACACTTGATACAGAACATGAAAATTGCAGTGTCAACCTTACCGGCATTAGCGACGACGACTATAGCGAGTACATGGAGGTTTTGAACCAAGAAGGTTTTTCCGTAATTGAGAATGTATCGGAGGAAATCGAAGAGGGAAACTATGTTTCGATTGGGACACTTTTATCAAACGAAGATAAGTGGTTGAGTATCAGTTACATACCAGATAGTTTAACTATCTATATTTCCTTTGACAATAATTGAAAGAGATAATGAAATAGCAAAGCCAGCCGAGCCAGTCAACGGTCAAGATGAACGGCGCATACGCGCCGCCGTTGACAGTCCCGCCCGTCTTTGCTGGTAGGCAATCAAGGGGCGACAGCAAGGAGTGCTGCCGCCCCGCACTATTATTCAGAGAGGGGGAATTTCCATGACCGAAGATGAAGCCTACAAAGTGCATATCCAGTACACATTCAATGCCTTTTGCAAGATTGTCATTCGTCACGCAGCCATAGATATAATTTTGAAGCTGCGCCGGAGGTGGGAACGGGAAGTTTCCCTTGACTACCTGATGAATGAGAAGTTTGTCCAGCTTGCCGAGCCGGAGCAGCTTGAAGAATATCTTTTTACGGCCTGCGGCCAGACCGCCGTTCTGTACCATGCGGAACTTGCCGCCGCCCTTGCCCGTTTGCCGGAGCAGACACAGGAAAAAATTTTCCGTTACTACTTCCTGCGCCAGCCGCAGCGCGTGATCGGCGTACATATTGGCCGGACACGCAGCACAGCGGGGCGGCATATCCAGCTTGCCTTGCAGCGGCTACGGCGGCTCATGGAGGAAAATCGCTATGAGTAAACTTCTCCCCTATGAAACAATCGTTAAGGCGCATGAGGGCGACCCGGACGCAATCGACACCGTCCTTTCCCACTACGCCGGATATATCCGCTACTTTTCCAAAGTACACGGACAGGTCAACGCTGAGGTTGAGGAATATGTGAAACAACAGCTAATTGCCGCGCTGTTCAAGTTTCGATTTGACCGATAAGAAAAAAACTGAATATCAGCCGCTACCAGCGGCCAGCGAAAGCAGTAAGTCTGAAAAAGATTTGCTGCTTTTTTTGTTGTCCATTTGGCAAAATCGCAAACTCACCCGTAGTAGGTAGGTAAAGCCAGAAAAAGGCTGCCTGCCCCGTTTGGCAAATTTCAAAATGCGGTGTTGTAGGGAGTGAAAGGAAAAATTCTCTGCCCCGCCGGTTGCCAAATTTCTCTTTTCCGCATTACAGAAGCAAAAGGAAATTTGAAAAAATCCCCGGACAGCGGGTAGCTGGCGGCCTTTCAAATGTATCTTTGGCGAAAGGAAAAAAGGCCGCGCACAGCGGGCTGAAAGCCCCGCCCTGTTCGCTCTATGTACGGAAAAACCCGGACAGGGGCAGTCTGCGGCTTACTAAGAGCAAGATTCTACCGCAGTACCAAAATTCGCTTTTCGCTCATTTTGCCCCTGCGGGAATCTTGTTGGGGAGTGCCTTCCCCAAACCCTGCTTATGCGGCTTGCGCCGCTTAAAAATCCCTCAAAATATTTTTTCGGATTTTTCAAAAACAGTTCCGCTTCACACCCCGTTTTTCTCCTATTAGTGAGAGGACACCACGCACAGAAAGGAGGTTTTACCATGCGAAAACGATACAACACGCCGCACCGCAGCCGGGTAGTCAAGACACGCATGACCGAGGAAGAATACGCCGAGTTTGCAGAAAGGCTTTCTGCCTACAACATGAGCCAAGCCGAGTTTATCCGGCAAGCCATAACCGGGGCAGCCATACGCCCCATCATAACCGTTTCTCCCGTCAATGATGAGCTGCTTGCCGCTGTTGGGAAGCTGACCGCCGAATACGGCAGGATCGGCGGCAACTTAAACCAGATAGCCCGGACGCTGAACGAGTGGCACAGCCCCTACCCGCAACTTGCCGGGGAGGTACGGGCGGCAGTTTCCGACCTTGCTGCCCTAAAGTTTGAAGTCTTGCAGAAAGTGGGTGACGCTGTTGGCAACATTCAAACATATCAGCTCTAAAAATGCCGACTATGGCGCAGCGGAAGCCTATCTCACATTTGAGCATGACGAGTTTACCATGAAGCCCACCCTTGATGAAAACGGGCGGCTGATACCGAGGGAGGATTACCACATTTCTTCCCTCAACTGCGGGGGCGAGGATTTCGCCGTTGCCTGTATGCGGGCAAATCTCCGATACGGTAAAAACCAAAAACGGGAAGATGTGAAAAGCCACCACTATATCATCAGCTTTGACCCACGGGACGGGACAGACAACGGCTTGACCGTAGACCGGGCGCAGGAGTTGGGCGAGCAGTTCTGCAAGGAGCATTTTCCCGGGCACCAAGCCCTAATTTGCACCCACCCGGACGGGCATAACCACAGCGGCAATATCCATGTGCATATCGTCATCAACTCCCTGCGGATTTATGAAGTCCCGCTTCTGCCCTACATGGACAGACCAGCCGACACAAGGGAGGGCTGCAAGCACCGCTGTACCAACGCCGCTATGGAATATTTCAAGAGCGAAGTCATGGAGATGTGCCACCGGGAGGGGCTTTACCAAATCGACCTCTTGAACGGCAGCAAGGAACGGATAACAGAACGGGAATACTGGGCGGCAAAGAAAGGGCAGCTTGCCCTTGATAAAGAGAACGCCGACAGAGAAGCCGCCGGACAGACGACCAAGCCCACCAAGTTTGAAACGGACAAGGCGAAGCTGCGCCGGACGATACGGCAGGCACTGTCCCAAGCTACCAGCTTTGACGAGTTTTCTTCCCTTTTGCTGCGGGAGGGCGTGACCGTCAAGGAGAGCCGGGGGCGGCTTTCCTACCTCACGCCGGACAGGACAAAGCCTATCACAGCCCGGAAGCTGGGGGACGATTTTGACAAGGCTGCTGTCCTTGCCCTGCTCACGCAGAACG
The DNA here is from genome assembly GCF_032490475.1 of Neglectibacter sp. CSJ-5. Taxonomy (NCBI): domain Bacteria; kingdom Bacillati; phylum Bacillota; class Clostridia; order Eubacteriales; family Oscillospiraceae; genus Neglectibacter; species Neglectibacter sp. CSJ-5. The sequence continues at coordinate 87,725 of NZ_JAVYJC010000008.1, read as the reverse complement.
CCCGCAGAGCTGCCGAACAGACCACAGCCATACCCGAATACCCCCACACCCAAAAGGAACGCTTGCGGGAGGAAAAAGCCGCAAAAACCACCCCGGCAGACAACACCTTGCAGCGCATGGTTGACCGGGAAGCCAAGCGAGCCGAGGGCAAGGGCGTGGGCTATGACCGCTGGGCGGCAAAGCACAATCTAAAGCAAATGGCAGCTACCGTTACCGCCTACCAGCAGTACGGCTTTTCTTCCCCGGAGGAACTGGACGAAGCCTGTTCTGCCTCCTATACCGCCATGCAGGAAAGCCTTGCAGAGCTGAAGCAGGTGGAAAAGACGCTGAACGGAAAAAAGGAGCTGCAACGGCAGGTGCTTGCCTATTCCAAGACCCGCCCTGTCCGGGACGGGCTGAAACAGCAGAAAAACGCCAAAGCAAAAGCAGCCTACCGTCAGAAGCACGAAAGCGACTTTATTATAGCAGACGCAGCCGCCCGCTATTTCAAAGAAAACGGCATTTCCAAGCTGCCGGGTTATAAAGCCCTGCAAGCCGAGATTGAAAGCCTTATCCAAGAGAAAAACAGCGGCTACAACGATTACCGGGCAAAACGGGAGGAATACCGCCGCTTACAGACTGTCAAGGGCAATATCGACCAGATTTTACACCGGGAGCGCAAGCCTGTGAAAAGGCAGGAACAGGAGCGATAAAAACCGCCCCCAAATGTACCCGAACCCATACAGAACAAGGGGGCTGCCCCGTACCCTATCCGCAATACCAAAGGATTTTTTAACGGGCTTACAGGGCAGAAAAACCCCGAAAATGATACCGAGATGATACAGAATTACCGCCGATACCGCCACACCAGCGGAAACGGCAGAAAGGAGCGCACCCATGCCAAGAATGAGCAAGAAACGGCGGCTGGAATGGTCTTTTTTCCTGCGACAAGTGAAAGTCGGGAATACCACCTGCGACCGTATCACATACAATGACCTCTGCCGGGGCTGTACCCATAGCTGCAAGCAGAGCTTCCGGGCGATTATCATACTCTGCCCCCACTACTACTCCAAACGCCGGAAAAAGGAGGACAGGGACAATGGCAGATAACCGCAAATATTATTACCTCAAGCTGAAAGAGAACTTTTTTGACAGCGACTCCATTGTGCTGCTGGAAGATATGAAAGACGGGATTTTATACTCCAATATCCTCTTGAAGCTGTACTTAAAATCGCTGAAAAACGGCGGGAAATTGCAGCTTGACGAGCATATCCCCTACACAGCGCAGATGATAGCGACACTGACCCGCCACCAGATAGGAACGGTTGAGAGGGCTTTGGAGATTTTCCGGCAGTTGGGGCTTGTGGAGCAGCTTGACAGCGGGGCTTTCTATATGACCGACATTGAGTTGATGATAGGACAGTCCTCTACCGAAGCCGAGCGAAAACGGGCTGCAAGGCTGGAAAACAAGGCACTTTTACCGCCCCGGACAAAAGGCGGACATTTGTCCGACATTCGTCCACCAGAGAAAGAGATAGAGTTAGAGAAAGAGATAGAGATAGAAAAAGAGAGAGAGGGAGAAACGGGACACCCCGCCCCCGCCGCTTATGGCAGATACAACAATGTGATACTGACCGATACAGAGCTTTCCGGGCTGAAAACAGAGCTGCCCGACAAGTGGGAGTATTATATTGACCGGCTTTCCTGCCATATCGCTTCCACCGGGAAGCAGTACCACAGCCATGCAGCCACCATTTACAAGTGGGCGCAGGAAGACGCTGCCAAAGGCAAGGCTGCCCCGAAACAGGGCATACCCGATTATTCATGCAAGGAGGGCGAGAGCTTATGAAAAACGAGATTGAAGCTATGATTACGGACATTACAGCCACTACCGCCGAAGCGGAGGACTACACAGGCGAGGACGGGCTTTTATACTGCGGCAAGTGCCATACGCCCAAAGAAGCCTACTTTGCAGAGGGAAAGACCTGTTTCGGGCGTGACCGCCACCCAACAGACTGCGACTGCCAGCGAGCAGCCCGTGAAAAGCAGCAAGCCGCCGAAAGCCGACAGAAGCACCTTGAAAAAGTGGAGGACTTGAAACGCCGGGGCTTTACCGACCCTGCTATGCGGAACTGGACATTTGAGCATGACAACGGCAGAAACCCGCAGACCGAAACCGCCCGCTTTTATGTGGAGAGCTGGGAAACCATGCAGGCTGAAAATATCGGCTACCTGTTTTGGGGCGGCGTGGGGACAGGAAAAAGCTACCTTGCCGCCTGTATCGCCAACGCCCTTATGGAGAAAGAGGTTGCCGTCTGTATGACAAACTTTGCAACCATACTCAATGACCTTGCTGCCAGCTTTGATGGCAGGAACGAATATATTTCCCGCCTTTGCAGCTACCCCCTGCTGATACTTGATGATTTTGGTATGGAGCGAGGAACAGAATACGGGCTGGAACAGGTTTACAGCGTGATTGACAGCCGTTACCGAAGCGACAAGCCGCTGATCGCCACGACCAACCTCACGCTGGAGGAATTGCAGCACCCGCAGGACACGCCCCACGCCCGTATCTATGACAGGCTGACTTCCATGTGCGCCCCCGTCCGCTTCACGGGCAGCAACTTCCGAAAGGAAACCGCACAGGAAAAGCTGGAACGATTAAAGCAACTGATGAAGCAGCGAAAGGAGAGCCTATGACAGAAACGAAACAGACAAGCACCACCAAAACAGACCGCCGCCCGGACTGTGTGACGGAAATCCGCATGGGCAACTCCGTCCTTACCGTTTCCGGCTTCTTCAAGCAGGGCGCAACCGATACCGCAGCCGACAAGATGATGAAAGTGCTGGAAGCGGAAGCTGCTACACAAAAAACGGCGATTTGACCGACCATAAAGAAGCAGATTTGACGCTTTTGCCGCTATACAGACCGCCGCCCCATGTGGTATAATCAAGGTACGGAATAGTGGGGCTGGCTGTCGGAAACGGAGGATTTTATGTTAAGACAGACCAACCAACAACCAATTACCGCCCTTTACCCAAGACTTTCCCATGAGGACGAGCTGCAAGGCGAGAGCAATTCCATTTCCAACCAGAAGCGTATTCTTGAAACCTATGCAAAGCAGAACGGCTTTTCCAATCTGCGCTGGTACACGGACGACGGTTATTCTGGTGCGAACTTTCAAAGACCCGGTTTTCAAGCCATGCTTGCGGACATTGAAGCCGGAAAAGTCGGGACAGTTATCGTAAAGGATATGTCGAGGTTAGGGCGAAACTACCTGCAAGTGGGAATGTACACGGAAATGATTTTCCCACAGAAAGGTGTCCGCTTTATCGCTATCAATGACGGAGTGGACAGCGCACAAGGCGACAATGACTTTGCCCCGCTGCGGAATATCTTTAACGAATGGCTGGTGAGAGATACGAGCAAGAAAATCAAAGCAGTAAAACGCTCAAAAGGCATGAGTGGCAAGCCCATCACAAGCAAGCCTGTGTATGGCTACCTCATGGACGAGGACGAAAATTTCATTATTGACGAGGAAGCTGCACCCGTAGTCAAGCAGATATACAACCTCTGCCTTGCCGGGAACGGTCCGACTAAGATAGCCCGTATGCTCACAGAGCAGCAAATCCTCACGCCGGGGACGCTGGAATACCGTAGGACGGGCAGCACCCGCCGCTACCACCCCGGCTATGAGTGCAAGTGGGCGACCAATACCGTTGTGCATATCCTTGAAAACCGGGAATACACAGGCTGTCTGGTAAACTTCAAGACAGAAAAGCTCTCTTACAAAGTCAAGCACAGTGTAGAAAATCCCCTGGAAAAGCAAGTGATTTTCGAGAACCACCACGAGCCTATCATAGACACCCAGACATGGGAACGGGTGCAGGAACTTCGCAAGCAGCGCAAACGCCCCAACCGCTATGATGAAGTGGGCTTGTTCTCCGGCATACTGTTCTGTGCGGACTGCGGTAGTGTCATGTATCAGCAGCGATATCAGACGGACAAGCGCAAGCAGGACTGTTATATCTGCGGCAACTACAAGAAACGCACCCATGACTGTACGGCGCACTTTATCCGCACCGACCTCTTGACCGCTGGCGTACTCTCCAATCTGCGGAAAGTGACAAGCTATGCGGCAAAGCATGAAGCCCGGTTTATGAAGCTCTTGATTGAGCAGAACGAGGACGGGGGCAAGCGCAGGAACGCCGCCAAGAAAAAGGAGCTGGAAGCCACCGAGAAACGCATAGCCGAGTTATCCGCTATTTTCAAGCGGCTGTATGAGGACAGCGTGACCGGGCGCATATCAGACGAGCGTTTCACAGAGCTGTCGGCAGACTATGAAGCAGAACAACGGGAGCTGAAAGAAAGAGCCGCTGCTATCCAAGCGGAGCTTTCCAAAGCACAGGAAGCCACCGTGAACGCAGAAAAGTTTATGAATGTTGTTCGGCGGCATACCAGCTTTGAAGAACTTACCCCTACTCTGTTGCGGGAGTTTGTAGAGAAAATCGTTGTGCATGAGTGCAGCTATGACGAGAACAAGACCCGTAGGCAGGACATTGAGATTTATTATTCTTTTGTTGGCAAGGTGGACTTGCCCGAATAACCGCCCGACCTATCCGACATACCTCATGTGCCGGATAGGAACGGCAAAATTTTTTACACTTCTATTACTTCTTTATCACACATCAGTAAAGAGCCAGGGCATGAAGCAGCTCATGGCCGGTGCTGGTGTAGCCGTGGTAGGCATGGTCCTTGTACCTCTGCTCTCCGGGCTTTTCTCTGTCTAAGCGTCTCCGTATGAAATCCTTGCCGATCCCGCAGTTTTGCGGGGGCGGCGGAAAGGAGGTTGACACCGTATGGATTTCTTACTTGAAGCCCTGACAAATTGGCTGAAAGAAATGCTGGTGGGCGGCATTATGAGCAACCTTTCGGGGATGTTTGACAGTGTAAACCAGCAGGTCGCGGATATATCCGTACAGGTAGGCCAGACCCCACAGGGATGGAATGGCAGTATTTTCAGCATGATTGAGAATCTGTCCAACTCCATCATGGTGCCGATTGCAGGCGTGATCCTGGCTATCGTGATGACCGTAGACCTGATCCAGATGATCGCAGACAAGAACAACCTGCATGATGTGGACACCTGGATGATTTTCAAGTGGGTGTTCAAATCAGCCGCTGCCATCCTCATTGTCACAAATACATGGAATATCGTGATGGGCGTCTTTGATATGGCGCAGAGCGTAGTGGCGCAGGCGGCAGGGGTTATCAATTCGGATGCGTCCATTGACATTTCCTCAGTTATGACCGATCTGGAACCGAGGCTGATGGAAATGGATCTGGGACCGCTGTTCGGACTGTGGTTCCAATCCCTCTTTATTGGCATTACTATGTGGGCGTTATATATCTGTATCTTTATCGTTATTTATGGCCGTATGATCGAAATCTACCTTGTGACTTCGGTGGCTCCCGTTCCAATGGCTGCAATGATGGGCAAGGAATGGGGCGGTATGGGACAGAATTACCTCCGATCTCTGCTGGCACTGGGCTTTCAGGCGTTTCTCATTATCGTCTGCGTGGCAATTTATGCTGTGCTGGTGCAGAACATCGCTCTGGAAGATGACATCATCATGGCAATCTGGAGCTGCGTGGGCTACACCGTACTGCTATGTTTTACGCTGTTCAAAACCGGCAGTCTCGCCAAATCAGTCTTTCAGGCACACTAAAACGGAAGGAGGTTTCTACATTGGCTTATGTACCCGTACCCAAGGACTTAACAAAAGTCAAAACAAAGGTCATGTTCAATCTGACCAAGCGGCAGCTTATCTGCTTCACGGGCGGAGCGCTTATTGGCGTACCGCTTTTCTTTTTGCTCAGAAAACCTACCGGAAACAGTGTAGCGGCTATGTGTATGATGCTGGTTATGCTGCCCTTCTTTATGCTGGCTATGTACGAAAAGCATGGACAGCCCCTGGAAAAGATCGTGGGCAACATTCTCAAAGTAGCTGTGATCCGTCCCAAGCAGCGTCCCTACCAGACCAATAACTTTTATGCCGTATTAAAGCGGCAGGAAATGCTCGATAAGGAGGTGTATGACATTGTTCACCGCAATAAAAAAATGGCTGCATCGGATGTTCGGGAAAACCGAGGAAAAAACTGTGCAGCCGGTAAAGACAAAGAAAAAGCTGTCCCGCGCTGATAAGAAGCAGATCGAAGCGGCCATTGCCCGCGCTAACCGCACGGACAAAAAAGGAAAATCTGCGCAGGACAGTATCCCTTATGAACGGATGTGGACGGACGGGATCTGCCGCATATCGGACAGCCACTACACAAAGACCATTCAGTTTCAGGACATCAACTATCAGCTCTCCCAAAACGAAGATAAGACGGCAATTTTTGAGGGTTGGTGTGATTTCCTCAATTATTTTGACAGCTCGATTCATTTCCAGCTGTCTTTTTTGAACCTTGCGGCATCGGAGGAGACCTTTGCTAACTCCATTTCCATCCCGCCCCAGAGGGATGCCTTTGACAGTATCCGCGAGGAATATACCACAATGCTGCAAAATCAGCTGGCCAGAGGTAACAACGGCCTCATCAAGACCAAATACCTGACCTTTGGTATCGACGCAGACAGCATCAAAGCCGCCAAGCCCCGTCTGGAGCGTATTGAGACCGATATACTTAATAACTTCAAGCGTCTTGGTGTAGCTGCCAGAACGCTGGACGGTAAAGAAAGGCTTTTTCAGCTTCATGCGGTATTCCACATGGATGAACAACTCCCGTTTCAGTTTGAATGGGACTGGCTGGCTCCTTCCGGTCTGTCCACAAAGGATTTTATTGCACCAAGCTCCTTTGAGTTCCGCACCGGCAAGCAGTTCCGTATGGGCAAGAAATACGGGGCTGTTTCTTTTTTGCAGATTCTCGCACCGGAGCTGAATGACCGTCTGCTGGCTGATTTTCTGGATATGGAAAGCTCGCTCATTGTGAGTATGCACATTCAGTCGGTGGATCAGGTGAAAGCCATCAAAACGGTAAAGCGCAAGATTACCGACCTTGATCGCAGTAAGATCGAGGAACAGAAAAAAGCAGTCCGCGCCGGATACGACATGGACATCATTCCATCTGACCTTGCTACTTACGGCAGTGAAGCGAAAAAACTCTTGCAGGATTTGCAGAGCCGCAACGAGAGAATGTTCCTTTTGACCTTTCTGGTGCTGAACACAGCGGACAATCCCCGTCAGCTTGGCAACAACATTTTCCAGGCAGGCTCCATTGCCCAGAAGTATAACTGTCAGCTGACCAGGCTGGACTTTCAGCAGGAAGAAGGGCTGATGAGCTGTCTGCCCCTGGGACTCAATCAGATCGAGATCCAGCGAGGACTGACCACCAGTTCTACGGCTATCTTTGTACCGTTCACCACACAGGAATTATTCCAGAACGGCAAAGAGGCTCTGTACTACGGCATCAACGCCCTGTCCAACAACCTCATCATGGTGGATCGAAAGCTGTTGAAAAACCCCAACGGCTTGATTTTGGGTACGCCGGGTTCCGGTAAGTCCTTCAGCGCAAAACGAGAAATTGCCAACTGCTTTTTGCTTACCAGTGATGATGTTATCATCTGTGACCCGGAAGCGGAGTATGCACCTCTTGTTGAGCGTCTGCATGGGCAGGTCATCAAGATTTCGCCTACATCTACCAACTACATCAATCCGATGGATCTGAACCTGGACTACTCGGATGATGAAAGCCCGCTGTCCCTCAAATCTGATTTTATCCTCAGCTTGTGTGAGCTGATCGTGGGCGGTAAGGAGGGCTTACAGCCGGTGCAGAAAACCATCATTGACCGCTGTGTGCGTCTGGTCTATCAGACCTACCTCAATGACCCGCGCCCGGAGAATATGCCGGTTCTGGAGGACCTATACAACCTGCTCCGGGAACAGGAAGAAAAGGAAGCCCAGTATATCGCTACGGCTCTTGAAATCTATGTAACCGGCTCCCTCAATGTGTTCAACCACCAGAGCAATGTGGACATCAACAACCGCATTGTCTGCTATGACATCAAGGAACTGGGCAAGCAGCTGAAAAAGATCGGTATGCTGGTGGTGCAGGACCAAGTGTGGAACCGCGTTACTATCAACCGCGCTGCTCACAAGTCCACCCGCTACTACATCGACGAGATGCACCTGCTTTTGAAGGAGGAACAGACCGCTGCCTATACGGTGGAAATCTGGAAGCGATTCCGCAAATGGGGCGGCATCCCCACCGGCATCACGCAGAATGTCAAAGATCTGCTTTCCAGCCGTGAGGTGGAGAACATCTTTGAAAACTCGGACTTCGTGTATATGCTCAACCAGGCAGGCGGAGACCGACAGATTCTCGCCAAGCAGCTTGGCATTTCCACGCACCAGCTTAGCTATGTGACCCACTCCGGTGAGGGCGAGGGTCTGCTGTTCTATGGCTCCACGATCCTGCCGTTTGTAGACCACTTCCCGAAGAACACCGAGCTGTACCGCATTATGACTACCAAACCCCAGGAACTGAAAAAGAAGGAGGATGAATGATGATGAACCCCAACATTTTTAATAAAAATCAGCTGATGTTTTTTGACAGAGCGGTAAATGCTCAGCGTAGCCAGCTGCTTACGGTCATGGCTGATGCGGTAAGTGAGTGCCGCACGGCGGCAGATCAGGCAGCCGAACTGAATGAGACCGGTCAGGTGGGGCTGCTCCGTCTGGCAGAGGTCTGGAGCACCATCCGTGCCAAGGAAGGTATGGGTGGTCTGGTTCTGGAAGGAACCGAAGCGAAAATCCTGTCCGATGTGGTGGCACAGTTTTACGCCTACCTGTCCGGTTGTATGTTCAACGATCCTGTGGGAATGGCCATTTATGCAGAGCTGCACTACATGATGTCCTCCCTCATGCTGGGAGAATGGTTTGAATAAGGAGCCGCGCCTGCGCTTTACTGATGAGGAACGGTCTGACCCTGCACTGGAAAAGCCGATCCGTAAAGCGGAGAAAGCTGCGGCCAGAGCAGATAAGGCGCAGGCCAATATCCCAAAGAAAAAGGTCAGGCAGACGGTCATCGACCCGGATACCGGAAAAAAGACCTCGAAGCTGACCTTTGAGGACAAGAAAAAGCCACCCTCCAAACTTTCTCAAGGGGTCAAGGAAGCTCCCGTCCATCTGGTTGCGGGCAAGCTCCACAAAGAGATCCGGGAAACAGAACAGGACAATGTGGGCGTGGAAAGCGCCCACAAGTCCGAGGAAGCGGTGGAGACCGGCGCTTATCTGGTGCGGGAGGGCTATCGCAGCCACAAGCTGAAGCCGTACCGCAAAGCAGCACAGGCAGAGCGCCAACTGGAAAAGGCAAATGTAAATGTTCTGTACCAGAAATCTTTGCAGGAAAATCCCCAGTTTGCCAGCAATCCACTTTCCCGCTGGCAGCAAAAGCAGGCCATCAAAAAGCAGTATGCCGCCGCCAAACACGCCGGTCAGACTGCTGGAAATACCGCCCAGGCTGCATCCAAAACAGGAAAAGCCGCAAGGACGGTAAAAGAAAAGGCACAGCAGGCAGGGGCATTCGTCATGCGCCACAAGAAGGGTTTCCTGATGGCAGGGGTTTTGTTCCTCATTACCTGTATGCTGATGAATACCATGTCCTCCTGCTCCATGATGGCGCAGAGCATCGGTTCCGTTCTCTCCGGCACCACCTATCCCTCGGATGACCCGGAAATGCTGGCGGTGGAGGCAGATTATGCAGCCAGAGAAGCCCAGTTGCAGGAGGAAATCGACAACATTGAAAGCAGCCACCCAGGGTATGACGAGTATCGCTATGACCTTGGTATGATCGGCCATGACCCTCATGAGCTGGCAGCATTTCTCTCTGCCGTCTTGCAAGGCTACACCCGGCAGAGCGCTCAGGCAGAGCTGGCGCGTGTGTTTGCAGCACAGTATCAGCTGACGCTTACTGAGGAAGTGGAGATTCGCTACCGCACGGAGACCTCCACCGACCCGGAGACCGGTGAGACCACCTCAGAAGAAGTTCCCTATGAGTATTACATTTTGAATGTGAAACTCGCCAGCAAGCCCATTTCCGCTGTGGTGTCGGAACTTCTGACCCCGGAGCAGATGAAAATGTATCAGGTCTACCGGCAGACCATGGGCAATAAGCCGCTGTTGTTTGGCGGCGGCTCCCCTGACATGAGCAATTCCGAGGACTTGACCGGTGTACAGTTTGTAAATGGAACCCGTCCCGGAAATCCGCAGTTGGTGGAGTTGGCCAAGCGTCAGGTCGGCAATGTGGGCGGCTATCCTTATTGGAGCTGGTATGGCTTTGACAGCCGCGTGGAGTGGTGTGCCTGCTTTGTATCCTGGTGTTATAACCAGGCTGGAAAAAGTGAGCCGCGCTTTGCAGGCTGTGAGTGGCAGGGCGTTCCGTGGTTCCAGTCTCATGGACAGTGGGGCGCAAGAGGCTATAACAATCTGGCTCCCGGAGATGCAATTTTCTTTGACTGGGATTTGGATGGGACAGCAGACCATGTAGGTATCGTGATCGGTACGGATGGCAGCCGTGTTTATACCGTGGAGGGAAATTCCGGTGATGCCTGCAAGATCAAAAGTTATGACCTGAATTATCAAAGCATTAAGGGCTACGGCCTGATGAACTGGTAACAGAGATTTTTAAGAAGGAGTGATAGACGATGGCAAAGAACAAAATTGAGCGCATTGATCAGGAGATCACAAAGGTCCGCGAGAAGATCGCAGAGTATCAGGAAAAGCTCAAGGCGCTGGAAGCACAGAAAACCGAGGCAGAAAATCTGGAGATCGTCCAGATGGTGCGCGCCCTGCGTATGACCCCGACCCAGTTGAGCGCCATGCTGTCCGGTGGCACAGTTCCCGGCAGTTTGGCTGATGACAATAACGAACAGGAGGAAAACAGCTATGAGGAATAAACGATTGCTCCGAACACTTTCCGCCCTTTGCCTGACAATGGTTGTGGCATTTGGCTTTACGATCCCTGCTTTTGCACAGGGGTCAGAACAGGCTCCGGCGGCACCGGCAGAGGATTCTACCAATGACAGCAATGTTACTGTGGAAGAAACAGAACCAGCACCGGCACTTACACCGGAGGGGAATGCGGCACTGGTGGATGATTTTGGAGGCAATAAGCAGCTTATTACTGTTACGACCAAAGCTGGAAATTACTTTTACATCCTGATTGACAGGGCGAATGAGGATAAAAAGACTGCTGTTCACTTTCTGAATCAGGTGGATGAAGCGGATTTGATGGCACTGATGGAAGATGGAAAAGCAAAAGAGGAGCCGCCTGCGGTATGCAGCTGCACGGCAAAATGTGAAGCAGGGGCAGTCAATACGGCCTGTCAGGTCTGTGTAACTGATAAGAGTAAATGTACGGGCAAAGCACCGGAACCTCCGGCAGAAACACCGGAGCCGGAAAAAGAGAAGCCTGCCGGACTGAACCCGGCTGCGATAGTCCTTTTGCTGGCTCTGCTGGGCGGCTGTGGCGTATTTGCCTATTTGAAGCTTGTTAAGAACAAGCCTAAGACCAAGGGCAATGACAGTCTGGACGATTATGATTATGGCGAGGAAGATTCCGAGGAATGGGAAACCGAGGATGAGGAGTCGGACGAACCGGACGCTGATGGGGGCAGCACAGAAGAAGATGATGAGGACAGTGTGAAATGACCCGTTTCACAGACAGTCCCTATGAACGCATGATGACACGCAGGCCGGAGGGCGGGAGGGAAACTTCCCGTCCTCATTCTTTATCCCACAACCACCCCTGCTATGGTTGCGGGAGTTATGGAAGTCCCTGCGTAGGTATCTGCCATCGTGAGATGGAACGCTGGCTCAAAGAAAGGAAACGAAAAAAATGAGTGTTCTGATTATATTTATCAAGCTGATTGCTGTTTTTGACCTGCTGGTAATTGCTGTGTATTTTGGCGGCGACATTCTTTCTACCATGTTAAACAAACTTTGGAGAAAGCCAAAACAAGATGACCCCTTTGATTTCTCCTTAGATACCATGACAGTTTCATTGTCCATAGATTCTATCCGTCAGCTTTATTCCGGTGACGCGGCAGATTTTGTGGAAGAAAAGATCCTGCCAAATGCGGAGAAAACAATGGCCGTTTTGACGGAACAAGAACAGACGGCGGCTCATCTGCTCTTATCCGCTTTGATCGGTTTTCTTGCAGTAGAAGCTCCTATGGATGAACAGAGCTTTCCCTTGATGATGGAACTTCTGAACTGCATGGAAGGGGAAAAAGAAGATGGTTGTCAGGATGCAGTAGATAGTTTACTTGAAGATGCCGCCTGCAATACCCGCCGTCACGAAGAATATTACAGCAATTATCAACGCTACCAGCTGATGCAGGTGGATAAAACCCGTGTCATTTTGGCTTGCCGTATCATCATCAATGACCTGCTGGGGAAACTGTACCGCTATGACTACCGGTTTGGTTATAACCTGCTACTGGATGAGGAAAACAGCATAGAGAAAAAACTGCACACGCCTGTGCGGGAAGAATGGGAGGCTGAAGATTATGAATTTAGTGATTGCTGAAAAACCATCGGTTGCACAAAGTCTGGCTACGGTAATCGGTGCAACTGCTCGTAAGGATGGGTATCTGGAGGGTAACGGCTGGCGTGTCAGCTGGTGCGTGGGCCACCTGGCCGGTCTTGCGGATGCAGACAGCTATGACTCCAAGTATGCCAAGTGGCGATATGATGACCTGCCTATTCTGCCGGAGCATTGGCAGATGGTAGTGGGAAAGGATAAGAAAAAGCAGTTTGATATTCTCAAAAAGCTGATGAACGCCCCGGATGTGACGGAGGTAGTAAATGCCTGTGATGCCGGACGCGAGGGCGAGCTGATCTTCCGCAGCGTCTATGAGCTGGCAGGCTGCCAAAAGCCGATGAAAAGGCTCTGGATTTCTTCGATGGAGGATTCCGCCATAAGGGAGGGCTTTGCAAACCTGCGCCCAGGTGTAGATTATGATGGACTTCGGGATGCTGCTCTCTGCCGTGCCAAGGCCGACTGGTTGGTGGGAATCAATGCCACAAGGCTTTTTTCCGTGCTGTACCACCGCACCCTCAACATCGGGCGCGTGATGTCTCCAACGCTGGCACTCATTGTCCAGCGAGAAGCTGAAATCGACACCTTTAAGCCGGTTCCTTTTTATACCGTGGCGCTGGAGCTGCCCGGTCTTACCATATCCGGGGAGCGCATAAGTGACCGAGCAAGCGCAGAGCAGCTGAAAGAAGCTTGCCAGGATGCAGCTGTCACAATCAAAAAGGTGGAGTGTAAGGAAAAGCTCGAAAAGCCACCTGCCCTTTATGACCTGACTACTCTGCAAAGAGATGCCAACCGCCTGCTTGGATTTACGGCCCAGCAGACCCTGGACTATCTGCAAAGCCTGTATGAAAAGAAGCTCTGCACCTATCCCCGTACTGACAGCCGCTATCTGACCGGTGATATGGCAGACAGCCTGCCGGTGTTGGTGAATCTGGTTGCCAATGCTATGCCGTTTCGCAAAGGGATCGCCATTACCTGTGATCCGCAGACAGTCATCAACGATAAGAAAGTAACCGACCACCACGCAGTAATCCCTACCAGAAATCTCAAGGATGCAGACCTTTCTGCCCTTCCTGCGGGAGAAAAAGCGGTGCTGGAGCTGGTGGCCCTGCGTCTGCTGTGTGCCGTGGCCCAGCCCCATATCTATTCGGAAACCGTTGTGATTGCAGCGTGTGCCGGTAGGGAGTTTACCGCCAAAGGAAAAACGGTGAAGCACCCCGGATGGAAAGCACTGGAGGACGCCTACCGTGCCAAAATGAAGGATGCAGAGCCGAAAAAAGAGGGCGCAGAGAAAGCCCTGCCGGAGCTGACCGAAGGACAGACCCTTTCGGTTGTTGCTGCAATCGTCAAAGAAGGCAAAAGCAGTCCGCCCCTGCACTTTACGGAGGACACTCTGTTGTCCGCGATGGAGACTGCCGGAAAAGAGGATATGCCGGAGGATGCCGAGCGAAAAGGTCTGGGGACACCGGCCACCCGTGCCGGTATTTTGGAAAAACTGGTATCTGCCGGTTTTCTGGAACGAAAAAAGAGCAGGAAAACGGTGCAGCTTCTCCCTTCCCACGATGCAGTTTCCCTGATCACCGTTCTGCCGGAACAACTGCAATCGCCGCTTCTGACTGCCGAGTGGGAGTACCGACTGGGCGAGATCGAGCGCGGGCAGCTTGCCCCGGAGGAGTTTTTGGACGGGATCAGCACCATGCTGAAAGATCTGGTGGGAACTTATCAGGTCATCAAAGGAACTGAGTACCTGTTCACTCCGCCCCGTGAGGTGGTGGGCAAATGCCCTCGCTGCGGCGGTGAAGTTGCAGAACTGCAAAAAGGCTTCTTCTGTCAGAATGATTCTTGCAGATTTGCAATCTGGAAAAACAACAAATGGTGGGCTGCCAAGAAAAAACAGCCGACTAAGGCTGTGGTGTCTGCACTGCTTAACGATGGCCGTGTCCGTGTGACGGGCCTATATTCGGAGAAAACCGGAAAGACCTACGATGCCACTGTGGTTTTGGAGGACGATGGACAGTACGCCAACTTCAAGCTGGAATTTGACCAGCGGAAAGGAGGCAGCCGATGAAGCTCTCTTTAGTGGAACGGGAAACCATTCTTCTCTATAATCAGGCAGAACCAATGGCTGAGATCTATACCCATGATCCCCGTCTGATGGAGAAGCTGGATCTGCTGGCAAAAAAGCACCCCGACCAGATCACCCGAAAGGACGCCCATAACTTTACCGTCCCCAAGCGGTGTGTATCAGTCAGGGAGCCATATAGCGCAGAACGCCGCAAAGCTGCCAGTGAGCGTGCGAAAGCTGCCGGATACCAGCCTCCTATGCGAAAGTCCAGCAGTTAAAGGCACATGGCAGAGAATGTATTTGAAGCAGTCAAGCTGTCAGTCAGCACCAGAGAAGCGGCAGAGCTTTATGGGATAAAAGTCAGGCGAAATGGCATGGCCTGCTGTCCTTTTCACGATGATAAGAACCCCAGCATGAAGGTAGACCAGCGATTCCACTGCTTTGGTTGCGGTGAAGATGGGGATGTGATCGACTTTACCGCAAAGCTCTTTGACCTCTCCCCAAAAGAAGCGGCGGAGAAACTGGCACAGGACTTTGGCCTGATCTATGACAGTCAGGCCCCTCCCCGTAGGAGATATGTCCGGCAGAAAACAGAGGCACAAAAGTTTCGGGAGGACCGGCAGCGGTGTTATCGCGTACTGTCCGATTACTACTATCTGCTGAAAAAATGGGAGGCCGACAATTCTCCCCGGACACCGGAGGAAGAACCGCACCCCCGTTTTGTGGAAGCAATCCAGAAGAAAACCTATGTAGAGTACCTGTTGGACCTTTTTCTTTATGAAAGTGAAGAAGAACAAAAGGCATGGATTGCAGAACACACAGCAGAAATCACACACTTGGAAAGGAGATTGAAAATCATGGCTGAGAACAAACCCACCAACCGAGAGCGGCTAAGGGAAATCACAGATGGCATCGAGCAGGGGATCAAGGAACTGTTTGAGAGTGAAAAGTATATGCGCTATCTGTCCGTCATGTCCCGCTTCCACCGCTATTCGGTAAACAACACCATGCTCATCTATATGCAGAAGCCGGACGCTACATTGGTAGCCGGATACAATAAGTGGAAAGACCAGTTTGAGCGTCATGTAAAAAAGGGCGAGCATGGCATTACCATCATTGCCCCAACACCGTATAAGAAGAAAATCGAGGAGCAGAAGCTGGACCCAGATACCAAGGCTCCGATTCTGGATAAAGACGGAAAGATCGTCACAGAGGAAAAAGAAATTGAGATTTCCATGTTCCGCCCGGTCAAGGTCTTTGATGTGAGCCAGACCGACGGGAAACCTTTGCCGGAGCTTGCTTCCTCCCTTTCCGGCAATGTGCCAAATTATGAGGCATTCATGGAGGCCCTGCGCCGCAGCGCACCGGTGCCGATTACTTTTGAAGCAATGGCCGCTGATACGGACGGCTATTTTTCTGCTGATCATCAGAAAATTGCCATTCGTCAGGGCATGAGTGAGGTGCAGACGGTTTCGGCCACAGTACATGAGATTGCCCACAGCAAGCTCCATGACCCTAAAAAATATGAAATGCTACCGTCATGGAAGGTTGTGCTGGAGAGTGAAGGTGGAACCAAGCATGATTTCAAGCTGGATTTTGCCACAGAAAGAGAAGCTGAACAGTTTGCTTCTGATATGGATTGGCGCTATGTGGACGAAAATCAGTTTGAATGGCGTCTTGCAGTTGAGGAAGATCCAACCACAGAAAAACAGGCAATCAAAAATCGCCACACGGAGGAAGTGGAGGCTGAAAGCATCTCCTACGCAGTCTGCAAATATTTTGGCATCGAGACCGGAGAAAACAGCTTCGGCTATATTGCAAGCTGGAGCCAGGGCAAAGAGCTGAAAGAGCTGAGAGCCAGTTTGGAGACCATCAACAAAACCTCCGGCACTTTGATCTCCGACATTGAGCGCCACTATAAGGAAATCTGCAAAGAGCGCGGAATCGACCCTCATGCAAAGGCAGAGCCGGAAACCGCCCCGATAGAGCAGCCAGCAGATGCCATTAAGGTATCTGATAGGCTGCCGACCGGCGATCTGACCTACTATGTAGCAGAGTGCATGGAATTTCCAAACCTCGGAGAATACCACGATAATCTGTCTTTGGAGGAGGCGGTCCGCATCTATCAGGAAATTCCGGCAGAGCGAATGAACGGGGTCAAAGGGATTGGCTTTGAGCTGAAAGACGGAAGCGACTATGAAGGACCGTTTCCGATTTTGACCGGGCAGACCATTGACCTGGACACTATTCAGGCAATCGACTATTACCGTGACAATCCGCTGGTACAGAAAGCGGTAAAGGAACTGGCTGCGGCCATACCGGAAATGGAGGTACTGGGGGCGGATGCCAACCAGCAGGAGGCTTTGTTTCTGATCAACGATACTACCTATCTTCATATCCAACCTTGTGACAGCGGATGGGACTATACTCTTTACGATGCTACGTCCATGAAAGAGCTGGATGGTGGTCAGCTGGATATGCCGGAGCTTTCCCGCATGAAGGCAGTTCTCCAGATTTGTGATGACAACGATTTGGGCAGAGACTCGGTAAAATACGCACCGTTGTCCATGATTGAGACCTTGCAGGAAGCTGCCTACCAGCAGATGCAGGCAGAGGCCAGTCAGATGGCTGCTTCTTCTCAGCTGCCGGAAGCGCAGGAGCAGGCACTGGATGAATACCCCATGCCGGATGAGCAGGTATCCACACCGGATATGCAGGAATATGGCTACTCCTATGATGGGATGCTCCCTGTTACCAGAGAACGGGCGCTGGAACTGGATGCCGCCGGTTTGACCGTCTATGTGCTGCATGAGGACAATACGGAGAGCATGGTGTTTGATCCGCAGGAAATCATGAATCATGGCGGTCTTTTCGGTGTGGACCATGAGGAATGGGAGAAAAGCCCTCAGTTCCACGAAAAGGTCATGGAGCGTCAGGAACATCAGCAGGAACGCGAACAGGCATTTCTCTCTCAGAACAGAGATTGCTTTGCCATCTATCAGGTAAGTAGTGACGATCCGCAGAATGTGCGCTTTATGAATTTGGACTGGCTAAAGTCCCATGATATTTCCGTAGACCGCAGCAATTATGACCTCATTTACACCGCTCCGCTGAGTGAGTCTGGCACTGTGCCGGAGCAGCTGGAAAAACTCTATCAGCAATTCAATCTGGAAAAACCCGTGGACTTTCACAGTCCCTCCATGAGCGTCAGCGACATCGTTGCGATCAGACAGGACGGTAAGGTATCCTGTCATTACTGTGACAGTGTTGGTTTTACCCAGATCCCCGGATTCCTGCCGGACAATCCGATGAAAAATGCGGAAATGATGCTGGAGGATGACTACGGTATGATCGACGGTATCATCAACAATGGCCCAAAAGAGCCGACCGTGGCAGAGCTGGAACAGCAGGCCCGAAGCGGTCAGCCCATTTCCCTGATGGACTTGGCTGATGCCGTTCATCGGAAGGAACGGGAAAAGAAAAAGTCCGTCATGGAGCAGCTGAAAGGCCAGCCCAAGACAGAACACAAAAAGACAGCACCCAAAAAGAGTGCGGAAAGGGAGATTTGATATGGGAAACTTTACCTTTGAGGAAATGAACCTGATGTGCATTTACAATACCGGCAGCCGCACCGGGCTGATTGACAGTCTGCGTGAGATGCGCGGCGAGCTTTCGCCGGAGGAAACGGAACTGAGGGAATTGACCGACAGCGCCCTTACGAAGCTCTGTGCGATGACCGATGAGAAGTTTGCCGAACTGGAGCTGTACCCGGATTTTGACCAGTAAACAACATAACCGCAGGGATGGGGTGGCGATCTGCCACCCCGCCTTTTTACCCCAAAACTGAAAGGAGGACAGAACACTATGCCAACCAAAGCTGAACTATATGCACAGATGGCGGACAAGGTGGCAACACAGCTCACGGGGAGCTGGCAGGAATGGGCAGGGTTTCTCACTACTGCTTCCCGCCTTTACAAGTACCCGTTCCATGAGCAGCTGATGATCTATGCCCAGCGACCGGACGCCACCGCCTGTGCGGAGTACGATTTGTGGAATGAAAAGATGGGCCGTTATGTAAGGCGCGGTTCCAAGGGAATCGCTCTGGTGGATGATTCCGGGGACAGACCTCGCCTGCGTTATGTCTTTGACATTTCCGACACCGGAACCCGTGAATATTCCCGCACTCCCTGGCTGTGGCAGTTGGAGGAGCGCCATCTGGATTCCGTGCAGGCCATGCTGGAGCGCACCTATGATGTTTCCGGTGATGACCTTGCCGGACAGCTTACGGAGGTAGCCGGAAAACTGGCCGAGGAATACTGGACGGAGCATCAGCAGGACTTCTTCTATATCGTTGACGGTTCCTTTTTGGAGGAATATGATGAGTATAACATCGGAGTGCAGTTCAAGGCAGCCGCCACCGTCAGCATCACTTACGCTTTGATGTCCCGCTGTGGACTGGAGCCGGAACGCTACTTCGACCACGAAGATTTCATGGCGATCTTTGATTTCAACACCCCGTCTACCATCGGGGCGTTAGGAACAGCGGTCAGCCAGATCAACCAGCAGGTGCTGCGGCAGATCGGCGTCACCGTCCGAAATGCAGAGCGCGAAGCCAACCAAGAAAGGAGCAAACAAGATGAACAATCCCATGACCTATATCCAGAACGGAGACTATCTGATTCCCGACCTGAAGCTGAGCCAGCAGCCGGAGAAACCCCTGGGCAAGTACGGCAGGATGAGGAAAACCTACCTGAAGGAACATCGTCCCATCCTCTACAACCAGATGTTGCTGAGCGAGAAGCTGTACCCGCACCTTCTGGAGATCGACGAGACCGCCCAGAGCAGACTGGAGCAGATGATGCCCCAGCTGGCGAAGGAAGCGGGAGCCACCGAGGAACTGAAAGCCAGCGATCCCATGAAGTGGGTGGGGCTGATGAACACCTGCAAAGCTCAGGCCGAGGAGATTCTGATGGCGGAGCTTATCAACAGCTGACTCTAAACCTGTTCCTCTCCGAAGCGGAACAGATCCAATCCATAGATGAAGCAGAGAATGTAGCACATACATCCTCTGCTTTTTCTTTTGCCCAAAATGACATTGACCATGTGCTGCGTTTGGGAGGCAATACAGACCGTCAGAGGGAGCGTGTGGTTGCAGCCTTTGAAAAGCAGAAAACCACCGCTGAGATTGCCGAGATACTGAAAACGCTGTACCACGGTGGCAACGGCCTTGGCAGTGTGAGTGCATGGTATGCCGAGGATGGTATCCATCTTTCCCACGGGAAGTCTGTCCGTTATGACAGGTCTGCCCAGGTCATTTCCTGGGAGCGCGCCGCAGAGCGTATCGGGGAGCTTTTGGAAAGTGGTCAGTTTGCCTCCAATGTGGAGCTTGCAGAAGCGGCAGGCTATGAACGATCCCTCCTCTCGGAAAAGCTCTGGCATCTGTATCACGATCTCAGTGAGGACGCCAGAAAAGCCGGATATTTGTCCTGCCTGTCAGAGATCAAAGGCAATGGATTCCCAGAGGAGACCCGCCGTCTGACGGAGCAGCTGAGTGAACCGGCTTTCCGCCAGACCCTCAAGGAAGAATACGCTGCCTTCTGGACTGCCTATCAGCAGGACCGTGACCTGTTGCGTTTTCACTATCATAGACCGAGGGAGATCTGGGAGAACCTGAAGGACCTTGACCTGCCACGCAGGACCTTTTCTTCAGAGCTTTCCCAAGTGCCAACCGTCCAGCACTTTATTACCGAGGATGAGATCGACGCCGCCATGACCGGCGGAAGCAGTTTCGCCGGAGGAAAAGGCCGTATCTATGCGTTCTTCATGGAAAACCATACGGATAAGGAAAAAGTGAGATTCCTTAAAGACGAGTATGGCATTGGCGGACGCTCTCATGCCCTGTCCGGCGCAACACACAGCGGCGAAGATCACGATGGGAAAGGACTGCACTATAAAAAGCAGGACTGCCCGGATGTTCACTTGAACTGGGAAAAGGTTTCCAAGCGCATTACCTCACTTGTCCAGAAAGGTCGCTATCTTACCGAACAGGAACAGGCACAGTATGACAAGATCCAGTCTGAACAGGAACTGGCCGAAGAAGATGCTATTCAAGCCCAGCAGCCGGAGATGGAGAAAGGAACACCAAAGCCTACCCTTGGGGAGCAGTTTGAGCAGTATAAGCCTGTGGTGACTGCCGCCATTTACGAGGATACCGCATATCGCAATGCCTGCGGTCATTCCGACCGTGAAAATGCTGTCATCGAGGGCAATGCCGCTGTGCGCCGTGCGGTTCTTGGCTCTAAGGATATGGAGCTGATCCGCCTTTATTCGGATGTGCCGGAGTTCCGCCAGCGCCTGCACCGGGAAGTGATCGACGAAACCTATCCAAAGCTCCATGAGCTTCTGCGCCCTCTTTCTCAGGAAGATATTGATACTGCCCTTTGTGCATGGAACGGCAATATCGAGAGTAAACACGCTGTCGTCCGCTATATGAAAGACCATGCAAGAGAGAAGGATACCGCTGCATGGCTGGCTCAGGAATACGGTGGCAGCAACAGCCCGTTCGTTGTCCGTGCCGGAAGCCCGGAGGAAACACAGCTGCCCTGGCCGAAGGTACAGCGCAGGCTTGCCCAGCTGATTCAGGAGGACCGGTTCTATACCGAAGAAGAACAGGATCGTTTTGACAATATCGACCCTATCGCCATCCGGGAAGCCCTGGAGGAAAGAGGGATCGTCAACGGACAGGTGGCAGATCCGGAAAAACTGGACAATGACCCGTTTATCCAACAGGTGATGTCGGATGCCGAGCAGATCGCAGCTGCCGAGACAGAACAGACTTCCGAGGTTTCCATTTCCGATGAGGAATATGATGCAGTTCGCCGCCCGACTCCGCAAAGAACCTCCTATGATCCTGCCGCCCCGGTTTATGCCGTGGGCGATACCGTGTATATCGAGGATGACGCCTATCAGATCACCGAGCTACGGGATGACACCGTGCAGCTTCTGCCTACCGGCATGGTATATCCCATCTATCGGGCAGAGCGCAAAGAACAGTTCGAGCAGCTGCTTCGGGCAGACCGCCGCAATGCTTACTATACCGAGTTTCTTCCCATTGACCCGGACAAGGCAGATCAAGACCTGCGGGATGTATTGGCCCATGGACTGATGGATGAAGCGGATAAACAGCAGCTTTCCACGCTACTGCAATCTGGCAGGAGCAACAGTGAGATCGCCTACTGGCTGAGCAGAGCCTACCCTCATGAGATTGAGACCCTGAATCTGGAGACCGGCGATATTGCCGATTACCGTACCACGGCACAGGGCATGGAGCTGGAAGTCCTGGACGCAGAGGAAAAGCGTCTGGCTGTGCTGTATTTCCGCTGGGATGAGGTTGCGCCTTTGCTGCGCGGGATGTATGCCCGTCAGCAGGACGGCTTTGGACAGGAACAGCCCCAACCGGCTACCGAATCCCCGACCTTCCATTCCGAGACCATGGCCGTCTATCCGGGCGATAAGAACCATCTACCTTATGATGTGGTGGTGGAACGGTTGCATATTGAGGAGCCGGAGCCGCCAGCCCCTGTAACAGAGCCGGAGAAAACCTTTGAGGAAGTGCTGGATGAACACCCGGTTTCCATTCAGGTCAACGGCCAGTGGCAGACCTTCCCCAATGCCAAAGCTGCCGAGGAAGCCTCCTATGAGGAATACAAGGCTAACCTGCGCCGCAATGCACAGAACTTCCGCATTACCGATGAGCATTTGGGCGAAGGCGGTCCAAAAACCAAGTTCCAGGCAAATGTTAATGCCATTCGTTTGCTGAAAGAGCTGGAAGCTGCCGGACAGCAGGCAAGCCCCGAACAACAGGAGATTCTTTCCCGTTATGTGGGCTGGGGCGGTCTTTCAGATGCCTTTGACCCGGAAAAACTGGCATGGGCTTTAGAGTATGCCCAGCTGAAAGAGTTGCTGACCCCGGAGGAATATGCCGCCGCCAGAAGCTCTACCCTCAATGCCCATTACACCAGCCCTACGGTTATCCAGGCAATCTATGAAGCGGTGGGGCGCATGGGCTTTGAGACCGGAAATATTTTGGAGCCATCTATGGGTGTGGGCAACTTCTTCGGTATGCTGCCGGAGGAAATGAGAAACAGCCGTCTATACGGTGTGGAGCTGGACCCGATTTCCGGGCGCATCGCAAAGCAGCTCTATCCCAAGGCGGACATCACAGTAGGCGGCTTTGAGACCACTGACAGGCGGGACTTCTTTGACCTTGCCATCGGCAATGTGCCGTTCGGTCAGTATCAGGTCAACGACAAAACTTACAACAAGTTAAACTTTAGTATTCACAACTACTTTTTCGCCAAAGCACTGGATCAGGTGCGCCCCGGCGGTGTGGTAGCTTTTGTGACCTCCCGCTATACCATGGACGCCAAGGATTCCACCGTGTGCCGCTATCTTGCCCAGCGTGCTGAGCTGCTGGGAGCGATCCGTCTGCCGAATGACGCGTTCAAAAAGAATGCCGGTGCCGAGGTGGTATCGGACATCATCTTCCTCCAAAAGCGGGACCGCCCGCTGGACATCGTGCCGGAATGGACCCAGATCGGACAAACGGAGGATGGGTTTGCCATCAACCGGTATTTTATCGACCACCCAGAAATGGTGCTGGGCAGACAGGAGCCGGTAAGCACTGCTCATGGTATGGATTACACCGTGAACCCTATCGAGGGACTGGAGCTTTCCGACCAGCTGCATGATGCTGTGAAGTACATTCATGGCACTTATCAGGAGGCAGAGCTGCCGGAGCTGGGCGAGGGCGAAGCCATTGACACCTCCATTCCTGCCGACCCAAATGTGAAGAACTATTCCTATGCCATTGTAGACGGGCAGGTGTACTACCGGGAAAACAGCCGCATGGTGCGCCCTGACCTCAACGCCACCGCCGAAGCCCGCGTGAAAGGTCTTGTGGGACTGCGTGATTGTGTGCAGGAACTGATCGACCTTCAGATGGATGCAGCGGTTCCAGACAGCACCATTACCCAAAAACAGGCGGAACTGAACCGGCTTTATGACAGCTTTTCTGCCAAATACGGTCTCATCAACGACCGTGCAAACCGGCTGGCCTATGCAGATGATTCTTCCTATTACCTGCTCTGTGCGCTGGAAGTTATCGACGAGGACGGAAAGCTGGAGCGCAAGGCGGATATGTTCACCAAACGGACCATCAAGCCCCATCAGGCAGTGGCTACTGTGGATACGGCAAGCGAAGCACTGGCGGTGTCCATCTCGGAAAAAGCCTGCGTAGATATGGGCTATATGAGCCAGCTTACCGGAAAAACAAAAGAAGAACTGGCGGGAGAACTGCAAGGTGTGATCTTCCGTGTACCGGGACAGCTGGAACAGGACGGATCGCCCCATTATGTGACTGCTGATGAATACCTTTCCGGCAATGTACGCCGCAAACTGCGTCAGGCACAGAGGGCGGCACAGCAGGACCCTTCTTTTGCAGTCAATGTGGAAGCTCTTACCGCCGCCCAGCCCAAAGACCTGGATGCGTCGGAGATCGAGGTGCGTCTGGGCGCTACCTGGATTGACAAGGAATATATCCAGCAGTTTATGTACGAGACCTTCAACACCCCGTTTTATCTCCAGCGCAGCATTGAGGTCAACTATTCCTCCTTTACTGCTGAATGGCAGATCAAGGGGAAATCTTCTGTATCCTACAACGATGTGGCAGCTTACACTACCTATGGAACCAGCCGTGCCAATGCTTATAAGATTTTGGAGGACAGCCTGAACCTGCGGGATGTCCGTATCTATGACACCATAGAGGACGCAGACGGAAAAGAGCGCCGCGTACTAAACGCCAAGGAGACCACTCTGGCTGCCCAAAAACAGCAGGCTATCCGGGAAGCCTTTAGGGACTGGATCTGGAGAGACCCGGAGCGCCGCCAGATTTTGGTGCGCCAGTATAACGAAGAAATGAACTCTACCCGTCCCCGCGAGTATGATGGCAGCCATATCACTTTTGGCGGCATGAACCCGGCCATTACCCTGCGGGAACACCAGAAAAGTGCCATCGCCCATGTGCTGTATGGCGGAAATACCCTGCTGGCACATGAAGTAGGCGCGGGCAAAACCTTTGAGATGGTGGCCGCTGCGATGGAAGCCAAACGCCTGGGCTTGTGCCAGAAATCTCTCTTTGTGGTTCCCAACCACCTGACTGAGCAGTGGGCATCGGAGTTTCTGCGCCTCTATCCTTCTGCCAACATCTTAGTCACAACCAAAAAGGACTTTGAGACCCATAACCGCAAGAAGTTCTGCGCCCGTATTGCGACCGGTGACTATGACGCCATCATCATGGGACATAGCCAGTTTGAGCGTATCCCCATCAGCCGGGAGCGCCAGGAAAGGCTTCTCTATGAGCAGATCGACGAGATCACCGAGGGCATCGCAGAGGTGCAGGCCAGTGGCGGCGAGCGTTTTACCGTCAAGCAGCTGGAGCGTACCAGAAAGTCTCTGGAAGCCAGACTGGAAAAGCTGCAAGCCGAGGGGCGAAAAGACGATGTGGTGACTTTTGAGCAGCTGGGTGTAGACCGGTTGTTCGTAGATGAGGCCCATAACTATAAAAACCTGTTTTTATACACCAAGATGCGGAATGTGGCTGGTCTTTCCACATCGGACGCGCAGAAATCCTCCGATATGTTTGCCAAGTGCCGCTATATGGATGAGATCACCGGAAACCGTGGCGTGATTTTTGCCACCGGCACCCCGGTCAGCAACTCCATGACCGAGCTTTACACCATGCAGCGTTATCTTCAGTATGAACGCCTGCAAGAACTGAACATGACCCACTTCGACTGCTGGGCTTCCCGATTTGGGGAGACCGTCACAGCATTGGAGCTGGCACCGGAGGGAACTGGCTACCGGGCAAGAACAAGATTCAGCAAGTTTTTCAACCTCCCAGAGCTGATGAACCTGTTCAAAGAAGTGGCGGACATCAAGACCGCCGACCAACTGAATCTGCCTACCCCGGAGGTGGAATACCACAATGTTGTGGCGCAGCCCACCGAACATCAGCAGGAAATGGTCAAAGCTCTTTCGGAGCGTGCATCGCTGGTACACAGCGGAACCGTTGACCCGTCTCAGGACAATATGCTCAAGATTACCTCGGATGGCCGCAAGCTGGGGCTTGACCAGAGAATCGTCAACCAGATGCTGCCGGATGAACCTGGCACAAAGGTCAATCAGTGCGTGGACAACATCATGCAGATCTGGCGGGACGGCAAAGCTGACAAGCTGACCCAGCTGGTGTTCTGCGACATTTCTACACCACAGGCCAAAGCTCCTGCAAGCAAGGCGGCGAAAACGCTGGATAATCCACTGCTTCACGCATTGGAAGGCGCTGTGCCTCTGCCAGAACAGGAACCGACCTTTACGGTATATGACGATATTCGTCAGAAACTCATTGCCCAGGGGATGCCTGCCGACCAGATCGCTTTTATCCATGAAGCCAATACCGAAGTGCGGAAAAAGGAGCTGTTCTCTAAAGTCCGTACCGGTCAGGTTCGTGTCCTTTTGGGCAGCACCGCCAAGATGGGCGCAGGCACCAATGTGCAGGACCGTCTGGTGGCACTTCATGATCTGGATTGTCCGTGGAGACCCGGAGACCTCGCCCAGCGCAAGGGGCGTATCGAGCGTCAGGGCAACCAGAACCCCCTTGTTCATGTGTACCGCTATGTGACCGAAGGAACCTTTGACGCATACCTTTGGCAGACGGTGGAGAATAAGCAGAAATTCATTTCCCAGATCATGACTTCTAAATCGCCGGTGCGCTCCTGCGATGATGTGGATGAAACGGCGCTTTCCTTTGCTGAGATCAAGGCTTTGTGTGCCGGAGACCCCCGTATCAAGGAGCGTATGGATTTGGATGTGGAGGTATCCCGCCTGAAGCTGATGAAAGCCGACCACCAGAGCAAGCAATATCGTCTGGAGGACCAGCTGCTCAAATACTTCCCGGAGGAGATTGAAAAGCACAAAGGTTTTATCAAGGGCTTTGAATCTGATCTGGAGGTTTTGGCAGCTCACCCGCACCCGGAGGACGGCTTTGCCGGTATGGAGATTCGTGGAGACCTGCTGACCGATAAGGAGAACGCCGGTGCAGCCCTTTTGGATGCCTGCAAGGAGGTTAAAACCTCTGATCCGGTGCAGATTGGCAGCTACCGGGGTTATGCCATGTCCGTGGAATTTTCCGCATGGAAACAGGAATATACGCTCCTGTTGAAAGGCCAGATGACCCACCGGGCAACCCTTGGTACAGACCCTCGCGGAAACCTTACCCGTATCGACAATGCCCTCGCCCAGATGCCCCAGCGTCTGGAGGCGGCAAAGGCCCAGCTGGATAACCTCTATCAGCAGCAGGCTGCGGCAAAGGAGGAAGTCGGAAAGCCATTCCTTTATGAAGAAGAACTGCGAAGCAAAAACGCTCGTCTGGTGGAGCTGGATACCCTGCTCAACATCGACGGAAAGGGACAGGCACACGCCGAGGCTGTTGTTGCCAAAAGCACACGGCCTTCGGTGCTGGATAACCTAAAACGCCCGGTGCAACCCCACAGTACAGACAAGAAACCAAAACAGCATGAGGAGGTGCGATAACATGAATACTAACGATCTGAATACAGCCCTTTATGAAAAGATGGCTGCCGAACAGGACAAGTTCCGGGAATGGCTGAAAAGCCAGCCCCCGGAAGAAGTCTTAAACCATGCCTATGAGTACACCATCCGCGAGGACATCGTGATGGCAATGGAGGAACTGGAGTTGACCGACACCCAGGCTCAGGCACTTTTGGAATCTCCCTCTCCATTGACGGATGTGTACCGCTATTTTGAAAAGCTGGAGACCGGCTATATGGGTGTGATCCGGGACAGCATTGAAAGCCGTGCCGACGATGTGTGCAGAGCCAAAGAGGAACTGCGAACAACACCGGTCTATCCATATTCTGCTGCCTATGCGTCCGAGCATGGGGAAATGGCACAGTACAACCTCTCATATCAGGCGAACAGCGCCTGCAAAGAAGCCATTGAGCAGACCATCAGCGCCCACTATGCAGAGAACCGGCTGGATACGGAGGCGGCGGTCAAAGATGTGCTGGAAAAGTTCGGGGTGGAACGGGTACAGTTCATTCTTGCAAACACCATCCAGCACAAGAACCATGACGGGCGTATCTCTCAGGACAATAAAGCCTGGGCAAAAACCATTCCCATGCCGGAGGACAGCGGCGCTTCCCGCCACTGCGCCTATCTGGTTGTGGATGAGGTCAATCCCGGTCTGACCGATCTGTTTACCAGGCAGGCCAGAAAAACCATGCAGGAACAGCAGAAAAGTTCTGTCCTGCAAAAGCTCAAACAGGAACCGCCTGCCCATAAGCCTGCCGCCCCGAAGAAACAGGAGCCGGAGCGATGAGCAGCCCCAAGCGCAAGCGGGATGTGCCGGTTCTGTTTTGGGTATCCGCTGATGAAATGGAGTTGATTCAGCAAAAGATGCAGCAATACGGGACAGAGAATTTGAGCGCTTATCTGCGGAAAATGGCACTGGATGGGTATGTGGTCAAACTGGATCTGCCGGAGCTGAAGGAGTTGGTTTCCCTGATGCGCCGAAGCAGCAACAACTTGAATCAGCTGACCCGCAAAGTGCATGAGACCGGGCGGATTTATGATGCTGACTTGGAGGATATATCCCAGCGGCAGGAACAACTGTGGGAGGGTGTGAAGGAAATCCTTACCCAACTCTCCAAACTTTCATAACAGGGATAGATACTCCATTTGCGGAGGGAGGAACGGCGTTTCTTCGCCGCACCTTCCTCCGCTTTTTCTTTTTGGCGGTATCCTTGTCTTTTGTCTGTCCGTACCGGATAATATGAGTAGAATAAGAAGCGTAGCAAAGGAGTGAAAACAGATGCTGACCTTTGAAAAGGTGCTGGAGATTTTTGCGGACTACCTGGCCGCAGACGAGACCATCGAAGTTTATATCAGCCGTCACGGATGTGTAAGGGTGGAATTTGACCAGGACTTTCACTATTGCTCTGGCGAGGTGTGCCATACTCCCAAGGAACTGTTCAATCTCTTAGCTGATGATTACCGGACTTATGTGGAGATTGAACTGACCAAAGGCAGACGGGAGTTGACGGAAGATGATGAGAGAGAAGCGGATGCCCTGTGCAAACGGTATCTGGAGCGTTGGAGGGGAGAACTGGAATGAAGATTTTGAAATGCTTGCTGATGATCGTAACTGCACCGGTCATTTTGGTGTTGACGCTTTTTGTCTGGCTCTGCATGGGGCTGATCTACATATCCGGTCTGGTGCTTGGTCTGCTCAGCACGGTAATTGCTCTGCTTGGCGTGGCTGTGCTTATTACCTATTCCCCGCAGAATGGTGTGATTTTGCTGGTTATAGCTTTTTTGATTAGCCCGATGGGATTGCCGCTGGCTGCGATCTGGCTGCTGGGCAAGGTACAGAGTTTGAAATTTGCAATCCAGGATTGGGTGTATGGGTAAATGATGTGAATATAATTTAGAATGAAAAGTAGCAGGACAATGGGAGATGAGACCCAATGCCCTGCTTCTCTGTTTATTCGGAACGAACTGTAATATATTTTTGTTTTCGACTGTTTGGCTTATCTGGAATAGTCATTTTAAGCTGGCCACTTGCCAGTAGAGGATTCAAATATTTTCTTGTAAAATAAGTGAGATTTCGATAACCAATAAACGAGCAAATTTCTTGTTTGCTTTTTTCTGTTATACAAAAATCCAAGACTGCGTGTAGGATGTCCTGTGATTTATCTTGATCACTAACTTGGTCACAATCTTGGTCACTGACTAAGTCTTTCTGACTAAGATGGTAATTCACATTTTTCAAAATAACTCTGAAATCTGTTGCTGTTGAGGAAAATTCAGGCTTATATGCCGCTGTGTATCCAGGCAGCTTTTCAGTTTCACTGACGATTTTGCGTAGGCCACTTCCACGGCGTTCCATGTACTTCATGCGGTGGAACAGGTCAGCAATCACAGGGTTTCGTCGCATGGAACGGATACTGTAAATATCGTATTCCTGAATTGAGCCGCCACCAAACATACCGCCCGGAGATGTGATTTCCACCCGATCATCAAACATATCAATATGGATTTCGCTGCCAAGCACAATATAATCACGATGGATAAGCGCATTAACAAGAGCCTCTGTCACAGCTCGTTCAGCATAATCCGGCTTGTCTACACGATACTGTGCCTTTTTGACAAAACGGACTTTGGAATTATTGCGAATAAATTCACTGCCGCTGTTCAGTAAATAAATCAAATTTCCCTCGTATTCTTTATCGTCCAGCGCATCATCAAAGATAGAGCCTTTTTCCAAGCCATTCCACCGGGTACAGAACATACGGGAGTTATAAACCGTGTGCTGATCGGTCATGAGTTTTCCGGCATTGGTCAGGAGTCCATTTTTATCAGTCAAACCAAAGGAAACATAATCGGATGGCTCAAAGCGGAGACCGGTCCGTTCCAGATAGGTTGCTTCCAGAAGTGTAAAGCTGTAATCCTTTTTTACCGCGTCTGTTGTTAGGGTATCAAAGGACTGATTGGTTCCCTTTAAGATCAGTTCATTCACAATGTAATCAGGGGCAATTACGCTTTCATTTCCAACACGGATATATGCTTCCATCACGCCGTCTGCCTTGTAATAATATGGGGTGCTGCGGCCAGGAGAAACATCCAGAGCCAACAGATTTTTACCATCTTCCTGCAATGGCTTTAAGATAAACTGTGGTAATGGTGTGATACGTTCTTTGATTAAGCGGCTGATCGCTTCGGCATCCTTTTGAACATCGGACAAGCCGATAGGCTCCCGGTCATCAGAGACTCCGAAAAACAGAGTGCCGCCGATTCCATTGGAAAAGGCACTGACACTTTTTAACCAGCTTTTTGGCTTTTTTGTTTCGAGAGCAACTTTGAAATCACATTCTGTTGCTTCAGCAATGAGCTGTTCTATCATAGAAATCCCTCCTTTGAGGTTGTAGAATGTTCTTTTTTATTATACCCAGCGGAGAAAGTTATTGCAACGATAGAAGCAGAGAGTTCAGCTAAAACAAAAATATTTATGAGAGGAGGGCCTTCTATTATGGCAACTACAAGAATCATGCCGCTTCATGTTGGCAAGGGGCGCACAGAAAGTCGGGCAATCAGTGACATCATCGACTATGTAGCAAATCCACAGAAAACAGATAACGGCAAACTTATTACCGGTTATGCGTGTGACAGCCGGACTGCGGATGCGGAGTTCCTTCTGGCAAAGCGGCAGTACATTGCCGCTACCGGACGGGTGCGCGGCGCAGATGATGTGATCGCCTATCATGTGCGCCAGTCCTTCCGCCCTGGTGAGATTACCCCGGAAGAAGCAAACCGGCTGGGCGTAGAATTTGCAAAGCGTTTTACTAAAGGCAATCATGCCTTTGTGGTCTGCACTCACATAGACAAGTCGCACATTCATAATCACATTATCTGGTCATCGGTCAGCTTAGAATATGACCGGAAATTCCGAAACTTTTGGGGCAGCACCAAGGCGGTTCGCCGGTTAAGTGATACAATCTGCATTGAAAACGGACTGTCCATTGTAGAGAATCCGAAACCTCACGGAAAAAGCTATAACAAGTGGCTGGGAGATCAGGCAAAGCCCTCTCATCGAGAGCTGCTGCGTGTGGCGATTGACAACGCATTATCACAAAGTCCTGCTGACTTTGAAGAACTGCTGAAGCTGTTGCAAGAGTATGGTTGTGAAGTCTCAAAGTGCGGAAAATCGTATCGACTGAAACTCTCTGGTTGGGAGAAAGCCGCCCGCATGGACAGTCTGGGCGAAGGATATGGATTGGAAGATTTGCGGGCAGTTCTCTTAGGGAAGAAAGCACATACCCCGCGAAAGAAAACAGTCACACAGGCAGAGCCGCCGAAGGTCAATCTGCTGGTGGACATTCAGGCAAAATTGCAGGCTGGAAAAGGCGCTGGCTATGCTCGATGGGCTAAGGTGTTCAACCTCAAGCAGATGGCGCAGACCATGAATTACCTGTCAGAGCACAACCTGCTGGAGTATGCGGTTTTGGAAGAAAAGGCTGCGGCTGCCACGGCACATCACAATGAGCTTTCGGCGCAGATCAAAGCGGCTGAAAAGCGCATGGCAGAGATCGCTGTTCTGCGTACTCACATCGTAAATTATGCCAAGACCCGTGAGGTCTATGTGGCATACCGCAAGGCGGGTTACTCTAAGAAATTCAGGGAAGAACATGAGAAAGAAATTCTGCTCCACCAGGCTGCTAAGAATGCCTTTGATGAGATGGGCGTCAAGAAGCTGCCCAAGGTCAAAGAGTTGCAGACAGAGTATGCGAAATTGCTGGAAGAAAAGAAAAAGACCTATGCCGAGTACCGGCGTTCCCGTGAAGAAATGCGAGAGCTTTTAACGGCAAAGGCCAATGTGGATCGGGTCCTGAAAATGGAGGTAGAACAGGATGTTGAAAAAGAAAAAGACCACGGCCAGCGGTAAGCTGGTCCTGGTCAAAAGCGTTCGCAGAACGCGTAGCCACAGAATGAAATTCTGTGTTCAAAGGGGCTTGGGGGCGCTGCCCTCAACAAGCAAGCGGAGAGGAAAATCACGGAGGGATTTTCTTCTCTGCGGGCCTGTGTGTATTAACACAGGCATTGCTTGCCTCTTTTCTCCGAAAATGAAAAGAACCAGTGAGAGAATCGTTAAATTTCACTCACTGGCTCAATTCGTTTCAAATTTCTCGGACAACTCTGTCAGTTCTTTCACCGTTTCCTGTGTGTGATGTAACAGGGTGTCACGCATTTCTGGCGGACAGCTGGAATAAAGCATTTTCATCTGATTGACACCCTCATCCTCCAGAGAAACATCTGGATTTATAAGCGTATCTAAAGAGATGTGCAGGACCTTTGCCAATGCTCTCAAAATCAAATAGGACGGGTTCATTTTCCCTTTTTCGATATTGGCAATTTGCTTTACAGAAACATGGCTTAGATCGGAAAGTTCCTGTTGTGTCAGTTCTTTATTCTTTCGGGCTTCCCGCATTTTTTGCCCTAAAGCAGTTAAATCATCAATCGGCATAATCGTTCACCTCAAATATATTTTATCGTTCCGATTTGCACAAAGGAATAACCTTATTGTGCTTGAGAACAGGACTGATTATGCTGATTCTTTTTTGATAACATGGTTGCTCCATGATTATGGCGTTTCCGGCTACTAATTGAACTATGAGGATGAATTGCAGATTTCAGCTTTTAGTTCGTTGCCAAACGAGAATGATATTGAATGCGGTAAGAGGACAATAATCCTGTGTGTCCAAATGCGTAAGAATCGAGAATCAACACGCATACTTCAAAATTCAAAAAATATCTATGGACTGCGGCCATGAAAAGATGCTATACTAACCGTGGTTTGCCTATGCTAACCCCAGGAGGAAATACAAATGAGCGAACAGCAATTTACAGACTTTTTTGACCCGGAAATTCAAAAAATTGTCAGCGAAGATGGCTGCTCCATTTACAGAATGAAAAATGTAACTGGAGAGGGTGTTATCACTCGCTATGAAATTCTTCCGGGTATTGAATTATTCTATAATGATTTTCACATGAGCGATGGACAGAATCAAAACAAGCTTCCGCACTCTGATGTACTTGAAATCAATCATTGCCGGGAGGGACGTTTTGAATGCGAATTTGCTAATGGAGATTATCAGTATGTCGGTGCTGGCGATCTTGCAATTAACCGCCTGACAAACGAAACTACATCAACTTACTTTCCGTTGTCGCATTATCACGGCATTTCTATTACCATTGATCTGCCTACGGCAGATCAAACTATGAAGCGGATAGAAAGTGTGATTGGAGGTCTGAATATAGATGTCTTTTCGATTGCAGATAAGTTTTGCAAGAATGATACCTGCATTGTATTAAGAACTCAAAGCGAAATTGAACATATTTTTTCGGAACTTTATCGGGTGGAGCCTCGGATGATCGCTTACTATTTAAAAGTGAAAGTGTTGGAATTGCTGATGTTTCTGAATCAGGTTTCGCTTCAGGATTACCAGGAAGAACGAAGATATTTTGCAAGAAATCAAGTACAAACAATAAAGAAAATGCAGGAATATATGACAGCTGATCTTCGCAACCATTATACTTTGCAGGAGTTATCAGAAAAATTTGAAATTCCTCTTACCTCAATGAAGGTTTGCTTCAAGGGCGTTTATGGGTGTTCTATTTATGCTTATATGAAATCCTATCGTATGCAGGCTGCCACGATCTTGCTTCGGGATACTTCTGACAGCATAACAGAAATTGCGGCTAAAATGGGATACGATAATCCAAGTAAATTTTCCGAAGTATTCAAAAAGGAATTTGGAGAACTGCCTTCCGAGTTCCGAAAAAAGTTGTCCAAATAGAGGATGTTTGGTCTTTTTAGAGTGGCGGCAAAATACCAGATACAATATACTATCATCTGTACTAGCAGATGATTTAAGAGCGTCGTGCAGACGCTCTTTTTTTTGAATAGAGGTTAGACTGTTCTAACCCGCGAAGGAGTCGGTATTATGAAACGGGATATGAGAAAATATATCCTACGGAAACTGGTTGAGCTGATATTTACTTTATTGTTTGTAACTCTACTGTCTTTCTTGCTGATGAGACTGTCATCCGTTGATCCAGCCACAGCTTATGCAAAGAGGATGATCGGAAACCCCACAGCGGAACAGATTGAAAAGATTCGGATTCAGTTGGGGTTTGATAAACCATTGCTTGTCCAGTATGGCCGTTGGGTATGGGACTTACTGCATTTTGATTTAGGCGTTTCTTTGGCAAATGGACATGATGTTTGGACGGATATTGCCACAGCCTTTCCGAAAACGCTTGGAATTGTAGCTCTGGCATCTATCTTTCAGGTTGTTTTCATTGTAATCGTTAGTTGTATTGCCTTTTTACTTCCCTGGAAACTTCCGAAAAAGGCAGTCAGGCTTTTGTGCATTTTGGGTGTGTCCATACCCTCTTTCTATTTGGCAACCGTTTATCTGGATTATTTTGCTGTTCAAAAGTCCTTAATTTCTGTGGCAGGAAATACAACCCTACTCAGCTACATATCTCCGGCAATCTGCATTGGCGTATTCGGGGCTTCTTTCTATACGCCGCTTCTGATGGATGCTCTGGAGCATGAAAGCAACGAGGATTACGCATTTTATGCCCGTTGCCGTGGGCTTTCGGAAAAAAGGCTTTTGCTGTGCCATTTTTTTCCGCGGGCAGCGATGGGTTTAGTTCCAAACTTTTTACAAAGCATTGGTTTGGCACTGGCTAACGCAACGGTGATTGAATCCATTTTTTCAATTCCGGGATTTGGTTATCTGATTGTAAACCATGTGCTTGATCGCGATACTCCCATGATACACGCCGAGGTGTTTTTTCTGGCGCTGGCGATTGCTCTTTGCAACATTGCCGCTGACTTGGTGCAGTGGGCAATCGGGCGTAAAAAGGGGGTGGCGTAAATGAAAACGAAGCGTTTTCGGAAATGGTGTGCGATTTTCATTCCAACCCTTGTGATTATTTTCTTTTTTGCCGGATTTTTATTTGCACCCAACGATCCAATGAAATCAAACTTGTTGGAGAGATATGCTGATCCCAGCGCAGAATATCCGTTTGGTACGGATGCTTTAGGGCGCTGCATTCTGTCACGGATTCTTTATGGTGGCTGGACAACGCTGGGGATTGTATTAGGAGGCTCTCTTATTGTTTTTCTGCTTGGCACTGTTATCGGAATGGTGACAAGCCGGGCCGTTATGAAAGAAAATGCACTTATTGATGGCCTGATTAACGCTGTTACAGC
Source organism: Neglectibacter sp. CSJ-5 (assembly GCF_032490475.1). Classification (NCBI taxonomy): domain Bacteria; kingdom Bacillati; phylum Bacillota; class Clostridia; order Eubacteriales; family Oscillospiraceae; genus Neglectibacter; species Neglectibacter sp. CSJ-5. Next base: position 52,163 of record NZ_JAVYJC010000008.1, on the reverse strand, counting down.
CATCCCCCCGATTGCGTATTTAATTGTGTTTATTGGAGCCTGGGGCAGCGGAGCGAAAACTACTCTTGTCGCGCTCACTGTGTCTTACATTTTGAGATACATAAAACTGGTTCGTACCCGTACCGACATGGAAATGGGAAAAGCCTATGTCATGTGTGCAATCGCTTCCGGCGCTTCAAAGCTCAGAATCATGCTGATTCATATTTTCCCGAATTTGATTGCCGAAATGATTCGCTTTCTGTGCCTTTCCTGTGCGGATATGATTCTGGCTATTACCGGATTTTCCTTTATTGGATTAGGGCTTGGTGATAATGTAGTAGATTGGGGAAGTATGATTTTAGACGCAAGGGGTGCTTTGGTTCTTCACCCGACCATGATTCTCTATCCAATAGGGGCGGTAATTTTATCGACACTCTGCTTTAACGTCATTGGCAGGCAGTTGACAACGAAGGAGGCAGAGTGATGTTAAAAATTGAACAGTTAGATGTCAAGGAACGGTCAGGCCGCTACCTTCTGAAAGACATATCTATGGAAATTCCTGCAGGCCATGTGATTGGACTTACAGGTAAAAGCGGCTCTGGAAAAACAACTTTGCTGCGGAGCATTTTGGGGATGCTTCACACAAGCTGTCATATTGATGCCGGGAAAATTTTGTTGGACGATATAGATTTATCACATCTTTCCCGCAAGTCACATCGTGAGCTTTGTGGGAAGAAGCTTGGATTTATCCCCCAGAACCCCATGACGGCTTTTGACAGCCGATTAAAAATCGGTTATCAGATGCGGGAAACCTTTGTCAATCGTTTGCATTTGAATACAAGTGAAGCAACTGACCTGGCGAAAGAGAAACTGGTTTCCGTAAATCTAAAAGACACGGATCGGATTTTGGGTGCGTATCCGTCTGAACTATCAGGCGGAATGCTACAACGAGTAGCTGCGGCAATCTTATTGGGAATGTCGCCGGATTATGTTTTAGCCGATGAACCAACCGCTGCATTGGATGAAGAAAACAGGGATTTATTGCTTCTCATCATGCAGGAGCAAATGAAGGACAAAGGCATATTATTTGTATCCCATGATGTGGCCGCACTTAAAAACTTATGTCAGAACGTTTATGTTCTGGGAGCCGGAAAAATTATTGAGCATGGAACGATGGATAAACTCTTGTCAAGTCCGCAGACAGACTGGATGAAACAATTTTCCGCGTTGAGCCATAGGGAAAGTCGGGGTGAATGGAAATGGGAGAAATTGTAATCCAGAATGTAAATCAGGTATATCATAATGTGAACCAGGGAGATTTTAATGCGCTTTCGGACATCAACCTCCACCTTTGTAAAGGTGAAAGTCTTGCTATTGAGGGAGAAAGCGGATCGGGAAAAAGCACGCTGGCAAGACTTCTGATCGGCATTGAGAAACCAACTTCTGGCAAAATATTACTGGATGGTGAAGATATAACCTGTTGGAATTATCGAACATGGAAACGGCACCGTAAAAAAATACAGGCTGTTTTTCAGGATTCTTCCGGCACTTTAAATCCTGCCAGGTCTGCATACGCAAATGTAGAAGAAGCACTGGTGAACTTAACTGATAAGAAAAGAGCCGAAAGAAAAAAACATATTTTAGATTTGATGGATGCCGTACACATGGATTATGGGCTTTTGGAAACGCCTGTCCGTCAGCTTTCGGGCGGCGAACAGAGGCGGCTCTCTTTGCTTCGGGCGATTGCCGTGGAACCTGATTACTTAATCATGGATGAAGTAACCAGCGGGCTTGACCTGATTTCGGCAGACGCCGTACTTACTTTAGTAGAGAACTTTGTGAAGCTATCCGACAGCTCCTGCATTTTCATTACGCATAGCAGAAAGGATGCAATGCGTATTGCGAATCGGATTATCATCATGCAGGAGGGACGGATCGCCGAGCAAGGTTATCTAATAGATCAATTATCAAACCAGAAAGGACAAGGATAACATGAAACAGATTTACAAGAAACTTCTCGCCGCTGCATTGGGCGTGAGTATGCTTCTGTCCATGGTTGGCTGCGGTCAGAGCGATACCTCCGAGCAGACGCAAGCGGCTAATGAAAACGAAGCGAAGGTGCTGACAATCGTCACAGCAAAGGAACTGGACAGCCTTACGACACTGACCATGAACAAGGAGAATAATATCGCCTGCGGCCTGGTCTATGAGACTTTGGTTGCCTACGAGGACGGGGAAATTGTTCCCAAACTGGCCGAGGAATGGGGATGGGATGAGACAAATACTGTCCTTACCTTTAAGCTCCGTCAGGATGTTGCTTTTACAGATGGAGCCGCTTTTAATGCGGAAAGCGTAAAGGAAATTCTGGACTTTGACCGTTCCAACCCTAATTTTAGCGGTATCAAGGGCATTTACAACATTGAAAGCGTAGAGGTTGTTGACGAATACACGGTGGCCGTTCATTATGCTGCCCCTTGCTTCTCTTATATCAATGACTTCTGCTTCCAGAATGTTGCTGGTATGATGTCCCCGAATGTGTTTGAAGCTGAAAACTTCCAGACATTCACAGATGTTGTCGGCACTGGTCCATACATCCGCGAAGAAATGATTTCCGGTGACTGCACCCGTTTTGTCAGAAATGAAAACTATTGGGGCGAAGCTCCTTACTATGATGAAGTTGTCATAAAGTATATCCCGGAGGCATCTTCCAGACTTCAGGCATTACAGACTGGTGAGGTTGACCTGATTTACGGTGCTGACCTTCTCAGCTATGATGACTATAATCAGGCTCTTTCTCTGGATGGGATCGAGGGCGCAATCAATGATGGAAATACCCTGACCCGGAACCTGGTTCTGAATGCGTCCAGCGAAATTTTGAGCGATCTTAAGGTTCGCCAGGCGATTGCATACGCTGTCAATAAGGAAGAAATCACCAAGGGCCTGACCTATGGATACGAAACTCCGGCCACCAGCCTGTTTGCACCCGGAGCGCCCTACACAGACATTACTTATAACAGCACATGGAGCTATGATCTGGATAAAGCAAATGCACTTCTGGATGAAGCTGGATGGGTGATGAATGAAAGCACTGGTATCCGTGAAAAAGATGGACAGCAGCTTTCCCTGAATTACACCTATTGGACTGATCTTTCTCTTGCACAGGACATGGCTCTTGCAATTAAGACCCAGCTTGCAGAGGTTGGTATTGACGTAACCACTACCGGCCAGGATCAGATGACCTGGTGGACCGAAGGCGTTGCAGGAAATTATGACATTACAACATGGAATACAGAAGGGTCTTATACTGAACCGCACAAGTTCCTGCAGGAATCCCTCGGTGCTGATCCTCATGCTATTTCCTTGCAGGCACTTGAGGATTTCCAGAGCTATTCGGATGCGGTAAATGCGTTCTCCACCTCTGCTGATCCCGAAGTGGTTCAGAGTGCGATTGCTACTGCACTGAATGTTTCCAACGACAATGTGATTGACCTTCCGATCTCCTATTCTAAGGATCTGGTTGTATATAATTCCTCCAAAATCGCCGGATATACTTTCTCCAGCGTGCCACAGTTCTTTGAGATCGATAACGTACAGCCTGCGGAATAAATATAATCCAATGTCTAAATGGAGGGTTTAACGCCCTATCAGAGTGGCAGAAAATAGCCGAATAGATATAATAGAGGTTGGTTAGAAGTGTTTAACCAACCTCTATTTTTATGAAAAGGAGCGTATGTGAAATGGACAAGAAAGATAATCCCATGTCCAGACTGATGGAACTTGCCGCTCCATATAAGGGTGAATATGTTCTTTCAGTGATTTTGGCAATCCTGGGTGTTGCCGCCGGATTGCTGCCGTTTTTTGCAGTTTCAAAAATTGTGATTCTCTTGATGGATGGAGAGACATCTGTGTCCGTCTATATGGAGTGGTGTCTGATTGCGGGAATTGGTTTCCTTGGGAAAGTATGCTTTGCAAATTTCTCTACTTTAGTTTCCCATACGGCCACTTTCGCAACTCTGGCGGAGATCCGCCTGAAACTAGCAGATAAACTTACCAGGGTTCCGATGGGCTATATGATTAACACCCCATCGGGAGAATTAAAAAATGTCTTGGTAGATCGTGTGGAGGGAATGGAAACGACCCTTGCGCATTTAGTACCGGAGCTGACAGCGAATCTCTGTATTCCGATTTGTATTCTGATTTACCTACTGTTTTTGGATTGGAGAATGGCGCTGGCTGCATTGATTACCCTGCCGATTGGTATGTTGTGCTATAAGGGAATGGCAAATGGATATGAAGAAAAATTCCAGGGTCTTATTATGCGCGTGCGTAAAATGACCAGCACTGTGGTTGAGTATATCGGCGGAATAGAAGTCATTAAGGCGTTTAATCAGTCTGCTAATTCTTACCAGAAATATTCAGATGCCGTTGAAGATAATGCGGCCTATGCTGTGAACTGGATGAAAAGCGTGCAGCTTTACAAATCCATGCTTGTTACAATCTGGCCCAGTGTGTTAGTGTGTGTTCTTCCTATTGGCTGTGTCCTGTACCGGAACGGGAGCCTGAGCGTTCCGGCATTTGTTACCTGTATCGTGCTGTCATTGGGTATTATCACACCAATTTTAAATGCCATGAACTTTACGGACAGCATTTCTCAAATGAAATCAGTAGTCGGGGAATTGTGCGCCGTATTGGATGAAAAAGAACTGGATCGCCCGGAAATGCCGGTGTCTATTCATTCTTCCAATATTGTGTTAGAAAACGTCAGCTTTTCGTATGAAAGCGAAAAGCCGTTGCTAAAAAATATCAACCTTTCTATTCCAGAAAACAGCATTACCGCTTTTGTCGGTCCCAGTGGCGGCGGCAAGTCTACCATTACGAAGCTGATTGCGGGATTTTGGGATGTAACAAACGGAACTGTCAAGTTAGACGGAACAGATATTCGCAAAATTCCGTTGTCACAGCTTATGGATAACATCGCTTATATTTCACAGGACAACTATCTTTTTGACGAAACTGTTTTAGAAAATATCCGTATGGGAAAACCATCCGCAACGGATGAAGAAGTATATCAGGCTGCCAGAGATTGTGGCTGCTATGATTTCATTCTGAATCTGGAAAATGGATTCCATACAGTTGTCGGAGGTGCAGGAGGTCACTTGTCGGGCGGTGAGCGCCAGAGAATTGCGATTGCCCGCGCTGTACTGAAAAATGCGCCGATTGTTATTCTTGACGAGGCAACCGCTTACATTGACGCCGAGAATGAAGCCTTAATTCAAGAGGCAATGGCAAAAGTGATTGCCGGGAAAACCGTTCTGATGATTGCGCACCGTCTTTCTACGATTACCGATGCAGATAAAATTGTTGTCATAAAAGATGGGCAGATTATTGACGAAGGAACACATGAAAACTTATTGACTTCCTGTACGCTCTATCAGGAAATGTGGAAAGCGCACATGGACACAAAAGATGTGGCGTAGGAGGTGCGAAGATGATAAAGACATTAAGCAAGATTTATCAGTTTTCAGGGAAAATGCAGGGGACAATGAAAAAAGCTATCCTTTTTTCTGTCCTGCACTCCCTTTTTGATATGATGTCCTTTGGAGCATTAGCCATGGTTTTTTCGGGTTTAACAGACGGTTTTACTACGTCTATGATCTGGATGATATTTGGAATCACCCTGGCAAGTATGCTGCTTAAAATTTATTGCAGCTACATTTCAGATTTCGGCAAGGTGCAAATTGGATATTTTATGTGCGCGGAGAAACGGATTCATATTGGAGATCGCATGAAATATATGCCGATGGGGTATTTCAACGATCACAATTTGGGGAATTTGACTTCTGTCGTCACTACGACTATGGGCGATATTGAAAATAATGCGTCCATGGTGCTAACCAACATATTAGGCGGCTATATCCATGCAGCGATTATTACTATTGTTATGCTCTGTATCGACTGGCGGATCGGACTGACGATTTTGTGCGGGATTCTGCTTTTTACATGGTGCATCGGCCGGTTACAGAAAAAATCGGAAACGGTTTCGCCACAAAGACAGCAGGCCCAGGAGGCCCTCGTTTCTAATGTGCTGGAATACGTTCAAGGGATGCTGATTGTAAAATCCTTTAATCTCGGTCAAAATTCCAATAGCAAAATGAGACAGGCAATTCTGGACAGCAAGGATAAAAATCTGAAATTAGAGCGTACATTCGTCCCTTACAATATGCTGCAACAAATCATTCTCTACGGAACAAGTATTCTTGTTATAGCGGAGGGACTGTACTTTTACCTGAATGGAACAATGGCGCTTTCCATTTGTCTGCTGATGACAGTAGCATCCTTTATGCTCTTTGGTCAGCTTCAGTCAGCCGGAAATACTTCCGCACTCCTGCGGTTACTGGATGTTTCGATTGACAAAGTAAACGAAATTGACAAAACTCCCGTCATGGACGAACATGGTAAACCCGTAAAGCCTGAAAATTACAATATTGTTTTTGATGATGTTTCTTTTTCTTATGGCGAACACCAGGTTCTGGATCATGTGAGCCTGACTATACCCGAAAGAACCGTAACGGCTATCGTCGGTCCGTCCGGTGCCGGAAAAAGTACGCTTTGTAACCTGATCGCCCGGTTTTGGGATGTTGACGGAGGAAAAATTACAATCGGCGGTGTAGATGTGCGGGATTACACACTGGACAGTCTGCTTACCAATATTAGCGAAGTATTCCAAAAGGTATATCTTTTCGCTGATACCATAGAAAATAATATCAAATTCGGCAATCCAGCGGCTTCCCATGAAGAAGTTGTAAAAGCAGCTCAAAAGGCTTGCTGCCATGAGTTTATTATGAGCCTGCCAGATGGTTATGGCACCGTAATTGGAGAGGGAGGCGCTACATTGTCCGGCGGTGAAAAGCAACGGATTTCGATTGCCAGAGCAATCCTGAAAGACGCTCCTATCATCATTTTAGACGAAGCTACATCAAGCGTCGATCCAGAAAATGAAAATCTTCTGATGGGTGCTATTGCAGAACTGACAAAGAATAAAACGGTTATTATGATAGCTCATCGGCTAAAAACAGTCAGAAACGCAGATCAAATTTTCGTGTTGTCTGGTGGTCACATTGTTCAGACAGGCAAACATGAGGATTTGATAAGGCAGCCTGGTATTTATGCAGATTTCATTGGTATTCGCAAGAAAGCGATTGGATGGAAACTAAAATAGCCGTGGGAAGGAGGAGGCAATGAAACTATATGCGTCAGGCGAGGATTACTTAGAGGCCGTGTTGGTTCTTCAAAGGAAACAGGGCATGGTTCGCTCCGTTGACCTTGCCCGGCACATGGGCTTTAGCAAACCGAGTATCAGCCATGCGGTAGGCGTTTTGAAAAATGGAGGTTTTCTGACCGTGGATGATGATGGGTTCCTTCATCTGACCGTCATAGGTCGGGAGATTGCCGAGAAAATCTATGAACGCCATTTGTTTTTTATGGAGCAGTTTATCGCTGCTGGCGTCGATCAGGAAACAGCGGAACAAGACGCCTGCCGGATTGAACACGCCATCAGTGATACATCTTTCCGAAAGCTGAAGGAGAAAGTACAAGGAACCGATTAGCGCACATCGGCTCCGCTCTGCTCTGCATAATAAGTTATCTGCCCCGTCCGGGGAAAGAAAAAAACCGTTGACTGGGGCAGATAATTTCGTGCGCTATTTTAAGGTTTGAACTCAATCGGCGGTTTTGAAGGACAATTTCAGAGCCGCCGTTTCTTTGCGTTTACACAAACTAATGACGACTTGCAGGGACACGGTAGCCACTTGGAGGTTAATTTGCCGTGTCTCTTTTGCTTTTTCAAAGCTCCCATGATCTACATCAATTAAAAAAAGCATTGCCCCTCCTCCGGGCAAGTATAGCATTGCATCGGCATTATCGTTCCATGTGATTCAGCATAATAATGACTGTTCTTGGTGCGCCAGTTTCCCATTGCGGGAATCTGGCGTTTTTTGTTGCCTTTTTTTCGGAGATAATCCGGCTGTATACCGGTGTCGTTCCCCACCTCCATTCGATTCACTCGTCAATCACCCGTGAATCGAAATGGAGGTACATAATGAAGAAAATTAACCTTCGGGAACTTTATCCTGATGTTTATACAACAGACTTTTTTGTAGATGTGACAGAGGAAGTAATGGAGACTATTCGAGCAGCTGAACGTGCGGAGGCTGCGTATGAGCGAAAGATGTATCGTTATAAAGCACAGTATTCTCTGGATTGCGAGAATGGCATTGTAAATGCGGTGCTGTTGAAGCCGAAAACACCGGAGATGCTTCTGGAGGAAAAGCAGCTTCAGGAGCAGGTCTATTCTGCTGTGATGAATTTACCGGAAAAACAGGCAAAGAGGATTTATGCCCGATATTACCTGGGAATGACGGTAAATGAAATTGCCGGGGTAGAAGGTGTAGATCCAAGCCGTGTTCGAGACAGTATCCGCCGTGGCTTAAAGCAGCTCGGAAAATATTTTTGATAAAGTTTCATTTGATGCGCCTGTTTTTTGCCTTTTTTGTCAGTGTTAATAAGAAGGACAAGTTTTCCTCCTTCATCTGCACATTGACAATCGAATAGACAGCACAACAGGTACATAAACCCATGTATGAGCGAATATGAAACGCCGCGAGGATGGAGCAGTCAGGGAGGTGATGAAAGCACTGCTTCGGAGCGATCTACGATTTCATAAAAGAATGGTGGCAGATTTGGCGCGATGACTACATGGGGGCTTAAAGATACTTCCTCACGGCCCGCCAAAGACTTGGGGGGAACCCTGCGGCACACGTTACGAACGATGCTGCGGAGTTATGACATCCGCGCCAGCGGAGACCTATTGTGTTCCCATCGTCAGGGGGCGTGGCAAATGTGACGAAAGCTGAGAAATATAAATAGGAAGCGTTTGCCGCTTTCTGTTCAAAATCAGATACCATGCGCTGGTGGTTTCGGCTGCCAGCGTATTCATGTGATTTTGAACAAACACGATGACAAACTTGACGGATTGGAGGAAATATGCTTTATGGAAAAACTTATTACGCGAAAAGAAGCAGCAGAAATTTTGGGTATCAGCATTGCAACGCTGGACGCGGCCCGTAACAATGGCCTTATTTCTTATGTGCAATATGTGCAGAATGGCTGTGTGTACTTTACCTCGGCGGGCCTTCAGGAGTATATCGCAAAATGCACCCACAGAGCAAAGCCAGCAGAAAAGAACGCAACATATCGTAAACCTCGCAGAGCTGGAGTGTGAGCCGGTCCGTATCCTTGTCGAAATCATAATGGTCTGATAAAACATAGATACAGCACTGGAGTATATTCTTAGGAGGTGGAGGAATTGGCAAATAGGAAAATAATGCTTCCTCAATATGGCACAGTTATGAAAAGAGGTGTCCTATATTATAGGACCAGAATCAAAGACACGAATGGTAAGCTCGTAGCTATCTACGCAAAAACACCTGAAGAACTATACAACAAAGAAACGCTTGCGTTGGAACAGATTGAGAATGCCACTTTTCATCGGAAAACGCCCACAGTTGCAGAGTATTGTGAAAAGTGGCTGCTGATGCAGTCGGTTCATGTACGAGCTACTACTTTGACGGATTACACCTCAAAGGTCAGGCGGCATATTATAGCGGAATTGGGAGATAAACGGATGGGTGAGGTTAGCCTGGATGATATTCAGCTTGCCCTTGTTCCGGTTTCCAAGAAATCTGCATCGGTTTATAAATCTGTGGTAATCCTTTACAAATCTATCTTTCGCGCAGCAATGGAAAGCAGGATCATTGACCATAACCCGACGATTTATCTCACGACAAAAGGTGGCGGTGTTCCACAAGAGGATCGTCAGGCTTTGACAGATGAACAGGCAGCACGCCTTTTGGATGCTATCCGAGATTTGCCGCCTTATGTCTTTGTCATGATTGGTTTATATGCAGGGCTGCGCCGGGAAGAAATTCTTGCTCTGCAATGGGATTCAGTATATCTGGATACGGATACTCCATATCTGACGGTAAGGCGGGCATGGCACACAGAACACAACAGACCGGTAATCTCAGACGAATTGAAAACCAAGGCTGCGGAGAGAAATATCCCTCTTCCTGTTTGCTTGGCTGAGTGTTTGAAAGCAGCAAAGGAAACATCGACTTCGGAGTATGTGGTTTCAAACCGGGACGGCGAACCGCTGTCCTACACGCAGTTTAAGCGACTTTGGCAATATATTGTTACGAGGACGGTCAAGGAGCGGAGCTATTATCGGTATGAAGATGGAAAAAGAGTAAAGCATACTGTCACACCTGTCTTGGGAGAAAAGGCTGCTCATAACGGAAAAGTGGTTTACAGTCTGGACTTTGAAGTAACACCCCATCAGCTGCGGCATACTTACATTACCAATCTCATTCATGCATCGGTAGATCCCAAAACGGTTCAATACCTGGCAGGCCATGAAAGCAGCAAGATTACCATGGACATTTATGCAAAGGTTAAGTACAACAGACCAGATGAGCTGGTCAGATCAATGAGTTGCGCGTTTGCAAGCTGGGACGCAGCACAGTAATAATAAAATAGGAAGTAAAGCAGGAGCGAGGCAAGGATGTCTCGCTCTTTGTTTTACATCAGCCGTATCTTTGATTAAATCGAGGCTTTCTGATAAAAAGAGAGTGTAGATACGGAGACTACACATTATCAAGAAAGGACGATCAAAGATGGCAAAAAAGAAAACACAGATCCCGAAGTATGGGACCATTACATTGAAAGGAATCCAGTATTACAGAACCAGGATTACGGATGCAGATGGCAAAGAGTTGAGTTTGTATGCCGCTACTTGTGAAGAATTGTATGAGAAGCAGTTAGAGGCCCGGAAGCAGGTGGAAGAAATTATCTTTCACCGGCAGCACCCGACAGTAGCTGAGTATGGAGAGAAGTGGCTGCTGATGCAGTCGGCAAAGGTGTCTGCGTCTACACTCAGAGGTTATACGAGGGATATGACAAACTATATCATCAAACCTCTGGGAGAGATGTATATGGAAGAAGTGACTGCTGACGATATTCGGCTGGCTCTTGTTCCATTGTCAAAGAAATCGGAAGGCTTATACAATAAGGTCAATATGCTGCTCAAGTGCATTTTTTATGCGGCAGAGAGAAACCAAATTCTTGAACACAATCCCTGTGCGGGAATATCCGGTAAAGGCGGAAAACCGACAAAAAAGAAGGAGGCATTGACAGATCAGCAGGTAGCCGTGCTTCTGGATACAGTCAAGGGGCTTCCTCCATATTTGTTTATTATGCTCGGTTTGTATTCCGGTCTGCGTCGGGAAGAAATTCTTGCACTGCAATGGGATTGTGTGTTTCTGGACGAGGATACACCTTATCTATCGGTGAGGCGGGCATGGCGTACAGAGCATAACAGACCCGTGGTTTCTACGGTGCTAAAGACTCCGGCGGCAAAAAGGGATATTCCGATACCGAAGTGTTTGGTGGACTGTCTGAGAGAAACGAAAGAAAATTCCATATCAGATTATGTGATCGCTGACAGCAAAGGAGAGCCACTGGCTGCCTCGCAGTTCCAAAGAGTGTGGCAGTATGTCGTTGTCCGCTCCACTAAGCCCCGGAACTATTATAAGTATGTAAATGGGGAGAGTATCAAATATACGGTTACTCCAACGCTGGGTATGACCAAGAAGAATCAACCCAAAATCAGATATACGCTGGACTTTGATGTGACACCTCATCAGCTGCGGCACACTTACATCACCAATCTTCTCTATGCGGGCGTTGATCCAAAGACAGTACAATACCTTGCCGGACACGAAAACAGCAAAACAACTATGGACATCTATGCAAAAGTGAAGTATAATAAACCAGAGGAGTTGTTTGGGGTAGTAAATGGTGCGTTTCATCAGGCTATCGCTGAATGAAAAAAGGCCGTTTTTTATGGTCCGCACACCGGATAACTGAGAAGCAGAAAGCCGGAAAAGCCCGGAATATCAAGGGAAAACAGCTCAAAAACTCGCGCAATACGGTCTCAAAGCAGCTCGTCGCGCTCCGCAGTTCAGCAAGCGCTAATCTCACTTACCCAAGAGATAATCATCCGCAAGGATTTTTCTCGAGGGACGCAAAAGCGAATCTTTCAAACATTTCCCCGCAGACAAAGCATACGCTCGTATGCCTCGCCTGCGGGTTTTTGTTTTAAAACAAGCATCACCCCCGCTTCGCACAAAACGGAACGGGGGTGATGCTATTTATAATTCTATTTTACTCTGCAATTTCTGCACTCAGCAGGTCTAAAATCGCGTCTTCCGCGTTCCAGAAGTACGCGGTTTCACCGAGAAGCACCGTGATGCCCGTGCGGTCAAAATAGGTGCGCACGCCGTCTGCCATGCCGCAGCAGGCGACCGTTTTGCCTTGCTTCTGCAGGTTTTCACACAGCTCCAAAACGGCCTGCGCGCCGGAAACGTCCATGTTCGGCATGCCGCGCAGGGAGAAGATTACATGGTCGTAGGCAGGCATTTCCGCCATGCGGCGGTTGAATTCATCCACCGCGCCGAAGAACAGCGAGCCTGTCACGTACACAACGCCGGTCGTCTCCAGCACCGGCGGCTTGCCTTCCACCGTGCGCAGCTTATTCGCGTCAATGTTGGAGAAGCTTACGCCAATCTGGCTGGATTTTGCAATGTACAAAATCGCAGAGTACGCAACACCGAGCAAAATCGCGACCGTCAGGTCAAAGATCACCGTTGCGAGCATCGTGATGAGGAACTGGCTGATGCCGGACTTTAGCTTATGGCTGAAAATGTAGCGGATGCCGCTCCAGTCGTTCATGCGCCACGCCGTTACCATCAAAACGCCGGCAAGTGCCGCAAGCGGCAGGCGCGCCATCACGCCGCCGAGCAGAAACATGGAGGCGAGCAGGAAAACGGAGTGGAACACGCTCGCAAGGCGCGTCTGCTGGCCGGATTTCACCGCTACGCTCGTGCGCGCAATGGCCGCCGTAGCCGGCACACCGCCGAAAAGCGGCAGCAGCATGTTGCCTACGCCCTGCGCGATGAGCTCTTGATCGGCATTGAACGGCTCGTTTTTCATGCGGGAAGCCGAAGCACCGCACAAAAGGCTTTCAATCATGCCGAGCGCTGCAATCGTCACAATGGGCGAGATGAGGTTCTTCAGCATGTCAAGGTTCAGGCTGCCGAGGTCAAGGCGGTCAGCGAGCATCAGCGTGCGCGGAATGTCGCCCACCGTCGCAATGGAATCCATACGGAACAGGGCGGAAACGACCGTTGCCAAAATGATGCCCACAAGCGAGCCCGGCACGCGTGCGCCCAACTTTTTCGGCCAGACAATCATCACGACAACGACAAGCAAACCAATCAGCACCGCCTGGGGATTCGGGTGGAAGCCGAGGCGCGCGTAAGACGCGATTTTCGCTAAATTCGAGCTGCCCTCGGACGCAGTGCCGAAGAAATTGTCGATCTGCCCCATCGCGATAATAATCGCAATGCCGGACGTAAAGCCCATGATGACGGGCATTGGGATGAAGCTGATGAGCCGCCCAAGCTTAAAAATACCGGCTAAAAGCAGCAGTGCGCCCGCCGCAAAGCACGCGAAAAACACGCCCTGCAAGCCGTAAGACGCCACAATGCCCACCAAAACGGCGCTCATCGCGCCTGTGGGGCCGGAAATCTGGAACGAAGCGCCGCCGAGTACTGCAATGACAACGCCCGCAATAATCGCCGTAACAAGACCCGCAGCTGCCGTAGCGCCGGAAGATACGCCGAACGCCAGCGCAAGGGGCAGCGCCACCGCGCAAACAGTCAGGCCCGCCATGATGTCTTTCGTCAGCTTGGCGGTGTTGTAGCCCGAAAACTCCTGTTTCAGGCTCGTTAAATAGTTTTTTATCATGTTTCCCTCCAATAAATTGATTTTCCCGCATAATTTGCCGCTTTTTTGCCGCAGCCTATTAACTATACCATTAGGAGCCGCTTTAACGCAAGGAAAAAAATACGCCGTTTTCTCGTGCTTTTCTGTGCATACAGCCCGTATGACACATCTTATAAAAATCTTTACTTCTTATAGGAAATGCGCTATACTTTGTACAAAAGCAAATGCGGAAATTCCTTGTTTTAATCCAAACAAAGAGGTGTATGTAATGAACGTGAAAAAAACGGAAAGAGACGGCATTGTCCGCGCCTATCCCGAAAACGGCAAGCCGCTCGCGTGGTCTGCGTCGTCCGGCGTAGAGCTCATCGAAAAAGACGGCCTGTATTTTAAAGACTTGGAGAAGACCGGCGAGCTTCTCCCGTATGAAGATTGGCGTTTGCCCGTTGAGGAGCGCGCCGCAGACCTTGCTTCCCGCCTGACAACAGAGGAGATTGCGGGTCTCATGCTCTATTCGCCGCACCAGGCGGTGCCGCCCATGGCGTTTGGCCCGTTCGGCGGTACATACGGCGGAAAACAGTACGCAGAAGCAAATGTTCCTGCGTATACGCTTACCGACCAGCAGAAGGAATTCATGAGCAAAGAGCACATTCGCCACGTCCTCATGATTACGGTAGAAGACGCGAAGACTGCCGCAAAGTGGAACAATGAGCTGCAAAAGCTTGCCGAAAGCATGCCGCACGGCATCCCAGTGAACATTTCCTCCGACCCGCGCAACGGTGCGCGCGGCAGCGGCAGCGTAGAGTTTAAAACCGCCGGCAGCGACGTCAGCAAGTGGCCGGAGGGTGTCGGTTTTGCTGCGTGCTTTGACCCCGAGGTCGTCCGCCGGTTCGCGGAGGATGCGTCGAAAGAATACCGTGCGCTCGGCATCACCACGGCGCTCGGCCCGCAGATTGACCTTTGCACCGAGCCGCGCTGGATGCGCTTTGTCGATACGCTCGGTGAAAATCTTGAAATGACAAAGAAAATGGTCAAGGCGTACTGTGACGGTATGCAGACCACAAAGGGCTCCGAGAACGGCTGGGGATATGACAGCGTAAACACCATGGTCAAGCACTGGCCGGGCGGCGGCACGGGCGAGGCCGGCCGCGATGCACACTATGCCTACGGCAAATACGCGGTTTACCCGGGCAATAATTCCGAAGAACACAGGAAACCGTTTACGGAAGCGGCGTTTAAATTAGACGGCCCCACCGAAAGCGCCTCTGCCGTCATGCCGTACTACACGGTTTCTTGGGGCCTCGATACCAAAAACGGCAAAAACGTCGGCAACTCGTACAGCGAGTATCTCATCAAAGATCTCCTGCGCGAAAAATACGGCTTTCAGGGTGTCGTTTGCACAGACTGGGGCATCACGCAGGATCCCGCACCCATTATGGATACGTTTGCAAGCCGCTGCTTTAATATGGAAAACATGACCGAGGGCGAGCGCTGCTTCGTCGCCATCATGAACGGCGTAGACCAGTTCGGCGGCAACGCAGAGATTGCGCCCATCATGGAAGCGTATCAAATCGGCTGCGAAAAGGTCGGCGAAGAAGCCATGCGCGCCAGAATGGAGCGCTCCGCCGCGCGTCTGCTCAAAAATATTTTCCGGTGCGGCCTGTTCGAGAACCCGTATCTCGACCCCGAAGAGTCCGCCAAGATTGTCGGCAACGCGGAATTCTGCGCCCACGGCTATGACGCACAACGCAAATCTGTCGTCTTATTAAAGAATCGCAATCACTGTCTGCCGCTCAAAAAAGGGCTCAAAATCTATGTGCCGCAGCGCGAGCTCCGCACCATGAAGGGTTTCATGCGCAACGATATTCCCGCACACACGGAAGACCCCGTGACGGACGAGGTAATCTCGAAATACGGCGTGCGCGTCCATACGCCCGAGGAAGCGGACGTGGCGCTTGTCTTTGTGGAAAGCCCCGCGTGCAACGCGTATTCTACGGAAGATGTCGCAAACGGCGGCAACGGTTACCTGCCCATCACACTCCAGTACCGCCCCTATACGGCGGTGAACGCGCGCGAAGTGAGTATTGCGGGCGGCGATTTCCGCGAGAATTTCACGAACCGCAGCTACCGCGGCAAAACGAATATTGCCTATAATGAATGCGACCTGGATAACATTCTAAACTGTCGCGAGGCGATGGGAGACAAGCCCGTCATTGTCTGCGCAGCGATCAACAACCCAATGGTCATGCACGAGTTTGAGCGTGAAGCGGACGGCATCGTCGTCGAGTTCGGTGTTTCCCGTGCCGCGGTGCTCGACGTCGTCTTCGGTGATTACAATCCCACCGGCCGTCTGCCCGTGCAGATGCCGAAGGACATGGACACCGTGGAAAAGCACTGCGAAGACGTCCCGTTCGACCTCGAGGTACACGTAGACGAATTCGGTCATGCGTATGATTACGGCTTCGGCATGAATTATGAAGGCGTCATCGAGAAATAAGGGGTGACATCTAATGAATACAGTAGAAAAATGGGGGATTTTTGAAGTTTCCCTCAAGGGCCCGTCTGCGGGCAACCCGTTTACGGAGCAGTCCGTTTCCGCCACGTTCCGCAGCAAAAACGAGATCGTCACGGTAGACGGCTTCTATGATGGCGACGGCGTTTATAAAGTGCGCTTCATGCCCTCTTTTACGGGCGATTACGTCTATGAAACGGTCGGCAGCTTCCCGGAAGCGGAGTCTGCCGGCGATTTCACCGTAACGGAGCCGACCGGCAATAACCACGGCCCGGTGCGTATTGCGAACACGTACCATTTCGCCTATGAAGACACCACGCCGTACTATTCCGTCGGCACCACGTGCTACGCGTGGGCGCACCAGCCGGAAGAAGTGCACAAGCAAACGCTCGAGGAGCTCGATAAGGGCTACTTCAACAAAATGCGTTTTTGCGTCTTTCCGAAGCACTACATCCACAATTTCCGCGACCCGGAGACCTTCCCGTATGAGGGAACTCCGGTCGATAATTCAAACCTCACCGAAGAAAACTTCTCGTATTTCGTCGATTTTTCCGGCAACAACTGGGATTTTACGCGTTTTAACCCCGAGCATTTTCGCCGCATGGAGCGCTGTATCGTAGAATTGCAGGAGCGCGGCATCGAGGCCGACATCATCGTTATGCACCCCTACGACCGCTGGGGCTTCTCCGCCATGAACCGCGAGCAAGACGACCTCTACTGGAACTACGTCATCGCGCGCTTCTCCGCCTACCGCAACGTGTGGTGGAGTCTTGCAAACGAATACGACCTCATGCACGCCAAGAAGCTTGAGGACTGGGAGCACTACGCAGACCTGCTCTGCAAAAAAGATCCGTACAACCACATGCGTTCCATCCACAACTGCGTGCCGTTCTACGACCACACCCGTCCGTGGATTACGCATTGCAGCTTACAGCGTCAGGATCTCTACCGTCACGTGGAATACACCACCGATTACCGCACGCGCTACCAAAAGCCCATCGTGTGGGATGAGATTGCCTACGAAGGCAATATCGATATGGGCTGGGGCAATATCTCCGGGCAGGAGCTCACCCGCCGCTTCTGGGAAGCTTCCATGCGCGGCGGCTACGCAGGCCACGGCGAGACCTTCATGAACCCCGAAGACATCCTATGGTGGAGCCACGGCGGCAAGCTGCACGGCGAAAGCCCCGTGCGCATCCGTTTCCTGCATGAAATTCTCACGCAGACGCCCGGTCTCGGCTTGAAGCAAGGCCCCGGCGCATTTGATGAGACCGTCGCCGTGCCGGACGAGATGATCCCCGTCACCGGCTACGAGATTCACTACTACGGCTTCGGCCGCCCGAGCTTCCGCGATTTCGTAAAGCCCGCGGGCGAAAACTGGCGCGTGGAGGTCATCGATACGTGGAACATGACCATCACCGATGCCGGCGTGCACAGCGGCAAGTTCCGCATTGCGCTGCCGGGCCACGAGTACATGGCCGTGCGCCTCACGCGCGTGTAAACATTCATAAAGCGTATAAATTTAAATAAACCGTAAAAGAGGGCACCCGCAGCGCTGCGCGGTGTCCTCTTTACTTGACAGAATCTTTCCCGCGCCGTACAATAAACCCAAGATAACAAAGAAATATTCCGAAAGGATGACTATATTTTGGCAAACAAAAGAAAACGCCCCGCTGCTATGCGCGAGGAAGAGCGGCAGGCACAGCGCGCAGCCGCCCGTGCGGAGCGACGCACAAGGCGAGCCGCAGAGCAGGCCGCACAGAATGTCCCGCAGAAGACGGAAGCCCCGAAAGCGCCGCGAAAAGCAGGCGTGTCTCATAAAAAGAAGAAGATCAACAAGTTCCGCGTGGCGGTTGTCTGCACCGCCGCTGTGCTCGTGGCGCTCGTTGCCCTCGGCGTGGCCAGTGCTGCCGGTGTGCGCACACCCATCAGCAGTATCGCCGCAGACGGCGAGCCGGAGTTCTTCTCCACCGTAAAACCGCAGGCCAGCGCTGCACCGGCAGAAAACACCGCTTCCGCCGCGCCTACGCCGTCTTCCGCTTTCGACGGCGCGCTTTTCATCGGCGACAGCATGACGACGTGCCTGAAAAACTACGTCACGGACGGCGCAGGCAGCACCACCGCTTTGAGCGACGCGGAATTCATGACCCGCAGTGATTATTCGTGGGGCGAAGCGCAGAACGAACTAAACGGCGGGGAGGGCGGCCTGTGGCTCGACGATGACACCGCTCTCACCGTCACGGAAGCCATCGACCGTTTCTCCGCGACGAAGCTTTACATTCAACTCGGCAAGGAAGACCTCACGTATAACGACGTCTCCGACGTCACGTCCACTGCGCAGGCAGTTATTTCCGCGCTGCAAACGAAGTACCCGAACCTTGAAATTACCGTGCAGGCCGTTACGCCCATGCTGGAGTGGATTGACTATCAGGGGCTCAGCAGCGGCACCATCGCGCAGTATAACGAAGCGATGCAGACCTATTGCACGGGCAAAAAGAACCTGAAGTTTTTAAACATCGCCGCATTCTGTACAGAGGGCTACCTCCCCGCGGAGTATTGCGCCGACCCCGAGGGCCTGTGTATCCACTTAAACGATGAGGGCTGCGCCATTTGGGCAGATTATCTCCTCGGCAACAAAACGCCGGAGCCGTCGCCCACCCCCACGCCGACCCCCGATCCGAACGGCGACAGCACCGATAACACCGATACAACGGACACCGCCGGCGACACCTACACGGACGATTCCGGCGATTATACGGACAACACAGGGGATTACACCGATGATACGGGCGACTATACGGATGACACCGGTGATTACACAGAAGAATAACCTACAAAATATGGTATGCAAAATGTTTGGTGTACCATATTTTGCTTTTTTTAAAATTTATTGAAGTTTTTTTAAAAAAAGGCTTGCAATTTAGAAAGAGATGTGGTATTATAACAAAGCCGTCAGATGAAACGGCAAACAGAATAGTTGGTGTTGATTACAACGAGGGTCCACCTGTTCCCATACCGAACACAGAAGTTAAGCTCGTTTGTGCTGAAAATACTCGGCTGGCAACGGCCCGGGACGATAGGTTGGCGCCAACACTTAGAAGAATCACAGAAATGTGGTTCTTTTTTATTTTTCAAAAACTATAAGCTCCCTCTGTCAGAGGGATTTTTTCATTTACGCTTGCTTTTAGCTGTCCGCGCAGAAAGCTTGAGCAAAACTTTATTCCTTCAACAGGTTTTACTTCACGACTTACCATATTCAGCAAAACAACGGGAAAAAACGCCTTTTTCCCTAAAACATGGCGTCAAAAAACATTGACATATCCGTGAAATTGTTGTAAACTTTTTTGGAATTCTGCTTTTTTCGTCTGCGTGCTCCGGCGGCAGGCGGACAAAGAAAAAAGATATACAAACGGAGGGGCGGAGGTTTGCGTTTTCCTGTGCGGCCGCACGCGTACCTCGAAGAAAGGTAAGTGTTCAAAAAGTGGAAAAAACCCTGATTTGTCTGGCCATCGCTCTGGTCGTCGGTCTGCTGATGTCCCGCTTGGCAAAGCTCGTACATCTGCCTGCGGTCACGGCGTACCTCGTCGGCGGTCTGCTCATCGGTCCGTTCTGTCTCGGCGCGCTGAACATTCCGTACATCGGCTTCAATTCTCTGGAGCAGGTGGAGGGCCTCAGCGTCATCACGCAGACGGCGCTCGGCTTCATCGCGTTCGCCATCGGCAACGAGTTCCGCGTCTCGCAGCTCAAAACGATGGGTAAGCAGGCCATCACCGTCGGCATTCTGCAGGCGGTCATCACGACTATTGTGGTCGATATCGCCCTCATTGTCCTGCATCTCATCAATCCCACCCTCCTTTCGCTGCCCTCTGCCATCACCCTCGGTGCCATCGCCGCGGCTACGGCCCCGGCGGCTACGCTCATGGTCGTGCGCCAGTATAAGGCAGACGGCCCGCTCACAAAGCTCCTGCTCATGGTCGTCGCCATCGATGACGCTGTGGGCCTCGTGCTGTTCTCCGTGTCCTTCGGCATCGCCGGCGCGCTCGAAATGGGCAGCATCAGTGTTGTCAGCGTCATTTTAGAGCCCATCATCGAGATCGTGATTTCCCTCGTGCTCGGCGCACTTTCCGGCCTTGCGCTCAACTGGTTAGAGACCTATTTCCACTCCCGCAGTAAGCGTTTGTCCCTCACGGTCGCCTTCGTGCTTCTCATGGTTGGTATCTCCTCCATGGAATTTGAGCTCGGCGGCGTGAAGATCGGTTTCTCTCTGCTGCTCGTCTGCATGATGACCGGTACGGTCTTCTGCAATGTGTGCAGCGCTTCCGAAGAGCTGATGAGCCGTCTGGATCGCTGGACAGGCCCCATCAACATTTTGTTCTTCGTGCTTTCCGGCGCGGAGCTCGATTTGAATATTTTAAGCAACCCGCTCGTGCTGCTCATCGGCATCATTTACATCGTCTTCCGTTCGCTCGGTAAGATCTCCGGCTCTTACATCAGCTGCGCCATGACAAAGTGCAGTGACCACATCAAAAAGCATCTCGGCATCACGCTTCTGCCGCAGGCCGGCGTGGCGCTCGGCATGGCGCTCACCGCTACGTCCCTTACAGACGGCAGCATCGTGCGCAACGTCGTGCTGTTCTCCGTGCTGGTGTATGAGCTCATCGGCCCGTCTCTCACAAAGCGTTCCCTGCTTGCCGCAGGCGAAATCAAGCCCGAGGGCAAGACCAGCGCCCGCGAGGAGAACAAACCTGTAAAGCCCATTACCCTCAAGTAATTTCATAGAATACAAAACGCAGGAAGGCAAAGCGCTTTCCTGCGTTTTTTCGAAAAAAGGGAGTAAAGTTGACGAATGTCAACTTTACTCCCTTTTTAAACGTCTGATGAAGTGAATTTGCTTAATTTAAGCGTATGTAGAAAGAACAACAGTTAACTTAACATTTCCGTTCTTTCCAGCGTTTGAACTGGCATAAATTTCAAATGATCCCGAAACGTTTTTCAAAACAAACGAAGCGGCACCACCCAAACTTATTGTGCGCGGACCAATTTTGTTGCCAGCACTATCAAGGGCGTATACAGATATTGAGGTTGGCCCTTCAGAAGAAGTAAAACGAACAATGACAAGTTCCTCGCCAAACCAATTGCCGTCACTCATAACTTGGCGCGTTGAAGAAGTTAGATATGTTGTGTATTCTCGAGTAAAAGATTGAGGCTGAACTTCCGAGTTTGGAGAAGGAATGTCAACCGTTTGTGCAGAAATGGAAATCGGCAGTGCAATAACAAAGATGATCGCTAAGAACAGGGATGTCATTTTAATTTTAAAATTCTTCTTCATAACTTTACCTCCAAATGAGATTTTGTGATATTCGATGTACGATTCATGTGGTGAGATGGATTGTGCATTGAAATCACTCCTATCTTAGAAAAGACAAAATTAAATTTTAATTATGCAGGTGTTGAGTATATAGAGCAATAACAAGTGTGCCGGGTAGGCGATATAATGAAACCATTGGCAGTAAGCTTTTCCTTTTTTTTCGTTGTAACTTATGAGCAACAGAATACCAATTAGTGCACATGCACATTCAAGGAAGAAAGATGAGGTGTCATAGCGAGGATTTAGCCATTGGAACGGAGCGTCTAAAGAACCTGTAAATTGTTTGATAAAAGCATAGTATATAACAATAAGGATACCTAAAGAAATAACGGAAGCCGTTTTGTTGTGACGCCGGTAAAGAACATAAGGGATGATAATGCAAATAACAGCAAAACCTCCACCCTCAACGTTTAGAATTTCTGCTAAAAATACAAGGAGTAGAACGGGAATCCAAGCTGCCCATGAAAAAATTTGCTTTTTAATAAAATCATAGAGTAAGCAACAGACAGCACCGAGTAATAGAGTAAAAAGAATATTGTTGAAGGCGAATTTTACAAAACCATATCGCAATGTGAGATTATAAGGAACTTCGGCAATGATAGCAAATACTAAAAGGCGGAGACAATAAAAAAGTGCATTATCCGTATGTATACAGCCTTGCGCTATACCGAAAGCATAAATAGGAAAAGCAATACTACCGATACATTGCAGCGCAGTGACAACGGGGTAAGAAACATCAGGTTCTATTTTGAAATAAGTCAAGAGTATAGTTTGAACAGGTACAGCCGCGTAAATATGCCCTAAAATCATTGAAAATAAAGCAGTCCATTTCAATTTACTCCAAGTCACGAAAAAGCCTCCTTTTGCAAAATTAGGAATTTATTTATTCTGTGTATTTTATACCATAAAAGAAAACTTTTGTCAATGATTTTAAATAAAGTAAAAAACTTTTATTTAAATATTCCAAAAATCAATATAAACAAAATTGATTGAAGCTAAAAATTTGCCTTGAAAGCAGGGAACAAACGTGCTATTATGATGAAAAGAAATTCTTAGGGGGCGTTTTGAGTGCGCGTTGTGATTGCGATGGATTCGTTTAAAGGCAGTTTGTCTTCCATAGAGGCAGGCAAGGCCGTGGCAGAGGGCGTACGCCGTGCAGACGGCGCAATCGAGTGCGTGGTGTGCCCTGTGGCGGACGGCGGCGAAGGCACGTCTGCAGCGCTCACAGAGGGCCTGCACGGCGAAACGGTGCGCGTGCGGGTCACGGGTCCGCTCGGCGAGAAGGTCACGGCGGAATACGGCGTCAAAGGCGACCTTGCCATATTGGAAATGGCACAGGCAGCGGGCCTGCCGCTCGTACCCCAAGATAAGCGGAACCCCATGAAAACCACCACCTACGGCGTGGGCGAAATGCTGCGCGATGCAATAAATCGCGGCTGTAAGCGGTTTATCCTCGGCATCGGCGGCAGCGCAACGAATGACGGCGGCGCAGGCATGCTGCAAGCCCTCGGGTTCGATCTTTTGGATAAAGACGACAACCCCGTCCCGTTCGGCGCAGAGGGGCTGCGCGTGCTCGCGAAAATCGAGAACAAAAATGCCCTGCCCGCACTCAAAAACTGCGTCATCCGCGCGGCGTGCGACGTCACAAACCCGCTGTGCGGCGAAAACGGGTGCAGTGCCGTCTTTGGTCCGCAAAAGGGTGCTACGCCCGAAATGATTCGCGAAATGGACGGCTATATGCGAAATTACGCCGCATTGACGAAAGAACTGTATCCCGAAAGTGACCTTGATACCCCCGGCGCAGGCGCGGCGGGCGGCCTCGGCTTCGCACTCGGCGTGTTCCTGCACGCAGAGCTCATGCCCGGCATTGAGATCGTCATGGAGGAAACGCGCTTAGAGGAAAAAATCAAAAATGCCGATTTCGTCGTGACGGGTGAAGGCAGACTGGACGCCCAAACCGCCATGGGCAAAGCGCCCGTAGGCGTGGCGAAGCTTGCTAAGAAGTATCACAAGCCCGTCATCGCGTTTGCGGGCGGTATTGAAAAGGGCGCGGAAGCGTGCAACAAAGCCGGCATCACGGCGTTTTTCCCCGCTGTGCGCGGCGTGACGACATTAGACGAAGCCATGCGCCCCGAAACCGCGGCGGAAAACCTCGCCGAAAGCGCAGAGCAGGTCTTTCGGCTTCTTACCCTGTGATAAGGAGGTACGGTATGCACGATATTTGGAACCCGTGGCACGGGTGCGTGAAGTGCAGCGAGGGCTGCGCACACTGCTATATGTATTTTCTCGACAGTCAGCGCGGGCATAACGGCGCGGAAATTTACCGCACAAAAACGGGCTTTCACTATCCCTTGAGCCGCGACCGCGCAGGCAACTACAAAGTAAAAAGCGGCGAGCAGCTGCGCGTGTGCATGACGTCCGATTTCTTTTTGGAGCAGGCCGATCCGTGGCGGCGTGAAGCGTGGGAGATCATGGATCAGCGGCGGGACATTTCGTTTTTTCTGCTCACAAAACGCCCGGAGCGCGTAGAAAAATGTTTGCCGTATAACTGGGGCGACGGTTGGGAGCACATCTTTTTCAACGTCACATGCGAAAATCAGCGCCGCGCGGACGAGCGCATCCCCATTCTGCACAGCCTGCCGTTTAAGCACAAGGGCATCATGACAGCGCCCTTGCTCGGCCCCATAGAGATTGAAAAATACCTCGCGATGGGGCAGATTGAGCAGGTTATCTGCGGCGGCGAAAACTACGACGGCGCGCGTCCGTGCGATTATGACTGGGTGCGCTCGCTGCACAGGCAGTGCGCAAACCAAAACGTCACGTTCTGCTTTATCGAGACGGGCACAAACTTCATCAAGGACGGTCGGCGGTATTTCCTGCCGAATAAGCGCGTGCAAAGCGAAATGGCGTATAAATCCGGCATATCGTATCAGGGCAAGCCGATGAAATTCAAGCTCGAAGACGATTACGGCCTGTTCGACGCCGGGCGAAAATACGAAAAATACTTCGGCCCCCAGTGCGAAAAATGCGGCAGCCGCATGATCTGCAACGGCTGCGCAAGGTGCGGTAAATGCACTGTGCTGGAGGGGACATGAAAATAGACCGCTGTATGTGCGTAATGCAAATCATACAGCGGCCTTTTAATTTTCTAAAAAGCTATCGCTTTTTCGGCCCCCCCCCTTAATAGGGTTCCCCGATTTCAAATGTCCACCGGACATTTGAAACTCCTCTCCTGATTTTTGGTAGGCAAAAGAGTTTCGTCGTCTGCGGACGACGACCAAAGGTTTCACTTTTGGAAACGGACAAGCTTTTGAAAAAGTTTGAGCAAAACTTTTAACCCACGTTGACGGTCACTTTGTTCTTTCCGTCTTCTTCCGTCCCGTAAAAATCGAAACGCCGAAGATGACGAAAAGCAGCAGCACCGCAAAGCACATCCAGCTCACAAACACCGCCGTGCTCTTGCCGCTGAACATATCGTAGTAGCCTTTCAGGTAAATGATGACCACAATCAGAGGCAGAATGTACTGCATGTAAAGGCGGATCCAGTGCGGGAACCTAATGCCCTCGCCTTTGTTCGCTTCCTTGAGGAAATTCTCAAAGCCCCAACCGTTTTTGCGCACGCAGAACAGTACGAACACAAGGCTGCCCAGCGGCAGCAGATTGGAAGAAACAAGGAAGTCCTCCATATCCATAATGTTGCTGCCCTCACCCAGAGGCTGAATGCCGGAAAGCACATTAAAGCCGAGAATCGCCGGCAGGGAAAGCACCGTGATCAGCACAAAGTTCACGCCCACAGCCTTTTTGCGGCTCCAACCGCAGATATCCATGAAGAATGCGAGAATCTCCTCGAACACCGCAATGATGGTCGAAAGCGCCGCAAACGACATGAAGATAAAGAACAGCGTGCCCCAAATTCTGCCGCCTGCCATATTGTTGAAGAGCGTCGGCAGCGTGATGAACAGCAGCGACGGACCCGAGCCCGGCTCCACCCCGTAGGCAAAGCACACCGGGATAATGATGAAACCCGCCATCAGCGCAACAAACGTGTCCAGCAGCACAATGTTCACCGCTTCGCCCGTAATGCGCTTTTTGCGGTCCAGATAGCTGCCGAAGATCTCCATGGAGCCGATGCCGATGGAAAGCGTGAAGAACGCCTGCGACATCGCCGCAAATACCGCGTTGCCGAAGCCTTTCTTTGCCACTTCACCGAAGTCCGGCACAAGGTAGAACTTGATGCCTGCCGCGGCATTCGGCAAAAATGCGGAGTTCACAGCCAGCGCAATCATCAAAAGCAGCAGGGCAATCATCATGACTTTCGTCACTTTCTCAATGCCCTTTTCCAGGCCAAAGCCGCACGCACCGAACGAAATAACAATGGCGACAATCGCCCAGAACGTCAGCGTGCCCGGATTTGTCAGCATATCGCCGAACACGCCCTCTACCGCCTTGCCGTCCAAGCCGACAAACGTACCGGTTGCCTCCATAAATGCGTATTTCAGCATCCAGCCGCCCACCATGGTGTAGAACATCATCAGCAAAAAGCTGCCGAAAATGCTGATCCACTTCATGCGATGCCATTTCGTGCCCTTCGGTTCCAGTGTATCGAGCGCCTTGCCCATGCCCATGCGGCTGCCGCGGCCCACGGTGAATTCGCACACCATAATGGGCAGACCCAGCGCCACAAGAAACACAAGATACATCAGGATGAATGCCGCGCCGCCGTATATGCCGGTAATGTATGGGAATTTCCACACATTACCGATACCGATGGCGCACCCGGCCGAAACTAAAATAAATCCCAACCGAGAACCGAATTTTTCTCTTTCTTTCATACGTTTTCCTCCCAAAATTTTTTCCCCTGTATATTTTAAAGAACGCATATTTGCGTTCTAATCGGGCGAGGTTATGTGCGGAAAGCGTTCCTTTGCCGCACAACTTCATAGAACATCACGGTCGCCGCACAGGCGACGTTAAAGGAGCTTGCGCTACCGTTCGGATCCATCGGAATCGTGGCGAGCACATCGCTCTTTTCTTTATAGATACGGCGCAGACCTTCGGTCTCGTTGCCGATCATGACCATGGTCGGCAGGGTGAAGTCCACGTCCGCCAACGTCTTTTCGTGGTGCGCCGTGGTACCCACAAGCTGAAAGCCCGGGTACTGCGCGCGCAATTTCTCAATGAACGCGAAAACGGAGTCGTTGTCCGCCATGCGCACGGTCGGTACGCAGAAGAACGAGCCCATCGTAGAGGAGACCACGTTCGGGTCATATAAATCCACCGCGTGACCCGTCAAGATCAGTCCGTCCACGCCAAGCGCATCGCAGGAGCGCAGGATTGTGCCGAGGTTGCCGTGGTTCGAGGGGCGGTCAAACAGCGCCAGAAACGGCACCTTGGAAAGCGGCAGGCTACTTACGTCGTCCTCGCGCATTTTGATGATTGCAAGTAGCTCCGAGGTATCCTCTTTGCCGCTCAGCTCGGCGATGAGCGCCGGTGTCAGCGCGTAATTCACCTTTGTATGTACCGTGCCGAGCTTTTCCTTTGCCCAGCTCGAAAGCTCGCGCGTCTCATTATAAAGAAAAGAAATGATCTCCCAGCCGTTTAAAACGGCGTTGTTGATGTTGCGTACGCCCTCCACAAAAAATTCGCCGTGCTTATAGCGCTTGTTGCGGTTTGTTTTTAAAACTTCAAATTTCTGAAAAGTCGCGTTTTTAGATGCGATATGTTCGGTTTTCATTTGTTTTACGCTCCTCACTGCATGTTTTTCAGCATGGCGACCGCATCCCGCACGTATTCCGAGAGCGTCTTGTCCTGTACGCCCACTACGCTTACGGAGCAGCGGTTGACGGGAATCAGGATTTTCTTAGCGACGCATTCGGAAACGGCCGCCGCCATTTTCGGCGTGATCTCGCCCCAAAGCGCGTTTGCTAAAATAATGCCGATGGGGCCCACGATGACGTCTGCCCACGTGCAGTTTACCACAACGGGGTTTTCGCCCGTGGCGGCAGCGTCCGCACCGGCGCGCAGCATGGCGCTTGTGGCAAGGCTGTTCGTGCCCACGGCAACGACTTCCGCGTCCGGCATGTTCTTTTTAATCTGGTCGGTCAGTGCCGCACCCATTTTGCCGCCCTGACCGTCAATCACGAGTATTTTCATCAAAATCAACCCTCCGTAGGTTCGTTTGTGTCGCCGTCCAAAACGGCGGAAACGGGAAGTTCGCCGTACATCAGCGATGTGCAGTTGATCTGCATATCGCCCACGGTGACGGGCTTGCCGTCCGAATATACCTCAAGATTAGAAAGCGTCATGCCCGCAGCTTCATAAAATGCACGGAACGTCTTTGCAATGGCTTCCAGAGAAGACGTGGAGCTGGCGGAGTCTAAATATTCCTGCAAAGCGCCGGAAAACTGCAAACGCACCTCCGGCATTTCGCCGCTCTTCATCGTGGAGACAACCTCGCCGTCTTTAATGTAGTCGAGCGCGTCCAGCGTCACATCCTCCGGAAATGCGCCCTTTTCTGCCATTTTCTGCACGAGCACCGCACCGTCTGCGGGCAGGCTCTTGTAGCTGTACTGGTCAAGGCCGCTGTCGCTCGGCACAAAAATCGAAAGCGACATGTTCACGGCTTCGCGCGTGTCTTCGGAAGCGGTCGGCTCCGGAGTCAGCGTCACGTGGCTCACTTCGCTCTCTGCGGCGGACGAGACCGGCGTGTCGCTCTCTAAAATCACGTCCGGCGTGCGCACGTATTTCGTGCCGAACCACCCCGCGCGTACGGCGACAACGCACAATAAACAGATTACGATGACGCCTACGGCCGCAAACGGCACGGCGCGGTCTACATTGCGCTTCAGACGCTTTGCGCGGCTGTTCGCGGTAAAATGCGGGTCTTTCGATTCATTCAAAACAGAATAATACACGCGGTGCAGAAGATCGTCCGGCGTTTCCAGGGTTTCTACCCATTCGCGCAGGTCGTCCTCGCTCATGTTCTCGTCCTCGCTCATGTTCGCGGCTTTTTTGGCTTTTTCCAGCTGATTTTGCACGGCAGAAGCGGATTTTCCGGTCACGCGGCCGATAAAGCGCGTGTTGTCACCTGCACCGTAGTGCAGCGCCACCGCCGTCAGCAGCGTGTAATGCAGGCGTAAAATGTCGCAGAGCTCTTTCGGCGTTTCAAACGGCATGTCTTTTGAGCGCTGTGCAATCTGCTCGTCCGTCAGCTTTTTTCGAATTTTCTGTGCATAATAGTCCATGCAGGTCTTGTGCGCTGTGCGCAGCACCCAAAGGCGCTCCTCGCTTTCGCTTTTAAAGGTTTGCGTGTCTAAAAAGTACTGCATAAATACATCGGAAAGCAGCGTAAGCGTCTCTTTGCCGCTTTTTGTGTGCATATAACAGATGCGGAACGCGTCATCGCCAAAGCGCATCACGGCGCTTTGCAGGGCGGTTTCACTTCTTGTCTGCGGTTTTGCCATTTGCATCGTTTCCTTTCTCTGAGATGAGTTTGCGGCGGCGACGTTCTGTTTTCAGGTCGGAAACATCGCGGTTGATGCCGCTGTGCTGCAGCCACATGGCGATCTCGCCGCCGATGAGCAAAATAAACATGCAGGCGTACAGCCATACCATTAAAATGACCAAAGCGGCAAGGCTGCCGTAGATGGTGGCGTAGTTTGCGAAGTTCTCCACGAAAACGGAGAAGAAAAACGAGAATAAGACCCACCCGGCAGAAGCCAGCGCCGCGCCGAAAAACGCGTTGCGCAGGGATACCTGCTTGCGCGGAATGGCAATGAACATCAACCAGAAGAAGAACAGCAGCAGGACATAGGACATGATGGGCTTAAAGCGGTTGATGAGCGTCGGGAACGCCGGCGGCATCACCGTGATGAGCCATTCATACAGCATGTCGCCGAAGACCATCAGGCCCATGCTGACAAGCAGCGTCATGACGAACACGACCGTGTATAAAATGGCTAAAATACGCATAAAAATATAGTTGTGGTTTTTGGAAACGTCAAAAACAGAGTAAAGCCCCTTGATCAGCGCTACCATAGCCGTGGAAGCGGACCAAACGCAGGTGATAGCCGTCATGGAAATGAGCGTCTGCGGCGCGTGCACCTCTTGAAATAAGTAACTGACAACTTCTTCCACCGGCGGCGGAAGCATTTGAACGAATGCCACGAGAAGCGAGGTGTCTTCAAATCGAATGACCTGCAAAAGGGCCAAAATCAGCATGAGGAACGGAATGAACGAAATGAGGATCCAGAACGAAACCTGCGCCGCGTAGGAGTCGATGGCGTCGTTATTTAGTTTTTCATAAAACCAGCCGAAGTGCTTTTTCAGCAGAATTTTCACGGCGTTTTCTCCCTTCTCACGCTTTTCTTACGTCTTATCGCGCAATTTGAGAACAGTATAACACAGAAATATAGAATTTTCCAGTGAAAAAGCACTTGACAAAAGAAAAAATGTGTATTATAATAAACTACGCTACATTATAGAGCAGATATGGCGGCATAGCTCAGTTGGCTAGAGCATTCGGTTCATACCCGAAGTGTCGATGGTTCGAATCCATTTGCCGCTACCATCTGGCCCGGTGGTCAAGCGGTTAAGACACCGCCCTTTCACGGCGGTAACACGAGTTCGATTCTCGTCCGGGTCACCAGAAAAAAGAGCCTTGTCAAAAAGACAAGGCTCTTTTTTCAACGAAATAAATCCCTTCGGAATTTGTGAAATTGCCCTTCGGGCAGTGAAATGTTGCTGCGCAACGTGAAATACCTGTGGGTGTGAGAGGATTTATTTCACTTAAAAATGTCGAATCTTGTCAAATAAAACACGCCGTCTGCAAACCGAAAGCGGTTCGCGGACGGCGCTTTAAAATTTATTTATAAATTACACAAATAATCATTCAAAGTCGTGGGTGTAAATTTCGCTGCCGTCGCCGTTCAAGTAGACGAGGCGGACGTGCACGCCGGAGAGACCTACTTCGCTTTCGAGTGTATCGGCGATATCCTCAAAGGTGGAAGCATTTTCTTCGCAGCCTTCTTTTAAAGCATCGAGCACGGACTGCTTTATGTCTTCGTCGGAGAGGTCGTATTCATCTGTGAACTGATATTCATAGACGAGCGCATTGCCGTCTGCGTAGACCTTGATCGTCATGCTGTCATCGGTCTGATTTTCAATTTCGGCATCGATGGACGCTTTTACGTCCGGATCGGCGAGATAATCAGCGAGGGAGGCAAACATGGCTTCCCCAGTGGAGGCCGAAGATTCGGATTCGGAGGATGCAGTGCTGTTTTCGGAGGCGGCTTCGGAGGAAGAGGAGGGCTCGGCGGAGGTGCTGCTTGTGTTCCCCCCTACGATGGTTTTGGCGGAGGTGCAGCCTGCAAGTGCAGAGAGCGTGAGCAGACCGGCGAGTGCCAATGCGCAGAGTTTTCTGAGTTTCATTTGGTTTTACCCCTTTGTGCTCTATAAAAATAGAGAAAATTTTGGCGGATTTTGTTGCCGCCATGCACTCAATATAGCACATGGGTTTACAAAAATCAAGAAGCGTACGGCGAATTAAAAATTTGGAGAGGAAAGGAAAAAAGCGGGACAAGGATTCCGGACGGCAAGGCGGTAAAATTCATATTTCTTGGAACAGGCATGACCGAAAGCGTGCCTGTTCCGCTTTTATCGGCTCATCTTTTTTGACCATCGACCGTTTTGTAAGCTTATTATGCCGTTCGGGCATAAAGGCTGTGTTAAGCAAGAGGACTTTGGGGCGATTGAAACAGCAAAAGACTGGCTTTTACAACGCGGTTGACAAAATGGATCATTTCCTCTTTGCTATACTTGTCATAGCCCTCCACAACGACATGCATCAAACCGTTTGACAGATGGGTATACATCATCTCAAGCTCTGTTTCGTCGGCATGGGGCAGCTCTTTCCGCCAGTAAGCAATGCTTTCCTCCTTGGCCAAAGCAATCATCCGCATGAGGACCGTTGCGCCTGTATTCCCCAGAATCAAAACCCGGCAGGCGTCCTGATTCTGATCGACCATATCGTAAAGGGCTTCGATCAGTGCCGTCACATCAAACAAATTGACATAGCGAAGGGATTTCTCAAAGGCATCGATGAGTTCATTCTCAATGCTCGCCATCAGGGCAAAACAATCGCTGTAATGGGCATAGAAGGTGGCGCGGTTAAGCTGCGCCAGCGCACAAACCTCCTTCACCGTAATTCTGTTTACGGGTTTTTCCTTCAGCAGTTTCAGAAAAGACTGCTTGAGCACCATTTGCGTATAGCGTTTCCTTGCGTCCATTTTCTCCATATAAAGCCCCTCCCCAAAAAAGTTTACAAAGAAAAGCAACACTTCAACAGACAATGTTGCTTTTCTTTCAGTCGTATGGCAAGTGCTGATTGTTTCTGCCTTTCCTCTCAAGTATACTGTACTTGTGAAAGATAATCAACACTTGTATGCTTATTTGAGAGGAGGCTTTTTGCATGTTTGATCAATATCTTGTTACAGGCGCTACCGGCTTCCTCGGTAGGGCTGTTGCGGAGGAGCTGGTACGCCGCAGAGCGCAAGTGCATGCGCTTGTGCTGCGTGATGACCCCTATATCCATTTGCTCCCCAAAGAAGTCCATACCGTCATCGGTGATGTGTGCGTGGAAAGCTCGTTGGCAGACTTCTTCGCGGATGCCGACAGCCGTACCTGTGTGATTCACTGCGCCGGTATCGTCTCTGTCGCGTCCAGACCCGGTTCGAAGCTCTATCAGGTCAATGTAGGCGGGACATGGAGGGTTCTCCGGCAATGTATGAAGCATAATGTGGGCAAAATGGTCTATGTCAGCTCCGTCCATGCCATACCGGAAAAGTCAAAGGATTGCATCATTACGGAAGATTGCGAATTCTCTCCGGGGCTTGTGGACGGAGATTACGCCAAAAGCAAGGCAACTGCAACAGAGCTGGTTTTCGATGCGGCGGAGCGCGGGCTGAATGCCAGCATTGTCTTTCCCTCCGGCATCATCGGGCCGGGAGACATACAGGGAGGGAGCTTCACCTCAATGGCGAAATCTTTTCTTCGCGGAAAGCTGCCCTTTGCCGTTCGCGGCGGATATGACTTCGTGGATGTACGGGATGTGGCAAAAGGCATTCTCGACTGTTCCGAGAACGGAGAACCCGGTAAGGGATACATTTTGTCCGGCCACTATGTTACCATTCGCAAGATGCTTCAGCTTGTGGGAAAGACCGCAAAGCGGAAGTATCGCCCCATCTGCCTGCCACTGGGACTTGCAAAGCTGGCGGCTCCATACTATGAACATCGAAGCCTGAAGAAGCGAAAGCCGCTGTTTTTCACACCTTATTCCGTTGCCGTCCTTGCCTCAAACGGACAATTCAGCCATGCCGCAGCATCGGAATGCTTTGCATATCATCCGCGCCCGGTGAAGGATACTTTGCGGGACATGACAGCCTGGCTTTTGGAGCAGAGGAGAAAGGACGAAGTGTGACCTCACCTAAAAGCACCTTGGGCAGGCTGCGCATGCTATTGGCATGATCTGCGGTTCCGGTTGCTATCCGTACGTATCCTGTGATATAATTTAAGAGAGAGAACGAGGAAAAGCCGTCCGACCCGCGCTTTCAGGAACGGCACCGAAATTCCGGCAGGGCAAGCGCCTGGCGGATACCCCTCTGCATTTGGAGCACCCGCAAAAAGGAAGTGAACGCTATGACCTGCGACGAGACTTTTTACCACCGATATTTGAACGGCGACGATGCGGGGCTGGAGGCCCTGATGAAAAAATACGGCAATCCGCTAACCCTGTATATCGACGGGTATCTGCACGATGTCCACGAAGCAGAGGATTTGATGCTGGATGTTTTCGCCTATCTGTTCACGAAAAAGCCTCGCATCCGGGACGGTGGCTTCAAGGCATATCTGTATAAGACGGCGCGGAATATGGCGCTGCGCCATAAGAGCAAGCGGAAGTGTCTGTTTCGTTTGGACGAGCTGACCGATGAATCGGACGGGCAGCTGCTTGTGGAGGAGGTTATCCGAACGGAAGAACGAAACCGCATTCTGCACTTCTGCATGGGTGAAATGAACCCGGATTACCGAGAGGTTCTGTATCTGACCTATTTTGAAGGTATGAGTTACGCACAGGCGGCGGAGGTTACGGGAAAAACGGTAAAGCAGATTACCAACATGGTGTATCGCGGAAAGGAAAGCCTGCGAAGGCTTCTGGAACGGGAGGGGATTACAAATGCGGAGTCATGAAGAGCGCGTCGCGGAGGCAAAGCGGCGCATCGCCAAGATGGAGCGGGAGAAACGGCTGCGGCGCAATACGATTACCGCGGCTTCCGCTGTGGCGGCATGCCTTGCGCTGATTGTGGGTGTGTCTTTCGTCCTGCCTGATATTGCCGTAAAAATTCAAACCGGTGGCTATGCGGGCTTTGAAACGGCGGCAAGCATCTTTCACGGCGGCGCGGCCTTGGGATACATCGTCATCGGGCTTCTGGCGTTTCTTCTGGGCGTGTGCGTGACTGTTTTGTGCTTCCGGCTGCGACAAATGAATCAGGACGACACACAGGATAAGGAAAGCGAGGAACGGCATGGAGCTGATTGAGAACCTGCTGCAGCTGCTGGTCACGTTTGTCGGCGCGCTGCTTTCGGGCATATCCTACCGGAAAAGCCGCAGGCAGGCGTATTTTCTGCTGCTGTGCTTCTACGGCTGCTTTGCTCTCGGCGCGCTCTACTGGACGCTGTATCTGCTGCTGTTCGATACCACGCCGAAGGTGTTTTATGTGTCGGAGTTCGGCTGGGTGGCCAGTGTGATTTTTCTGCGAATATTGCAGGCCACGCTGGCGGGCGCAGATGAGCACAGCTTCCGCTGTCGCAGGGCGTGGCTTGCGCCTGCGTTCGGCGTGCCGCTGCTGGCGTTCTACTGCACCTTCGGGGACATTCTCTCCAACCTGATCTGGTGCGGCATGATGATATGGCTTTCCTACTGCGCCATTCGAGGGCTTGCCTATGCAGAGACCCGGACGGGCGCGGCGCGGAATATGCGGTGTTTCCACGTTGGGGTACTGTGTTTTGTGTTTGCGGAGTACCTGCTCTGGACGGCGGGCTGCTTCTGGCCGGATACTTCCCCGGCAAGCCCCGTCTTCTGGTGCGATATACTGCTGACGCTGACCATATTGGGGCTGCTGCCCGCTGTGAGAAAGGCGGTGGACGCATGACCTATATTGAAAACATATTTCTGTGCATGGTGTCCCCGCTGCTGGTGGCTGCTTTGTGCATGGGCAGGCGGCATCTCCGCTTTTTTCTGTTCTGCATCGTCGGAATGGGTGTGTGCCTGCTTTCGGCCTACATCAATACTTTCCTCGCGTCGGTGTGTCAGGCGGACGCCCTTGCCGCCACGGTGGAGATTGCGCCGGTGGTGGAGGAGATGATGAAGCTGCTGCCGCTGGTGTTCTATCTTCTGGTGTTTGAGCCGGAAGGGGACAAAATCAAGACTGCCGCAATAACAGTTGCCCTTGCCTTTGCCACCTTTGAAAACGTGTGCTATCTCATTCAGAACGGAGCAGACCGCTTCTCCTTCATCTTCTTCCGTGGCTTCGGCACGGGAGCCATGCACGTTCTCTGCGGTCTGATCGTGGGCGGCGGGCTTGCCTATGCGTGGCAGCGGACATGGCTGAAAATTGCAGGCACCTGGGGGCTGCTGGGCGCGGCCATAACCCTTCACGCCGTTTACAATCTGCTCATCGCCTACGGCGGTGCGGCGCAGTATGCGGCCTACGCCCTGCCGGTGCTGCTGGTAGCGGCGGGAAGGCTGTCTACGTTCCGTTTATCGCGGATGAAATAACCGAACATTCACACTTTGAGAGCTGCTTTTTTGGCGGCTCTCAAATTTTTTTGGAAAATTTTGCGTTTTGGGTGAGAGTTTTTCCGATTTTATGTACCTATATAAGTGAAAGGGTTTTTAGGCCACAGTTTCAGACAAACCGGAGAGGAGGGTCAAACTGTATGTACGATACCGCAAGACGGGTCGCACTCGTCCGGCAGCGGGTACGGAAAAACACCCGCCGAAGGCAGCAGCATGGTATATACGGACTGAGTGCCGCGTGTATGCTGCTGTTCGCGGTGCTGATGCAGGCGATAAGCACGGTCGTCAGGCCGGGACAGACCGCCGCATGGGGCGTGTTCGGCGCGATGCTGCTGCGCGAGGATGCGGGCGGCTATGTGCTGGTGGCTGTTGTATCCTTTGCCGCTGCGGCGGCAATCACCGCGCTGTGCATGCGGTTCAGGATCAGAGAAAACCGGAAAAAGGGCGGGACAGGCAAGCCGGACCCGCAGGAACAGGAGGGAAAAACGACATGAAGAAACGAATACTCAGCATTCTGCTTCTATGCTGTATGGTGCTGACTATGATGCCCGCGACTGTCTTCGCGACGGATGGAGAGGTTGCCGCACGCGCATCGGAAACGGGCGGTTTGTTCGAACACCACCCGGAGCATGACGAGACCTGCGGCGCAGACCCGGCAGGGGCATCCGATACTATGATGCTAAAAACGAGGAGCGGGGCAGTCCGTCCCGCTGCCACCCAATACACCTATACGCTGCATTACGATGCCAACGGCGGCAGCGGCGCGCCGCCAAGTCAGAGCGTGATTAGCTCGGAATTTCATGTATGGGTCCCCATATCGGACAAAATTCCGACCCGTGACGGATATACCTTCATGGGTTGGGCGAATTCTCGGACTGGTAAGCCGATATATGGCGGAAACGGCGGTTATACCGAGTGCCTGGTAGTACATGGGTATGATATGAGCACAACCATCTATGCCATATGGGAGGCGCACAATCATAGCTGGGGCGAATGGACCTCCAACGGCAAAGGAACTCATAAGCGCACCTGCGCCACGGACAGCAGCCATACCGAAACGGGCAACTGCTCCGGCGGCAAGGCTACATCCACGGAGAAGGCTGTTTGCGAAACCTGTAATACGGCTTACGGAGAGCTTTTGCAGCCTGCCAAAACGGTCATCACCACCCCGCCCACGCTGCGCCTTCCGGCCTATGTCGGCAATGAGTACACCGACAAGGCGCTCATGGGCGGCGAAGCGAAGGCCGAGGGGACGGACACCGTTGTTCCCGGCACGTTCGGCTTCAAGTATTATGAAGGCGGCAGAGTACACCCGGGCGAAAACCGCATGGTGATCCTCTTTACCCCCAAAGATACGGAGGCATACACCACGGCGGAATGTATCCTTACCGTGGTGGGGACAAAGCGCACGATCACAAGAGTCCCGGACGACGTGATCATCACGGACAAGCCCATTGGCACGGCGTTTGAGGATCTGGGGCTTCCCCTTTCCCCTTTCGGCGTCAAGGTTGAGACCAACACCGGCGCGAGTTACAGTCCCGTGCCCGTGACATGGGACGGCTCCACCTATGACCCGAACAAATATGGCGAGCAGATCATTACCGGCGAGCTGCATGTTGAAAAGAGCGGCTTCACGGATGGGCTGGAGCCGACAAACACGGTCAAGGCAACCGCCAGAATAACGCTTATTGACGACCGCGTCTTTACGCCCACGCTGGAGCCGCCCACCTATTCCAAGCAGCTCTACGGCGGAGACCTGTGCTTCCTTGTGTTTGCCGATAAATATCTCTCCGGCGGAACGGCCACGGTGAACGGCGAAACGGTTTCCGGCAAATTCACGCTGGACAAAGATCAGAAAATATACGGACATTCCTTGACGGCGAGCACGCTATTGCAGGCGGGGCAGCTGCAACTGAAGATCATCTTCACGCCCGACAACCTGAAGCGGTATAACAAGGCGAAATGCACCGTTGATGTGAACGTCGTTCCCCGCACATTCAAGGAGACCAGGGCCGGACACATTACCAATGAAAAATTCGGAACGCCATTTGAGGAGCTGAATCTCTCGGATTCATTCAGCTTTTATGCGGTGGGCGATGAAAAAGATCCCGAGGGAACAGGGATGGACTTCGGTATGAATGTCGTCACCTCATGGGACAGCTCGACCTACGACCCCAATTCGTTTGAGGAGCAGACCATCTACGGCGAAGTCAACCGCGCCGAATTGGAGAAGTATTTCACCATACCCGATGGCACCGACCTCCGAGCCGTGAGAAAGGTTCAGCTGCAGCCTGACCCGGCCGAGACGGAGATCACGCAGCTGCCCGTATTCCGATGGAAGAACGGCGATTTTACGTTGCCCGACAACACCATATTCACATGGCGAAAGCTTCAGGTGGGAACCTACAACGGTGAAGTCGGCACGCTCGTCGGCGGCGTGGCGAAGGTCAAGGGTACGGATACCGTCGCCCCCGGCACGTTCTCCTTCAAGAATACCCCGCCGTTCTACCTCCAGACTCCGGGTGAACACGATGTGACGGTGGTATTCACGCCGGACGACCTGCGTCTCCACAAGCCGACGGAGATTACCATCAAAATCAACGCCATCAAAAACACCATCGGGAATATCGATGAACCGGATCCCATTACCGATAAGCCGTTCGGCACGCCCTTTGCAGAGCTCGGCTTGCCGGAAAATGTGTGCATCAATGCCGTTGACGGCGCATGGCGCTGGGTCGACGTGGCATGGGATGAATCGTCCTATGATGCGGAGTCCGTGGATTGGCAGACCATCACCGGCACGCCGGTGCTTAGCGAAGATGACGGAGACATCTTTCAGCAGCCGGAGCCTGCGGTAACAGCCGCGATTCGGGTGAAGCTTATCGATAACCGACCCCCTATGCCGCCGACAATCGTCGCGGAAAGCCTGCCCGACGGCATGGAAGGCGAGGCTTACAGCAGCCGCTTGACCGCCAAGGGTACCGCGCCCATCACATGGAGCATTGTGAGCGGCGTCCTGCCCGAGGGACTTAGCCTAAACGAGGACACAGGAGAGATAAGCGGCACGCCCGCCGGGGAAGGGACCGAGGTCTTTACCGTCATGGCGGTAAACGATTTGGGTGAAGATATTAAGGAGTTTTCCATCACGATAGTCAAGGCTCCCGAGACGGAATACGCCGTCACCGTCAGGGACGACGGTCACGGCACGGGCAGCGCGGATCCCGCCTCGGCGACGGCCGGAACGGAAATCACCCTGACCGCTGCGCCAAACGCGGGCTACCATTTTAAGGAGTGGCAGGTTATGAGCGGCGACGTGACGGTAAGGGACGACAAGTTCACTATGCCCGGCAGCGATGTGGAGGTCAAGGCTATCTTCGAGGAAGATGCGCCGCCTACGCCCACGGAGTACACCGTCACCGTGATCAGCGGCGGCAACGGCACGGCTTCCGCCTCTCATGCAAAAGCCGTGGCCGGAACGGAAATCACCCTGACCGCTGCGCCAAATGCGGGCTACCATTTTAAGGAGTGGCAGGTTATGAGCGGCGACGTGACGGTAAGGGACGACAAGTTCACTATGCCCGGCAGCGATGTGGAGGTCAAGGCCATCTTCGAGGAGGATGCGCCGCCTGCGCCCACGGAGTACACCGTCACCTTTGACGGCAACGACGGTACGCCCTCTGTCGGCAGCATGACCACCACCAATCAGAAGCTGACCTCTCTGCCCGATGCTTCCCGCACCAAGCACAGCTTCGACGGCTGGTACACCGAAAAGAGCGGCGGCACAAAGATTACGACGGATACCGTGTTCTCTGCAAATACCACTGTCTACGCCCACTGGACGCATACCGGCGACAACAATCCGCCCGTCAACTACTACACGCTGCGCTTTGAAACAGGCGGCGGCAGTGCTATTCCCGGCGTGCGGGAAATGTACAATACCCGCATTGATTTGACCAAGTATGTTCCCACTCGGCACGGGTATACCTTTGTCGGCTGGTACAGCGAACAGAGCCTTGTGAACAAGGTCTCAGACATTTATCTGACCGGGGATACGACTGTGTATGCCGGCTGGCGCGCGGTTACAATCCCGCAGACCGGTGACAGCAGTCAAATGGGTTTGTGGAGCACCGCGCTATGTGTATCTTTTGCCGGATGCGTTGCACTGATTGTATGGAAAATCAGGCGGCGGGAGAAAAAATCACTGTAAATCCTCAAAAAGTAAAAGTCTTATCTTCAGGGGCGCGGGCAAATAACCTGCGCTCCATACTATTTCCCAAAAGCAGTAAGGTGGCTGCCCTTTAAAAGGACAGCCACCTTTCTCTGTGCTGGTGGATGATGATTTCTATATCACTTATTTTCCGAAGGATTCAACACACCGTTCTGCAAAAGAATGGCTTGCAGGTCCGCAACGTTCACATGACGGGGCTCAATGCCTTCCTTAGCACACATTGCTGCGGCTGTACCGGCGGCCTGTCCCATGTTTGCGCAAATTGGCATTACGCGATAGTTGGAGTGTGCCATGTGCGTACCGGAAATGTTTCGCCCTGCCAGCAGTAGCCCATCAAGTTTTTCAGGAACTAGACAGCCATACGGAATCGTATAGAAAGTCGGTTTGAATGCGTCTTGCGCGCCGGTGGCATTCAGTCCGCTGCCGCTCATATTATGGACATCAAAGTTGAAGCTGGCGTAGGTGACAGCCCAGTCCGGGAATGCTCTTGCCTGACGAATATCATCTTCCGTAATGGTTGCTAAACCCTTGAAGTGCCGCGTTTCACGAACGCCAATCAGTGCGGCAGAAGAAAGAAGATAGCAATTTTCATAGCCAGGTACATACTCATGCAGGAAGTTCAAAATCGGCTGCAGCTGTTGGCGGCAGACCAGTGTTGCGCGTGCAAGCTCGGCAGCATTCGTGCCATCTACTTCGATGCAGTTGGTCATATTGCAGGTGACAACCCCCGGCAGTGAAGTGCGGTACAGTAAAACGTGGCCTGCAGGGAACGGAAGATGTTCCTTTCCAAGCGTCTGCACTTCACCGGCAGGAATCTGAATGGTATCCTCAAAATGCGACGGGAAAATGGCTCGTTCATAATCCACGCCGCCAACTTTAAACATCAACGAAACTGGTTGCATAGCGCCATCGGTTTCACGACCTTTGATGAAATCGGCCCCTGCGCGGGCGGCAATATCACCGTCACCACTGGCATCAATGACAACTTTTGCCAGTACGGCTTGGCGGCCAGATTTGTTTTCAATGACAACGCCTTTCAACTTGCCGTCCTCAACGATTGGATCTGTAGCGATGGTATAAAGCAAATAGCGGGCATGCGATTCTTCCAGCATTTCCAGCAGAACGGTTTTCAAGCGCTCCGGGTTAATAATCTGGCGCAGGTAGGTATCGCCAGCCATGGCATCGGGGTCGGGATAATCAGCGGAACGTTTCAGAATTTCCTCATAGATACCACCTTTGGTATTTCCAGTCCAGTGGCTCATCATGCCCTCTGTGGCAATGCCGCCCACTTCACCCATTTGCTCAATCAACAGGGTGTCTGCACCCTGACGGGCGGCAGAAATTGCTGCGGCTACACCTGCAGGACCGCCGCCCAAAACGACTACATCTACAGAATAACTGACTGGGATTTCACGAGCTTTTTCATTGTACATCATGTTAAATCCTCCTTGCACGGAATTGTAGAGAAAAAAGACAGAATTGTGAAGAAACACAGCCTTGCGGTCTGATTTACTTCTGTCTGTAGTCATGATACAACAGCTTGTCGAAAAAGTCCAGTGGAAGCTGGGCTTTTTCGACAAGCTGCAGTAAGGTGGCTGCCCTTTAAAAGGACAGCCACCTTACTTTTCTGCTTGATGTGTATGCACCTGAAATCATTTCTCAAACAGGTACAGGAGGTACCCGTAGCCCTCGGCCTCCATTTTTTCATAGGGGACAAAGCGCAGGGCCGCACTGTTAATGCAGTAGCGCACGCCATTGGGGGACTCCGGATCGCCGGTGAACACATGACCGAGGTGGGAGTCTCCGGCGCGGCTTCTGACCTCCGTGCGGCGCATCCCGTGGCTCAGATCCTCTTTTTCTACCACGGCGGGGCCCTCGATGGGCTTTGTAAAGGCGGGCCAGCCGCAGCTGCTCTCGTACTTATCCGTGGAGGAAAAGAGCGGCTCACCGGTCACGACATCCACATAAATGCCCTTTTCAAACTTGTCCCAAAACTCGCCCGTGAAGGCGCGCTCCGTGTCGTTCTCCTGCGTGACGCGGTACTGCTCCGCCGTCAGCTTGTCCCGGATGGACTCTGCCGCGGGCTTCTGATAGTCGCCCGGGTCGATGCGCAGTTTGGAGAAGAGTTCCATCTCCGCGCGCGGGATGTGGCAGTAGCCGTTCGGATTCTTTTCGAGGTAGTTCTGGTGGTATTCCTCGGCGGG
This sequence comes from Neglectibacter sp. CSJ-5, assembly GCF_032490475.1. Lineage (NCBI taxonomy): Bacteria > Bacillati > Bacillota > Clostridia > Eubacteriales > Oscillospiraceae > Neglectibacter > Neglectibacter sp. CSJ-5. Next base: position 10,121 of record NZ_JAVYJC010000008.1, on the reverse strand, counting down.
ATAGTAGTTCTTGAGCGGGCCGATCTCCACGAAGAACTTCTCGCTGCGGCCGCGCTCGATCTCCGCGATGCGCTCCACCGTCTCCTTCGCACTTTCGTTGGTGTAGTAGACGCCGGTCTGATACTGGCTGCCCATGTCGTTGCCCTGCTGGTTTTGTACCGTAGGGTCGATCACATAGAAGTAGGCCAACAGCAGCGCATCGAGGCTCACCTGCTCGGGGTCGTATTCCACCCGCACGGTCTCCCGAAAGCCGGTCTCGCCCTTGCAAACGGTCTTGTAATCGGCGTCCGCCTCGCAGGTGCCGTTGGCGTAGCCACTCTCGGCATCGATGACACCGGGGATGGACTGCATCAGCTGTTCCATGCCCCAGAAGCAGCCGCCCGCCAGATAGATGACATTTTCTGTGGTATCCATATAAGTGATCTCATCGTCGGACCGGTCAAAGGCCGATCCGTCCATGGTTGCTTCCTGTCCGCTTTTTTCCTTCGGCACAGTCTGCTGCCCGGCGGCGCAGCCGCCCAGCAGCAGAACCGAAGCGAAAAGCAGGGCCAATACGCTTCGATACATCGCTTTTCCTCCTTTCAGGGGAATCAGGGCTTACTCCGCCCCTTCGCCCGCCAAGGGCAATGCAATGGCGCGCAGCAGGCACTTTTTAAATCTCGGGTCAGCCTGCGTCGGCGGCGAGCGCCTTGTCAATCTGGGCTTGCAGCGCCTCCGCTTGATTTTTTTCCGTGATGGCGCCTACGATGGGGTCGCCCACGATGTTGCCGTTGCGGTCAACCACATAAGTGGTAGGATAGGCAAAGATGTTGGTGGTAAACTTTCCCGCCTCACCATCGGAGTTGAAATACACATTCTGATAGGTAGCGCCCTTCTTGGCCAGTACATCCTTTGCTTCGGAAATTGCCGCTTCGTCGCCGTCCAGCGTGAAGGTGTTGACGCCGATGAGGGAGCCGCCCTTCTCCGCAAGCTCCTTGTTCAGTGCGTCCAGCTCGGAAAGCTCGCCCACGCAGGGATTGCAGGTTGTGAACCAGAAATTCACCACGGTGACGGCGTTGGCAGAGAACAGCTCGTCACTTTTCACCGTATTTCCATCCAGGTCCTTGCCCTCAAAGGTGGGGAATTTCTGCATGCTGCCGTCATCGGATTTCTGCATACTGCCGTCATCGGGCGGCGTGGTCATGTCGTTGCCTGCGGGCACGCTCATAGCGCCATCCGTAGATTCCTGTGCTGCCTCAGGGTACTTTTCCTCAATCATGGTCAGCTGGGTTTCAATGTCGCGGATCTTCTCCGCCCCCTCCTTGAGCAGCTTCAGCTCATCCTCCGTAAACTGATCCTTGGCGGATTCGATTGTACTGAGCAGGAAATCACCGTAGTTTTTGCCGTCCTCCTGCATGGTCATGCCCTTGTCGGCTGCCATGAATACCTTTTCCCAAAGGGCTTTGTTCTCTGAGAGAATGGTGTTTTCCTGCGCCATCAGATCTTTGTGCATGGCAACCGCTTCCTCGGCATTCTTCGGTTCGCTGCTCATTCCGTCCGTTTTGTCTCCGTTCTTTGTGCCGCAGGCTGTCAAAGACAGCATCATCAGGGCGAGAAGCAGCAGTGCCAGCAATCGGCCGGCCGTATTCGTTCTATTCGTTTTCATCTGTTTTTTTCTCCTTGTTATTATTGTTTATTATTTTCTGCGGCTTTTTTTGCCGCCTTTGTTTTATCTTTACCGTCTCCGAAGCCGTAACGGAAGCGCACGGCGCCCGTCGGACAGGTGCGTATGCACATTCCGCAGCGGATGCACTCGGTATGGTTGGGCGCTTTCGTTACGTCCACATCCATCTTGCAGGCTTTGGCGCATTTTCCGCAGGATACGCACTTGTTTTTGTCCACCTTTATCTGAAAGAGAGATACCCGGTTGAACAGTGCGTAAAACGCCCCCAGCGGACAGAGCCACTTGCAGAAGGGGCGGTAGAATACCACGCTCAGTACGATTACTGTAAGCAGGACGCCGAATTTCCATGTAAACAGGCTTCCCAACGCCGACCGGATACCGGAATTGGCAAGGGACAGCGGGATGGCTCCCTCCAGCACGCCTTGTGGGCAGAGGTATTTACAGAAGAACGGGTTGCCCATGCCTACATCGTTTACAAGGAACGCCGGCAGCAGGAGAACCATCACCAGCAGTACAGCGTACTTGAGGTATCGCAGGGGCTTGAGTTTCTTTGTGGAGAACTTCTTTGTGGGAATTTTATGCAGCAGTTCCTGAAACCAGCCGAAGGGGCACAGAAAGCCGCAGATAAAGCGTCCCAGCAGGACGCCGAGCAAAATGAGAAAGCCTGTGATATAATAGGAAAAACTAAACTTGGAAGAACCCACTACCGCCTGAAACGCCCCGATGGGACAAGCGCCGGAGGCTGCCGGGCAGGAATAGCAATTCAGCCCGGGCACACAGACGGTTTTCCCTGCGCCTTGGTACAGTTTGCCCTTGAGAAAGTTCGGCAGGTGCAGGTTGGTCAATAAAGCTGCCCCTGCCTGTATCCAGCCGCGAAAGCGGGACATAATCTGTGACGCGCCCGAAAACTTCTTACCCAATGCCTACACACTCCAAACATAATTTAATCGCTTTGCTCAGTACCGTCGCGGCCTCGCCGCGCCATGCGCCGAAGCACAGCATGGCGATACCCACAACCAGCAACATGGCCTGCGCCGCTGCTTTTTTTGCACAGCTCAATTTTATCACCCTTTCGCTTTTTCTGCCATCATCATAGCACAGGGAAGATAAAATCCCTGTTAAGAACGAAAATTTAATGCAAATCTTATCTGCTTTTGCTATAATAAAGAAAAAGGAAATGAAAAGGGGGACTCTTATGCACCTTTTGGTAATTGAAGATGAACGTGCCCTATGCGAGACGATTGTCCGCAGTTTGCGGCGCTTGGCATACAGCGTGGACTACTGCTACGACGGGGAAAAGGCGCTGGAACTTCTGGGTGTGGAGCGCTACGATTTGGTACTTCTTGATCTGAACCTGCCGGGAAAGGACGGCATGACCGTGCTGCGCACCTTGCGGCAGACAGACCGCGAGACGCGGGTGCTGATTCTCTCCGCGCGCGGCGAGGTGGAAGACAAGGTTGAGGGGTTGGATGCCGGGGCCAACGACTATCTTGCAAAACCCTTTCACTTGGCTGAACTGGAGGCCCGCATCCGCAGCCTGACCTTGCGGCAGTTCACCCAGCAAGCCGTGTTGCTGACCTGCGGGGAGCTGACGTTCGACACACGCTCCCGCACCGCTGCCGTCAACGGGCAGCCCCTGACACTCACACGTAAGGAGACAGGCATTCTGGAATATCTGATGGTGCATCAGGGACGGCCTGTGAGTCAGGAAGAGCTGATGGAGCACGTCTGGGATAACAGCGTGGACAGCTTCAGCAATTCTATCCGGGTTCATATCTCCGCCCTGCGCAAGAAGCTTCGCGCCGCGTTGGGGTTTGACCCCATCCGTAATCGCATCGGCGAAGGCTATTTGATGGGAGGAGAGGAAACATGAAGCGACTTTCCTTGCAGTGGCGCATTACCCTGATGACTGTTCTGCTCATCGGTGTCACCTGTGTTGCCATGAATCTACTGCTCTGTTCCTCCGGTGTGTACTATATGGACACAATCGCGGACACCTTACAGGGAGGCGACACGGTTATTATGAACAGTGAAGGCGCAGAGAGCTTTAATCCGCAGCTCGTAACGCCCGATGAGGATCTGACCATCGTTGTCAACGGAGCGCAGGGGCGCTTTCGCATGACCAACTGGTATATTACGGCTGTGGTGACACTGCTTAGCGGCGTTCTGGCCTATTTTGTCAGCGGACGCGCCCTCAAGCCGCTGCGCAGCTTTGTGTCTCAGGTGGAGAAGGTGCAGCTGAACAACCTGGCGGATATGCGGATTAACGAGAATGTTCTGCCGGAGTTTCGGCAGCTGAGTTACTCTTTCAATCAGATGCTGGAGCGGTTGGACAACGCCTTTGCCGCCCAGCGGCAGTTCACCGGCAACGCTGCCCACGAACTGCGCACGCCGCTGGCGCTGATGCAGGCGCAGTTGGAGCTGTTCTCCGCGGAGCATCCCGATATGCTGCCGGAAACGGCGAAGTTTCTCGCACTTTTGCGGGAACAGACGGAGCGACTAACACAGATGACCAAAACGCTGCTTGAAATGAGCAATTTGCAGCAGGTGGCGCGAAATGAGCAGATTCAGCTTGCCCCGATGGTCGAGGAGGTCTTCACAGATCTCGCGCTTTTGGCAGAAAAGCGCAATATTACGCTGGAGATGGAGGGAGACGGCTTCCTCATCGGCAGTGATGCACTGATTTACCGACTGCTTTTTAACCTGACGGAAAATGCAGTCAAGTACAACCGTTCGGGCGGCTCGGTGAAGGTTTCTGTTACGCAGGAGCCGGAAAAGCTTCTAATCCGCGTTTCCGACACCGGCTGCGGCGTCCCGGAGGAATACCAACAGAGCATCTTTCAGCCCTTCTTCCGGGTGGATAAGTCCCGCAGCCGGGAGTACGGCGGCGTTGGGCTGGGGCTTTCTTTGGTGTGGGAGATCGCCAATCTCCACGGTGGTTGCGTCCGGGTGGAGGAGAGCTCGAAGAAGGGCACCACGATTGCGGTGGAGCTGCCGGTACAGGGATAAGGCACTCGAAATCTCCGGTGAGCCATTCGCGGAATACGAGCAAATTTAGAAAAAGCAGCGGTTTTGCGATGAACAGAAGGGAAAGTGATGAACACATGAGAATCTTATATGAGCTGTCTTGGTTATGAGAAATGCTGGGCATTGCGCTTGCTGCTGCGGCTGTCTGCGTGACTTGCGCCGCACTGATTTGCAAAGCAACGAAGAAGCGACCCAACAAAAAAATGCTGGCAGTCGTAGGGACGGCGGCATTTGCCGGTGCAATTCTGGCAGTCCTTCTGATTGCGCGGACACCGATGCCGCTTTGAAGATATTTAATTCTTCGGCAGCTTGGTCGACAACACGAAGAAGCCTGCCGACACAATTTGTAATCGGAGAATATATAGGCTGTCAAAAAAACTCATGCTTTCAAGCGGTGAAAGCATGAGTTTTTTAGTGTGCCGGTATGGACAGCCGCTGATGTGGTCGGCTTTTTACCTGCGATTCCATTAAATGTGTCGTTTTTTAAGGAGCAGGGCGAGCGCCGCGAGGCTGCCTGCGCAGAGCGTCAGCCAAAGTGCGGGGGCAAAATCATCGCCCGTTTTGGGGTGGTTCGTCGGGCTTGGGGTTGCGGTCGGCACGGCAGTCGGTACGGCTGTGGGAGCTGCCGTAGGTGCCGCCGTTGGTTCCGCTGTGGGCGTGGCCGTCGGTTCTGCGGTTGGGGTTCCGTGGGCTCCGCTGTCGGCGTGGCCGTCGGTTCCGCCGTGGGCGTTGCGGTGGGCTCTGCCGTTGGCGTAGCTGTTGGTTCCGCAGTAGGCGTTGCTGTGGGTTCAACGGTAGGCGTTGCTGTGGGTTCAACGGTAGGTGTTGCTGTGGGTTCAACGGTAGGTGTTGCAGTCGGCTCCGGGGTCGGGGTCAGCTCGGGCGCGGCGATGGTGAAGGTGGTATTCAGCCCGTCTCCGTCGCGTGCCAGAGACAAGTCCTTGACGGATGTACCGGAAGACGAAGGGTACTTTACGGAGCCTGTTACGGCTGTTACTTTATAATTTCCCGGCTCTAACGTGTAGGGAATCAAAATGCTTACCCGTGTAGAAGCTGGCAATATGTCATCATCCTTGTCAAAATTTACATATGTGAATGTCGGATCCGAATCTATCACCGCACCTTTCAGTACGGTTGTATCGCCGGTATCTGTATTTGTAACGGTGAAGGACGTATCATCCGCAAGCGACAGATCGTTGATGGTTATATTCCGTGACGGTTGAGTACTGGCTCCTTTGGATACGAGCAGTGTAAACCCAATGCGCAGCTGCCCGCTGGTGGGTCCCGGCTGTCCCGATGCTGCGCCTACGATCACCACATCATCATATTGACAGCCTGCCACTGAGAGCAGAGCGAACAGCAGAATGAACACGACTCCGATTTTTATACCCTTGTTTTTCACGGCGTTACCTCCTTATAAATTTGAACGGTGTTTGTTGTGCTCATTATACCATGACATAGCGTGAACGTCAATTAGAATATGCTTAGAATTTATTCATTTTTATTTTACAGCGGGCAAAATTTTCCGTTGCAGCGGGCAAAACGGTTTTTCTTGCAAATGGGTGTTGCTATCTGCCGTGGGGTATGGTAAAATCAAGCTGTATAACCCGTTCTATAATAAGAAGAACGAGGAAAAAGAGAGGATTGGTTCAAATCATGAAAAATATAAAAAAGCTGCTGGCTGTTCTGCTGGCCGCGCTGCTGTGCGTATCTGTGACGGCCTGTGCAAACAACAGCTCTTCAAGCACGGCGGTCGCAACGCTGGAGACGTCTTCTACGGCGAGCGAAGGCGAGACCGCGGAGAGTACCGACAAAGACCCTGCGGGCTATGATGATGATATTCAGGGCCTTTGCAAGTATCTTGAAGACTGCAAGGTGGCAGCGGGCGAAAAGGTGCAGATGTCTTACGACGTCATCGGCGCCGAAAACGGCTATAAATATGTATACCGCTACGCAGATTCCGCTGTGCAGCTTGAAGTGTATGAGTTCCCGGCGGAGCTTTCCGAGACCGCTAAGGCGCTTCAGGACGCTGTGCGCGCAGACGGCACGTTTAAGGTGCTGGATAACACCGTTCCGGGTTATCTTTCCAACGACGGCCGCTTCCTTTTGATCTACACCGACGCGAAGTCGGAAAAGGAAGACGCGAACAAAACACACAAGGAGCACGTTCTGGAGTGCTTCAATACGTTTGCGGACGCAAAGGCAAAATAAAAATTATAGGGGGCGGAAAGGCATGTGCTTTTCCGTCCTTAGTGCTTTCTTATTTTAAAAAATCGGCGGCGGTTAGGCATAAATGGGCATGAAACGCGCCGAGAGGGGAGTTGTACACCATGAACACACAAGATACCGTGCACCGCAAAAGCGCCGCAGAGCTGCGTATACGGCGCGTGATGGACGCACTGGAGAAAAACAACATGCAGGCGTATTATGCGCCCACGTGTGCGGACGCCGTAAAAATCGCAAAAGAGCTGCTGCAGCCGGGCGATGTGATTTCCTGCGGCGGCAGCGTGACGCTGGATGAGACCGGCGTGATGGATTTAATGCGCTGCGGGGACTATGAATTTTTGGACAGAACAGCCGCGAAAACGCCCGAGGAACGCGAGAAGCTGTACCGCGAGGTATTTTTCGCTGATGTGTTTTTGACGGGCACAAACGCCGTTACGGAGCACGGAGAGCTTTATAATGTAGACGGCAACGGCAACCGCGTGGCGGCGATGCTGTTCGGCCCGAAAAAGGTGTTGGTTTTTGCGGGGTGTAACAAGATTGTGCGCGACATAGACGATGCTGCAAAGCGCGTGAAAAGCTGTGCAACGCCCGCAAACGCCATGCGGCTGAATTTGGACACGCCGTGCACGCACGGGGCATGTCCCGGCACGGACGGAGAGCTGTGCGCGGGTTGCCGCTCGGAAAATCGCATCTGCGCGATGTACACGGTTTTGGCACGCCAGCGCGTGAAGGGCAGAATTCATGTGATTTTGATCGGTGAGGAGGTCGGTTACTGATATGAAAGAAAAGATACAGGCTTTTATGGCAAAACGGCAGGCAAAAGGAAAGCGGTCCTACGAGATCGACATGTGTAACGGCCCGCTGCTGGGCAAAATTCTGCGCTTTGCGGTGCCGCTGATGCTTTCCAGCGTTTTGCAGCTGTTCTTTAACGCGGCGGATATTGTGGTGGTCGGCCGCTTTACCGGCCACACGGCACTGGCGGCGGTGGGCTCTACCGGCGCGCTTATCAATTTGCTCATCAACGTGTTCATCGGCCTTTCCATCGGCACAAACGTGCTTGTGGCGCGCTATTACGGCGCACAGGATGCAAAGCAGCTGAGCGAGACCGTACATACCTCTGTGCTGACAAGTCTTGTGAGCGGCGTTATATTGATTGCCGTGGGCGTTGCGTTTGCGGAGCCGCTGCTGACCCTGATGGGCACCCCGGAGGACGTTTTGGGTCAGGCGGCGCTTTACATGCGCATATACTTTGTGGGCATGCCGGCGATGATGCTGTACAACTTCGGCGCGGCGATTTTGCGCTCTGTGGGCGACACAAAGCGCCCGCTGTACTTTTTGACCATTGCGGGCGTTGTAAACGTCATTTTGAATCTGTTCCTCGTCATTGTGTTCCATCTCGGCGTGGCGGGTGTTGCCATTGCGACGGTCATTTCGCAGGTGATTTCTGCGGGACTTGTGACCATCTGCCTGATGAAAACGAACGCTTCTTACCGTTTGGAGCTGCATAAGCTGCATATCTATAAAGATAAGTTTTTCGGCATGATGCGTGTCGGCCTGCCGGCGGGCATGCAGGGCGCGGTGTTCTCCATTTCGAACGTGCTCATTCAGTCCTCTATCAACTCGTTCGGCTCCACCGTTATGGCGGGCAGCACGGCTGCGGCCAACATTGAGGGCTTTGTGTACGTTGCGATGAACGCGTTTTATCAGACGGCACTGTCCTTTACCGGGCAGAACATGGGCGCGAAGAAATACGACCGCGTGGCGAAAATTCTGCGCATCTGCATTTTGTGCGTGACCGTGACGGGCGTTGTGCTCGGCTGCGGCGCGTATTTGCTGGGCACACCTTTACTTTCTATATATACGTCTGACCCGGAGGTTATCCAGTACGGTTTGGAGCGTATGCTCATTGTGTGCGTACCGTACTTCCTTTGCGGCATTATGGACACGCACGTGGGTGTTTTGCGCGGCATGGGGTATTCGATTATGCCGATGATTGTATCGCTTACAGGTGCGTGTGCGCTGCGTGTGGTGTGGATCCTGACGGTCTTCCAGATGCACCGCACGCTGTTTATGCTGTTCCTCTCGTATCCGGTGACGTGGATCGTGACGGCGGCCGCGCATTTTGTGTGCTATCTTATCGTGCACCGTAAGATGATGGAAAAGGCGAAAGCGGAGCAGGCCGAGGCGGCAAAAGCATAAAGTATACTTATATATAAGAAGAAACGCGTTGTGGGATGACCGCAGCGCGTTTTTCATCTTCAACTTCACGGCGATTTTACGTGTTTTAAAAACCTTTTTCGGATAAAATCAGAAAGATTATGAGGAGATTCAGAAGTGAAAGGACACTGATGCGCCAGATATATAAGAAGATGTGCTTGAAGCTTTGGGGTACAGAGAGGGGCTTTTGCAACTTTAAGACCACCTTTTCAAAAACTTTTTCTTGATTTTTTCAAAAAAATTTCGTAAAATAGTTTGCGTAAGCCATGTATATGGGCATGTAAATGCAAAAATGCCCATTCGAAGATACACTATATATTGTACTTAAATCAAAGCACAACATATAGATGTAGTTTTTCGAAAAAAACTTAAAAAAACTTTCAAAAAAGTGTTGACAAAAGGGGTTGTACGTGGTATTATAGTCTAGCGCTCGAGAGAGACGGCAAAAAACTGAAAGCGAAAAGCTTGAAAGGAAAGCCGCTTGAAAGAGAGCACAGGACCTTGAAAATTAAACAACGAGAGAAAGAATGGAACCTGTAATTTCTTTGAGAGACTCAAAGAAACTTACGAGAAACAGAACTCAACAAATCTGTGACGAACGTCAGAACGACGTTATGAGCGAATTAAAGCTCTGAAAAAGGTTTGAACGCGAAAGCGTTTAGATACAATTTTTTAGAGAGTTTGATCCTGGCTCAGGACGAACGCTGGCGGCGTGCCTAACACATGCAAGTCGAACGGAGTTGAAAAGAGCTTGCTTTTTTCAACTCAGTGGCGGACGGGTGAGTAACGCGTGAGTAACCTGCCTTTCAGAGGGGGATAACGTTCTGAAAAGAACGCTAATACCGCATAAGATTGTAGTTTCGCATGGGACAGCAATCAAAGGAGCAATCCGCTGAAAGATGGACTCGCGTCCGATTAGATAGTTGGCGGGGTAACGGCCCACCAAGTCGACGATCGGTAGCCGGACTGAGAGGTTGATCGGCCACAT
>NZ_JAVYJC010000007.1:0-144545 GCF_032490475.1 Neglectibacter sp. CSJ-5 | reverse complement strand
TCGTTGTACGCTTTTGAGGAATACACAGAGCCTTGGTCGGTATGGATAATGGTTGGTTCTTTCTTCCCACGCAGCAGCTCAACGACATCCGCAAGACCGTCCAGATACTGCTCCCGCCCGCCACGGCGTTCAGATAGTTTCCATGTGAGTATCTGTTTCGTAAACACATCAAAGTAGAGTGTCAGCTCAAGATAAAATATCCACGGCTTCAATACCGTCATATCTGACACAATGACCTGGCGAGGTCGATCTACGGTATCCCAAGTTGTGAAGATAAGATTTGGGTACAGATCTCGTATCTTTCTGGGGCGATAATGTACTTGATGCTTGGTTTTTGCCTTTATTCCCAGAAAACGAAAGGCCTTGTACACATAGTTATCGCTTATATCCTGCTGATAATTGACTCGTATAAAAGCCGCTACCCAACGGTAGCCGTGGGATGGATGGGCCTTATGGACTTCGGAGACTAACGCGATAACTTCTTCACGCCTCAGATCCCGCGTACTCTTGTCCCGTTTCCTCCACTTGTAATAGCCGGACCGACTGACGCCCATGAGAGAGCACAGTTCCTGAACCTCATAGTCTCTGGACAGCAGTTCTACGATTTCGAATTCTTCGGCCTTAAACGAATGAACTCCTGTTCCCCAGTATCCGTCGTCTGCACGACATAGTTTTTTTTAAGCCGTTCATTCTCAATTCGCAGCTTGAGTATCTCACGCTTGTAGGATTCCTCCGTTCGGTCAATTCCCTCCGGGAGGACATCTTTGATCTCGCTATCTGCACGAGCCAAACCTTCCAAGCCGCCCTCATCATACTGCTTAATCCACTTCTGGAATGCACCGGTTGAAATGTGGTTTGCTTCGCAGAAGTCACGCATTTTAATACGCGTGTTGCTTTTGTACTGCCGGATCAGGAATTCCTTTTCCAACGGATTCAAGTGTTTAGACATAAAGACGAGCTCCTTTCCGGTAGAATACTCACCTTTATGATACTCCACGGACAGGCTTTTTTCTACCCTTCCGTGTCCACTTTTATAATAGCATCAATGCAACGCTTACTCCATGTTTTCAGCATTTATCCCATAACCCGATACTGACAGCGAGGGCTTTATCGATTTTCTGAATATAGGAATACGGCAGTCTGCCTAATCGGGCTTGCAGACGCTGCTTATCCAAAACACGTATTTGCTCAAGCAGAACGACGGAATCTGTGGTGAGATCGCCGAGCACGGGGATTTGTGCGTGCGTAGGAAGCCCCGCCTTTTTATGTCTTCGGCTTGTAATCGGCGCCGCGATGACGGTGGGGCCGTGCGTGTTGCCGAGGTTATTGGAAAGAATGAGCACAGGACGGATACCGCCTTGCTCGGAGCCGATGATGGGATTTAGATCAGCCATAAAAATGTCACCGCGTCGGATAGTTCGTTCCATAATTGCATTTCCTCCTGATTTTGCGCTGTAATAAGGGGTCATTTCGGTATGTAACCTGCCAAACGGTCGGGAGCGAGCCGACACCACGGGAGTTTCACCCCAACTGACGGTCTGTCAGAGCCGCCCTCATCGTTTGCGACGGTTTTATCACGCTCGAACTGTGACTGGACGGGAGTATCATTATGCTCTTTGCGGGTCACAGCGGAACCGGGAGCTGCCCGGTATTCTAAGTCGGTGAATTTCGCTCGCTGAAAAACAGGTCGTGGCGCACCGCTCTGCACGCTCACCGCAAAGAGAACGTATTTGGCAAGTTAATATTCAATTTTCAAGGTTCAGAAAGGGAAAACGGCATGGCAGTTTTTTGCGGGACCGCGATCAGGATAATCGGCGCTGCCATACTGCCGAAAAAGTTCCCTTCACTATACACGACATTTTTCGGCGATTTATAAACGGGGTAAAGGCATTTATTTACAAATTGTTTACATTTGATGCGCTTATGGGCTGGAAATTCAGAATTTGACACGAAAGGAACCTGCATTCTCTAATTTCTGACGGAACATGAAATTATGAAACTCTTTGTTGTGCAGACACTTGACCTTTTGCCTTGCAAATATATAATATAAACGAGATTATCATAAACTGATTTATCATAAGGGCATACATAGAATGTTGTTTTTAGCATATTCAATAAAGATGGTGTTGGAGATTGCAAAGGAAAGCGCTGGTATTCTTCTGGTTAATGAAAATCATTTGGTGTAATTGACACCTTATTACGGTTGCTTCCTGTCCTTACGATAGTGGTCAAATGATGGGAGGTTAAGCGACTATGATCTATTATACTGCCGATACGCACTTCGGCCATGCTAATGTTGTAAAGATGTGCGAGCGACCATATCCCGATGTAGAAGCCATGAATGAAGCGATGATCGCGGCATGGAATGAACGCGTACACGGCAATGATACCATATACATCATCGGAGATATGTTCTTTCGCTGTGCTGACCCTGAAAGTATCTTAAAGCAGCTTAAAGGAAAAAAGCGGCTGATCGTGGGCAACCATGACGGCTCCTGGATGGGAAAAGTTGATTTGAGCCGCTATTTTCTCAGCGTAGATAATTTTCTTGAGATTTCGGATGGCGCACACGGCTTGACGCTTTGTCACTATCCGATGCTGACCTGGAAGCACGCCAAACGAACTTACATGATCCACGGTCATATCCACGCAGATACCTCGGCGGATTTCTGGCCGCTGATTCAATGCCGGGACCATGTGTTGAATGCCGGTGTGGATCTGAACGGCTACCGTCCCGTCACTTTCGATGAGCTGGTAGAAAATAACCGTAAATTTAAGGCTGAGCATGATGTGTAGAAGGCTGAAAAGTATAGTTTGAATACTGAAAGAAACGGTATGACTTTTGCCACGAAGCAAAAAATAATTCGATAACCGCAGGGTCGAGCTACACATAAGGGCTGCTTCTCATTCAATCAAATCACGTCCAGAAATAGAAAAAGCCGAGTGATTTTCGTTAAGTGAAAACCACTCGGCTATGTACTTATTGACCTTATTCTTGATTGGGTCGTTCTCCATCTTTACGAAGGCACATTGTTTGAAAATGCAGCTCATTATCCCATATAATTATTTTTCTGGCATCATCAGATGACATTCCCATATGTGTATAGAATATCATTATTATCAATGCTTTTAAAACATTTATTGTGTTGCACATCTGAGTAAAATTCAGAACATTTTTTGCATCTGTTTTGTAATGAGAATAATAATTTCTCGTATCTGCAATTCTCTGAAAATAATCAAAATCTCTCTTGGATTCGAGTTCAGACGGTATAGAGATTTTCTCTAATCTTGCAATATCATCTGCATTTTTCGCAATTATATCGAAATATTGACCGTCCAAAGACTTTAATCTCTGAGAAAGTGTTGTTTTCAATACAAATCCAGATGCAATCCACGAAGCCACTTTTTTTGCGTGTTTTGAATTAAAGGACCAACCTGCCTTTTCAAAAATCGGAGTAAACAATCTCTTTCCATCATCTGTAAATATCATATCTTTAATATCTTTGTCCAATGTGCTTGCTACTTCTTCATCATTTGTAATTCTCAAATGATACCCTTCTAATATTCTTACATATTGGACGAGAATATCTTGTGCATAAATATCTTTTCGCCTATTCCCCTCAAAGTACATTTCACGAATTAACTCAAATTTATCATCGAAATAAAAATCATACCAAGTTTCAAAATAACTTTTTATGTTTTCCTCTACCATTTTCAATTTAGTTCGAGGTCTGTCGAGTATAGGGATGGTACGCAAATTATACGAAAAATCTTCATTGATATATAGCCAGCTTTTCAAATCTTGATTTTGAACATCAAGGCGAATATCAAGAACATCCGTTATATGCCCTATCATTAGGCTGAAAAACTGCATTATCGCCCTTATATCATTATGAACCTTCCTCACATCTGAGGAATCATCATACATTATTCTTACCCGTGGTTGATTTCTTATTTCAACAGCAATCTTATCATCAACATCAGGATTGAATAAAGAACTGCCAGCTTCAAAGTATATTTCAATTTTTGGATTTTTCTCTTTTAAAATAATATTGGGCAGTTTCGCTTCAACGGCAATTAAATTCTCTTGTTCAGTTACTCCCAAATCTACAGTGCGAATATCAAGCCAATCCACCAGCTCTGGTATAATAAAAGAAGCTGACTTAACATGCTCTATATTCAATCCTTTTTGATAAGCACAATTCTGTTTCAGCACATAAAGGACTCTATAGCTTGTTGCATTATCAAGTGTTTTGTATTTTCCATATCGGTCAGACCCGTTTGTAAAAACTTTATAACGGCAAGTACCATCTCCACCAATATATGCACATGCATTTATATCCAGCACATCTTGATTATAAAATTCTATGTGGTTACCATCTATAATTAACTCCGCTGCGGTAAAATTATCATTTTCATATTCTTTTTTCCATAATCCTATATGTCTTTCCATAATAACCTCCTACTGTTTTTTATAATTATATCATATGAATATAATTATTTCTACCTCTGCGGCTATGTAAAAGCGGCACCAGCTTTTCGCCAATGCTGCCGTTCTCGGTTACAAAACGCCTGTCTTTTTTCAGATAGCCCACACTGTCATAGCAGTCTCAGAAATAAATTGCTTCCTGCTGCATATTGCAGAGACTCGCAGATGAAAATTTTGAGTTCCAGAACAACTACGAGTTTCTACACTTATGCAATTAAATCATGTGTACCGAACGATACACGTGTTAATGTTTGGGGTTAGCCAAAAATCTATTCTCCGGCTTGATTATGAATATTATAGATCGTAATTCTTTTTCAATTTTTTGAGGCTGCGGTGGATGCTGTTGCAAACGGCAGAAATCGTGCATCCCTCAGAACGGGAGATTTCCACATAGCTCATACAAAGAAAATACCTTTTATAGATGCGCCGCTGCTGGGACGGGGTGAGCGTTCGGAACGCTTTTTGCAGTTTTCGTCGGCGCTCTTTTTGCTCCTGCATGTCTTCGGGCGCTGCTGTGTTGAGCAAGTCCCTTTCGTTTTCCGCAGTCAGGGCGTAATCTAAAGAGTAGTAGGCCTGATACCGGCATAAGCGGCGCTGATACGCCTTTTCTTCCAATATGGAGCGGCGCATCATCTCCGCGATTTCATCCGAGACCGAAATTACAGAGTCTTCGGTATATAGCTCCGGGTAATATTCCCGCAGATTGATCTCTTTCATAGAAAATCAGGAGCGTTTGGTTTTCAGTCGGATGATGCCGTACAGAAACACGGATATCAAGAGAATGAGCAGAGCAAAAAGCAGTCCTTCCGTAAGCCCGTTTCGGTACTCATTCGTCCATGTAGATCGGTGAACAACCGTGTCGGTGTGCTCAGGCTTTGCTTCTGACGGTTTAGAAGCGGAGAGCGTTTCGTCGGGGAAAATCCGATGCCCGCGCACAAGCAGGCGGTGTGTATTTGTGCCGTATGGCGTGCAGGTCAGCAGCGTCAGAAGGTCTTCGCCGTCGATGATCTGAATGGCGTCGGTGTCATCGGGCGTTGTGACTGTGATTTGATCTACCTCATACGTCAAAGTTTTATTCAGCACGTAAAGATAGACCAGATCGCCTTCTTTGACCTGATCCAGATCGGTGAACATTTTGGAATCCGCTCTGCCGGAGTGTGCGGCTAAAACGGCGTGCGTGCTTTTTCCGCCGACAGGCAGAGAAGAACTCGGCAGGTGCCCTGCGCCTTTGCTGAGCTCGTTTTCTGTGCAGCCGTGGTAGATCGGCAGGCGTATTTGAATGGCTGGGATCTCCACATAGCCCATGATGCCGTCTTCGGTCGTGCAGAGAAGTTCGCCGTAGTCCGGGCGTTCTTCCTCATCGGTCTCGCCGGTAAAAAGGGCATCGTTATAGATTTCGGCTTGCTTGAATGCGTCGGTCAGATCGGCATCCTCAATTTTTGCAAGCGCCTTTTCGTACTCGGTCAGGACAACGGATCGTTTTTGCTCGGTATACCAGTTCCCGAACGCCGGATATGCGGCTGCCCCGATGCCGATGAGGAAAAGAACAAGAAAAAGAACGTGCAGCAAAATTCGCTTTTTGTGCATAAAAGTCTCCTTAATTAAACGGAGCCCGCCTGTAAGCTTCAACACAGGCGGGCTCGCTTGTTATGCTTTTTTAATCGTCAAACTTATCTTTTTTCTTGAAAACCAGAAGCAGAGCAACCGCCGCGGCACTGAGCACGGCGAGGGTTATGCCGCCGGCTGCAAGAAGTGTGGTGCCGGCATCGCCGGTTTTCGGCAGGCGATACCCGCGCGTGTTCATCACACGGATCGGCACAATGGCAGAAGCAGAACCGTTATCGTCGTTCATGTCTTTGGCATTGCCGTTTTCAAACGCTTCGGCAGTCAGTTCGCTCTTTCCGCAGGTGCCGCAGATCTTGCCGGACTCTTTCGCGCGGATTTCCATGGTGATGAAATTTCCGAGCAGCGTGTAATTTGCATCCGTGTTGATCTCCGTCACGCGGTAGATATCGTCTTCAAGACCTTTTAAGAAAAGATGCCCGGAACTGCCGGGGGTCAAAACGGAAGCGTTGTCTTCCCTTTCGGCATGTCCGCTGACGAGGTAATTGCTGTTATCATCGGAATTTGCGGTTACCCAATAGCCATCGGTCGTGTTGTAGAGCTTGAACTGCACCTTGGAATAATCGCCGAGGTTATCCGAGAACAGCTTTAAGAGGTCTAATCCGTACACGTAGAAATGGCAGTCGTCCGTTAAAGTGTCCGAATACGCCGTGTTAGTGCGCGACCACGTTAAGGTGACTTCGTTCGGGTTGCCGATGTCGCCGTATACCGGCGTATAATCCCTGCTCGAGTTCCGCGGCCGAGGTGTGCCCTGTGCCGTCCGTTTCCGGCATAGAAGTGCCGTTTTGGCGGATAAAAGCTTCCAGTGCGTTTTTTGTTTGGCTTTCCGCTGTGTTCAGATGATCGGAAAGCGCATCAATCAAGGTATCCGAAGTGAAATACAAGTCGCCGCGGTCGGTTTTGTAGACGTCTTCGGAAGTGAGATCAAGGCAATTCATAAGCGCGGTGGTTTTGTCGCCGCCCGGCAATTTATACAGCAGCATATTTTGATGTTCACCGTCTTTTGTTTCGGCATGTACCGCAAGATCGGCAATTTTGGCGTAGCTGAATACAACGCCTTCGATGGCATACGGCATCAGGGTGTTTTCCACATTCTCATCGGCATAGCCGGTTGAAATATACGTGTTGTCTCCCAGAACACCGTCTGCGTGCGCGGAGGTGAAATCGTATTTATAAAGCGATACGGATGCTTTTCTGTCGGTGTCGATCACGGCCTGCGGAACAGAATCCGCCGAAACCGACAGGATGCCAAAGAGTAAAACCAGTGCGGCGGAGAGAACCGCGCCGAGCTTTGTGAGTCGTTTTGTTTTCATAGCGTTATCCTTTCAAAATTTTTCTTTCTGAACATACAGAAGACCGAACAAACCGATCACGGCGAAGACCATACCGATTGCGGCAGTTTGCATCCCATTTCCGCCCGCGGCGGGAAGCTCAAATTGGTGCCCATTGACGGCGGTGATCGTAATATCCCGCTGCGGGGTGCCGTTTACGTCCTGCGGCAAAGTGCCTTCAAACAGTGGCTCGCCTAAAAGCTGAAAGCCGTTTTTGGTGCGCACTTCCGTGATGCGGTATAGGACGGTGACATTTTGGTTTTTAACTTGCAGACCGTTAAACGTAACCTTGCCGTCCTCTCCCGTTGTGAGCACACCGTCGGAAATCCCCTCGGACGTGCAGCTGCCGACGGAGATCGGATCTGCTTCTTTTCTTGCGCGGACAGGAGACCAAGCAGTGCCGCCGTCTACCGAGTATTGCAGCAGAAAAGAAACATCATTTAAGGCAGTGCCGTCGGGGGTGATTTTTCGGACGGAAACAGAGCCGGCGCTCGGTGTGTTTTTACGGACGATTTGAATGACTTGCCGGTCTTTTTCAACGGTAAACGGGTACACGGTGGAATCTAATTCATACCCCTGCGGCGCGGAGATTTCGCGGTAGTACCCGGAGCGCAGGTCGGATACGGAAATTCTGCCGTCTTTGCCGGTGGTTTTGGTCGCGATGACGTTTTTGTCGCTGTCCATGATCTCGAACACGGCGCCTGCAAGCGGTGTTTTGCCGTCTGCATTGACTTTGCAGATTTCGAGAGTGCCGCGAATCAGCGTGTTTTCAAACTGGACGTTCACACTGCTTTTGGCGGTCAGCGTAATCGTCTGCGGTTTCGGTTGGCGGTAAGAAGACGGCGTGTTGATCTCGGTCACGGTATACTGAATGGGTGTGCTCGTACCTTCGCGAAAGACCGGCAGCTCGCTGATTTTGGCTGTACCGTTGTCGTTCGTTTTGACCGTTACACTCCAGTTATCGGTATCTCTCGTGACTTTGAATGTGAAGCCGCTCTTCTTTCCGTCTTCGGAGGTCTTTTGAATGATCAGCTCACCGTAATTGATGCGTTCTGTTTGAAGACGCAGATAGGCAGAAACGGTGGTTTGCCCGCCCGTAAAAGTCGCCATGCGCTGAATGGCGCTGTCTGCGCATTTCCAAACGGCAACGGCATTGGAGTTCCCGATGGAATAGCTTGCCGAATCGGTCACTACGCCATCCGTGAACTCCTTTTGCGTTGTGACGGTGAGTTTATCTCCGCTGCGGGAGAAATTCACACCGCTTAGGGAAAAATCAAAGTGGCTCAGCACATTGTTGCTGTCTGTTACGGTGGCGGTGTAGGCGGAACCGTTCCACTTGAGCTGAATTGCCGCAGTTTTTTGCGGATCGGCATTTGCAAAGCTTGGGATTTTGCATCCGTTCAGCAGCGCGTCTTTCAGCTCTGTATAGTACGTGCGAAATGCCGTGGGGTTATAGGCATGCTTTGCCACAGTCTCCATTTCGGTATCTACGGTGCTGCTCCATGTCCAGTCGGTCGCGCTGTTTCGGACGATATAATTTTTGCAGGCAGCCCAGACCAAAAGCTGCGTCACAGCCCATTTGGCGGTGTTTGCCTCATAATTGCCGACCTTGCCGCCACTTGGGTGAGTGTCACCCCAGCCGCTTTTGCTTAGACCGTTTGTTTCGGAAAAGCCCTGTGCGATGATCTGCCGAACGGTCTCCTGATTTGCAAAAGAGAGATCGGTCCAGCTGTAATCGATGTCGCCCCATTGCAGGAGCTCCTTATCCAAGCAGTACGCCGGATAATAAACGGAATTTGTGACCATCGCTTTTGCGGGCAGCCCGCCCAATGTGCCGAAGACCGTGGTGGTTACGGAGGATTTCAGGGAGTAAAAATGCACTTTGGAGACACCGGTCTGCTGATTTGCCGCGGCGTAGGCGGCAACCTCTGAGTCTTCCAAGTAAAAATTCCGGTCGCTTAACGCGGCATCTTCCTGCTGGGTTTCTTCCGGCGGAGCTTCGGATTCCGGCATACCGGCTTCGTCTGCAAGCGCCGAGATCGACGCGGACCAGAGCAGCAGGCAGACAGAAAGGAGCGCGCCGAGCCGCTTAGCGGTCGTTATCATTTGCATCACCTCTTGTTTTCTTTTTAATCAGGATATAATCCATGCCCCTGCGCACCTGACAATAGGTGCAGATGTCTTTTACGACCTGCATCTCGTCTGCTTTTCGGATGGTGTACTTCCCGGAAAGGTAGAAGTCGGCGGCGCAGATCGGACAAAGGCAGAGGACTTCCGCTTCGCGGGATCCTCTGCCGTTCGGCGATTTGTTCATTCCATGTGTTTCACCCCGCTTATAGTAAATTAGCAGTTCAATTTGCCCCGCCCCCGAGCTGCCAAGAGGAATTCTCAGGCCCGAAGCCCGAGAATTGCCTATTCGGTTTTCAAGGTGCAGGAGGTCAAAATGACCTCTCACTTTTTACAAAGGAAAAATTTAACCATGTGTGCGCAGAAATTTTATTTTTCCATCAACTTTTTCAGTTTTTCGAGGATCTTAGCGGCTTTTCGGCTGATGTTGGACGGATGCACGCCGTATTTCTTGGCGAGTTCTTTGCGGGAAACATGCTGAAAGAAGTACATACGGATGAATTCGGCATCGTCCGGGTCGAGTAAACGAAGGCAGGAATACATCTTTTCGATCATGAGCCGGTCTTCGGTTTGCTGTTCAATGTCCGTGTTTTCATCGCGCAGCGGGATTTCCTCGGATTTAAGTTCTAAATTGCATAAAAAAAGAGCGCTATCTAATTTTCTTAGATAGCGCTCACGTTCCTTCTCTCGGTAGAAGGCTTTGTAGGCGTCTTTTGGAACTTCCAGCAGAACACCTTGTACCGGTATGAACCAGTGTGAAGCTTTGTAATTTTCAGTTGTGTTTCGTATGCGGCAAAATTCCGCATATGTGATTTTTACATATCCAACGTCTGTTTTGATATAGACGCATTTAGGCTCGTTTGACAATAGAATAACCTCCGATCAATTTGAATTCGATTTCAAATTGATCGGAGGCGGGGCGCGGGGAGCAGGAAAGTGGTGAAATACTCCGAAGATCGTAACCCCAGTAAAAATATAAGAACTATAGATGATGCAGAACACTAAACAGCTAAATATTCTGTTTTATTATATTGAATTTTTAAATTGCTTTGAATTAGCTTTAAGTTTTGTTTTGAATCTTTAAGAAAGGTGTTTTCTTCGTAAAAAATAAAAATTCGCAAGTTTGAATTAAAGAAATCCGGCACCAAATAAAAAAGACGATTTATGACTTTAGATGAACTCTCGAAAATATTTTGATCGATTGTATAAGCGGAGAAAAGTTCTTCAACGGATAGAGTGCGGCTGCCTTTTCGCCAATGTAAATAATATTCATATACTTCATCCTTTGTCATAATAGGTCACCACTTTCAATTCTTTCTAATCAAAAACCTGTTCTTCATGTGACATAAAGAACAGGTTTTTGAGGTTTGTGTTGGGCTTCGATTACTTCTGAAGCATGCTCGGAACTTCGGGCTCATAGCTGCAGCCATTGGAAGCTGCGCCGGCACCGAGCGATGCAAACAGTTCAACAATCTTTGCCAAAACTGTCCATGCGTTCATACACTTTCCCTCCTTGTGCTATTCTTTTCAAATAAGGTGATTACCATCATAATGGCAACTGCCGATAACGACAGTGCCCAGGTAGCTAAGTAACGAGTGGGCATACCGGTGATGTACAAAATTAAAAACAGCAAAAAATCAATCGAAACGATAATTCGAGCTGTTTTTTTATTTTGCGCATAGAGCCGCTCCGATAATGGATGTTTAGTGCTTCGAATAGGAGAGAGAAGAAAAATGGAGATACAAGATAAAATAGCAAAAGGAATAAGCAGAGGCTTGTACCACTGAATAACTTCGCTCAGAAGGTATACAAATGCGAAAATAGCATTTGTCAGTATGAAGCATCTTGAATAGGTGGGAGCGTGGTATCCACCGGAAAAAAGGCGCAGGAAGAAAAAGATATATAAAAACAACAAAGAAGAATATACATTCTCAAATATAATAGAAAGTAAAATAATGGAAAGTATAGACGATAGAGTTGATAAGCTTAGTTCGAAACCGTATACAAAAACCGGACGCTTTTCTTCAGAAAGCGGGCAATGACGGTATAAAGTGTGGGTTAAGTATTCAGCGCAGCTATGTAACATTTATTCACCTTCTTACAAGGTGTAGTATACTATTTTATATAGATATAAATCATAGTTTTTGCGCGAATTGTAAGATTTTATGTCTTAAACTGTTGAAACGCACAAAAGAACTTCTGAAATGAAGGTGTGGTTGTCATAAGAGTTTTTTAGCCAGCCGTTATATTTATTTACAGTGTCCTGAATATTTTTGATTCCGAGACCATGAAGGTTTCCGTCTTCTTTCCTTGTTTTTAGAGCTCCGCTTTCTGAAAAGGGATTTTCGGCAGAGGCGTTCTCCACACGGAAAATGAGGAATCCTTTCTTTTGTGTAAGCATGATTTTTA
Organism: Neglectibacter sp. CSJ-5; assembly: GCF_032490475.1. Classification (NCBI taxonomy): domain Bacteria; kingdom Bacillati; phylum Bacillota; class Clostridia; order Eubacteriales; family Oscillospiraceae; genus Neglectibacter; species Neglectibacter sp. CSJ-5. The sequence goes on along the minus strand of NZ_JAVYJC010000007.1, from coordinate 132,565 downwards.
CATAGCGTGCAGAAATATCAGCAATCCGACGGTTGGCCTCCAGTGCATTTTCAATTTGATTTCCGAGTATGGCGCACAAATCTACGGGAGCAACGGGAATATGTGCAGTGAAGTTAACTTCGTATTGAAAATAGATTTGCTGCTTTTTAGCTTCTGCGGCAGAGCAATTCAAAATGGCATCAATTACATCGTTTCCACAGCGGCACAAATGAACCTCTTTGTACGAAATCGATAACAAATCTCCGACATATTTCTGTATTTCACCGTTCTGAGCAGTTTCAGCCAATCCGAGAATTGCTTTGAGATGATGATGAAAATCGTGCAATCTTTTAGCGTTTTCTTTCATATCCTCATGCAGCATTTGATAGTTCTGCTCCATTAACTGATTTGTGCGTAGTAAAAGCTGTTTTTGCACATTTTCGTGCTCTCTTGCGGAGGTGTTCAGCAGTAATAGGAAAAGCGTGGCAAAGAATAATATTAAAATTAAAAAGGATAAGATAGACGCTCGGTAAAGCTGGATATAGTCTTCTGATAAAATTGCTCTAAAAAGAATTTGAGTTATAAGATATACGAGAGAACCAGAGAAAAGTAAAGTGATAAGCCAGCGAGATTTTAGCTCTGATAATTTAGAAAGGTATTTCCGCGCAGCCATGTATAAAGCAATGTCGGTTATTTTATCCAGAATAAGATATAAACAACGTAGAGGTCCTGGCGTCATAAATACGTTAAACGCTGTTGAAAATTGGTCTCCTCCATAAATCCAGCAGAATACAACCATAAGAATATAGTCAATAGAGAGTATAACAAACGTGGTCGTAATGCTTATGGAGATACGCAGCAGAAAATTTCCGCGTGAAAGGATGCGTGAAATTACTGTTAAATATAAAATAGACAACACAGGCGTAATAAAAGAAAAAGCAGAAATCCGATTGCATACGGCCACAAGAATTGCGTTGAGCAGGGAGAAAGATAAAAGCAGATAAGCCTGTTTTTTCTCTTCAAATTTCCGTCTACCGGATTCGGTGACAACAGCTAACATTACAAAACATTCTATATATGTAATAAGCCAATCTACAATTTGATATGTCATTTTACTAGTCCATCTCCCCACAAAGACAAAATAGCTTCTTTTACTTTCGGCATCATGGGCCGGCTGACCGGCAGTGCCTCTCCGTTTAACATGATAATAGAGTTACCGCACAATTCTTTAGCATAATCCAAATTTACAAAATAACTTCGATCTACGAAAATGAATCGCGGGTCATTGAGGATGTCAAATAGTTCTTTTATACCTCGATTATCTTTGATCACACCTTGATTTGACGTAATGATTTGCACACTGCGGACAGCTTTTCGAACATAGATAATATTCTGGTAAAGTACTCTGCTGAAATTTTTATAGTGCTGAACAAGTAGGGAATGCTGATCTTGTTGCTCTAATGTGTGAAGAGCTTTCTGTAAAGCCTCAGGCAGAGTTTCGTCTACATTTAATTTTGAAATAAATCGAAGTGCGTCTACCTTATAGCCTTCCGGCGCATATTGTAAATGAGAGGTTAAAAAGATTAATGCGACATTGGGCTGATACTTTCGAAGATCAGCCGCAACTTTGAATCCATCTATCTGAGGCATTTCAACATCTAAAATGAAAATATCAAAGCGATCTCCGCTGGCAACGGAAGCGGTGAGTGCTGTTGGATTTACGAAAGATGCAATGGCTGCATTTTTCTCTTCAAAACGTAACAACTCTTGTATTTTTCCTGTGAGTTCTTTGAGAAACACAGCGTCGTCGTCACATAAAGCTATTTTCAACATGAGTATAAACCTCCTCTGTTATTGTGGGCTTTGAAAATGAGTAATTACATCGTCTGTTTATATCATACCATCTGATTGAGTTTTCCACAATTACCAATACATACAGATCATTTAAGCTGCGTGCATTTTTAGGGTTATAAATAGAATAACCTCCAATTATCTTTTTCTCATTATATCGGAACCTGTCAAATAAGTAAACCTCTTTTGCGTTTTACGCAATGGTGCAAAATAAGGTTTCTTGCTAAAATTTTGTAGAGGTGGTTCTATGGGCAATTCTATTGGTGGTAGAATCAAAGAATTAAGACTTTTACAAGGCATGACGCAAGAGAAGCTTGCCGAACTTTGTGATACTTCCGTTTCATCGATTGCCAGATGGGAATCTGGGTCTCTGCATCCGAATATGAAACATCAGGAAAGGCTTGCAGAAATTTTCGGTATGAGAATCGATGACTTCTATATTAATTTAGATACGCCTGTGACGCAAGACTATATTTTGTCGCAGGTATTAAAGGAAACTCAAAAACTGGATTTAGAAGAACAGAAGTATGTGCTGCAGGTTATTCGGGGGTTAACCAAATTAAAACACCCCAAATCAGTATAGAATAACATAATTTGAAATTCTGCGTTTTTGTTTGAATCGCAGAATTTTATGTACTGTTTTGAGAAATGTGCTAATTAAAGGTGTTATAAAGTTCAAGTTTAATAAGAGTAAAACAACGCTATGGCGATTTTTATGAATCATCATAGCGTTGTTTTTTGCTTTTTATTTTTCTCTAAAAGCATTAAAAATGCTTGGCCTACAAAAAAGCTTGATTTGAATTTGTTAATTATAGATTAAATCAACAAAATAATCAATTCGCGCAAAAATACGTACAAAATTAAAGAAGAATGATAATATGAAGCTAAAAGCCGCCCCTCTTGCAGAGATACTTCTGATACCCATCGGGATCTTTGCCGTAACGATAAAATGAATGATCGTTGTTGCATTTTGGACACTGAATGTGATATGATTTCATCATGAGAACCCTCTTTCTTTTTGGGAGATATGTGTTTTGTGGTGAAACCATTATACCAGAAGGTCTGAGTGGTTCTCAATTTTCATTTTAGTTTACAATACGTCACGAATTTAGAGGAGGAAAATCTATGAAACGCAAATTTGCCATTCTTTTGTCTGCCGTGCTGCTCACGCAGGCGGTCTGCGGCTGCGGCGGCGCGGCGCCTTCCGCTTCGGCTTCAACGGGCAGCATCGCAAGCAAATCGAGCTAAAAAGCGGTGATCGTGACGGATGAGCAGGAATTTACGCACGAAAACGGCATAACGAGGCTTGCAAAAGAGATCTACGGCGATTTGAACGTTGAGTTTTTCGTCCTCTCCGAGGATACGCAGGAGCGCGAAACGCAGATCTCCTCCCTGCGCGTGGAGATCATGGCAGGTGGCGGGCCGGACGGCTATCTGCTTTCTTCCCCGACCTCAAACATGACTTTCAATGGTGAAGGTCACCCGGCCACGTTGTTTCCGGATGTGCAGCGTACCATGCAGGCCGGCGCTTTTCTGCCGCTTGACGATTATATAAAAGAAAGCGAATACCTCCGCTCCGAAGACCACTTTGCCCCTGTTTTCGATACCGGAAAAACCGACGAAGGACAGGTCGTGCTGCCTATCACGTACTACGCAAGCGTTTTTCTCCTCGATAAAGCACAGCTTGCCGACCCCGATTTCACCCCCAAAACATGGGACGAGCTTGTAAACTGTGATGACACAGCCGTTCTGAAAGTTGTGCGCAACAATCTCTACACTTGGTGCGGCGCCGGAATTCCCCGTATTGCAGATTACGCCACCGAAAAAACAATTCTCACCGAGGAAAACCTCACCGCGCAGTTTGAAAATCTTCTTGCCATGCCTGCGTCGGAAAGCTTTGACGAGGAGACCGCACTGATCCAAAGCGGATCCTATGCGCAGACCGATGAAGGCATGGCGTATTACGCACAGAATAAAGACACCGTGAACGCCCTTGCCATTCCGAACACCGAAGGCGGCGTGACCGCGTTTATTACCTCCTACGCAGCCATCAATCACAACAGCCCAAAGGCCGATGAGGTGTTCCGCTTCTTCGAGCTGCTGTTCAGCGACGAAGCGCAAATCGACACGGAAACCGTGAACGATGCGCGCGGTACGCTTTTGATGCTCGGCAACCTAAACAGTTTCTTGACGCACAAAAACGCCTATCTGCAGCCCGAGCTGCTTGAAAGCGTGCAAAGCCGCGTCAACGCTGTGCGGTTCTACTCCGTGATGGACTACACCATTTACGATACCGCCACGACCCTGACGTGGGAAGAAAACCCGGATTGCGCTGCCGCTGCGCACAGCGTGATGGAAGCGCTGCAAACCAGACTCTCTGAATAATGCGTTTTACAAAATTTATGCAAAACTCGTTTACTCGTTTATAAGATTAGAAAAGTATAGTAAATATAATTACAATCAAACGGCAAAACATGAGGAAAAAATCTTCATTCCCCGCATCTCATATCCCCATAACGTGAAAGAGGTGTCCGATATGAAACGTAAGCTATCTGTACTTTTGGCAGCGCTGCTCTGCGCACTCTCCCTCGCATCCTGCAGCGCGCCGCCCCCGCCTGCCGGCATTACGGAAAGTGATGATTCGGACGGCAAAACCTCCGGCTCGTCTTCGTCCGGCGCAGTGGATAAAGACGCCCTGCGCGTCTGCGTGGACTTAGAGTACCGCGCCGGCTACACAGAGGGCAAGACCCCGGAAAATGCGTTTTATAACCTGATGAACACCGTAAAAAGCCTCGGCGGGCCGGAAAACGTATCGTTTGAATACCTCCCCCGCGAGGGCACAGAGCGTGAAACGGCGCTCGACCGCGTCCGCACCGAGATCATGTCCGGCGGCGGCCCGGATATGTTCATCATCGCCTGCAACGGCGGCATCGATTACATGGCAGCAGACGTCGAAGCGCTGTTCCGTGTGCCCGAAAAAGCGATGGAAGCCGGGCTTTTTCTGCCGCTCGATGACTACATCCAAAACGCGCAGTTCATGGAGTGGAATAAGCTGAACGAGACCGTCATGGCGGCCGGCCGCACCGAACAGGGTCAAATGCTGCTGCCGATGACCTACACCTTCCCGCTGACCATGTTCCGCGAATCGGACGTAACGCTCACCACCACAGCGGAAACCACATGGCAGGACATGCTGAGCGACAAAACGAACGTGCTCACTGCTGCTGCGAACTGGACTCCTACGGTGGAAGAGCAGGAAAACTTTGAAAACCAGTGCGGCGGCCCGCTGCTCCCCTACATACTGGGCGACCTTGCCGATTACAGCAGTGAAAAGCTGCTCTTTACGGAAGACGAGCTTTTGCAGCGCATCACCGACGTTATAGAGTTGGATGTGCGCAATAAGAACGGCGAATTTGAAAATGTCCCGCCTTATTACCACTGGTTTGCATGCGGCGGCCTTACAGGCAGCGACTTTGCCGATCCGCATGTCAAGGTGCGCGACCAAGGCCCCATCACCATGGTGCCGCTCTATTCGGACGACGGCGGTATGACCGCAGCGGTCACGTCGTATGTCGCTATCAACCGCAGCACAAAGCACGCGGACGAAGCGTTCTTCCTCGCCGACCTTTTGCTGCGCAAAGAGACCCAGCTGTCCTCCGCGCTCTATTCCGAGTGGCTCGTATACAATGATTCCGTAGGCATCCCCGTTTATGCCGATGCCATGCAGGATACCAGCCCCGTAACGTGGCACGGCATGACCGATTGGCACATGAGCGCCGAAAACTACGAAAACTTCAGCGCCGCGCGCAGCCAGATCACCCGCGTTCGCTTTCAGGGCGGTTTGGAGGAAGCGCTTGTAAATTGCTACTATGCGTGCAGCGATGCCCGCTACCAAGACCCCAATGCCGACCTCGCGCCCATCATTGCCGAATGGTACAAGACCATGGAGCAGTGGGTACAGGAATAAAATAAAAGGCGGTGCCTTATGAGAAAAGCTTTTCACGGATATATCCTGATCGCCCCGGTGATGATCGGCTGCCTTGTGTTTACGCTCATCCCGTTCGGCATTGTGCTGCGCTATTCGTTTACGCAGGGATACGGCGCCGCCGGCATGTTCGTCGGTATGGAGCATTATACGAAGATGTTCCAAAACGACCTTTTCCGTCTGGCGTTTTTCAACACGATGAAGTTTTTAGCCGTCGGGCTGCCGCTCATCATGCTGCTTTCCTATCTTTTGGCACTCCTCATGCAAAAGCAGGCAGGTAAACACAAGCTCCTTAAATCTGTCTTTTTGTTTCCGTATATCATGCCCGTCGCCGGTACAGTCTTGCTCATCGATCTGCTTTTCGGCGAAAAGGGCGCTGTAAACGGCTTGTTTGCCGCGTTAAACCTGCCCATCGTCGAGTGGCTGAACGGCAAATACGCCTTCTGGGTCATGATCCTCATGTACCTCTGGAAAAACACGGGGTACAGCGTTATTCTGCTGCTCGCAGGGCTCGTCACCGTCCCCGCGGAGCAGTACGAATCCGCCGATCTCGATGGGCGCTTCGGCGTTTCAGAAGTTCCGCTACATCACCACGCCGCAAATGTGGTATTCCGTGTTTTTCGCCCTGATTTTCTCCGTCATCAACGCATTTAAGTGCTTCCGCGAGATCTTTCTTATCGGCGGCGAGCACCCCGTGGATGAGCTTTACATGCTCCAGCATTTCATCAACAACTGCTTCAGCAACCTCAATTACCAGAAGCTCTCCGTGGCTTCGGTCTTATTGTTGATCGTCATTATCGTATTCTTTGGCTTATTCTATGCGTTTGTCAGCCGAAAGGAGGCGTTCCGCGAGTGAAACGGTTTTTCTCCGGGCTGTTTGCCGCTTTGGTCGTGGTGTTATCCGCTGCGCCGTTTTTGTACGTGTTCATGCGCAGTTTTCTGTCGCCTGGCGGCGTTACGTTCCAGCATTATTATGACGTTTTTCTGGCTTCCCCAAAATACCTTTTCCGCTTTTGGAAAAGCATCGGCATGGCCGTGTGCATCGCCGCGGGGCAGCTTTTGATCTCCGTTTTTGCCGGGTTCGGGTTTGCAAAGTATAAGTTCCCGGGCCGCAACTTCCTTTTCTTCCTCTTAATGATCCTCATGACGCTGCCTGTGCAGGTCACACTCGTGCCCGATTTCATCATGCTGGGCTACATGAACCTGCTGAACACCTACGCAGCGCTGATCTTACCGTCTATTATCGTGCCGCTCGGCACGTTTATTTTAACGCAAAGCTTTAAATCGGTGCCGGACACCGTTCTGGATGCCGCCATGCTGGACGGCTGCGGCGTGCTGCGCATGTTGTTTTACGTCGTCTCGCCGATGAACAAAAGCGGCCTTGTGTGCGTTTTGCTGCTCTCCTTCCTCGACGCATGGAACATGGTGGAGCAGCCCATCGCGTTTTTGAAAGAAGCCGAGCAGTACCCCATCTCGGTGGCGCTCGCCTATACACCGCCGAGCGAGACCTCCGTGCAGCTCGTCTGCTGCATTCTGGTCGTGCTGCCCGCGCTGTTCCTCTTCACCTTCTTCAACCGCGAGCTTGTTGAAGGCATCGTTTTAGCGGAGGTGAAGTGATATGAAACGCCGCGTTCTCTGCATTTTTGTTTTGATCTTATGGGGCCTCGTTTTCTGCACGATGCTTTCCGTGCGCATTGAGCAGCTCATGATCCCGGAAGTGGTGCTCACGCAGGCAGATGAAAGCGAACCTTCCCCGCACATCGCGCTTGATTCCCTTTTCTTCGACGATACGGGTATGCACCTCTACCGCCCGAGAGAAGGCACCGGCTGGGAGACCGGCACGCGCATTTATGAAGAAGAAATCAATAATTATTCCGTGGGCGAAAATCAGCTTGATTTGAAGTATTTCGGCAGCTATGTCCGTTACGCTTCAAAGCCCCTGCGCAGCGGCGACGAAATTTCAATCAAATCCGATTTGGAGAACCGGGACGACACATGGCTTGCCATATTCCCGGAGGGCATCCCGCAGCTTTCAGGCGCCCTCACACCGACCGCAGAAGCCGAAAACGCATTGCTGTTTAACGTGACGGACACCCCGCAGCCGTTTATGGCAGACCGCGCGAAAAGCACAATTTTACCCGTGACGGAACTCGCAAATGAAAACGCCGGCAGCTTTTACAGTCTTTCAGACGTTAAAAGCTTTCTTTCGCAGCTGCCGCTTTTGGCCGCATTGCTTGCCCTCTCGCTTTTCGTGCTGATTTTGTGGATCTACTCCTTTATCCTCTCGCGCAGAGCGAAAAAGAACCGTGCAAAGCTCATTTTCCACGGTGTTTTAGGTGTTCTCGCCCTGCTCGCCGTGCCGCTTATCCTGCTGCACATCGCTCTGCCGTCTTCTCTCCTGCCGCAATACCGCATTACGGACGCCGCCTATTATATGCGGGAGTTTGGAGAGATTTTTTCCGCATTGAACATACTGGCAAAATCGAGTAGGGAATCAACAGAGCTACTTCAATATGCGGGGAGAATGCAAGCGATGACTCTTGTAATTGTTGGGTTCGGTATATTTTTAGGCGTTATATTTATTTTGATAGAAAGATTGGTAAGAAATAAATCGGTTAAGAAAGAGAAACAATAACTATATTATCATTAGTTTTTAAGGAGCTGATCTATTCGGGGATCACGCCTGATATTGAAGTTTAAGCAAAGAAAGACCAGCGTTAAAAACGCTTGTCTTTTTTTGCTTTTAAAAAATCAAGTTCGCCAATAAATCAACCTAAATAAGCGTTTTTTTGTCATTTTGGGATAAATATATTGACTTGTTTCCGTTAATATGATATTTTAACAGCAAGTTAACCATATGAAAAATTTTGAAATTTAAGGTTTGGCCAGAGTGTCGTTTGACTTTAAAGGTAACGCGTTTTGTGATGGGATTACGATATCAGAAAAATTCGGAATGGTTTTCAACTTTTCCTTTAGTTTATGATATGGAGAAATATATATGGTGATTTTGAAAGAAATGAACTACATTGTTTTGCGCAGCCGCGGGCGGACAGCGCTTTCTGTTTGTATTGCGGCGCTGCTGGTGTGCTGCATGTCGTTTTACCTCGGCAGCATCCAGACGGCGGAGAGCGCGGAGAAAAATCTGGCGAAGGTCATCCCGGTGACGGCGCAGGTGGTCAGCCGCAGCGGTGCGCGCACCGTGGGGTTCGAGATCGACGAAAATCACTTTGCGAACCTCATGAAGGCGGACATCAAAGACGCGGTGTACACGGCCTCGGCGTGCGCGAATTTTCAGGAGCAGTACCGCGCGGAGGACGTGCAGGGCGCGGACACGTCCGTGACGGCGGTGAGCGGGCTTTCGGCGCTCGTCGGCGTGACGGAGGAGAACATCGCGTTTGAAAACGGGTATGACCTCTCGTTTTTGGAGCGCGCAGAGCCGCTGTGTGTGGTGAGCCAAAGCTACGCGGCGCAGTACGGGTTGAATTCGGGCGACACGCTCTCGATGCCGTTTTACGTGACGCGCTACAACGACGACGGCTTTTCGCTGCGGTACGAGCACCTCGGCATGCAGGGCGTGAAGATTATCGGCGTGTACGCGGACAGCGCCTCGGGCAGCTCGGTGCCGTGCAGCATGATCGTCTCTGTGCCGTGGCTGCAAACGGTCGTTAAGGAAAATAACCTGCGGTTTTATTACAGCTCGTTCCGTTGTGCGCTGCGCGACCCGATGAAACTGAACGATTTTAAAGATGCCATGCGCGGCGCAGGCTTTGCAAAGCCCGACCCGAACGCGCTTGATGAGCGCCACGGCGACACGCTTGTGGTGGACGACCAGCTTTTTATTGAGACGGCAGAGAAGTTGGAGCAGAATTTGAAGGTGCTGCGGTGGTTTTTAGCGCCGTTTTTCGCGCTCGTCATTGTGCTTGTCACGCTGGTGACGTTTCTTTTGCTGCGCAGCACGCGGCGGGACATGGCGATCTCGCTTTCGCTTGGGCGGCCGAAGATTTTAAGCGGATGCGCGTGCTTTTTCGGTATGCTCATCGCAAATGTGTGCGGCTGCGCGGTGGCGGTGCCCATATTGCTTTGCACGGCGGGGCTTGCGCTCGGGCAGATTCTGACGATCTGCGGGCTGTACCTTGCGTCCTCGTGCGTGGGCGTTTTGCTGGCGCTCATTTTGCTCCTGCGGTTTGACGCGCTGGAGCTCCTGACGAAAATCGATTAACGAAAGGCGGCGTGAATATGGCTGTTTTAGCGGCGGAAAATGTGAGCTATACCTACCAGAGCAAATACCAGAAGGTGCAGGCGTTGAAAAACGTTTCCTGCACGTTTGAGGCGGGAAAATTTTATGCCATCGTCGGGCAGTCTGGCAGCGGCAAAACGACACTGCTTTCCATGCTGGCGGGTCTCGGCACGCCGAGCGAGGGCGAGATCATTGCGAACGGAAAAACGCTGAAAGAGATCGGAAGCGAACGGCACCGGCGTGAGAATGTGACAGTGATCTACCAATCTTTCAACCTGTTCCCAACATTAAACATACTCGAAAACGTCATGTACCCGATGCAAATTTCAAAAAAGCCGACGAAAGAGGCAAAAATCAAAGCCAAAGAGCTTTTAAATTCGGTCGGCCTCGGCGATGTTGACCCGAGAAAGCTGCCTGCGATGCTCTCCGGCGGTCAGCAGCAGCGCGTCGCCATCGCGCGGGCGCTGGCATCCGACGCAAAAGTCATCCTCGCGGACGAACCGACGGGCAACCTCGATACGGAGAACGGCAAGATCGTCATTGATCTGCTCAAAAGACTCGTGCAGGATGAAAATTACTGCGTTATTGTCGTCACGCACGACCCGGGCATCGCGGCGCAGGCGGATGTCGTCTACAAAATGCAGGACGGAAGGCTGGCAGTAGAATGTTAAAGAGTCTCAAACAGCTGCTTCGCACGCCTGTAAAAGCTGTGCTATTCTTCCTCCTGATGAGCGCCGCCACGGCGCTTTTGGTGCTGGGGGCGAATTTGTGGGCACAGACACAGGCGCAAATAGATGCTGTGGAAAAGCAATTCACAACGCTTGGCACGGTAGAGCAAAAGCCGAACCGCACGCAGATGCGCACGGGGTGGAATGCCGCCGATGGGGCGTATTATAGCGAAGCCGAACCCGTGTATGATTCGGTGATCTCTGCCGATGTTCTGGATTTTGACGGCGCGAATTATTTGAAAGCGCCTGAAAAACGCCCGTATTACCTTGCGGATTTGCAGGGGCTTGCGGTGCGCGACGGCGGCACGGCGCTGTTTTACCCGGTGGTCGAATTCACGCCTGCCGAAACGGCGGTGCCGGATCACCCCATAAAAGTGTATGTGCAGCGATTTTTGTATCCGGAAGCGGAAAATCAGAACAACGAATACGAAATTTACGTTTGCGACCACTGGACGGAAAATCCCGCGCCACTGGAGGCAGGGAAAACATATGTGGCGTATACAAATGTGATCGTCAATCACCACGAAAACGCGAAAAGCTCCATTGAATACGCACTGATCGCGGCGGAGCGCTCCACACAGTGCGACGCAGGCGGAAATTTGCTTGAAAGCGATATGCAGACACGGACATTTGACGAAGTGACGGCAGGCTTTTACGAGACCGAGCGCGGGCAATATTGGCTGGAGCTTTCAAAGGCGCTTTCCATGTGGGACACGACCGCGCCCGTTTTGCCGGTTACAGATACAGCGCTGCTGCCGAGCTTTCACGACCGCACGGTGTATGTGCGGGAGGGGCGGATGTTTTCCGCGGAAGACCTCGAAAACGGTGCGGCGGTATGTCTTGTTTCCGAAGAATTCGCGCGGAAAAACGGGCTTTCCATCGGCGATAAAGTGGAGCTACCGCTTTACGGCGTGAACGAAAAAGACTCGCCGCATAGGACGTTCGGCGACGGTAGTGGCCTGCGCACATTTTCGCTTTTAAACGCACAGAACCGGGCATACACGCCGTTTTGGACGGCAAAGTATGAGATCATCGGCACGTATTACAGTGTGGACACATACGGAAAACCGGCGGGCTCCATCGAAATGGCGCTGAATTTGTTCCTCGTTCCCGCAAATTCGGTCAAGGCAGATTTTGCCGGCAATATCGTAGACAGCGGACCGATGCAGCGCGCGACGACCTCCTTCCAAATCCCAAACGGCACAATCGACGACTACATGGCGGCGTATAACCGAAATGTTCCGGCGGAGGTTCGGGAGAATTTGGAGATCACGTTTGACGACAACGGGTACAGCCAGATCATCGGCGGGTTACTCAATATGCGGTACGTGGCGATCATTCTGTTCGCGGCGGGACTGCTTTCGGCACTGGCGATTTTGGTGCTGCTGCTCTATTTCTTTATCGTAAAGCAAAAGAAGCGCACGGCAATTGAGCGGAGTTTAGGCATGAGCAAAAATCAGTGCCGCGTGTCGCTTGCCTCGGGCGTGGTGCTTTTGAGCGCCGTGGCGGTGATTTTGGGCACAGTTTGCAGTTCAGTGCTGTTTGACAAAGTGCAGACGCTCGATTTAACCGGGCAGAACGAGCACACATTCAGCACGGAATACAGCCTTTGGGCGCGCGACGAAAATGCGGTGGAGACAGAAGACGCAGAGAACACAGGCGTTTTGGAAGTCGTCATTCCTGCAGCGATGACAGTATTGACGGCGGGATTATCCGTGATTTTGGTGAACCGAAACCTAAAGCAGGAGCCGATAGAGCTTTTGAGCGCACGGGTGGAATAACATGAAAAACAGCTTAAAACACCTTCTCCGCACGCCGATGAAGACCGCGCTGTTCTTCCTTTTGATGGCCGCCGCCACGGCGCTCTTGGTGTTGGGGGCAAATTTGTGGGCACAGACACAGGCGCAAATAGATGCTGTGGAAAAGCAATTCACAACGCTCGGCACGGTGGAGCAGCTGCCGGACTATGAAGCGCCGGTGAAAACCAAAACGTTAGACAGCCTGTGGCTTGGCGCGGAGGAAACAGAGCCGGTATACGGCACGATGTATGATGAAAGCGTGCTCGATTTTCCGGGTGCCGCATACGTGCACGGGCCCGAAAAGCGCACGTATTACGCGGCGCTTCTGCCGGAAGAATACACCGCGCCGGAGCGGCAGGACACACCGCCGTTTAACGGCAGCAGGTGCGTCATCGAGTTCACACCGCTTGAAAGCGGGAGGGCCGATCGCCGCCAAACCGTGCAGGTGAGCCGCGTGCTGTACGGCACATACAGCGGCGACGAGATGGAGCTTTGCGACATGCTTTCCGAAAACACAGTGAATTTGGAAGCGGGAAAACGTTATTTCGCGTATGTCACGTTAAGCGCGGAAAGCTTGCAAGCGTTTCGCGCGGGTGACATGTTTTTCGTGCCGCAGAGCATCACCGGTACGCCGCAGGTGGATGCCGAGGGGAACTGGCTGAACGACGGCGTAACGCTGCCGACGATTATGGAGGTCACGCCGGAGTTTTATGATTCCGAGACGTGGGAGATCGTCCGAAACTGGGCGCAGGCGCTGTACACGCGGTGGCAAAGCTACCCCGTGCTCGCAGCGGAAAGCCTAGATCTGCTGCCGTCGTTTCACGAAAACACGGTGTTTTTATCGGCAGGGCGAGAGATTACAGACGCGGAGTTCGCAGACGGCGCGGCTGTGTGCATGGTCAGCGCGGAGTTTGCGCGAAACGCAGGGCTTGCAGTCGGCGACCGCGTGCCGCTCTCGCTGTACCTTGCGAACAAGGCAGAGAGCCCGCAGTGGGAATTCGGATTTCAGGTGCAGTGGCGCGGCGGCCGAAGCCCCGGGCTGTTAAACGCGGCGGCCGAGCCGTATTCGGTCTTCTTCGAGCAGGCGTATGAGATCGTCGGGCTATATGATACGTTTCGCCTTGCGGGTAGCAAAAACGGCACGGGGGAGATCGCGCGGAACATGTTTATTGTGCCGACGGCCTCGGTGGCAGCGTCCGATGCGGAGAATATAGGCGCGTTCGGTGCAATGAACCGGTATACCACTTCGTTTCAAATCCCGAACGGCACGATCGACGAATATAGGACAGCGTATGAGCAAAATGTGCCGGAAAGCGTGCGCACGCATTTGCAGCTGACCTTTGACGACAACGGGTACAGCGAAGTCGTCGGCGGGCTGGAAAATCTGCGCACGGCGGCGATCATTCTGTTCGCGGCGGGACTGCTTTCGACACTGGCGATTTTGGTGTTGCTGCTCTATTTCTTCATCGTAAAACAGAAGAAGCGCACGGCAATTGAGCGGAGTTTAGGTATGAGTAAAAATCAGTGCCGCGTGTCGCTTGCCTCGGGCGTGGTGCTCTTGAGCGCCGTGGCGGTGATTTTGGTCACAGTTTGCAGTTCAGTGCTGTTTGACAAAGTGCAGACGTTCGATTTAGCCGGGCAGAGCGAGCACACATTCAGCACGGAATACAGCCTTTGGGCGCGCGATGAAAATGCGGTGGAGACGGAAGACGCAGCGGACACGGGCGTTTTGGAAGTCGTCATCCCGGCGGCGATGATTTTGCTGACGACGGGGTTATCTGTGATTTTGGTGAACCGAAGTCTGAAATATGAATTAATTGAAATGCTGAACAAATAGATTAACATATTTATTTGTTCTGTAAATTAATATGGCACCGTAAAATAAAAATGAAAGAGCGAGGGGCAAAACACAGGAAAATGTCAAGCGACGAGAGAAAAATCTCGTTTTTTGCGGGTGGGTAAACTGAGACCGGCGACTTGCGCGGGTGTAAGCCCGTTCAAAGCGGAATGAGGACGAACAAAGTTAAAGAAGAACACAAACATGGAGATCAGGTTATTAGCGCTCTCAAAGGAAGAAAAGCCCTGCTTCTGGTCCGTTGCAAAAATTAGTAGATAGTGGGATAATAGAATTGTTCCCATTAAATGAATGAAAATAATGTGAACGGGCAGCTGTTGGGCGAAAAACGCTCGAACGGCGTGATTTTGCGGTATACTTACGATGCACTCGGTGTGCTGAGCGGCATCCAGTATAAAAACGCGGCAGGCGTTACAACGAACTACATTGTTCGCTGCACGCTTTCGGGCGACGTGGATCAGATTTTCGATACGAAGGGCAGCCTTGTCGCAAGATATATTTACGACACATGGGGCAATACGCTCTCCGTTACCGATGCAAGCGGCAAAGCCATAGCCGACCCGCTCCACATAGCCAACATCAACCCCATCCGCTACCGAGGGTATTACTTCGATGCGGAAACCGGGCTGTATTACTTGCAGTCGAGGTATTATGACACCACGACACGTAGATTCTTGAATGCAGACGAAATTTTAGGTGCGAATAGTGATATTAATGCTTTAAATTTATATGCGTATTGTGGTAATAATCCTGTTGTACGGGAAGATGATAAAGGAAACGCTTGGTTTGCCAGTATGTTCGTTGGCGTAATTACTCAGTATGTTGGTGATGTTGTTGGAAATGTACTTGAAGGAAAATCTGGCGTTGAAATTTTTTGGCCAACATCTTCTCCGGGGGAATATATTGCGGCTGGAGTTACTGCACTTATTCCAGGAACAGGATTTGCCGGAGCTTTTATCCGTAATGCGGTTACAGAGGGGATAAAAGCAATCGAGAAGAAACTAAAAGGTCAAGAGGTGGATTGGGTCGAATCTATAGTTAATATAGGTACAGGAACGATTGCTGATACAGTATTTGAAAAGGCTTCAAATAGCATAACAGACTTTATTACTTCAAAGTCACCACAAAATTATTCAAGCTATGCACATGAGGTGCGTCAATCAAGGCCAACCCGAACTCAAGTGCAGATTTATAATAGTATGCGTCGTTCGATTAGATTCAATAAAGTTGCCAGAAAAGCGGCAAGTATAAGTGTTGGTATTGTCCAGGCTACCTTGTCAGCGTTAAAAAATCACTGGAGGAAAAATGTATAATTACTCTGGAATATGGTTCCGTATTTGGGGTGTTTGCGGGATAATTCTATTGCTGCCTATTGTCAGTTGGTTGTTTCACTGTCCATGGAAAAAGAAAGTCAGAATTCAGGGTATGAAAACAGAAATCATTGCTGTTATCGGGGTGATTGTGCTGACTTTATATTATCTTTCAAGAATTGTATTCCCCAATGTAGCTTCCTACACGGGAGCGTTTGAATCTAGCTATCGAGATTCGAGCGTTGCTCCGCCTTTACCTGTTACATATGGGTATTGTTTTTGGAATGGTGAGGGGAAAAAACCTATTTTTTACTTGGATATTTACTCAAAAAGAAAAATATTCCCGGAAGAGTTTAAAGAAGCACAAGAGTATACGATCTATTATGACAAACTCACGAAAATTATTGTAAAAGTGGATATGGTAGAGTAATCTTTTCAATAAAATTCAAAGATGTTTGCGTAATATCAAAAGTGCGAACATATTCTATCGTGTGAATTACAGTAGAATATGTGTGGTAATGCATGGGGAAAAGGAGTTGCTAAATGAACCGAACCATAATGATATGTTTAGCGGTTCTGCTGGTTTTGGGACTGACCGCCTGCACGCAGGCGGTCAGCAAAGCCGCCGCAGAGCAAAGTACGGTGCCGAGTGCTGCGGACAGTACGGAACAAAATGTACTGCCGGAAAGCACGGAACCGCCCGCGCCGGAAATGATTGATTTTGAAGTGAACCGATATGCCGTAACCGCCGGTGCCGCTGCGTATTTAGGCGGCGCGGAAGAACAATACAAGGCGCTTGTGGATGCGGTTTGCAGCAAAAAAGAAACGGAACCCTATACGGATGAAGATGCCGCAAAGCGTGCGGCGGAGGTCTTTGCCGGATATGTGGTCAGCGTTGAGAACGATGCCTGGAATACCAGTTTCATTTCTGGTGAAGAGTTCACCCAATGGCTCACAGCAGCACAGGAACGCTCCCTGTTCAGCAGTGCCATTAACCCGGCTGAGTGCGACCGCATCATCACTCTTTCCACCTGCAGCTACGAGTTCTACAACGCACGATTTGTAGTCCTGGGAAAAATCTCTTGACTTGGGCCGTACATATGCTATCATAAAAGTAAAAACAGAAGGAAAAGGAGTTATCCCATGAAAGTTCTTTTTATCGGCAACAGCCATACCTTTGTCCACTATGTTCCGGCCAGGACAGCGGAATTCTGTAAAAGTTACGGCCAGCCCATAGAGCCTGTCATGCTCACACATCCCGGTATGGGCCTGGATTGGCACCTGCGGCAGTCCCAGACTTACTTCAACCTTCTGTGGGGCGGCTATGACGCCGTAATCTTGCAGCACAACGCCCACCCCTTTCCGGGCAAGGAATCCCTGTTGGAGGCGGGGGAACAAATGGCAGCGATCACGCCGGAGGGTACGAAAATTTATCTGTACATGACCTGGAGCGAGAAAAGCAACCCGGCTGGGCAAGCGGCCATGAGCGCGGCTTATGAAGCTTTGGCAGAAAAGATCGACGCGACGATCTGTCCTGTGGGACGTATCTGGTGGCAGACCGCGGCGGCCCACCCGGATGAAGAACTCTATTTTGCCGATGGAGAACACAGCTCTGTGCTGGGCGCGTCCCTGGCAGCAGCGGTTATCGGGCGCACGCTGCTGGGCATGGAGGTCACGCCGGAGGGTTGCTATGCAGATGCCAAGAGC
The DNA here is from genome assembly GCF_032490475.1 of Neglectibacter sp. CSJ-5. Classification (NCBI taxonomy): domain Bacteria; kingdom Bacillati; phylum Bacillota; class Clostridia; order Eubacteriales; family Oscillospiraceae; genus Neglectibacter; species Neglectibacter sp. CSJ-5. The sequence continues at coordinate 115,114 of NZ_JAVYJC010000007.1, read as the reverse complement.
TTGGAAAGGATGCGGCTTGATCCCCGAATGATTGACTTGGTTTTGAAGAATGGAAAGCTGGACATGGCTTGAGGAGCAAAATTTATTTGGGTTCAACGCAAATTGTCCTGTTTCCCGAAAATACCGTAAAAGCACGCGAGGGTTTGACCTTGCGTGCTTTTTGTCAATATGATTTGGGCTCACGCCTTTTTACTGAGCGATAAAATACTGTCGCTCTCCCGCTGCCTGTTCCTGCTCGCTTCCGTCCGGCAGCCGTACAAGAGCCCGGCAGTTGGCCGGTATGGCGACCTCAAATTCCAGGCCTTCACTGCTGCGCTTCCACCCGCAGGAGACCTTTCCATACACGCTGGCGTACTCCGCTTTTGCGCTGGTGAAATGCCCGCCGGGGCGAGGCGCGATGATAAACTCATTTTCACCGCCTAGCCGGATACCGCACATGGTGTCGAACACCCACTGGATCACCGCGCCCTTGGAGTAATGGTTCAGCGAGGCCGGAGCGTCGCTTTCAGTGCCCTCCCAGTTTTCCCAGATGGTGGTAGCGCCCAGCTTGGGCATACAGAGCCACCCGGGCAGCTCCTGATTTTCCAGCAGCCGGTAGGCGTACTCAATGTCCATGTCTGCCAGAACATAGAGAATGAGCGGGGTTGATAAGAACCCAGTCCCCAGCCGCCAGCCATAATTTTCCAGCGCCTGCAGCAGACGCTTACGGGCATAACCGGTCTGCTCCTCATCCAAAAGCTTCATAAAGAGCGGCCGTACCAGTTTGGCTTGGCGGTCTGTGTCCAGGCTGTGCTTCTGCGTGCGTACCAACGCTTGGTAGCCTTCCCGGGCAGCCCCGGCACAGCGGGAGAACTCCTCAGCGTCCTGGGATCGGTCCAGCTCCCGGGCAATCTCTGCCATGCGCTCCATCAGAAGGACGATATAAGCGGTGGATTCCTCCGGGTGGGGGCTTACAAAGTCTGCTGTGCGGAATGGGTGCACATCGGCAGGCTCCGCCCACTCTCCGTAGGACTGGCCGTAATTGCAGATTTTCTTACGGTCTTTCCGGCTGAGCCCGGTGGGCAAGGCTGTCAGGTAGCGCTTACCCAGGGTGCCGGCTTTGTACCGGGCGTAGCGGCACATGGCCCCATAATTTTCCTCAAGGATGCTCCGGTCACCGTACATCCGGGCGATGTCAAAGGGAATGAACACCCCCGCGTCCGACCACCCGGCGGATCCGTCCATGGGGCGCATATAGCCGTCAACCCCGCCGCCCGGCACGATTTGCGGAAAACAGCCGTTCTTGTGCTGTGCGTCGGTGAGGTCGCGCTGGTATTTCCTGGCCATGGCCGCGTAGTCGAACAGGTAGCAGGCGGTGGTACAGAATATCTGCGCGTCCCCTGTCCAGCCGTGACGCTCCCGGGTGGGGCAGTCGGTGGGCAGATCGGCGTGGTTGTTCCGGGCGCTCCATAGGGTGCAGTCGAACAGGCGGTTCAGCAGTGGGTCGGAGCTCTCGAACCACCCGGTACGCTCCATATTGGAGTACACGGCTATGGCGGTGAATTTCGCCTGCTCCATGGGGAAGTCACCCTCTGCCAGCACATACCGGAAACCAAAGATAGCGAAGGCCGTTTTGTAATCGTTGCGCCCCTCCCGGCAGATATACTCCACCTGCTGCAAGGGGGTGGTGCGCTTTTTGTTGACGCACTGGATGTTCCTTTGGGTGAACTCTCCGTCCTTGTCCAGCATCTCCCCAAATTGCAGCTTTACCCGCTGGCCAGCCTTAGCCTTTAATGAAAACTCAACATAGCCCGCGATATTCTGCCCGAAGTCCAGCACGGTTTTGCCGCCGGGGGTATGGATGACCTGCGGCCGGAACCGTTCATGCTCCGTAACCGGCACATTGTTGGACGCGGAGGGCACCACCGGACAAGACGTTTCCCGAACCTTTCCGCTGTAGCTTGGTAACATCCTCCCGTCTACAACTTCACCGTCCTTGTTGTCGGCAAAGCGGATAGGGCCGTCATTGCTCCAGGCCCAGGAGCCGTCGCTACAAATGGTATGGATATTACCGCTTTCATCCGCATACTCCAGCTGAGCCAGCAGCTTGGTCTGGGTGCCGTACTGATTAAGCAGCCCCCAGGCCCCGCAGCTGCCCCGGTACCAGCCGTCTGCCAGCTGGACCTCCAGGCGGTTCTCCCCCTCCTTCAGCAGGGCGGTCACGTCGTAGGTCTGGTACTGCATTCTTTTGCGGTAATCGGTGTGGCCGGGGGCCAGCACAAAATCCCCCACCCGGCTGCCGTTCAGCCGTGCCTCGTACAGCCCACAGGCGGTGATATAGAGCCTCGCCCTTCCCGCGCCGGAAACGGGAAAGCGCTTGCAAAAGCAGTCCACCGGGTAACGGCGGCGCTTATCCACATCATAGTCCCCCGCGATCCACCGGGCCCGCCAGGGCTCCCCCTTCGGCAGGCCTGTCTCAAAGGTGGCGCTGCTCCACTCGCCCGGAACGTTGTTTTCATCCCATAGGCGCACGCTCCACGTAACCCGGGTGCGGGGAGGGACCGGCTTTCCTCCCCAGTGCGCCCGCATGGATGGGCTTTCCACACGGCCGCTCTCCCACAGGGTGCGGCCATCCTCCGCTGTGGCCGCTATTTCATAGGCGATTTGGCGGGCACCGCCCTGGCAGTTCCAAAAGAGCCTGGGACGGTCGATGTCAATGCCCACCGGCTCAAAGAGAAATTCGGTTTTCAGTCTGATGGCTTTCATACCCTATACCTCAGCGGATGGCCAGGCTCACCGGACCGGCGGGTGCCTGGATCCGGCAAATATACCTGCCGTCGCCCAGCGGCTCCAGGCTGGTGGACAGCTCCTGCGGGCAGACAAATTCCCTGGGCTCAAAAGGCAGGTAGAGTCTGCTCTCGCCGCCATCGCTGTCGAAGTCCATGGCGTATTCTCTGGCCCGTCTGTCGTAATGGTACTTCCGGAGCGTTCCGGCGGTCTCCATGGGATAGGCCCGGCACAGGGCAGAGAAGTTGGGGTCCTCCTCCATGCCGGGGTGGTACTCGCAGTAGGCGCTGCCCCACAGGTTGCGCTCAATAATACTGTTCATATGGTCGATGAGGTCGTTGGTGAACTCTCTGGATGGGAACGCGCCCCATTCCGCCGCGATGGTCGGCAGGCCAAGCCGCTCCTGGGTCTGGCGCTTGCCGGCGTAGAGCCGCTCCACGTTTTCCTTACTGAATGCCTCGTAGCGGTCGGAATCCACCACCGAGTCATAGCCGTGGGGGGCGTAGATCTGCGGGCCGTTTGTCAGGCGCCCGATGCCGGTGGGCACGTCGGTACTGCAATAGATGTTCCCCCCGGTGACGATGGCCTTCCCGCTGTGGGGACGGATGGCCTTCTTCATGCGGCGGTAGAAATCCATCAGCACGGTGCGGTCAAATTCCAGAAAGCGCTCCGACACCAGCGCCATAAACTCCCCGGCCTGCTCGGGCGGGATGGTTTCCGGGTGGTTCATGTCAAAGGCCGGGTACTTCTCCATCATTTTCATGGTGGCCGCGCCGAAGGATTCCCGGGCGAGGCTGCCCATAAAAGGCTCGTTCATGGGCTCAAAGCCGATGATGTTTCCGCAGCCATCCAGGGCCTCCGCGATTTTCCCCCACATAGCGGCATAGTGGTCCAGCAGGCCCACGCCGTCCGAAGCCGGTTTGTTTGCCCAGAAATTGTCCGCCGCCCGGATGATAGCGTCGCTTTGCAGGTAGGCCTCGTACCAGAGCTTACAGTGCTCCGGGTGGGGCAGGCCCTCGTCCAGGCATGCCCAGTCAGGCGCGCCGTCGATGAACTTCTGGGCAAACAGGTCCTGGTGCATGTCAAGCAGAATGTAGATGCCATTTTCCTCCGCTAGGTTCACAATATCCTTCACTTTCCGGAGATACTCCATATCCACCTGCCCCGGCTCCGGCTCCGCGCCGTCCCAGAAGATGCCGAAGCGCAGCAGGTTGAAGCCGGAACGCCTGAAGTAGCCGAAAACTTTCTCAAATCCCGGATAGAAGTGGTTGTTCTCCCTTTGCCTTTGCAAAACATTCAGGCCGTGGAGGATGACCTCCTTACCGCTCTCGTTTATAAAACGTGTACCTTTTAGTGTAAGCTTTTCCATGGTTCCCTCTCCTTTATTTTTTATTCCGCGCCTTGATTTCCGCCTGTTCCTTTGCAATGATTTTTTCCACATTGAGGAACAGGAGCAGCCCGATTACGATGATGCCTGTAACAATCTCTACACCAAAAAAGCAACCGGTAATGACGTTCTGGGTTGCGGCGTTTTGCGTGGCCGCTATGGTCTCTCCACCTGCGAGCACCGGGGCAACATAGCCGCTTGCTGACAGCAGCAGATTGAATACCCCGCTGGAAAGCCCAAAGCACAGGGTGAGGATCACCGACTGGATGGAGGCCGAGAAACCGTCCACCCGGTGGCCGCACTTCCACTCCATGTGGTCCAGCACGTCGGCCATCAGCGCCGCGAACACATAGGCGCAGGGCAGGCCGCCTATGTTCTTAATGAACTGTCCCACCAGGACCACGGCCATGTTCTGCGGGGACAGGATGCAGATGATCCCTCCCAGGATGTACAGCACAAAACCCGCCAAGGTGGTGTTCCGCTTTCCAAAGCGCTTGGCCAGGGGCCACACGGCGAAAATGCCGATACCCATGGGGATGCCTCCAATGACAGACACCATGGTCTGGGTGACGCCGTCGTTATAACTGCCCAGCACATAGTTGCAGTAGTAGATCAGCGAGATGTTCTTGATGTTGCTGCCGAAGGTATAGACGAAAAAGTAGAGCACGATCACCACCCAGTTCCGGTCGGTGAGCACGGCCTTCAGCTGCGACCGCACCGGCACCTTCTGCTCTGCCCGGTTGGCGGCCTCCTCGGATATGCGTTCCCGGGTGAAGAAATATTCCACCAGGATCAGCGGCAGCGCCAGCAGGGAGATCACGCTCATCACGGCGATCCACCTGGCCTGGTCTACCCCCAGCGCCGGGAGCACCACCATGGGGAATACCAGCGCTACGATAATGCCGGAGATCATCACCGAGGCCACATTGTTGAATACGGAAAGGCTCCCTCTCTGCTCCAGGTTCCGGGTGGACAGGGGCACCATCAGGCCGTGGCTCATGCTGTAGATGGTGAAAGCAAAGGAATAGAACAGATTATAGGACAGCATGACCCACACCACCTGGACTGTGGTCCCCGCCCGGGGCACCGTGAACAGCAGTACGCCGGTCACGGCTACCAGCGGCGCGGACAGTAACAGCCAGGGCCGGGCCTTGCCGCCTTTGGTGCGGGTACGGTCGATGATCTGCCCCATAATGAGGTTCGTCACCGCGTCGATAGCCTTGCTGATGATGGGGAACAGGGCCAGGAACGATCCGCCCCATACGCCGGTAAGGTTCAGCACATCGGTGTAGTACACGTTCAGGTAGGAACCCAGCACCGCGTTGAGCAGCAGCGCCCCCGCCGGCCCCACCAGGTAGCCCAGCCATTTCTCCTTTGGGCTCACGGCATCGCCTGTGATTTTGCTTTTAGGCAGCCAGCCCCATTTTTCTTTGGCGGATTCCATATCAAGCGCCTCCTTCTGTCATTTATCATACAGGAAACGCCGGAAATTGTCTTGTAATTTTGTCGGTTTTAAGGTAAAATTGTAACAGATTTTTCAGGAGGCAGTTATGGACTACAACTATCTTGCGGAGTCTCTTGCCGCTCTGGCCGGGGTGCCGGTGCGTATCTACCGAGACGGCCGCTTTCTGAGCCTGCACCACACCCGATTCAAGCCGGACTTCGCCATAACCGAGGAGGAAAATATCTTCAAAATCGCCGGCGACGTGGGCTATTATATGGATCCGAACTTCCTGTACTACGGGCTGTTCCGCATAAGAGGGGAGGATATTGCTCTGGTCATCGGTCCGGTGTCCCCGTCCCCGGTAAGCAGGAAACTTGCCCGGAAAATTCTGGCCCGCATGGGCGAGCCGGTGAGCCGCACCCAGGAGGTGCTGGACTACTTTTCGGTTATGCCCGCCTACCCTCTGCGGAACTTTTTGCAGATCCTATGCACCATCCAATATTTCATTAACGGGGAGAAGGTAAGCGTGTCCAGCTTCCTGCTGGACGAGGAGAACCCGCCGAAACTCCCGGCCTTTTATGCCCCGGATATGCCCGCGCCGGAGCATTTCATGCACAACACCCTGGAGCTGGAGGAGCGGCTGCTGTCCAACGTGGAGCATGGCCGGGCGGATGAGATCGAAAAGCTGTTTCAGCGCCCGGCGGAGGGCCGGGCCGGAAGCATGGCCGACAGCGCCCTGCGGCAGGAGAAGAACCTGATCATCTGCACGGCGACTTTGGTTTCCCGGGCCGCTATCAGGGGCGGGCTGGACGCGGAAACGGCCTTTTCCCTCAGTGACGATTTCATACAGAAGGCCGAGCTTCTGGACAACTTTGAGGCTCTGACCAGGCTGAATGCCCGTATGGTGCTGGAGTTTGCCCGCCGCGTGGAGGATGTTCGCTGCGGCACGAGCGGCTCCGTGTTCATCCGACGCGCCAGGGAGTACATCTTGACCAACCTCAGCGAGCCCATCACTACCGCGGTTCTGGCGAAAGCCCTGGGCATGAACCGTACCCACCTGTGTGAGCGCTTTGTCCGGGAGACCGGTATGACGGTCAACGCCTTTGTCACCGCCGTTAAGATGGATGAGGCCAAGCGGCTGCTGGCGGTCACGAAGAAATCCGCGGTAGAGATTGCGGAATATCTGGGATATTCCTCCCAGAGCTACTTTGTGAAGGTGTTCAAGAAAATACATGGGGTGACTCCGGGGGAATTTCGGAATGGGTAGCCTATAATTTGCTATATAATGCAGCGGATCGCTATAATATAGAATGGCGCAATTTAAAGGAAAGAACAGGAACTGTAGATTTGAATGAAGATGATCGGGTGCGTTTAATTCCCTATACGGTGGCTTCAATCGTATACAGAATAGCGTATGACATTCCACAATGGATTTACGGAGGAACGAGATGAGAAAGCGCGAAATATGTAAATATCTTGGATTTGTGATTGTATTCTTAGTAGAACAATTACTTGTCGGTGTGAATTTCATAGATACGATGTTTACTGGTGCTTTGTCATTACCGTTTAATTCTCAAATTAAATCTGTTGCTCAAAGCACGGTGTATTTTCGGACTGTAATTTATGCAGGAGCAGTTCCAGCAATTTTAAGCTATCTTATTTATAGAAAAGGGCATTATGTAGTTAAAATTGTACACACTGGAGTAGGCACTTTGCTATATGCTTCGTGGTATATGTATCTGTACTTTACCTGTGAAATTTATATGTCGGATACATTATATCCGGGAGTATTTACGGTATTTATTGCGCCCTATCAGATTGTGGGATTAGTAGTTTTAATTGTTATTTACGTAAGCTTGTATTTCTATAAAAAAAGAAAACTCAAAGACAACGATCAAAGAAATCAAGCAAACATAAGGAGTTGCTAAATGAACCGAACCATAATGATATGTTTATCGGTTCTGCTGCTGGTTTTGGGACTGTCCGCCTGTGCGCAGGCGGACAGCAAAGCTGTCAAACACATATAAATACGACGTGACGGTCTGCGCCTTGAAAAAACGGCGGGCGGCGTGACAACGCAGTATCAGTATGTGAACGGGCAGCTGTTAGGCGAAAAACGCTCGAACGGCGTGATTTTGCGGTATACTTACGATGCACTCGGTGTGCTGAGCGGCATCCAGTATAAAAACGCGGCAGGCGTTACAACAAACTACATCGTCCGCTGCACCCTTTCCGGCGTCGTGGATCAGATTTACGACACCAAGGGCAACCTGCTTGCGCGGTACATCTACGACACATGGGGCAACACACTCTCCGTTACCGATGCAAGCGGCAAAGCCATAACCGACCCGCTCCACATAGCCAGCATCAACCCTATCCGCTACCGAGGGTATTACTTCGATGCGGAGACGGGACTGTATTATGTATCCAGCCGTTATTACGATTCGAAAACATATCGATGGATTAATGCGGATAATGTGATTGCCGGTGTTGGTGGAGATGTTCGTGGTTATAACCTTTTCTCTTATTGCATGAATAATCCGGTGAATATGAGAGATCACACTGGTCATTGGCCGCAACGACTAAAAAAAACTGTGAGTGCAGTCAAGACTGCGCTATCATTGGTTGCAAATATAATAAAAGCAAGCTCTAATAGCTTGCCTCCAAAAGGAAAACCCGGTTCAAGTCAAACTTTGCCAAATCCAGATGGAACACCAAAACAGAAGCGATGGTATGGACCAGATGGAAATCCCGAAAGGGATAGGGACTATAATCATCCAGGGAATATGCCTTTTCCACACGATCACAAATGGGGAGAAAATGGAAGAGAGAAAGAACATCTTCCACCTGATCCTTCTTACAAAATGAATTGGGAACCAGTAATTGGAGTAGGATTGGTTGTCATATGCGCCGTGAGTATAATAGCTGTTGCTGCTGATGATGTTACAGGCATAGGGGTTGCGGATGATTTCCTTTTTGGACCACTTAGTGCTGGTGTGGGCGAAGGGCTAATTATGATTCTTGGATAACCAAAGGAGAGAACATATGTGGAATGAAATTGCAAACGAAAAAGATTTAGGTAACTTTATGAATATGATATATGGGTTTCACGATAGTTGCTTAAAAGAACTTAAGTATATTAGCGGTGCGTATGTAAACGAAAAATTGAGTATGTTCCCAGTTAATAAGCAAAGAATATTGAGTATGATTATTCAACGACAGTTTGAAAACTTATCTGTGATTGAAATGCAATTTATAGGACTAAAGTATTTAAACTTATTTCCAAATGACGAAAACTATACATGTGAAATACTTGATGCAACTATGATTTTTAAAGAAGATTGTATTTATTGGTGCGATTGTGGTGGGTTATCATTAAAGGAAATAGAAAGCTATACGGGTACTACAATATGTGCATCAAAAGTTCGTTGGAGAGTTGTGAATGAGTATATTGGTCCAAATGAAATTTATGTGACAATTTAGAATTAAATCAAAAAGCACAAGAATTAAAAGAGGTTTCAGAAAGTTTCTGAAAAGTGTCGTAATATCCGTTTAGGCAAGTTTTGTCAGGTGCTTATAATAGTAGTTTGTGAGGATTTGATCGTTAATTAACACGCGTGGTTACACAGTTGCTAAGTAATTTTGTAGTTCTAGCGGCGAGAACGATTCAGTACGGGTATGCGCAGACCGGTTGGAAAGATCTGATGACGTCCTACAACGGTCAGAGCATTACGTATGATGAGATCGGCAATCCGCTGACCTACCGCGACGGCATGACGATGACGTGGACGGGGCGGCAGCTGACAAGCCTGACGCAGAACGGCAAGCAGAACACATATAAATACGACGTTGACGGTCTGCGCCTTGAAAAAACGGCGGGCGGCGTGACAACACAGTATCAGTATGTGAACGGGCAGCTGTTGGGCGAAAAACGCTCGAACGGCGTGATTTTGCGGTATACTTACGATGCACTCGGTGTGCTGAGCGGCATCCAGTATAAAAACGCGGCAGGCGTTACAACAAACTACATCGTCCGCTGCACCCTTTCCGGCGACGTGGATCAGATTTACGACACCAAGGGCAACCTGCTTGCGCGGTACATCTACGACACATGGGGCAATACGCTCTCCGTTACCGATGCAAGCGGCAAAGCCATTACTGATGCAAACCACATCGCAAACATCAACCCCATCCGCTACCGCGGCTACTACTATGATGCAGAAACCAGGCTGTATTATTTGCAGTCGAGATATTATGAATTTAAATATGAAAGAAATTGGGAAAAGAATATCTGACAGACGAAAGAAGTTAGGGATAAAGCAAAATATTTTGGCAGAAAAACTGGATATTTCAAACAATCATATGTCTGGAATTGAAAACGGAAAGGCAACTCCCAGTGTCGCGCTATTTGTGAAAATTTGCGATGAACTTAATGTGACACCTGATTTTTTGCTGCTGGGGAGTATGCATTCAAATCGAGTTTCAAAGGATGCTTCTGACTTGTTGCAAAAGTGCTCAGATCAAGAAATAGAGATGATTATGCAGCTTGTGCAACATTTTGTAGAGTTGAGAGAACAGAAAGTAGAAAGTGACAAAATCTCCAAGTCATGATATAATCAAATATCATGTAGGAGGAAGGTATGTAGCTTTGCGAATTCTTTTTTGTGATGATGATTCGAAAATTTTAGCTCAACTTCAGAAATACGTTTGCGAATATTTTGAAAAGGGAAAGCTGAAACGTCCGGAGATGAAAGTGTATGTAAGCGGCGAAGAACTACTCAAAGCAGAACAAAAGGCAGATATTGCGTTTTTGGATGTTGAAATGCCGGGACGAAGCGGAATTTATGTTGGGGCAGAATTAATGAAAAGAAACCCTAGAACAAAAATCGTTATTGTGACGTCCTATCCGGATTATTTAGACGAAGCTATGCGTTTCCGTGTTTTTCGTTACCTTTCTAAACCAATTAATAAAAATCGACTTTTTGAGAATTTAAAGGATGCTATATATCAATATAATATCGAAAGTATTCGTATCCCAGTTGAAACAAAGGATGGAGTGGTAACACTTTCATCAGAAGATATTATTTGTTTTGAAGGGCAAAAGAGGGTAACGAAAATTTGTACGGTAGACGGTGAGGTGATTTCAGTAAAAGGAATCCAATCCTGGCAAGAAGAACTCAAAATTCCTAGCTTTTATGCTTCATATCGAAATTATATTGTCAATATGAAGTATGTAGCATCATTTAGTAAAGATATAATTAAATTGAAATATAAGGATATGGAAATTAATGCATATTTAGCAAGTCGGCGATATTCCGAATTTAAAAACAAGTATCTTGTGTATATGGAGGGCATGCAGTGATGTGGGCTTTAATCTGTTATGCATTTGTTTTTATTTCTGAAGGTTTTACAGCTTGGATATATTTTGAACAAGTATTCAAGCGTAAAAGCAAACTTAGAATATTGCTTGTTTCATTTTTAATAGGATACTTCGCGTTATTCGTAATATCTCAGATAGAAGATGTGCTTATCAATTTGCTTTCTTTTTTTGTTATAAATTGTGTTTTACTTTTTTTGAATTTTACTTGCAAAAAATGGATAGGGTTTCTCCAAATTGGATATTTAACATCTGTTATGGGGGGGACTGAGATTTTAGCTGCAGTATTGTTATCACTAATTTCTCATGATTTTGGTGCATATCGTTATGATCTTCCGGTAATGATTGCTTTTGCGGTCTTGGGAAGACTTTTATATTTCTTTGCGATGCAAATAGGTGTGCATATTACTAAGCCAACCAGAAGTATTATTGATGGAAGCATGGTTCTTTTACTTGCCATACTACCAATTGTGTCAGCGATTATTGTTACAACAATTGTTTATATCGGAATGACAACGAAGATAGAGCCGGTCACTGGTGTTTTAATGATTGTTAGCGTTCTTGCTTTATTGCTAGTTAACATTTCGGTAACTGTTGTTTATAATCATATACAAAAAATATATAATGATCGTTTGAAGTTGGAATTAATTGCTCAGAAAGCTGAAATAAATACAAAAAACTATAAAATACTGGAAGAGCATTACGATCATCAGCGTGTTTTAATACATGATATACGCGGCCATATGCAGGTAATGAAAGGTCTTCTTGAATCAAAAAATTACAGTGAACTTGAAGATTATCTTTCAGGCATGGAACAGGATCCAGCATTACAAAAAATTGTTCGATGGAGTGATAACTCTGTTTTAAATGTGATTTTAATTCATCATGCTGCTATTTGCAAGTCATTAGGAATTGATATTAGTTTTGATATTCGACAGCATTCAGTAGATTTTATATCAGCTTATGATATTACAGCAATTTTTGATAACCTGCTTACTAATGCTGAGGAGGCAGCAAAAAATACCAGTGAGAAATATATTAAACTTTCTGCTACGCAGCAAGGGGAAACTGGAGTGTTGATTACGGTTATTAATTCTTGTAATTCTGCTCCGGATATGGATGAAGATGGAAATATAAAAACGAAGAAAAAAGATAAAGAACACCACGGTGTAGGTCTAAAAAGTGTCAAACAAGCGGTACAGCGTTATCACGGAGTATCGAGAATGTATTATAGCAATGAGGAAAATAGATTTCACAGTGTGATTCATTTGACCAAATAAAACTCATAGTATTTAATGAACAGCTCAAGAATCTGATTGAAATGTCGGATTCTTGAGCTGTTTTTCTGCTTTAAGTCACTATTAGATATATAAGCAAAAATTGAAGCTGTGAGTTTGGGTGCAAATATTCATCAATACGTAATTTCATGTTTTGTTTTTGTCATTTTGTGTATTAGATATTGACTTAATATGAATTCATTATATAATTAAGTCATAGATTATAACGGATATGTGGCTAATTTTTGTGGAGGATATATGCTGATGTTTGTACAAGTGAAGTATCAACTGCGCAGTCGCGGGCGGAGCGTGCTGGTTTTGTGCATTGCGGCGCTGCTTGCGGCCTGCATGGCGTTTTACGTGGGGAATATCGGCGTGAACAAGGCAGCGCTGCAAAGCCTTTCGGACTCCGTGCCGGTGACAGTGCGCATCACGAGCCGAAACGGCGCGAAAACCGCGGGGCTGAACATTGAGGCGAAGCCGTTTGACCACTTGACAGAGGCGGGCGTGCACGATGTGCGATGCACCGCCGTGGCGGCCGGGGCGTTCAGCCCGGAGGTGCGCGCGCAGGAGATGTTCCTCGGCGGCGACACGATCGTGCGCGCGGGGAATTCGCTTGAGGCGCTGGAGCTTTCGGCAGACAATCTGCATTTTGCGGACGGCCAAAGCGCGGCGTTTTTGAGCGGCGACAGCGCGCAGTGCGTCATCGGCGAGGATTACGCGGAGCGAACGGGATTGCACCCGGGCGATACGCTTTCGCTTGAGATTTACACGGTGCGGCAGTCCATGAACGGCACGATCTACCAGATGATCGGCAACGCGGCACTTGAGATCATCGGCACGCACAGCGCGCCCGGCGGTGCGGACGTGATTTTGCCAGTCAATTTCCTGCGCACAGAAGCAGAAACTGCGGGCGTATCGTTTTTGTACGATTCGTGCAGCGCGCTTGTAGTCGACAGCACGCATTTGAAGGACTTTAAAGCCGAAATGCAGAAATATTTTATGGACATTAACCCGAGTGCGGAGGACCCGAACGCGGGCGACGCGCTCTCCGTGGAGGACGAGCTATTTGTGAAAACGGCGAGCCGCCTGCGGCAGAACATCGCGCTGTTCCAAAGCATGCTCGTGCCGTTTTTTGCGCTTATCATTGGGCTTGTGGTGCTGACGACATTCCTGACCATGCGCAGCACACGGCGGGATATGGCCATTGCGCGCTCGCTCGGCGTATCAAAATGGCGGTGCGCCGCGCCGAATTTCATCAGCACAGTGCTCTTGGATATGCTTGGCTGCGCGGTGATTTTGCCGATTTTGAGCGCGGCTTTGCACATTCCGGCACTTTCCGCGCACGCGATCTTCGGGCTGTTCACGCTTTGTGCGGCGCTGGGCACGGCTGCGGCCTTGCTGTGCCTGCTGCGGTTCGACACACTGACGCTATTGACACAGGTTGATTAAGGGGGAGCATGTATGAACGTATTGGCAGCGGAAAATGTGAGCTATACCTACCAGAGCAAATACCAGAAGGTGCAGGCGTTAAAAAATGTCTCCTGCACGTTTGAGGCGGGAAAATTTTATGCCATCGTCGGGCAGTCTGGCAGCGGCAAAACGACGCTGCTTTCCATGCTGGCGGGCCTCGGTACGCCGAGCGATGGCGAGATCATCGCGAACGGAAAGACGCTGAAAGAAATCGGCAGCGAACGGCACCGGCGCGAAAATGTGACGGTGATCTACCAATCTTTCAACTTATTCCCAACATTGAACATTTTAGAGAACGTCATGTACCCGATGCAAATTTCAAAGAAGCCGACGAAAGAGGCGAAAGTGCGCGCAAAGGAGCTTTTAAATTCGGTCGGCCTTGGAGACGTTGACCCGCGAAAGCTGCCGGCGATGCTCTCGGGCGGTCAGCAGCAGCGCGTTGCCATCGCGCGGGCGCTGGCGTCCGACGCGAAAGTCATCCTCGCGGATGAACCGACGGGCAACCTCGATACGGAGAACGGCAAGGTCGTCATTGACTTGCTCAAAAAACTCGTGCAGGATGAAAATTACTGCGTGATCGTCGTCACGCACGACCCGGGCATCGCGGCGCAGGCGGACGTCGTCTACAAAATGCAGGACGGAAGGCTGGCGGTAGAATGTTAAAGAGCCTCAAACAACTCCTTCGCACGCCTGTAAAAGCCCTCTTGTTCCTGCTGTTGCTCGCCGCGAGCACGGTTTTGCTCGTGCTCGGCGCGGGACTGCTGATCCGGACGAACGCGCGCATCGATGCGGCGGAGGGCGAATTTAAGACGGTCGGCACCGTGACGCAGAAGCCGATAAGTGAAGCGACCATGCCGGTCACGAACACGTGCTCCGACTACCTGAACACCTACACGGTGCAGACGTTTAAAGAAATTTTGTCGCCGGACATTTTGAACTTTGACGGTGCGGAGTACAAAATCGCGCCGCGGAACCGCGCGTATTATCTCTCCGTGATGCCGGAGCTGAACAACACGAACAGTCGTTACGGCTACCGCGACGAGGTGTACATTTTGGAGTTCACGCCGCTTGCGGTGAACGACGGCAAGACGACCGTGCGCGTGACGAATGTGCTCTATAAGCACGAAACCACGCCGTATTTTCCACCGATGCAGGTCGGCAACGAAATTGAGATCTGCGCGCATTTTGCGGAGGAAAAGCCGACATTTGAACTCGGAAAAACATACATTGCAACGGTCGTCGAGAATATCGTGGTGAGCGCGCAAGGCGAAAAAACGGAATACGCGTTTCTCTCCATGCCGTACACGACGCAGTACAGTGCGGACGGCATGCCGATGCAGAGCGATGCGCTCGCCGGGGCGCACGCGGTCTATGAAGAAGACGGCGTGTGGAAAAGCGTTGTGCCCGCAACGTATTATTACCCCGGGTATCACGTGCCCGTCGGTGCAGAAGAAGTGACGGACGGGTTCTACGATAGCCCGCGCGGGAAGATCTGGCTGAATTGGGTCGCCGTGAACGAGCAGGCGGAGCACCTGTTCCCGGTGCTGCCGGTGGAAGATCTTGAGCTTTTGACGACGTTCCATGAGCAGCAGGTGACCATCACGAATGGGCGAGAGATTACGGAAGAAGAATTTAAAAGCGGCGCGCGGGTGTGCATGCTGCCGCAGGACCTTGCGCAGAAAAATTTGCTGAATGTCGGCGATACCGTCACGGTGCCGCTCAACATGGCGCTGTACGGCACGCCGCCGAGCTACTCCGAATGGACGACGTACTGCAATGTGTTCAGTCCCTTGAACGCCGAGGGCGAGCCGTATGCATCGTTTTGGCAGGCGGAATATGAAATCGTCGGGCTGTATAAGCCGATGAAAGACCGCATCGCGGAGCGCCCGGACATCGCCTCCTGGATGCTCATTCTGCCGAAAAATTCGATTGACGCGAGCGACGAAGACAACATCGCGTATTACAGCCCGATGAACAGCGTGACGACTTCATTCATGCTGCCAAACGGCACGATCGAGTCGTTCGACGCGGCGCTGCGTGTGGCCGTGCCGGAGACAAGCGAGCTCACGATCACCTATGACGATAACGGCTACGGAGACCTTATGACGAGCTTAAATAACGCGCGGATGTCTGCGGTGCTGCTGTTTGCGGGCGGCTTGATCGCGGTCGTGGGCATTGTGGTTTTGTTGCTCTACTTCTTTATCGTCAAGCAGAAAAAGCGCACGGCGATCGAGCGGAGTTTGGGCATGAGCAAGGCGCAGTGCCGCGTATCGCTGATGGCGGGGATTTTGGTTTTGGCGTTGGTAGCGTCTGTCATCGGCGTCGGCATCGGTGCAGTTCTGCTGCAAAGCGATGTGCTGACGGATACGGCACAGTCGGAGACGGAGGAGATCGACACCACGTTCAGCATTTGGGCGAAGGGCCAGACGGAAGTCATGGAGCCGGAAACGGACGCGACGGTGCCGGTCGCGGTGTATGTATTCATCCCAGTGTGCTTGCTTGTGTTCATCTTTTTGCTTTCGCTGGTACTTGTGAACCGAAATTTGAAAACGGAGCCCATCCTGCTTTTGAGCGGGAAAGGGGAGTGAAATCATAAAATGCATTCTAAAACATCTAATTGCTTAAAATATAGCATATAAACTGGCTATCGAACCGCGGATAGCCAGTTTATCATATGAATTTTTAGCGCCACAAATTTGTGACTTTATGGAGACAATATAAATGAAAAATAAGATTATAAGCATACTAGTAGCTATTAATTTGCTTTGCCTTGCGGGCTGTGCTTCAAATGCGGATGATATTTACAGCGAAAATATGGCGGCGACGCCGGAGCCGAGCGTTTCTGCAGAAAGCACGGAAAGTGAAGACGCGAATACACTTTCCGGCACATGGACGCTGGTGTGCCCGCAGTATTCCGCCGTGCATTACGAGCGGTTCAGCGGGCTGTTCGCGGAGGAAATTCCCGGCGTGACGGTGGAGACGGTGACGTACCCAGAGAACGGCTACCGCGAAAAGGTGCAGCTTGCGCTGGTGGGCGGCGAGGAGATCGATTTGCTGGACACACAGCTTTTATCTGTGCGCGACCTTGCAAACAGCGGGCTGGTGCGTGACCTCGGCGTGTTTTACGACAATAATGCGCAAGAAGATTATGTAAACATGGTGGACACATACCGCGTGGACGGAAAACTTTATGAAATGCCGGTCACGGTGTTGCCGATGGCGGTGTGGACGGACAAGAAAATGACAGAGTCGCTCGGTGTAGAGTTGCCGGAAACGTTGAGCTTTTCCACGCTGAATGACTGGACGCAGCAAGCAGAAAAAGGCTCGGAATACTACATGATCAAAGAGTATCCCAAGGCTTCTGCGGTCATGAACGAGCTTTCCGCGTTCTTGGATTTTGATGAGAAAACGGCGCGCTTCGACACACCGGAATGTGTGCAGCTTTTAGAAAATATGTACGATTTTGCGTTTGCGCCGGACAGCGACTACACGACTTCGGGTTCGGACAATTTCAGCGATTATTTTGCGGTGTATAACAGCGTGCCGAGACCGTCTCTCGCGTTCCCGGTGGGGTACCCGAAAGAGACGGTGAACGACCCAAAACCGTTTGCACTCGAAAATGGCGACGTGTTATTGGAAAAATTCTGCACGCTTGCGATCCCGACGGAAAGTAAAAACGCTGAAAACGCGTGGACGTATATCGATTTTGTAACGGGCGACCTCACGGAGTATATCGATAACGTCACGGCGTGGTCGTATAGCATCAATCGCGCCTATGACCGCAATTTGACGGTATTGATGCTGCAGCGGCAGTTTAATTTCACAGAGGAAGAAGCCGAGAGCGCGCTCGAAAACTTTGATGCGATTATGGAAAAATATAATGCAATCCCGACGATCGATGACCGCTTGTATGCGTCCTTGTACGAAACGGTGAATGCGTACCTAACAGCGGACAAAGCGCCCGCGGAGGAAACGGCGGCGAAATTACAGGCGAGTGCAGAGCAGTATTTTGCGGAGTGACACAGCCCGAAAGGGGAGAGAACATGAAGAAGAATCGAAAAATCTACTGGTTGTTTTTGGCGCCGAGTTTGCTCGGTGTTGCGGTGTTTTACTGCGTTCCGTTTCTCTATGCGGCGTATTATGCGGTGATCGACAACATCGGCTCCGGGCAATTTGTGGGGCTGCAAAATTTTATCGACGTGCTGCAAAACGAGCTTTTCCGCACGGCGGCGAAAAATACGCTGATCTTCATGGCGCTGACGGTGCCGCTCGGCATGGCTTTGGCGCTTTTGACGGCGCTTTGCTTGCGGAAGATCAGCCGCGGGCGGCAGCTTTTATCGCTGTGCCTATTATTACCGCTTGTGGTGCCGAGCGGCACGGGCGCGTATTTTTGGAAGATCTTATTCGACCAAAACGGGCTTTTGATCCGCACGCTGGTGCTGTTTGGCGTGCCGCATGAATCGCTGATACAATTAAACGGGCGCATGGCGATTTTGGTATTCGTGTTTTTGTGGAAGACCGTGAGTTACAACACAATTCTGTTTTGGTCGGGACTCAACTGGATCCCGAAGACGTATTACGAGCAGATGGCGCTGGAGGGCGGCGGACACTTGGCACAGTTTCGGCAGGTGACGTGGATATACCTTGCGCCGACGACGTTCGTGGTGTTTTTGATGTCGGTCGTCAACGCGTTTAAGGTGTTCAAAGAAATTTACATGCTGTTCGGCGCATACCCGGGACCGGATATTTACATGCTCCAGCACTACATGAACAATCTGTTCGCGGCGCTCAACCTGCCGCGGCTTTCGAGCATTGCGTACATTCTATTCGTGTGCATCGGCGCAGTGCTGCTCGTGGTGTTCCGTTTGCAAAAGCGCGTTTCGGACGCGCTGGAATAGGGGGCGAGCATGAAAAAATATTCTATTCCTTCCTACATGTTTTTGGCTTTACTCGCAGGTGTAGCGATATTTCCGGTGCTGTTTGTCATTTCCAACTCATTTATGAGCAGTGCGGAGATCATCAGTCGGTATTCGGCGGAGATTTTGCCCGCAAACGAAGCGGATTTCGCTTCGCGTGGTGTGCATTTTGTGCGTGTGGGACTTCTCCCCGAACGGTTCGATTTAGGGCAGTACCGCGAGCTGTTTTTGAAAAGTCCGGGGTACCTGAGAATGTTCTGGAATTCCGTTGCAATCGTGATCCCGGTTTTGCTTGGGCAAACGATTTTGGCGCCGCTGACGGCGTATGGTTTTGAGCGTGTCATGTGGAAGCACAAGGAAGCACTGTTTCTTGTGTACATCGTCATCATGCTGATGCCGGCGCAGCTTTTGCTTGTGCCGAACTTCGTGGTGGCGGGTTGGCTGCATATTCGGGACAATGTGCTCGCGATTATATTACCGGCGGTGTTTCACCCGCTTGGCGTGGTGCTCATTCGGCAGCAGTTAAAAAATTTTCCGACCTCCTGCATAGAAGCTGCAGCGCTGGACGGCGCGGGGGCGTACCAAACGTACAGACTGATCGTGTGGCCAAATTTGTCCTCGGTCGTGGCGGCGTTGACCGTTTTGCTCTTTGCGGATAACTGGAATATCGTCGACCAAGCGGTGGTGTTTATTCGCAAAACGTATGAAAACCCGCTTTCCGTGTACCTTGCGAACGTGGTGTCGGAAGCGCCGGGCATATTCTTTGCGGTCTCTGTGTTTTATCTTATACCGGCGCTGCTGGTGTTTTTCCTCGGGCAGGATCATTTGATCGAGGGCGTTGTGCTCTCTGAGCTGAAAGTGTAGGTGCAAAATGAAGCGAAAAGTGAAGTTGCGCGTGAAAATCTTTTGCGCGCTCGGCGCGGTATATTTTCTGTTTGTGCTGTGCATGACGGTCTACGCACAGACCACGCACATAAACGCATTACCTACCGTAACGCTGATGCGTGTGGAAGACGGCGTTGTGCCGCGCGAAGCCGTTTATGGTAATCGGCAGAGAGGCTACCGCGTTTACACCGTAAAGCAGGAGGACGGCGCGTTCGGCAAGGCGTATTTTTTGCATGTTGTGGAATCGGAAAAGATCTTTTCGACCGAGCAGGAAGGCAAAGTGCTCATCGGTGCATTGCGCCGAGAAACGAACCCCGTGGCGTTTGAGATACATTTATCTGAAAATGAAATGCCGTATGGGGGCATGGAGGTGAAAATCGTGGGGTAGAAGTGGCAATTATAGATAAAACAATTCCTCTTAAGTGATCATAGCGTTCAGGCAGTCATATATGCCCAGCCTGTTCATTATTTGGAAAACGGAGAATGGAAAGATATCGACAATTCGCTGCAATATGAAGGTAAAGCCTTTGAAGATGCGGCGGGATATACAAATGCGGCAAATGATTTTCAGGTTCGTTTTGCGGAACAAACGCTTCAGGATGAATTTATTTCGATTCAGCAAGGCGAATATAAATTGGATTGGAAATATGTAGGGGCAACTGATGAAGTTACGCCAACTCCTACTTCTGTTCCTACTCCTGAGCCTACGGAAGAACCTGAATCCGAAATGCCGACGGAAAATGATGCGGAGAATAGCGCGTCTGATCAGCCGTCCGACGAGGAGGAACCGGCTGATACAGACGAAGAAACTACTGCGGATCCTTTACTTGAGGATCAACAGACGATAAATGCTGCGGATGATGAAGCAACTGCTGTAACAGAAACAGACACCGACAAAATTGAATCATCCGAGACGGAATTCACAGACGAGTCTGCGTCATCAGAAATGCCGACGGCAGAACCGAGTTTTACACCGGAGCCAACGGAAACTCCAAACCCGGTGGCCTCTCCGGAGCCGATGGAGACACTACGCCCGGAAAGCTCGCCGAAACCAAGTGGACCTCCGCTGCTTTTAAGCCGTATTACAATATTGGATGAGCCTGCGTTAATGATGGTTGTTTTTCTCTAAAAGTATTAAAAACGCTTGGCCTACAAAAAAGCTTGATTTGGATTTGCTAATTATGGACTAAATCAACAAAATAATCAATTCGCGCAAAAATACGTACAAACTCAAAGAAGAATGATAATATGAAGCTAAAAGCCGCCCCTCTTGCAGAGATACTTCTGATACCCATCGGGATCTTTGCCGTAACGATAAAATGAATGATCGTTGTTGCATTTTGGACACTGAATGTGATATGATTTCATCATGAGAACCCTTTTCCTTTTTGGGAGATATGTGTTTTGTGGTGAAACCATTATGCCAGAAGGTCTGAGTGGTTCTCAACTTTCATTTAAATTTACAATACGATCGGTGCGGACGGGAGGTATAATCATGTTTCGTTTAGCACTTTGCGGAAAAAACTGCGAACTATTGGAAAAAATAAAATCTCATATTCAAAGCTTTGTAGAAACATATAAAAATGAAACCAAGTGTATTTCGATTGAACAGTATAAGCAATTAGCATCGCTTCGTGATGATATGGTAGATGGAATTCACTTCGATATTCTTATGGTCGAAATTGATGCTCATCCACATGAAGATTTTCGTTTACTTTCGGAAATACGAAAAACCGCTACGGACACTATCGTCATTCTCTTTTCAAAGTTTCTCGACTATGATTTTACTCGGCTGGGGTATCAGGTAGGCGCATTTCGGTATCTATCCACACACAATTTGTTTTCGGATCTGCCGGAAGCACTTTGCACTGCACTGGAAATTTCCTCTAAAAAGCAAAAAGGATACTACACGTTTTCTCATTATTCGGAAATTATCCGAATTCCATTAGATAATGTCTTATACGTAAAGCGAGTTAATCGTATAACCATGATCAAAGCAAAGAACGGCAATTTTCATCTTCAATTACCGTTAAAAGAGATTTATAAAGAAATAAATGACAGTAGATTTTTATTTATAGACAGAAGCTGCTTTGTAAATATAGATCATGTGACTTGCTTTGCTGATGCAGAAGTTAAGTTGGATAATCAAGAGAGCCTACCGATCAGTCACTCAAACTTTACTGCCATTAGAAGCGTATTACTATATTAAAATGCCTAATAAATACATCAACACGTAGGATAAACTTCTTATTTCATATTCCATATAAAACCGCCCGCTATGTATCTAATTTTGATACATGAGCAGGCGGTTTTTATTTTTACGGCATCGGAAGAACCATACGCACGCATTTTTTCACTGGGTACAAGCTGACATTTAGGTACATAACGATTTGCTCTTTTCCGGCTTGTTCCTCAAGGTAAGTCACGCCATCTGCACGGCCGGATGTTGGGTAGACCATATAAAGAGAAGCTTCCGTTCCGGGCATCACAGAGATGCCATCTGCTTTTGAGTTAAGATCCGGGTTTGCGATTTTCATATAGATTTCACTCTTATTGAAGTAAGCGGACTGCGCTTCATTCAAAAGGTTAAAATCGCGGATAAAAACGCCGCCGTCCGTATTGTTTTCATTTTTGAAATCAACGGTCAGCAGAACCACGTCATGCTGTGTGTTTTCTGCAAGATAATCGACAGGCTTGCCGAATCGCTGCATAAAATCTTCGTAACGCACTACTTCCGCTTCGCGAACACGAACAGAATACCCATTGGTATTTTCTTCTTTTGAGTAGAAAAAATCACCGTTTAGGGGAATCCATTCGCCGATGCCGTATTCCTGCGTTTCAAATGAATAGGCTGTTGCATTAACGTACCAGATGCGCCATGCACAAAGCACCAATGCAACGGACAAAAGAATGACCGAAAGCGTTTTACTCACTCTTATCTTGCGTTTCATACGGCGTTACACGTCCTTCCCGTACAAGGTAAATTTCATCGGACAGCTCACGCAGAACAGAAAAATCATGGCATGCCAGAATAACCAATGCGCCCCGCTGTTTTTGCTCAAGAAGCAGATCTCTCACCATTTCTATGCCGTCTGTATCCAGTGCGTTTGTCGGCTCATCAATCAGAAGCAGCGCAGGATATTCCAAAATTGCTCCGGCAATGCCTAATCTCTGCTTCATACCGAGTGAAAACTGCTTGTATTTTCGCGGATCATCCGCGCCGAGTCCAACCTGCTCCAACACTTCGCGGATACGTTCCTCCCCGACTTTTCGGTGAATATTTGCAATCAGCTTTAAGTTCTGTGCCGCCGTATAATGATCGATAAATGCCGGGTTTTCAATCAGCATGCCAATGTCCGGTGGAAAAGAAATATCTTTTCCGAGTATCTTGCCGTCAATCGCGATCGTGCCTTCCGTCGGGCGGATCAGTCCGGCGATTAACCGCATAAGCATAGTTTTACCGGAGCCGTTCACACCGCGCAGACCGTAGATCGTACCGCTTGTAAGGGTGAGCGAGACGTCTTCAATGACGGTAATATTCTTGATCGTTTTTGTAACATGATTTATTGCGATTTCCATATAGGCTTACTCCTTTTCATGACTACGATAGGTCTGAGCCGAGAATGTCTCGATATTGGAACACAAAATACCCTATACCGATACTAAGCACAGCGAGCCATATTCCCAATAATATACCGAACGGCATGGTCAGACCGGTTGACACAAGCAGTGCGTTTCTTGCACCCATGGCATAGTTACCAAAAAACACCGGGCTTTGAATATAGGCGCCTGCGAATAAATAGCCGGCAAGTACGAAGTAGCTTTGCACCGGTTTCAAAATGAGAGATAAGATCAACTGTACCAATGCGAGTACGATCATGGTGAAGCCGGTCATTAAAAATACCGACCAAATATTCCAAGTGGTGCTGCTCGTTAGGTCGTCTACTTTCATGTAGAGCTCTCTCGAAACATACCAATTTGCCTGCATACTCGGCTTTGCTCCAAAGCATAATCCGGCAGCCGTGCTGGCCGCAAAAACGATCAGGTAGTTAACAGCGGTATTGATGACCGTCCAAACACATTTTGAAAGCCACCAGTTTCCTCTGCTGCCGGAGAGCACCATTAGCTGTTTGCCTATGCCGTTTAATTCTGCAAACGGATAATACAGAGAAGTAAACTGCATCCACAAAACGAATACGAACCACATCGTCGGCATTACGAAATCGTTTTCTGCACCGGAGATCAGGTTCACCTTGCCGCAGCCGCCAATCAATGCCAAGAAATAGTCTGCCGTTGTAACAGGAGATTCCAAATATTGCGGATCTGTGAGCTCGAAAATGCGCAGCGTCCAGAAATGGTAAATTGAAAGGAAGAAGAACATAATAAATGTAACAATCAAGCGCTTTTTAGCGTGCCCTATGCCGTAGCGCAGATCGTGATCCAAAAATTTAATAAACATCTGCGTCTTTTCCCCTTTCCAAAACAATAGCGAGCGGCAGAAGAATGAGTAATGCCATCATAATCGCATAGACTACGATAGATTGATTGGATGATGAACTGGTCATCCAAATGTAGTTTAGAACAGAGGTTTCGGTAAATGAGCGGTATACGGATGCTTTTTGCAAAGATGCGATGATATACAGCAGTACAAGATATGGTGCAAAAAGAACCACAAATTTATTTTTTTCAAAGAATGAAAGTGCAAACGGAATCGTCGCCCATGCACCGGCGAATATACCGATCATCAGCATATTCAGGAAAGCTGTGCATAACGGGTGAGCGTAGTAGAGGTTTCCGAGCAGCTTAGTTGCGCTTACTTGATAATATAAGGCAAAGTTTATATCCGGGCGATAAGCCGGCACAAGGCATGACGCAAGCAAAAAGCTAAAAAGCATCGGCAGCAAAACCGTTAAAGCCCCTGAAAGGAACGTGGAGACATATTTTCCTAAAAAGTAAGAAGCTTTTCCAAGCTGCGATGCCATAATGCGGTCGTATCCGTTCTTTTCTTCCGCAAGATAAGACCAGCTGTACGGGATAACGACAAAAACCGGCATCGTATAAAAGAAAACCATCGGCAGCGTTTCATTGGCTCGACCGCCGATCCACGAATTATAAAGAGTGTAGATTTGCAGGAAAGGGTATTCGGCAAAAGTGCCGTCTGCCTGCAAGTCTACAGTTGTAAGAGTAAGCTGTAAATTATCTTTATATGATTTATAAGCCAAAATATCATCTGCTGTTACGATTAAAAGTAAAATCAGCAGCACAAATAGAAATGATTTGCTGTGAAATAAATTGTAGAGCTCATTTTGCAGAAAGTGCCTAAGACTTTTCATGTGGGCTATCCTTTCATTTTGCTAAATCACGCAGCATAACGCCGTAAAAGATTTCTCTGCCGGGGGTGATGGCTAAGAACGGATCTTTTTGCGATAAATATACGCGGTCGATCAAAAACTCTATTGTGAAATTTTGTGTTTCGCCCGGCTGTAATTCAAAGCTCCAGTAATCGTCTCCGGGACCGTGTGGATCAAAATAGGTCTCGTATGCAGAATAATAATTTCCGACGGTTGTATACCCCTCCGGGTTGTTCTGATTCTCGGGAAGGAGATCTTCATACGCGCTAAGTACAAACATATTGGCGTTGAATTTATATTTTACGCCGTTTTTGTTTTCTGCATCAACATTCTTAAGGGATAATTCTACATGCAGTATGCACGGGTCTTCAAATTCGGACGCATAAAACTCCCAGAGCGATTTATTATCATATTTGATGTTGCTTTCGGAGTATTCTTTAATTTCAGCATCGGATACACAAAGCTCCAAGTCACCATCCCAACCGAGCCCCGGTGCATCTTCTGTTTTTGCTTCGCCTTGATTATAGTACCGACTGTGCAGCGTATAGGGTTCACCTATTTCCGCAAAAGTCCGTATAAGGGCATCGGCTTCCGGTGAGCTTATTTCCGATGAAGTTGTTTCGGATTTACTTTCTTGCGATTCATTTTCCGCCTGTGAATCACTTGGCATCGCTGATTGAGAATTTGAGCTTTCGGGTTCAATGTTTGACATAGATGATGAATTTGCCGTTTCTGCTTCACTTGATCGATCCATGGTAAAATAAATAACCGATGCACCGACCAGCAGAATAAGAATTGCAACAGTGAAAATTATAGCTTTTTTGTTCATGATATTAACTCCTGAATTGAGTTGATTTACAAGATTATATAAAAATCTACATTCAAATAGATTCAGAATTCTAAGTTTATGTAACGTATAAATAGCATGTTGCTGTGTACTTTTCAGCACACAGCAACATCTGACTATTTAGTTGAGATAGGTGTAATTGGAAGCATTGGTTGTATCTGGGCTCCAAGCAATCTTGCAGTCACCCCACGAATAGGTTGTGTCAGAATAATGACCCCGGATACGTACGTATTTTCCTATTTGAGAAACCGAAGTACCGTTTGCTCGAATTACATAAGCGGTATAGTTGTTAATCCAATACTCCGAAGCCGAAGCGGAGAGATTCGCGCTCTGTGAGCTTATGCCATATAATGTTTTGGCATAATATCCGTTATAAGGCAGTGTGTACTCCTGAGTTTTGAGATAAACCGGAGTCGCGTTCGTCTTTTTTCGGGTGGGCGTGTAGTCATACCGGGAATTGCTTTTCCAAGAATACGTGTAATAAGTGTCCTCGGTATTAGCCGCACTGGCGGAAATCGTAAATACGGATACCACCGTTACAACAGCCATCAACAACGCTAACAGTCTTTTTGGTTTCATTGAGTTTGTCACCCTTTCGCTAAAAAATATTTTTGTCTGTGGTGGCCACCACTGCTTGCAAAATCAAGTTTCAAGTTATATATAGCCGAAACCTGAATTTTCTGTCTATACAATAGCATATAGTTGACACTTATGCCGAAATATTGTCTGAATTGAGCAAAAATTATGTTTGAAGATTTCACTGCACTGTATACCTACTTGTATTGCGAAGGAACATTGCTAAATTATGTACCAGCCGCCTAACTCAGACGGCTGGTTTCCTATGGGTTCAAGATCCCATATCCAAGGATCTCATAATACCCCACGGGATATTGGTTCTGGCGGCAGGCGTCGCCGGAGTTGCCCTCGATGGTGTAGACGATGCCGTTTTCGCATTTTTCCACGATGCCGACGTGATCGGCTTCGCCGTCCTGCGGGCCGGATGCGCCGTTCGGGTCGTTCCAGTCGAAGAAAACGATCATGCCGGGAGAGGGATTAACCGAGTTATCCGCCCATTGCCCGTGGCTGCGGAACCATTCAACGCCGCCGACGCACCCGGCAAATTTCAGGGCGGTTCCCGTATCAAGATAGCCGCACTCGTTAAAACACCACGAAACAAAGCAGGCGCACCATTCCACACGGGAGTTAAATCCGTACCACGACCAATAGGGCTCACCGCCCACATTGCCGACCTGCGACAGCGCCGCCATGACGATGGCATCATCCCCGGAATAAATACCATAGAGAACAGCAGACCACAACCTGCGGTTTTCCTCGGCAAGCAGTTCGGAAAGCTGCTGTCGCTGGTCGGCGGTGAAGTTAAAATGCTCTGCCATTTCCTCGGCTGTTTTGTGGCTGACCGTGATATAGAGATAGGTGCGCGTGACCGTCGTAGTGGTTTCCACGATGTTCCCATGACCGTCGTCGGTTTCGGTGATGACTTTCTCGGTCTTGCTCTCGGTGCGGGAAGATAGCTCGTTCATCTGCCAAAAAATATCTTTGAGAATGGCTTTCTTGCTGTCGTCCACCGTGGCGACCTCCTGCGAATCATCGGGGTCGGTGGTGGTTTTTACGGCATACACCGCCAGCACCTCCGGCCACACTGCACGGGAGCCGGACATTTCCAGCTCATCGTAGGTGAGATTTGCCCTTGTGATGTCGATCTGCGACTGATAGTCGGCGTTGATCTCCTGCACGGCCTGCCGCATGGTCTGTCCCGTGCCGCTGTCCTCACCGGAGAAAAAGATGCCAAAGCAAGAGCCGACGATCAGCCCGATCACGCAAATCACAAGGATGATAACTACCGCAACCCACCCGCCTGCAGCAATAGCGGCGATCAGCGCCTTTGTTCCGGCAATGATGGCTTTGACGGCGGCAGCGGTAGCCTTGACCGCCGCCTTGATGCCTGCCGCAGTCGCTTTTGTTGCTGCACGGGCAGTCTGCGCCGCAGTTTTGGCGGCTTTTGCCGTAGCCTGTGCGGTTTTCTGTGCTGTTTTAGCCGCAGCCTGTGTCGTTTTTATGGCCGTCCGGGCGGTCTTGATGGTTTTCTGCGTGGTCTTGACCGCTGCTTTACCCGTAGATTTTGCCGTCTGTTTGATGGCCTTGCCGCTGCGGTCCACCGTCTTGATCGTCTTTTGCGTGGCATCGGCAGAGCAGCGCACCCGCCGCATGGCGTCTTGCGCCTGCTTTTTCGGTAAGTCGGTTTTTCTTTGCTGAAAATAGTCCTTTGCCTTGGAGATATTCTCCTTGGCGGTTTTTACACCCTTGCGGCCGGCCTTATCTAATCCGTGGGCGGTTTCGTGCACCGTCGTTTCCGTCCCGGTCAAAGTGCGGTCGGCGGCGTATTCTTCGGGAGAGGATTCCGCCGCAAAAACGCTGTGCTCCGCTTTGTCTTTGGTGCGGATATAGGCATTCTTCATCCGCTCGGCAGCCACCGCCGACTTGTCGATCACCTTTACCGTTTTCTTGACCGCATCTCTCGTTTTGATGTCAGACACGGCTTTACCTCTGCGCATTGCCGAACACGCCCTCACCGGGGCGCGTCGTCATCAAGCGGTAAAGCTCGGTATCTTTGGGGAAACGGTTGATAAACGGCACCAGCGCCGAGCCGTACTTGATCAGCCCGCAGCCAGCGTCGGCATTGGTGACATAGCTCATCTGCTCGTCGGAAATGTTCAGGAGCTTCGAGAGCTTGGCACGGTCGGAGAACGCCTGATTGAGCATGATAATGAACTCCGAATTGGAGAGCATCGTGCTCGCCTGCACGGAGTCCAGCAGGTATTCGACATTTTGCGTGATGGCGGTGGGATAACCGTTGCGCTTACGGAACTGCCGCCATGCAGAGTTGAAGAAAATTCCGCTCTGCTCATTTTCAAAAACGACATGAAATTCGTCGATAAAGATGTGGGTACGTTTGCCCTTTTTCCAGTTGAGGGTGACACGGTTGAGGATGGTGTCGGTGATCACCAGCAGTCCCGTAGGCTTCAACTGCTCGCCAAGGCCGTGAATATCAAATACGACGATGCGCTTGTCGAGGTCAACAGTGCTTTCGTGACCGAAAATGTCCAGCGAACCGGTGGTGAACAGCTCCAGCGACAAGGCGATTTCTTTTGCCTTTTCTTCGGGCTGCTCCAGCAGCTTGTTTCGCAGATCGCAGAGCGTGGCGGGTTTGCCCGTTCGCTCGGCGTCCTGATACACCAGCGCCGTGCAGCGGTCGATGATGGATTTCTGTTGCGGGCCGACACCGGCCTTGTCGATCTGCTCCACAAGGGACATGATGAACTGCGATTTCTCCACGATGGGATTGTTCTCACCGTAACCGTCCACCATATACATGGCGTTCAAGCGGTCTTTGCCGCCTGCCGCCATATGAATGACAGTCGCCGTTTCCTTGCCCAGAGTCGCCGCCAGCGCACCAAATTCGTTTTCCGGATCGCAGACCAGCACATCATCGGCAGTGTTGAGAATGAGAAAAGCGATCAGTTCCTTAGCGCTGAACGATTTGCCCGAACCGGGCACGCCCAACAGGAACGCCGATTGGTTCAGAAGATTTGCCTTGTTGCACATGATGAGGTTGTGGGAGATGGCGTTCTCTCCGAAGTAAATGCCGCCCTTGTCCTGCACTTCCTGCACCTTAAAGGGCATGAACACTGCAAGGCTCTCGGTGGTGAGGGTACGGAACGCATTGATTCTCCGTGTGCCGATGGGGAGAACGGTGTTCAGCCCGTCGAACTGCTGGAATTTCAGCACGGCAAGCTGACACATATGCTTTCGCGCCACGGCAAGCACCGTTTCGGTGTCGCTGTCGAGCTGCTTTTTGTCGTCGGCGGTAATCACCATCGTAATGACCGCCAGCATCATCCGCTGATCTCTCGTGGTCAGGTCGTCCAGAAATTCCTTGCTCTCTTTGCGCTGGAGCTCCATATCATAGGGCACAACAGCGGAGAAATTGTTGTTGGCGTTCTGCCTGCGCTGCCAGTTGGTGATGTTGGTTTCGATGCCGAGCAGACGGTTTTCCACCTCCCGCACGGCCTCGTCGGTGGGGATCGGCACAACATCGATCGACAGCATCATATTTCGGTTGAAATCGGTCAGCTCCGTAACCATGCTGTCTTTGATATATGAAGCGTAGTCTTTCAGAAACAAGACCCGGCAGTATTTCTCGCCCAGCTTCAGACAGTCGCTGCTTTTCTCCAAAGAGTCGGGGCAGATATAATCCTTAAAGTCGTGCCCCTTGCGCATCATGTCCTGCGGGTCGAAGTGAAACGCCGCTTCCTCGCCCTGACGGTAGAAGTCGTGGAGCACCCGCAGCTTTTCGGCGGCGTCCTGCTCGGTACACTTGGAGCCGAGGGCGGCGAAATGAGCGATCAGGTCGGCGCCGATCCGGGCAAAGTAAGTGCGGGCTTCTTCGATGTTTTTCTTGCAGACTGACACCGTGATATACTTCTCCTGAATGATGCCGTTGGCGCCGGTGGCCTTATGAAACAGCATTTGATTGTATTCCCGGCGGTACACATCGCAGGCGTCGCCCTGCATGGGCATCAAGATCGACTGCTCAAAATTTGCCCGGTTCAGCCTGCGGTTGTTGATGGTGATCTTCGTCGTTGCCCCGGAATCCAAACTGTTCAGCAGCTCCGAATAGGAAAGAAACATCTGCTCCTTGTCCTCACGGCTTGCCGCAAGGTAGTTGATGTCGGTAAACTGATAGGTCTTGGAAAAGCGACCGCCCACTTGAAAAATACCATCCTTCCAGATGCGGCGGATAGGGATCACATCCTGCACCTTGCGGGGCACGGTGTATCGCTCCTTGTCCTGTTTTAACAGGTTTTTCAGCGTCTTGATCATGATTTTCCTCCCTCCAATTTGTCTTTGAGCGCTTCGTAGTAGAGGTTCGATGATTCAAAGCGAAGCTCTTTCGGCTCTAACAGCTCTGAGCGCAGCCACGCCCAGAGAAACTGCTCGGCGGTCATGCCGTGATAAGTGATAAAGCCCAGCGCCGCAAAGGGTGCGGCACCAAGAATACACATCCAACTGACGGTTTCCGTCCCGAAGTGTGGTTTCAGCAGAAAGTACAGTCCCACGGCGACGAGGATCGCCAAGACAGAAAAAACGAACTGCCGCATGGACAGTCCGAAAAACATGGATTCCGTATAATTGCGGATCTCCCGATTGATTTTCACTTCCAAAATAATACCTCCTTGTGATTTGGGCATAAGAAAAACGCCTCCCGTACGGAAGGCGTTTAACTGTTGTTTATTGTAAGCTGGTTAAAAATTCAATGGCTTCATAGACGTTTGAAAAAGTCAGGCATTTCTGACAAAGCCAACGATTTCGCTCATCTGTATCCTCTAAACCGGGGAGTCCTTGTGACAATAAATTCAGAACGGTTTGCTTTGAATGAATAACGGCCTTCGGATAATTTTGTGCGATTCTTGCTGTTGTCGCGGTATCACCTTTTTGGTAATTCGGCTCTTTAGAAAGCAAACGTTCTATTACTCGCTGCTTTTCAGCGACGGTTTGGATCGGTGGCGTATACATTTCATAATGCAGCATCAGCCAATACTCAATGCAGCCGGTCGTCATCAGAAGCCGAACTTTGATTCCGGGCTTTTTACGTAGCGCGCGAAGACGCTTGATGATCTTCATGCGGGCATCCCATAAGCCAATATCTTTTGTTTCTACATCGAAGAAAAACCAAATCTCGTCTGTGACTTCGGCATAGTCTCGGTAGGCTTTGTCCTTTTTGAATTTCCCGTCTGCTTCCTCAAAAAGTCCGGTAGCGCTTGGCCGTTTGATGGACGCAACATCTTTGAATTCTTTCTTCAAAAAATCCGTATAAGCCTGTTCGCTTTCTCCTTCACAGAACACCACAATATATGGCTTTCTTCGTCTGGTGGGACGTGGCATTTATTCCACCTCCTCAATCTCAATATCCGGCGTGGCACCGTATTTTCCGACAAGGTAACCTTTCCGAATATTCTCTGTTGTCCGAGTGGAAAATTCGCTGATGGTATACAGCTCAGAGATTCCGTCCTTATCACGTTTATCCACAAAGTACAGCTGATCTTTTCGGAGAAGTTCCAGATTCATCAATTCTGTATTGTGGGTCGTAAAGACGATCTGTGCGCCGTTAGGATTAGAAGCCTTGCTCTGAAATTTCGCAACGATATAATTTACCAGCATAGGGTGAAGCTCACGCTCCAGTTCATCTACCAATAAGATACCGCCGATGCGCAGGGCAGATTCGATTGCAGGAGCCAGTGCCATCAATTTACGTGTACCGTCTGACTCATCGGAAAGTTCCAGCGCGTAAGTCGCTTTCTGCCCGTTGCGATTTTCACCTTGGTGATTGGCCTTAGCAGAAACTTCACCCATTTTCAGACGTATTTCACTGTTGTTGGAGGTTTCGGCGAGGGTGTGCATAAACTGAACCAGAGCAGCCTTGATTTCCTCCGGGATATTATCCGGCAAGGATTCATTATCCTGAATCTCATTGCTGTTGACCTCAAACTGCATATCTTGAATGCCCAGATCTGCCGCTTTGGCATAGTCGGAAATCGCTTTCAGCATATTTTTATCTTCTGAATACTCAATCAGTTGACGGGGAATATCGGAATAATCCCGAGAGAAGAAAACCTGATCTCGAAACCAGCGCATCGCTGCAACACAGGCTACATCATTCATGGTGCACGCTACCGAGAAAAACAGCTGATTTTCAGCGACCATTTCACCGATTAAGGATCGTTTGTTTTTATCTTCTGTAAAGGAGAACTGCTGGTTTGTACGATTAAAGATCAGAGCTTTCTGCCCCTTAGGCGCGTGATATAGATATTCCGAATAAACCTTTTCTCGCGTAGCGGCAAAACCATACCAATATTTTACTCCGCCGAAAGTATATTCAAAAGAAAACTCAGTAGGTTCTTCTTTGGAATAGTCATTCAGTGCAAACGGATTGACAGGAATCGCGGCGCGCTCGTGCTGCGTTCTCTGCGCATTTCGGATAAACTGAACGGCCAGCCAAAAAGCGCGGATCACATTACTTTTACCTCCACCGTTTTTGCCGTAAATCGCAATAGCGGGAAGCAGCTTGGATTTTGAGGATAACGGAATCAAACAGTTTTTAAACGAGCTTAGCCCAGTTGCTTCCATAGAAAGCACCGCTTCATCACGAAAAGAACGGTAATTTTTGAAGCGAAATTCAATCAGCATTAAAATCACCTCCATGAATATTCATATTCAGTATAGCACAAATCGTGATAAATACAAGCGATAAAATCAAATGTTTTGATTTTTTACTGTCGATTTATGCAATTATACTTACAGTCCCATCATTTCACGCACAACACGGTCGGCCATCTTGACAGCGCCGACGAGTACCAGCATATTGAAGATCAGCTCGCCCACATACGACCACACCTGCGTCACCGCCGCAGCGTCGGGATCGACGACGGGCGGGCTGGATGCAAACAGGGAGAAAATGATGCAGGCCAGTACGATGATCGCGCCTTCCAAGCAAACGGCGGCATAACTCTTGATAAAGCTCTTGCCGATGTTCTGCGACGGCTCTCCGGCAAAGGCCGAGAGCGGAACCGGCGCAATGGCCGTGTAGAGATAAAGTTTGAAAAATCTGCCGTACACGGTCATGATCATGATAAACGACAAGACCGTGATGAACAGCCCGCCGATCAAGGTCACTGCCCACAATGGGATGCTTTCAAAAAAACTGCAGTTCTCCACGGCGGTCACGATTTCGGCAGGCAGCACGGTTTCCTGCGCTGCACCGAAGCCTGCGGCGTTCATGATGGTAGAGATCAGCCCCTGCACGATGTTGAACAGGGCAATCATCAGCTCCAAGCCGTATGTGACGGCGGCTTTGGCGAGGGCAAAACGGATGAACACTTTCAGGGCGTGCTCCGGCCGCTTCAGTTCCGCAAAAGAGCCGCAGGTTTTCATCACGCCCACTACAAAGAACAAAACGAGCAGCGCAAGGCCGATGGCCTGCACCGCACCGTGGATGCCGACGATCACATTCCAGATCGTGCCGCCCTTGAACTGCTCCGGCGACTGCGTAATGAGCTGCCAGATCTCCGCCAGCTTTTCATTCCAAGTTTTGAGTGCATTCTCCAAATTCTGCACGATCCAGTTATCACTCACATTCATTTCTCCTTTCCGGCAAATGGGGCAGGCCGAAGTGACCTGCCCCATGCGCCGTGTCATTTATCTCCTTTCAGCCCGTGATCAGGTTCAGAATCTCTTTGGCAAAGGTGATGACGATGCCGCCCGCAAGGGTGAGAAAGCCGTTGCTGCGCTGGCTGGGGTCGTGGGACTGGAACGAAAGTCCCACCTGCACGATGCCCCAGCCGAGCAGGATCAGACCGACCGCACGGATCAGACCGAAAATGAAATCGCTCAGGTTGTTCACAACGGCGATCGGGTCATTGGCGGCAAAGGCCGTCACGGAACAGCCGAGCACAAGCGCAACCGACAGCACGGCGGCGCAGTAGAAACGAAAGCCCTTTCTGACCTTGCCGGGCACAGGCAGTTTGTTTGCGGTCTTTTTTGTGTTTTTCATGGGTTTATCCTCCTTGAATTGAATTAAAAAAGAGCCTCTATATCCTCGTCGGAAAGAAGTTCATAATCGAGTGTGGGTTCATTGGGTGCGGATACGGTTTCGGCGGCAGCGCCTGCAAACGAGAGCGTTGCAACGGCATTTTCCGTCCCGCCGTGTTCATAGGGCGCTGCGCCGCCGTCCTCGGTCAGCGCAATGTTCGGGTGTTTCAGAATGTCGTATTTTTCATCCATCACCGGCCGCTCGCCACGGATAAACAAAAGGGCGTAACGGTTGTCCAGCATACGCACCTCGTCCGGCGTCAGAAGCTCTCTGCCGCTGATCTGATAATTCGTGCTGTAATTGCCGTTTCGCCCGGATGATTTGCCGTAGGTGTTGGTGTCGATGGTGGATTTGCCGAGATAGGATTCCGAGATCAGCTTGTGGGTCGAAGTTTCGTTGCCGCCGAGGTAAAGGAACTCATCGCAGTTGCCGAGAATCGACTCCCATTCCTTTTCAAACAGTGCCTTGAGCGCCGCCACATTTTGCAGGATAATCGAAACGAATACCTGCCTTGAACGCATAACCGCCAGAATCTTTGAAAAGTCATCGGGTAGCGAAACATTGCTGAACTCGTCCATCAAGAAGTGGACGGGAACGGGCAGACTGCCGCCGTATTTGTGGTCGGCCAGATAGAATAGCTGCTGAAAAAGCTGGGTGTACAGGATGCTGACCAAAAAGTTAAAGCTGGTGTCATTGTCGGGGATCAGGGCAAACAACGCAATTTTCTTTTCGCCTAAGCTGGGTAAATCCAATTCGTCCGTAGCGGTCAGCGCCGCCAGAGAGGACAGGTTGAATTTTTCAAGCCTCGCCGCCAAAGTGATCTGAATGGATTTCAGCGTTTTTGCGCTGCCGGAATGATAGTCCTTGTAATACTTCACGGCGATGTGGTCGGGTTCCCGCATTTCCAGCCTTTCAAACAGTTCGTCAAGGGGCGAGGTGTATTCGTCGCAGTCCTCCCGCACATCCGCCGCACGCAGCATTTCCATGACCATCGGAAAATTCTGCTCGTCGGGCGGCGCTTCGTATTTCAGATAGAAAATAAGAGCCAGCAGGAGCATAGATGCGGCCGTGTCCCAAAAAGGATCGTTGGACTGGCTGCCTTTCGGCGTGGTGCTTTTGAACAGGTTGGTCACAAGCCGCTGCACATCGTTGTCGTCCCGCAGGTAGACAAACGGGTTGTAGCAGTGGCTTTTCTCCATATTCAGCAGATCCAGCACACGCACCTCATAGCCCTTTTGCCGCAGCAGGTGTCCCGTGCTGCGCAGCAGTTCGCCTTTCGGGTCCAGCACGGTAAAGCTCGTGTTGGCTTGGCACAAATTCGGTTTGGCGTAAAATCTTGTTTTGCCTGCGCCGCTGCCGCCGACCACGACCGTGTTGAGATTGCGGCGGTGCTTTCGTCCGTCCAGTCC
This sequence comes from Neglectibacter sp. CSJ-5, assembly GCF_032490475.1. Classification (NCBI taxonomy): domain Bacteria; kingdom Bacillati; phylum Bacillota; class Clostridia; order Eubacteriales; family Oscillospiraceae; genus Neglectibacter; species Neglectibacter sp. CSJ-5. The sequence goes on along the minus strand of NZ_JAVYJC010000007.1, from coordinate 79,314 downwards.
CATCCGGACATTCTGCGTGAAGATCTTGTTGTCCTCCGGTACAGCCGCCCGGTATTTTCGGTTGACGGTTCGGGCAGAGCCCCACTTGGCCGAACCGTGTTCCTCGCCTCGACGGTAATTGCGGCGGGAAGATAGGATCACACCCACCGCAAGCCCGTAAGCGCAGAGCAGAATGAGGACAGTTTTCAGGCTGTCCTCGCAAAGTTCGATATGAAACGGGTCGTTCATCACCGCAGGAAACCGGACGACGATCTCCGGCAGACCGCCGTGGGCGGCAGGGGCGATCAGCAGCCCCAGCCACACCACGGGGAGAATACCGAACAGACAGAGGATAAGGGAAGTGTTTTTATCGTTCTTCATCTCGACCCCTTTCATATTTATATGTGGGGAGAGGAGGAGCGACGGAGTAGTCGAGCTTTCGCTCGCTTGCGGGCGAAACGAGTGAACGCAGTCCGCGACGACGAGGGGCATCGATCACCTTCAAAAGAACTTCGTCAACAATATCGGTGGGGCGTTCTTCCTCCAGCAGATCGTTCCGCATTTCATTGAGGGCATTAACCACAACGCCGTGCTCATAGCGGTCAAGAGTCAATACCCGTTTTTCCTGTTTTCCCATCGTCATCGCTCCTGTTCACTCTGGCGGGGCGCTTTGTTCTGTTCCAGCGACCGCATCATTCTTGCGGAAATGTCATAGGCGGTGTCCCGGATGTCGGTCAGTTCGGCGCGGATCGTCTGCGGGTCATCGGTGCGCAGAAAGTCGGCAGGCGCTTCAAAGGCATAGCCGCTCACATCTACACCGAACTCTTTGCCGAGAATATAGGAAACGCACTGTGCCTTGAAATCGGCGTTTTCTTTGGTGTATTCCTCGCCGGTCCGGGCAAGTTCCGCCTGCGCCAACGCCTTGGACAGACCGCAGAACAGATCGATTGCCGACAGACCCCGGCGGACAAAAACGGCGTTCTGCTTGCGGTCGTACACGGCATTCATGCCGTTCGGCAGCTCATCCACGGACTGCACCGGTGCGGGGCGCTTGTAGATCAGGGCGTTCAGCAGCGCCCGTGCATCATGGGAAACCGCCTGCGGTGCTCTCGTTCGGGCGGTGGTCTGTGAAATGTCATATACGCGCTTGATGTTATACGACACGCCGATACTGCCGTCGTCACGGGTGTATTCGCCGTTGGACTCGACGATCTTGATGGGGCGTCCGAACTCCTGCCGCTTGATATACACGCCCTGATCCCGCCAGAAATCTTTGTCGCCCAGTCTGCGGGCATCCGGCTTCGTGGCAAGGATCAGCAGGGCGTTGGTGGCAGAGTAGTTGCGGAAAGCCGCCTGCACATCCAGATAGTCACGGAACTTACCGCCGTCTGCGCAGACGGCCTCGGCGGTGGCATCGGCAAGAGCGTAAACCTCGTCACGCTCCGCCTTTTTCTTTGCCGCCCACGCCTCCTTGTCAAATTCGTCGGTCTGCGGGGCAGATTCAAAAATATCGTCAAAATTGCTCATCGGTTATCGCTCCTTTGCTTTCTTCGGTTTCTTTCGGGAAGGCTGCTTGTGGGTGGTGGTCTGCTGCTTTTTCGGTTCTTTTGCCGGGGTGGGTTCGGAAATGCCCGGCTCTGCCGCCTCTTTCTGCCTGCTCTCCCGAATTTCCCGCAGCTCCTCACGGACAGAGGGGCGTTCTTCGGGAGATTTAGCAGTACCCTCGGCGGTTCTGCTTTGCTTCTCGGAGGTAGGCGCGGACGGACGGGATTTCTCCGTCTTTGCCGCCGCAGGGTTTGGGGATGCGTGTTCCTCCTTTTGAACGGGTGCGCCCAGCAGGTCATCCAGCAGGCGGTCGTCCTCCGCCTTGTCGGGCTTCTCCTGCTCAGGGGCAGACGAGGCGGTTTTGTCCGCCTTGGACTGTTCAATGTCCCGCTTGATGGAAACGGTATCGACCGTCGCCAGCTTGAAGCGCTCCACGATGCGGTTGATCTTGGACGCATCCTCGGCACGCACCATAATGTCTACCATACCGTCGGCGGAGCGTTCTTTGCCCCGCAGGGCGCAGTAGACAACACCGTACCGCTTGGCCTCAGTCGCAAACTGCTTCAGATGTTCCTCGCTGACGGTGAACACTTTCAGTTCCTTGCCGCTTTTGAGCATGGCAGAGAGCCGCTGGTGGCCTTTGGTTTTGTTCTTATCTCGGTTTTTCCAGACAGCGTAGAGCATAGCGGCAATGTTCTTCGCCGCCGAGCCGGTCAGCTTCAAGGCAACTTCCGTACCCTCCAAGCTGATCCGCACGACTTGCTCCGCTGCGTCACCGGAATTGTACATGGTCGGTTTTCTCCTTTCTTTCGGGTTGCTCGTCCTCACGGACGGCTTTGATTTTCTCTTGGATTACGCCGGAACGCTCAGCAATGCTGTTACATAGAACCACCTCCTTCCGCAGTACGGCAAGCTCTTTGGAAAGTGCGGTGATCTGCGCTTTGACCTCCGCCGTCTTTTCAGGGTCAGACTTCACCGCTGCCGTCCGCTGTGCTTTATAAAGCTGTTTGCGCTTCTCGGTCAGAGCGGTGATTTTTCCGCTTACCTTATCCCGGTAGCAAAAAAGCTGCTCGGCGGTATCGATCCGATGTCCTATAAGCAGCCTTGTTTCGGCGGTGATGGCGTCCAGCTTCAACAGATCCTCCCGCAAGAGAAAGTGCAGCCGTTTTCTGCTTTGCTGCGGGCGGTTCTTCGGGAAGATGCCCAGCAGATAGCAGTAGTGAACATACAGCGCCCGAAAGCCGGTCAGTTTTCGGGCGGCTTTCAGATTGCCGATCAGTCTGACCCGCAGGATCTCCGGCTTTTGTTCGGGCTTTTTCCGTTCGGGGCGGCTCTGGGATAAAATGCGTCTGCGGATGCTGTCCAGAGAGTAGTCCTCACCGAAATTGCGCATCAGGCGCACAAATCGTTCCTTGCCCGGCGGTCTGACCGAAATATCCTTGCCGACCTTTACCGCATAGCCCTTTTTCCGCAAAGCGTCAAAAAACTGCCGCTCGGTCATGGCTTGCCGTATCGCCTCGTCAATGTCTGCACGGATCAGCCCACGCCGAGTGGGACGCTGTTCCTGCTCGGCACGCCATTCGCCGTATTGCTTGCCCCGGCCTTGCTGCGGTTGCTCGATCACCGACAGTCCGTATTCCCGGCAAAGCTCATCGGAAACCGTCTGCATCTCGTGGTAGTCCTTTCGGGTGCGGTGGTATTTGATGCCGTCCGCAAAGGATACGGTGTTGACGACAAAGTGATTGTGCAGATGATTTTCTTTGTCAAGGTGGGTGGCGACGATCACCTGATAGCGGTCGCCCCATAACCGGGTCGCCAGCTTTACGCCGATCTCATGCGCCAGTTCTGGCGTGGCCTCGCCGGGAGCAAAGGACTGATAACCGTGATAGGCCACCGTGCCGTCCTCCTTGCCGAACCGTTTCTTCACCGCCAGCATCTCGTCACGGGCGGTGGCGGGAGAGCAGTTGATGCCCGACACAAAGCGGTGGAGCGGTGCGCCGTCCTCGCTGCCCATTTCCTGCGTTTTCTCCGAATTTATGGCATAGCGGATCACATCGGAAAGCTGCTGCCCGTCCTGCTCGTTCAGTTCCCGGTCGGCGTAGAATTTGGGATTTGCCGTCTTTTCGGGATTTTCCGCATAGATCACCACCTTGCCGAGCCAGCCTTTTACCCGCCAAATTGATGTCGTCGCCATAAGCGTCACTTCATCGGACGGGGCAGAATGACCGCTGCGGTGATCGTCTTGATGGCCTCGTCCAGCTTGCGGCAGTTCTCGTCGTACCGCTGCACATCCAGTGCGTTCAGGGTATGGGCTTTTGCGGCGATCTGATTGAGGTTGTTGCCGATCCCATGCAGTTCCCGCATCATGGCGTAATAGTCGGGCGGCGGTGCGTCCTGCGGTTCAAGGCCGTTTACCAAGTGCCGGAGATACGCTTCACGGGAAAGTCCGCTTTTCTTGACCTTCTTCTGAAACGCCTCAGCTTCCTTTTTATCCAGCCAGAATTGAATGTGAACATTGCGTTTTCTCATAGGCTCTCCTTATCTAATTCGTTTTGTATTTCGGCGATCCGCTTGCCGACCGCATACACGACGGGGATCGTCACGCCGTTGCCAGCCTGCTTGTAAAGCTGGGCATCGGAATTGACGGCAGCGGCCCGGTCAAACATATCGTCCGAAAATCCTTGCAGCCGCCAGCACTCACGGGGCGTCAGCTTGCGGATGCGCCCGCAGCCGAGCGGAAGTGCGGAGCCGTTTTCAGGTTTGCTCTGATTTGCCTCTTTTGCTCGCTTGACGGGCAAAGCGTATTCGCAGGAATCGCAGGCGCAAAGATAAACGCCGTGCTTGTCCTGCGTATTCAGGCAAAAGGCAGGTTCGCCGCACGCCTTGAAGCGCCGACCGTTTTGCCGTTTGTTCTCCCGGTCGGGAGTGAGGACGGCACGGCAGCCATAAAAAATACCGGAGCTTTCGCCCCGGTTGCTGATCCCGCTCTTGTCATAGCCTGCGATCAGGCATTTGGTGTGCTCCTGCTCCAGAATTTTCGGATCACCCCGTTTTAGTTGAATGAGTGCCGTTTCTTCGGTGCGGTCCGGGCACTTGCCGCTCATGCAGAGAACGCCGCTTTTGTCACCGCTGTGGTTGGTGATGCCGCTGTCATACCTTGCTTTGATACAGCGGGCGTGCTCGGTCAGCCTCGGTTCACCTTTGCACAGGTCGATGAAGTACATGCCCGTGCGCCCGCCAAAGCCGCCGCCCTCGCTCATCAGCGTACAGCTCACGCCTGCGGGGTCATAGACCCGCTTGCCCTGCGTGCCGCCGATCAACTGTATAAGAGCCTTGCCGTCGCCTGCGGTGACAGGAAATACTTTTCGTCCACCATCGGCTCTAAAATGTCGATAAGCGACAAGGTAGATGCGTTCCCGGTTTTGCGGAACGCCGTGGAAGCGTGAATTAAGCAGTCCGTATTCGATATGATAGCCGATTTCGGCCAACGAATGGAGAACGGTCGCAAAGTCCCATCCTCGATTAACGGAGAGCAGATTTTTAACATTTTCAAGGACAAGCCATTCGGGTCGATCTTCGGCAGGCGTGCCTTTGAGGAGTCTAACAATTTCAAAAAAGAGAGAGCTTCGCTTTCCGGCAAGCCCTCGTTGCCGGCCAGATACAGAAATGTCCTGACACGGGAATCCGCCTGCCCAGAGGTTGACTCTCGGCAAGTCGGCGGGCTCGGTTTTGGTGATGTCCTCGCCATACCATTCATCCTCCTTTACATCGTAGATCGCGCGGTAGCTGCGGTCTGCGAATTTGTCGATCTCGCAGTGGCCTTTGCAGACCATACCGCAAAGCTCAAAGCCCTTGCGGAAACCGCCGACACCGCTGAAAAAGTCCAAAAAGGTCATGGGTTCATGCACCGGCTTTTCTCCTTTCGGGTATAAAATTATCGTCCTCCGCATAGGCGGGGACGAAAAGGGTTTCAGGGATTTCCCTGGCAAGTGCCGTTGTGGTATCACAACGGCGATGCTTGCTGGTACAGTGCATAGCGTTCGTTCCATAGGCCGAACATTTTGCCACCGACCGAAATAACATCACCGCTCCTGCTCCGGCTGCGGACGGTATGGGATGCCGAACAGCGTGTCGTTCACCCTCGCAAGGTGTTCGGGATAGCGAAACATCTTGCCGTAGCGGTCGATTTGCTCGTCGGAAAGGCTGTCCAGATTTTCGCCGCGGCAATCGCAGATAAAGGCGGGGCCGAAGATGAAATCCACCATCACGCCGTCGTCGTTCTTCACGCTGCGGTTTGGGCGCATTCCGTTGATCTTGCTTTCCTCATTGCATACGATGCAGACCTGTTCCTCAAAGGGGTAGAACGGCTCGATCAGACCGCCCACCACTTTCTGCATCCCGGCAAGTGACGCATCGATCTCGGCTGTGCGGGCGAGCTTGCCCGGCTCCAGCAGCACCACTTTGATTTTCTTTTCCTCATTCATCGTTAGAAACTCCTTTCATCGCTCATATTCACGGCTGCGCTCGTTTGTCCTTGCGGAGAAATCCACTCCGACAAAGGAATCGGCATCAAGGATATATTCGCTGTTATTCCAGCTTTCCTCGACCTGTCGTTCTGCTTCTTCACGGGAATCAGCTTCGACCGTAACCGTTTTTTGCAGCGTTTCGGTAATCGTGACCTCATAGGTTTTCAATGTCCGTTGCTCCTTTCCAGTAAGACTGATAAATTGCTTTGGCATTCTCGGATCGTGGAGATAATTCGATGCCGCATTCGTCCTCCAATGCGGCCAATAGGCTGCACAGCTCCTCGCTGTTTTTGATGCGGGGAACGGTAAGCTGGGAGGGAGAAACGCCGAGCGGCGCTGCCAGTTGGCACAGCAGTTCTCGCTTCGGTGTCCTTGCGCCGGATTCATACTGTGCGATCCGCACATCGGCGCTGCTTTCCGGGAAACCGACCGCGACGCCCAGCGCCTTTTGTGTCATGCCCCGCAGCATACGATAGTGCCGGATGCGCCGTCCCGGACTCATAAAGTCGCTCACCGTTCTTTGTTCCTTTCTCTGCGCTTAGTGATGGGCAACCCCAGCCGCATACAAAGGCAGTCGTTGTAATCCTTGCCCTGCAGGGGCGGCTGGATGTCCACCGTGACCGCATACTTCCCCGGCAGCAGCGCCTTGATGGTTTCTGCGGCGATCCGTCCCGTGGCGTCGTTATCAAGCCGCAGCACCACACGGCGGATATGGGAATGCTCGGCAAGATACCGCACCAGCGCGGCGGGCAGGCTGCTTTCCTCGATTTTCGCCCTTGGCTTGTAGACCCCGGCGAGGGAGAGCAGGTTTTCACTGCGCCAGCCCTTGCCGTCCAGCTTTTGCAGTGTCCCATAGGACAGCAGATCCACCGCCGACTCAAAAAGGTGGAGCGTATCGCTTGCGGCCGCCGCAGGAATCCCAAAGGAATAATGCTTGTCGCTGCCGTTGGCGTCCCCGATGAAGTCCGAGCCGATTCCTCGCTGGTTTGCATAGCGGGGTTTTCCGTCTGCATCCATGCCGACGAACACCACATTGTGATAGGGATAGCTTTCATAAAGGCGACCGGTTTGGATGCAGAAGTCGATCAACTCGTAGTCGATCCCTCTGCGGTGCAGATATTCGACGGCGTGGGTGGCGCTGCGGTTGACCTGCGGCAAAAGAAGTACCTTTTCTTTCGGCGCTTTCGGAGCCGGGGTAAAGGCGGGCGGCGCCGCTGACAGATTTCCCATGATGGTTTCGACCGCCTGCGTAAAGGGCATCTCTTTGACCTTGATGAGATAGTCCAGTGCCGAGTAGCCGCCGATCCCACGGGAAAACCAGCACCATTTGCCGTTGGAGATTTTCAGACTGTCGTGCTCACGGGTGCAGTAGGTGTCACCCCCGAAATGCACCAGCTCCTGCGGCTCGTAAGTCCGAAGATAGGTCAGCAAGTCCATCTCACGAGCTCTCGCCACCACCTCTGGCGGGATATATGGCATATGTTTCACCTCCGTTCTGACATAAAAATAGCCGAGGGGTTTTCAGACTGAAAACCTCTCGGCTATGTAGTTATCTGCATATACTTTGACCTTTTATATGCAGATAACAGAACTGTATATGCAGAAAACGGCACAGGTTTCCGTGCCGTCTGCGTTAGATCGCTTTGATTTTTTGAGGTAGGCCACGACAATATGCTGCCGTTTCATAGCAACCTCCGACCTTTCAGAAGATGAACACACATTTTTCCGGCCTTTTCTATTGCAAATTCGCACATTTTTCCGAACGGTGAGGACAGCGGCCTGCTATAACACCCCATTATAAAAAATACGCCGGATGGCTCTCACATGGATGAAAGCCGTCCGGCTATGCGATTATCTGCATATATCTCGACCGTTTTATATGCAGAAAGCGTTTAATAGTCCTTGCTCAGCAGAAAATCCGCCAGATGCACGATCTTGACACCGTTGATGTTGCCTGCGGCCAGTTCGTCCAGCGTTACTACATATTTCGGGTAATGGTCTTTGATCTCCAGCAAGTTGGCAACCTCCCGGTCGGATTCCTCCGGCAGATTGCGGCATACCTGCACATAGATCCGCTCGTCCCGCCGCACGGCCACGAAGTCGATCTCCTTGGTGGCGTTTTTGCCGATATACACATCATAGCCCTTCCGCCGAAGCTCAAAGTACACGATGTTCTCCAGCATAGCGGCAACGGATTTCAGATTAAAGCCCATCATGCAGTATTTGAGGGAAGCATCCGCAAGGTAGAACTTCTCCTGCGTTTTCAGGACGGTCTTGCCCTGCATATCGTACCGCTGGCATCGGTAAATCACGAAAGCCTTTTCCAGCCATTCCAGATAATTATAGACTGCTTCCACCGAGAGGGAGCGTCCTTCGCCTTTCATGAATTTCACGATAGCATTGGCGGAAAAAGTCTTGCCGACATTCTCTACGACATACTTCACCACACGGTTGAACAGGTCAAAGTTCGTGATATTGTGCCGCTTGGTGATGTCGCTGGTGATAACGGAATTGTAGATACCCTCGACGATCTGATAGGACGAACGCTCGTCAAAGTTTCCGAGCGCAACGATGGGAAAGCCGCCCATACGGATATATTCGTTCAAAAGCTCTTTCGGTGTGCGGCCGCTGTCTTTCTTGAACTCCAGATATTCGGCAAAGGACAGCGTAAAGACAGGGATGGAGATATAGCGTCCCGTCAGATAGGTGGAGATTTCGCTGGACATCAGCTTAGAGTTGGAACCGGTCACATAGATGTCGGTGTTGAAATCCTCCAGCAGACTGTTGACTGCCTTTTCCCAGCCGTCCACTTCCTGTACTTCGTCCAGCAGAAGATAGTAACGCTCGCTGTCGGTTATTTTCTCTTTGATGTCACGGTACATCTGCTTGGCGGTCATGCCCTCGTCCAGTTCCTCCGAAGTATAGCGCAGATGGATCACATGGTCTGCTGCAATGCCGTTACCGAACAGGTCGTCTTTTAACATATCCAAAATGGTCGATTTTCCGCAGCGGCGAATTCCGGCAAGTATTTTCACCAGCGGAACATCCCGATAGGTTTTCAGTATATCCAAATAGTAGGGCCTAACGATCATGGTATCGCCTCCTTGCTATTAGTATAGCCAAAAACGCCGTTTTAATCAATAGTTTTTGCTGAAATTCCAGAAAAACTTCATGCTATGCATATCTTTTTCGATCTGCTTCGCATTTCTTCTAACATAAAAGCGGCGCAAATCTCTCTGCACCGCTTGCGTCGTTTAATATTAAAGGCACATATTCTATCGTTCCGGCTGCTCCGTTTGCCGTTTGACTTCGGCACGCTCCATCACAACAGGCGAGCTGATCCGATGTTCTTCGGGGATGCTCTCGATGTCGCCGTCGTAGATGTCCACAAAGTGGCCGCCGTTTGACCGTACATAGCCGTTATCCCCGAACACGCCGCCTTCTTCGTACCGAATATCGCGCCCAAAACTTTCATAGTCGATATAATTTGCCAGTGCGCCGAGGTTGCTTGTGTCGTAGCATCCGCTTTCCTCGATCCAGTAATAGCCGAGGTCGTAGTCATTCTGCACACCGGGCAGGTAATCAAAGCAGTCCAAATTCTCGGTCAGGTTGATCAGCTCCTGCATGCTGCCGGTGTTCTCGCCCAAGTCCAAAACCGCCTGCCAGAAATCGTCGCTCTCCCGCAGTTCCATGATCTGCCCGGCAAGGTAGTTCAATTCGCTCAGACTCTCGTATTCTCCGAGCACCTTGCCGATGGCCGCATCCGGGCAGTCATAGTCGGTGATGAACCATTCCTCATAGCGCCGCCCGATGCCGATGCGCTTGAAAACCGCCTGCATTTCTTCATTTGTCACAGGAAACTTCACCCATTCGCCCACCAAAAAGCCCTCGTTGTATTTGCCGAGGTTGGTGATAAAGGCTTCAAAGGCACAGTCCCTTGTATCTGCTACGTGCATCATTGCGTCCGTCCCTCGCTTTCTGCCATCAGGAATTGTCCGAACTCGGTAAAGGCGTACCAGTTCGTGCGGTCAAAGCGGCTCTCGTTGAATTGCCCTTTTGTGAGTACCCGCCCCTTGACCAGTTGTTTCAGGGCGTAGCGGATCTCGTCGTAGGACAGGAACGGGAAAAAGCCGGTCATCATCTGCACCGAACAGCGCACCCAGACCTTGCCCTCATGGAGCTGCGGCGATTCGGCACTTTTCTGCTCGATACACTTCCAAAGGAAGCAGGCCAGCACCGCCGCATTAACTCCGTATTTTTTCGCTATGTCCGCATCAAAGAAATGAACCATAATTTTTTCCTCCGTTCGTTCTGAAAAACAAAAGCGGCTTTTCAGCCGCCTTTCGGAAAATTTCTATACAGACCACCTATAGCTGTGATCTTTCTTTTTCGGGTAGTACAGGGAGTAACAGGGGGTGAGGTGTGGAGAGGGGGAGAAAGTTTGCGCAGCCGTTTCACCTCCGCAAAAGGGCAGACTTTCCCCAAGGCGTCCCGTTACCTTTCCTGATCGCGTCGGCGCTGCAAATGCCGATTGTAAAATTCCAGTGCTCGAATCACAAAATCAGTTTCCTGCCCTCGCGGAATCGATTTCGGAATGAGCCTCGTTATTCGCTCGTCGCGAAAAGCCTGCTTTTCGCGCTGGTTTGGTTTTTCCTCCTGCATAATGGAAAGGATGACTTCCTCCGTCAGCTTTCCGTCCCGACTGAACTCTTTCATTTTGATGGCCTGTGCAAGCGACGGCGTGCAGTCCTCGCACTCCATCGTGTCATATAGGCTCTGCTGCTGTTCTTTGGAGAGGTAGGAAAGCTCCACGGCGGGGCGGAAAGCAATCTTGCCGCTGTCCACCATATCAAGCACCGGCGGAATCAGTTCAGTCAGGCGAATATACCGCTGAATTTGTGATCTGCTGTCCGGGCTGCTTGCAGCCAGTTCCTCATTAGAACGGCTATCCTTTAACTTCGGCTCCAGTGGGGTCGAAGTTAAATCCGACCGCTGACCCTGCCGTTTTATGGCTTCCAACTTCATCTTGTAGGCAAATGCCTTTTCGGACGGTAAGATCGTTTCCCGCTGTAAATTGCTGTCCACCATGATGATCGTCGCTTCATCATCGGTGAGGTTTCGGACGATGCAGGGCATCTCGGTGATTCCTGCCAGCGTTGCCGCACACTTTCGCCTATGACCGGCAACCATCTCATAGCCGCCGTCCGCCTTGGGGCGGACAAGGGCAGGCACCAGCACACCGTACTGCTTTACGCTGTCTACCATCTCCGCCATAGCTTCGTCCTGCTTGACCTTGAACGGATGGCTGGGGAAATCGGAGATGTCGGCGGGATTCAGCGTAACGACCTTTTCAAGCTGCGCTTCCGCACGGCTTTCGTCGGTGGAGAACAGGTCATCGAGCGGCGTCATCCCTAAATCTCTCGGTTTTGCGCTCAAGCTCTGACACCTCCTTCGTCAGCGATCGGTATGCGGCGGCAACCTTGCCGTTCTTGTCGTGAGCAAAAATGCTCTTGCCTCGGCCGCTGGTTTCCGCGGCTCGAACGGAAAAGGGAATTTCCGTCCCGAACACACGGATCTTTTCGCCGTAGTGGGCACGCAGAGAGGCGATGATCTCCTTGGCCTCGTTGGTGCGGCTGTCCACCATTGTGAACAGGATGCCGTCGATTTTCAACTTTGGGTTGATCTGCCTTTTAACCTTTGCGATGGACTGCATCAGCAGGTCAAGCCCCTTTGCCGAGAGATACGATGGCTGGGACGGGTTGATTACGCTGTCCGCTGCGGCCAGTGCGTTGATCGGCATCATACCGGGCGACGGCATACAGTCAATGAGGATATAGTCGTAATGGGGCTTGACCGCATTGATATATGTCCGCAGCACGCTTTCCCGGCTCATGGTGTTGATCAGCCGGAGCTCCATGCCGGACAGTTCAATGTTCGCCGGGAGCAGGTCAACGCCCTCACCGTGATGCAGAATACCGCAGCTGTCCGGGATGGGGGTATCGTCGATCACATTCTGCATGATGTCTGCCAGCGTAACGGGCAGCTCATCCGGCTTCGGGTAGCCGAGGGAGAGGGTCAAAGAGCCTTGCGCATCTGCGTCAATGAGCAGCACCCGCTTGTTTTGCTGGGCAAGCCCGATGCCGAGGTTGGCGGTGGTTGTGGTCTTGCCCACGCCGCCCTTTTGGTTCGTCACCGCGATCACTTTGCAATTCGCCATATGGGTTTCCTCCTTCACATAAATTTAGCCGCCTGCGATGAAGCAGACGGCTATGTAATATTAGGAACGATATAAATTCAAATGGTTGTAAAAACGAATTGATATTATTCCGATAAGATGTTATACTATAAGCATAAGCGAAAAGAAAATGTTATGTAGGCGGTGAACGCAATGGAATATATGAAAGTCACACAGGCTGCGGAACAATGGGGGATTTCTGACCGTAGGATTCGTATTCTGTGCCAGCAGGGAAAAATTGAGGGCGTTATTCAAAAAGGGCGCTCCTATCTCATACCGTGCAATGCGGTAAAGCCGATTGACGGGCGCACCCTCCGTCATAAAACGGTATCGGAACAATATTTGCCGATGCTCTCCCGTATCGACAGTATAAAGGAACAGTTTGACCAGCGTCGCCCACTTACGACAGGTGAATTACAGCGATTGCAGGAAGAATTTTTGGTTGAATATACCTACAACTCAAATGCAATCGAGGGAAATACGCTGACCTTACAGGAAACTGCGCTTGTTTTAGAGGGAATTACGATCGATCGAAAGCCGCTGAAAGATCATTTAGAAGCCGTCGGACATAAGGACGCATTCCTTTATGTTCAAGACTTGGTGAAAGAAAAAGCTCCTTTTTCGGGGAGCATTATCAAACAGATTCACACGCTGGTTTTGATGGATCGACCGGAGGACCGCGGCGTTTATCGACGGATTCCTGTTAAAATTATGGGCGCATATCATACGCCGCCGGAGCCGGTTGTTGTTCCGGAACAGATGGAAAAGCTCGTAAAAGAGTTTTCAAAGAAAAAACTGCACCCGATTGAGAGTGCAGCGCTGTTTCATTTGAAATTTGAGGGTATTCACCCCTTTGTGGACGGCAACGGCCGCACAGGGCGTTTGATACTGAACCTGTTTCTTATGCAGAATGGCTATCCACCTATCAATGTGAAATTTGCAGACCGTAAACGGTATTATGAAGCATTTGATAGTTATTATCGTGATAACGATGCGGGGGCCATGGTTCAATTGATTGCCGAGTATGTAGAAGAAAGGCTAATCAGGTATATAGAAATTACGAATTAGGGAGGAATAGAAAATACGAGCACCATTGGTAAAGCCACGCTGCAGTCAGACGAAAACGGTTTGGTTACGCTTCAATGCGATAGGTGTAAAAGCAGATTCAAAATGGATTGAACTTATTTGAATGATGAACTAAGCGGGGATATTTGTTGCCCTGTGTGTGGAATATCAGAAGCGTTAAATACATTTTGGCCTCATGATCTACGGAGGATTGCCGCAGATCGTAAGTTTCCAGAGCGAACGACAGAAAGCGGACTGTCTGAAGAACATCTTTGCAAATGTCTATCTGAAGGATGTTATCGAAAGAAATAAGATTCAGAACGTGGATGAGATTGGGATTCTGGTTGATGTGCTTGCATCTGCAATCGGCGCACCGATCAACCCTTCAAAGATTGCAAATACCTTTGCCAGTGAGCGCCAGATGACTTATGCTAATAAAACCATCTCCAAGCATATCGACCATGGAAGTCAATCGCATAGCTTATTCGGTGTCGCTCAGCAGTTTGACATGCTTCTTGTAGAAAGAAACACCAACCTTGAAGAAGTGGGTAATGCCTTGTTGCTTCATCGTCGTGACATATTGCTGTTTTTCAATCTGTGCCAGAGCTTCCTTGGCAGAAGCCTCAAGCTCAGTGTCAATGCGAGATTCGGTAACGCCGTCCTTTAATACCTTGAGCTCTATGATAATACCCGGCATTTTATTGTTGTAGGGCCTTAGCTGAATGTCGTATCTGCCGTGGCCGGATTCCCTGTTGGAGTCCACATGATAGAGGTTATTCATGATCGCGCAGATCCCGAGGATAAGCCCGTGATAGAAATTCTCATGGGCATAGTCAAAGGAGCTGATGGAATTCAGCAGCAGCTTCTGCAGATTATCCTGCAATTTCGGAACATCCTGCTTTATAATGGCCTGTTGGATCGCAATAGCGGTTGATTGGGAGATCACATTCGTCAGTGCAGAAAGGATTTCTTTTTCATAGACATAGAAAATCTCTTTATTCGGTATGGCAATGTCGCAGATAGCATTTCCGTCGTGCAGCTCATCCTTTTTTACGACCTTCAGATAGCCGGCAGAAAGCAGGAAGCTATAGATCGTTGTCGGATTATTCCTGATTTCGGGATAAATAACAGAGGTGTCCACATAAGAGGAAACCATTTGTCCCTGCATCAATTTGCGGAGATTGTCTGCAGTCTCATCGTCTGCCTCTGCAACGATCTGTCGGATGATGCTGTTATCTCCCGTGGATTGCCAATAGGCTTTTGCCGAGCAATTCTCATCCATATAATTGAGAACAGACCAAGGGTTGAAAATATCCGTATCGCCAAATTGATAGCCGTCATACCATTCACAAATCTCCTCGTACTTATCCGTTCGGCCGTAATACTCCGTAATGCCCCGGATCTCGTCTTTGGTGAACCCGAAATATTCGCTGTAGCGATCTTCGAGAATGGAGTTTACCTTCAAATTGTTTAGGCCGCTGAAAATGCTTTCCTTTGCCACACGAAGAATGCCGGTCAGAAATCCATAGGAGAGGTTCGAATTATCTTTGAAAGCGCCGGACAGAAGATTACGCATAAAGCCGGTGATCTGTTCGTAGTATCCCTCCGTGTAGCCCTGCTGGATAGGTGTATCATATTCATCAATGATAATGACAGCGGGGCGGCCATAATGCTTATTGAGCATGTGCGAAAGCTCCAGGAAAGCTCTTGCCATACTAACTTCTGTTATCGTCCCGTCAACAACTTTACGGAAGTAGTTCTTCTCAAATTCATTGCATTTGTCACTCGTCAGCAAAGTATCGTGGCGCAGATACTCATTTGCAATGATCTCACGGATCGCCGTATAGGTCTGTTCCCATGTTGCAAACTTAATATCTTTAAAGGTAACGAAGATGACCGGGTATTTTCCTTGCTCACGGCGGTACTCCTCGCCGCAGCTCCAAATCTTTTTATTCTTGAAATACTTGGAGGTATCCGTGCTGCTAACCTCGAAGAAGGTTTTCAGCATATCCATTGCCAATGTTTTTCCGAAACGTCTTGGACGGGTAAAAAGAGAAACCTTAGGCTTGAAATCGATAAACTCCTTGAGCATCAGGGTCTTGTCCACATAATAGTATCCCGAAACCAATTCCTTGAAATCGGACACACCAATGGGTAAAGGCAATTTGGCGGTTGTTTTCATAGCTCGTGAAGACTTATTTCTGCGGCCATCCGCTGGTTTTTCAGCGTCATCAGGAATAAGCCATAAGCCTCCTTCCTTTTTCGCTCCCGCGATGCGTCCGTCTCTGCAAAGCGTGGTAATTCTTCTTTCGGTCAATTCCCAACGGTCAGCTGCAGTCTTAACATCCATATAGCGCACAAAAGATCCCTCCGTTCCTACTAATCATAACAACATTATAGCAGAAATTGACGTGGATATCAAGATAAAAAGAACAATACGATTGGTATGAAACTTGACGTTTTGAGTCGAATTTGCGGCTTTAATATAACATTCAAAAGAGGGCTTCTAAATGTATCTATGCCATTACTGAAGTGCTTCCGTGGTGTTATTCAGTTGCTTCGGATAGCCGAGGGAGAGGGTCAAAGAGCCTTGCGCATCTGCGTCAATGAGCAGCACTCGCTTGTTTTGCTGGGCAAGTCCGATGCCGAGGTTAGCGGTGGTTGTGGTCTTGCCCACACCGCCCTTTTGGTTCGTCACCGCGATCACTTTGCAATTCGCCATATGGGTTTCCTCCTTCACATAAATTTAGCCGCCTGCGGCGCAGCAGACGGCTATGTAATCGGGCAAATATCCAATTTTCAGCTTAAAATCAACTGCGGTAAATCGAGTGATTTTCGACTTTTCTTGAAGCAGTCGGTTGAAAAGTGCAAATCTGCTTGTCCGCAAACAGCAGAAACATATTTAACGGCGATCCTTACGCAGTTAACGCTCATACAGAAGCAACTGCATATAGATTTACAATTCGTTTTGGCTTCATTTCTTCGATGAAATCAGGTTTTTTTGAGTGCTCTGTATTATCGGGATCGCAGCGCTTTTTTACAGACTTAAATTCGGTAAGACTATGTATTTTAAGTCCAAAACTCAACTGCTTGTCCTTCGAACGAGGACACCGGAGCATTTCTGTCACGTATGTAGGCACCGAAGAACTCGCTCATCTCGAGATGGTGGGGACAATCGTGTACCAGCTGACGCGGAATTTGACGCAGGAGGAGATTCAAAAGCAAGGCTTTGATGCGTATTTCATCGACCACACGACGGGCGTTTACCCGGTAGCGGCCTCCGGCGCGCCGTTCAGTGCGGCGAGCATCGCCGTAACGGGCGACACGCTGGCAGACATCAACGAAGACCTCGCCGCCGAGCAGAAGGCCCGCGTAACGTATGACAACATTCTGCGCTTTGCGGATGACCCCGATGTGCGCGACCCCATCAAGTTTCTGCGCGAGCGCGAGATTGTGCATTACCAGCGCTTCGGCGAGGGTTTGCGCATCGCGACCGATCGGCTTGATTCCAAAAACTTCTACGCGTTTAACCCTTCGTTCGACTAAACAAAAACGGGCGGCACTTTTTCGGTGCTTGCCCGTTTTTCCTATGGCTTTACGGCGAGTTTGTGACTTTTTAGACGATTTTGACGCAGGATTAGGAGGCAAAATACCCTGAATTTTCCTGCGAATGCGACAAATTCGCGGGGGTTCGGGCGCAAATTTTTCCGTAGTATTACAAAGATTCAACGAAACGGCGAACTTTGCGGTAAAACACTGGCGATTTTCTGCACAGTGTGGTATACTAACTCTGTTTAATGCGGAAAAGTGCGGCTTTCCGCAACGGCAAAATTTGGCAGCGTGTGTTTGGGGTGCGGGCAAAGGCCGCACGCTATGCGCAAAAAATGGAACGGCGCTGCACAGAAAGGGGCGAAGCCTCTGTGAAAAAAAGAATATTGCTCGGGCTGATCTCCGTTTTCAAAGCGTTGTATAACGCCGTGTACGCCGTCATGAAGCTGCGCCCCATGCAGAAAGAAGTCGTTATGATCAGCCGCCAGTCGAACAGCCAGCGGCCGGATTTTGAACAGCTCGGCGCAGAGATCGAAGCGCGTGATCCCGGGGTGCGCCTTGTGTATCTCTGCCGCGAAATGGGCGATACGCCGTTAGAGCTTCTGCGCTATTGTTTCCATTTGCTGCACTGCGCCGCGGAGCTTTCCACCGCGCATGTGTGCATCATAGACGGCTATTGCATCCCGGTCAGCGTGCTGCATCACCGTAAAGAGCTGCGCGTGGTGCAGGTCTGGCACGCGCTTGGCGCCATTAAGAAGTTTGGCAGGCAGGCGCTTTCCGTGCCCGGCGGGCGCGATAAAGAGCTTGCGGAGCGCATGGGGATGCATAAGCACTACGATGCCGTGCTCTGTGCGAGTCACCGTACAGCAAAAGCCTATGAGGAGGCGTTCGGCGTTTCTGCCGATAAAATGCGCGTGACCGGTGTGCCGCGCGTAGATGCCATTTTGAAAATGAATCGCGCGCGTTGCCGCCGCCGCTTTTTCGCGGCCTACCCGGAGCTGCGCGGGCAGAAGATCGTCCTATACGCTCCCACATTCCGCGACGGCGAGCAAATGCCCGAGATTGAGCCGCTCATCACGGCGGCGGAAAAAATGGGTATGCTGCTCATCGTGCGGCTGCACCCACTCGACCGTGAGCGCTTGGAGCGCCGCTGTGTGCTGCCGAAATTCCGCGAGTGTCCGGAGTTCGGCACCTTCACGCTAATGGCAGTAGCAGACGCCGTCATCACGGACTATTCCGCTATTTCCATTGAGGCGAGCCTCATCAAAAAGCCGGTGTATTTCTACGTTTACGATTTAGAGCGCTACAAGGAAACGCGCGGCCTCAACTTTGACCCGCTTGCAGAGATGCCGCACTGCGCATTCACAAAGGCCGAGCCTCTGGTCGACTGTATCCTCCACACGCCCTACGATTACGAAAAGCTCACCGCCTTCAGAAAAGAATTCGTGGAGACGGATGACACGAACAACACGCAGCGCTGTGTGGATCTTATAATGACTTTCCTTACAGAAGGGATAAATGATAGATAAAATGAAGTCAGAACGTAATTTTGATTCGATAAAAGTCAGCGTTATCGTTCCTGTATACAACGTTGAAGCGTATTTGGAGCGTTGCCTTGATTCCTTAGTGAAGCAAACGCTGGAAGAAATGGAGATCATTGTTGTCAACGACGGCACAAAGGATAATTCGCAGGCGATCATAGACCGTTATGCCGCAGCATATCCGCAGAAGGTGATAAGCCTCATCAAAGAAAACGGCGGATTATCCGATGCGCGCAACTACGGTATTCCGTATGCGCACGGTGAATACATCGGCTTTGTGGACAGCGATGACTATTTAAACGTGACCATGTACCAAAAGCTGTACGACCGCGCCGCTGAAACGGATTCGGATATTGTGGTTTGCGGCTATTACGGCATAGACGAAAATACCGAAACGCGGCGCTTTTTCCAGCGCGGCAGCACGCTGGAGTTCGGTGTGAGCCTGCATGAAAACCCGAAGCTTCTGTACACAAATGCACCGTATGCCTGGAATAAAATTTACCGCCGCGCCTTATTTGAGCGCACGGGGATACGCTTCCCGAAAGGGAAAATTTATGAGGACATTGCGACCATCTACCCGCTGATGCTGCATGCCAACCGGATTTCCAAAGTAAACGAGCCGCTGTACTACTATATTCTAAAGCGTGAGGGCGCGATCACGGCGACATTCTCCGAGAACATCCTGCAGATGTATGATTCGCTCGCAATCATGAACGAGTACTATATTCGGGAAGGCGCATTCGAGGAGTTTAAAGAGGTGCTCGGCTTCATCAATTTGAAGCACACGATCCTGCGCTTCCGCGATTTTACGGCGTATAAAGATAAAGACCTGCAGTTTAAAGTCGTCCATAAGGGCTTTCAGCATCTGGATCACTATTTTGATGACTGGCGCAGAAACAAGGCGTTTTTTGACTTTTTCTTCTCCAAAAAACGGCTGATGGGCGCTTTGGCCAAGCATGAGTTCACGTGGTATCTTTACAGCATGATGCCGAATTCCGTGCTGCGCCTTTTGGGCAAAGCGGCAAAAACGATGCGCAAGGCTTTGACGGTTTTCTCAAAGCGCAGTTATTTGAATAAATACTACTACGTGCGCACGTGTAAAAAGAAGCCGCTTTGCGACAAGCAGGTGCTTTTTGAATCCTTCCACGGTACGAACTTAAATGATTCGCCGTTCGCAATGATGCGCGAGCTGGCAAAGGACCCGACGTTTACCATCTATTACACGTCGAAAAAAGAGTTGATGGGCGAGCACCGGAAGATATTAGATGCGTATGGGCTGAACCGTGTGCAGCTTATCCCGCTCGGCTCGAGAAAATACCAGAAGATTTTGGCAACGAGCCGATATCTTGTAAATAACGTGAGCTTCCCAACGTATTTTATCCGCCGTGAAGGGCAGGTCTATTTGAATACATGGCACGGAACGCCGCTGAAGACCCTCGGCAAAAAAATGGCGATGGGCATTCAGGATATGAGCAACATGCAGCGCAATTTCCTGCACAGCAGCTATCTTCTGCACCCGAACCGCTATACGATGGATCACATGATGGAAGATTACAACCTGAACCACCTCTATACGGGAAAGGTGATCCTGAGCGGGTACCCGCGCAACGCGATATTCTGGGATAAAGACGCGGCAGCGGCGGTGCGGAAGCAATACGGAATGGACGGCAAGGAAACCTTTGCCTACATGCCGACTTGGCGCGGCGCGATGAGCTCCGGCGCAAACAAAGGCGGGTACGAAGCGGAAGTGCGCGACCTGCTGACAAAGTTCGACAGCGCGCTGACGGATAAGCAGATCATGTACGTGAACCTGCATCCGCTTGTAAAAGACAAAGTGCCGATCGAAGGCTATAAGCACATTGTAAAATTCCCGGATGACGTGGACAGTTACAGCTTTTTGAATGCTGTGGACGTGCTGATTACGGACTATTCCAGCGTTTTTTTCGATTTTTCCATCACGCGCAAGCCAATCGTGCTCTTTATGTACGACTATGATGCGTACATGGCAGAGCGTGGCATGTATATGGATGTGCGCGACCTCCCGTTCCGCAAAATTTATACCATGAACGAAATGCTCGCATACCTGCACGAAAACGATAAACAGGCAGACGTGAACAGTGCGGCGTATGACGCGTATTATAAGATGTTTACAAATTACGATGCGCCGGATAATATCCGAAACCTGAACGATATGCTGTTCTACGGAAAAGCGCCGAAGTTTGAAGTGATCGATTATGCCGAAAACAAAAAGCAGCCGCGAAATGTTTATCTTGTCGGAAAGAACGACCATAAGGGTTGGGCGAAAGAGCTGGAACAGCAGCTCTGTTCCATGGAAGCGCCCGTAGCGGTTTTCCTGCGCAGGGATTTCAACGAGCTCACCCTCAAGGAGCTGACCGATAAATATAACGATTGGCTGGATTACACCGTGATCGATACGCAGATGTTCCTTTCTTTGCCGGAAAACATCAAGCTGTTTTTCAGCAGAGAGCGTAATAAGTATAATTGCGATGCTGTTTTCGCGCGGGAAGTATTCCGTATTTTGCCGCATCTGAATATTCAAAGTGTAACGGCAGGCGATGACTCTTACAGAAACCGGAGCATTGAGCAAGCTGTAAAAAACGAAAGGAAAGGCTAAAACATGAAACGAGTATTGACCTACGGAACATTTGACCTGCTGCATTACGGCCACATCAACCTTTTAAAGCGCGCAAAGGCACTGGGCGATTATCTTATCGTGGCGCTTTCCACGGATGAGTTCAACGCCGGCAAGGGCAAAAAAGCGTTTCACGATTATGAAACGCGCAAAATGATGCTCGAAGCCATTCGCTACGTTGACCTCGTCATTCCGGAGGAAAGCTGGGATCAAAAGATCAGCGACGTGAAGGACTACCATGTGGACGTAGTCGTTATGGGCAGTGACTGGGAAAACAGCGATCGCTTTGACTACCTCAAGGATTACTGCGAGCTCGTCTTCCTGCCGCGCACGCCGGGCATCTCCACCACGAAGATCAAGCACGACCTCGGCCTTGTAAACGAAAACGAAAATGCCGAAGCGCTCATGAACCACTGATTATACGCTTTCGCGAAAAGTTATTTATAAAAATAGCAGATATAAAACACGCTCCCGCTGCATATACTTTAAAGAAGTAAGCAGGGGAGCGTGAATTTTTTTGAGAAAAGTTAGATCAAAAGGTTTTTATCGCCGTTACAGTTCGCTATGTGTTACGCCGTCAAATCGACATACTCGCCTTTGACGAAGCCCAAAAGCTGATCCGGGTTTACGATGAGCTGCACGCCGCGCATACCGCCGCTGACGGCGATTGCATCAAACAGCATGGCGGTCTCGTCGATATACGTCGGGAACGCCTTCTTCATGCCCACGGGCGAGCAGCCGCCGCGGATATAGCCGGTCGTCGGCAGCAAGTCTTTCACGTGCAGAAGCTCCACGGATTTATTTTTGCTGGCTCTGGCAGCTTTTTTGAGGTCTAATTCCTCCGCTACGGGGATGCAAAACACGACAAACCCGGTCTTATCGCCGCGCGCAACGAGCGTTTTGAACACCGTCTCATACGGCATGCCCACGGCGTCTGCCGCGTGTACGCCCGCGAGATCGGTCTCCTCAAATTCGTATGTGCGCACCTCATAGGGAATCTTCGCGCCGTCCAGCATGCGCATGGCGTTCGTCTTTTTTACGCCGGAGCTCATGCTTCACCGAGCTCCTTCAAGATCATGTTGGCCGCCTGCTTTGCGCACTTGCGGTAGCCTTCCTCGGTCAGGTGCAGCATATCCGGGCACTTATAATAGTGCTCGCCTTCCTTGCACAGCGCGTAAAGGTCGTTCACCGGAATGTTTTCCTCTGCCATCAGCTTTTTGGCGGCGTCGTTATACAGCTCCACCCACTCGTTATTGTAGTTGATGCTGTCCGCCTGCGTGCCGGTGTTGTCTGCCGCCATGCCGGGCTCCAAAATCGGCGTGGTGGTCGCGAAGATGATTTTCGCGCCGTTTTCTCTGCACAGCTTGATGATGCGCTTTAAGAAGTGCACATATTCCTCAACGGGGTGCATGGCCTCTGTCATCGGAGCCTCAATGTTCATATCCCAGTAGCCGTTGTTCCAGTGTACCACGTCAAAATGACCGTGATGCTTGAACATCTGGTTCGCCTGCCACAGCGTGTACGCAGCGAAGCGGCCGTTGTCCTCGGCGTCGTAAACGACCTCACACTTGCCGTCTAACTCCTCTTTTACATAATCGTCATAGCCCATGCGAATGGAATCGCCGAGCAAAAGCACTTTTTTCATTCAGAAAACCTCTTTTCGGGTAGATTTGCCAATAGAATTATACTGCCAAAATCGTGAAAATTCAAGATGCTTTCGGCAGTATACAAAAGGACGTTGCGTTTCTCTGAAAAACGTGGTATACTCTGCTTGTTTTTCTAAAAGGATCGAAAAAAGGAGCTGTGAAAAATGGGCAGATACGATGAAATTTTGGTGCGTTTTATGGCATTTGCCGAGCGTGAGCCGCGCATTTTGATGGGCGTGCAGGTCAGTTCCGGCGTGCGGAAAGACCGCCCGGCAGACGCCTACACGATGCAGTGGGTGCGGAAAGCATTTGAAAATTAAACCCGCCAAACACAGCAAAACGGCACCGATGAAATCTGTCACCGGTGCCGTTCGTTTTTAGGTTAGGGGAAAAGCTGACTTACTTCTTTTCCTGAATGTACTTGTCGATTGCAGCTGCGGCGGTCTTGCCTGCGCCCATGGCGAGGATAACCGTTGCGGCGCCCGTTACGGCGTCGCCGCCTGCGTACACACCCTCGATGGAGGTGAGACCGTGTTCGTCCGCGATGATCTGGCCGCGCTTCTGGGTCTCAAGACCCGGGGTGGTGGCTTTCAGCAGCGGGTTCGGGGAAGTACCGAGGGACATGATAACGCAATCCATCGGAATATCGAATTCGCTGCCCTCAATGACGATCGGGCTGCGTCTGCCGGAAGCGTCCGGCTCGCCAAGCTCCATTTTTACGCAGCGAATACCGGCGACCCAGCCGTAGTTCGGGTCACGCGGGTCGGTGACGTCCGTCGGTAAAATCTCTACCGGGTTCGTCAGCGTATGGAAGATGATGCCCTCTTCCTCTGCGTGCTCCACTTCCTCCTTACGTGCCGGCAGTTCTGCCATGCCGCGGCGGTAGATGATGTACACGTTCTCCGCGCCGAGACGCTTTGCGGTTCTCGCGGCGTCCATGGCCACGTTACCGCCGCCGACGACTGCCACGTTTTTCGCGTGCTGGATCGGCGTAGTGGAATCATCGCGGTAAGCCTTCATCAGGTTGCTGCGGGTGAGGAATTCGTTTGCGGAGTACACACCCTTCAGGTTTTCGCCCGGGATGTTCATAAAGCGGGGAAGACCTGCACCCGTGCCGACAAACACGGCCTCGTAGCCGTACTCGTCCTTCAGCTCTTCAATCGTCAGGATACGACCGATAACCATATTGGTCTCCACCTTGACGCCGAGCGCCTTGAGGTTATCGACTTCCTTCTGCACGATGGACTTCGGCAGACGGAACTCCGGGATGCCGTACACGAGCACGCCGCCTGCAAGGTGCAGCGCTTCGTAAATCGTCACGTCGTAGCCCAGCTTTGCGAGGTCGCCCGCGCAGGTAAGACCCGCAGGGCCGGAACCGATGATGGCAACCTTGTGGCCGTTCTTCGGCGCGGTGATGGTGGCAACGGTAGCGTGTGCGTTGTGCCAGTCGGCAACAAAACGCTCCAGACGGCCGATACCGACCGGTTCGCCCTTAATGCCGCGCACGCACTTGCCTTCGCACTGCGTCTCCTGCGGGCAGACACGGCCGCAGACAGCCGGCAGGGAAGAGGACTGCGCAATAACCTGATACGCGCCCTCAAAGTCGTGCTCGGCGACCTTCTTGATGAACTCCGGAATATGAATATTGACCGGGCAACCGGAAACGCACGGCATGTTCTTACAATTCAGGCAGCGCTGTGCTTCGTCCAGTGCCATTTCTTCGGTATAGCCCAACGTGACCTCTTTAAAGTTCTTGTTGCGAACGTTCGGGTCCTGCGAGGGCATGGGGTTCTTTGTCATTCTCATGTTAGGCATGATCACTCAACCTCCTTCTTGAACAGGTTGCAGGCTTCCTCATAAGCGTGGCGCTCAAAAGGAGTGTAGCTGCGGGAGCGGCTCATCGCCTCGTCAAAATCGACCTCGTGGCCGTCAAAGTCCGGGCCGTCTACGCAGGCGAACTTCGTTTTGCCGCCAACGGTCAGGCGGCAGCCGCCGCACATGCCCGTGCCGTCTACCATGATCGGATTCATGGAAACAACGGTCTTCTGGTCGTATTCCTTTGTGGTGAGGCAGACGAACTTCATCATGATCAGCGGGCCGATGGCGATGACCTCGTCAAAACGCTCGCCATTTTCAAGCAGTGTCTTCAGCGGGGCGGTGACATTGCCCTTTTCACCGTAGGAGCCGTCGTCCGTCATCAGCGTGAAGTGGTCGGAGCAAGCCTTGAATTCGTCTTCCAGAATTACGAGATCCTGATTGCGGAAGCCGATGATAGAGGTGACTTCCGCGCCCATGGCGTGCAGCTCTTCGGCAATGGGCAGTGCGATGGCGCAGCCTACGCCGCCGCCGATAACGCAGACCTTCTTAAGGCCGTCTACATGCGTTGGTACGCCGAGCGGGCCTACGAAGTCGTGCAGACATTCACCTTCGTTTAAGTGGTTGAGCTTTTCGGTCGTTGCGCCGACAATCTGAAAAATGATTGTAACGGTGCCCTTTTCGCGGTCATAGCCGGCAACGGTCAGCGGGATACGCTCGCCGTTTTCGTCTACGCGCAGAATGATAAACTGGCCGGGCTTTGCTTTTTTCGCAATGAGCGGCGCCTCGATCTCCATCCGCGTCACCGTGGGGTTCAGCGGCTGTTTTTTTACGATCTTATACATACTTCAAAACCTTTCCCTTCAGGCATGTGCGCAGTTTGTGCGGTTTTGCCTAAGTTTTGTCTGTGTCGGATGCCGGTTTTGCAATTTTTGCCTTTAAAACCTGCAAACGATACTATTATATCAGAGAAATATCAAAATTACAACGGGAAAAGACAGGAAATCCCTGCCGTGCGGCGATTTCCGAAGAAATACCGGGCGGCAGGGATAAAATGTCCTTTTACCGGACAGATGCCCGGGATGCGTTATAGATTGTCTTTATAGACTTAGAAGTCAACTTCCGTGTCGTAGTAGCAGCACTTAAGCAGCTTTTCCATCTCCTCCTGGCTGGGCTGACGCGGGTTGGAACCGGTGCAGGCATCGGCGATAGCGTTCTTTGCAATCTCCGGCAGTCTCTCAAGGAAGACGTTCTCCGGCACAAAGCCGTTCTCGGTCGGGAAGCTGTCCGGGCCGTAGTGCTTGATGCAGTGCGGAATGTTCAGCTCATCGTTCATGTTGCGCAGGTATTGGATGAGCAGCTGTACCTTCTCGTCGTCGTTGCTGCCGCCGAGGTGCATATAGTCGGCAATGACACCGTAACGCTTCTTTGCGGTCTCGTCCTTTGCGTTGAACGCGATGACCTTCGGCAGGTACATAGCGTTTGCAGCGCCGTGGATGATGTGTGCGCCGTAATCGGCAAACGCAGCGCCGGTCTTATGTGCCATGGAGTGTACGATGCCGAGCAGAGCGTTGGAGAACGCCATACCGGCCAGGCACTGTGCGTTGTGCATGTTGTCGCGGGCGGTCATATCGCCGTTATAGGACGGGATAAGGTCCTTCATGATCATCTCGATTGCGTGGATGGCGAGCGGGTCGGTGAAATCGCAGTTTGCGGTGGAAACATACGCTTCAATCGCATGGGTCATAGCATCCATACCGGTGTGCGCAACGAGTTTCTTCGGCATCGTCTCGGCAAGGTCCGGGTCAACGATGGCGACATCCGGGGTAATCTCGAAGTCAGCGATCGGGTACTTGATGCCCTTCTGATAATCGGTGATGATGGAGAACGCGGTCACTTCCGTTGCGGTGCCGGAAGTAGAGGAAATGGCGCAGAAGTGTGCCTTCTGGCGCAGCTTCGGCAGGCCGAAGACCTTGCACATATCCTCAAACGTAACGTCCGGGTATTCGTATTTGATCCACATAGCTTTTGCGGCATCGATCGGAGAGCCGCCGCCCATCGCGATGATCCAATCCGGCTGGAACTCGATCATCTTCTGCGCACCCTTCATAACGGTCTCAACAGACGGGTCGGACTCAATGCCTTCAATCAGCTCGACCTCCATGCCGGCTTCCTTCAGATAGCCGACTGCACGGTCCAAAAAGCCGAAACGCTTCATGGAGCCGCCGCCTACACAAATAACAGCCTTCTTGCCTTCAAAATGCTTCAGTTCTTCCAAAGCACCCTTACCATGATACAAATCGCGGGGAAGTGTAAATCTTGCCATAAGTCTATCGCCCTTTCTATGTGAAGCAATTTATCGCAAAGCTCGGTGGTTTGCACCACCTAACTTCTTTTTACGACTGTATTGTATATCAAAATTTTTGATTTGTTAAGTGCTAAATCTGCATATTGATATTTCTATATCGATATACATGTACTAAAAATGAACGGAGTGTTAGGAAACTATTTTGTTGTGTTTCACAGAGAGTTTGATAATAAAATGTCACGCAGAAAAAATACACATTCTGCGCGACATTTTTAATTTGCTTATGAAATTTGTTTCACGGTGCGTATACTATATGTAAATACGGTATTGTCCTCGCGCGGATTCGGCACAAGCTCCGCCGTGAAGATTGCCTGCGGTTCCGCCTCGTTCTCGTCGCGGATGAGCGCTGCCGTCACGGTGTACACATCTCCGCTTTTCACACAGTCTTGTATGTCCACGGAAAAGCCGCCGCCGCTTATAGGCCGCGCATAGGTGTCGCTGTCCGCATCGTACGAAATCTCACCCGAAAGCGAGTCGGGAATATCCGGCAGGTCTTCATTTGCGGCGCTTTCGAATAGTCCGCTCACAATTTCTTCCATCACCCCGCGGGAGAGCACCAGCGCGCTGCCGGTCGTCTCTGCGCTGTAAAACGTCATGCCGCAGTTGTCCACCGCAAAGGCCGCGGTCTGCCAAAAGTAAACGGGATCATTCGCGTCAAACGCCATGCCGTTCATCTGCGCCAGAATATGTGCTTCCAAAAGCGGCGCCATCGCTTCAATCTCCGCGGTGATCTCTGCGTTTTCGCTTACCTCGTTGCTTTCCGGTGCGGGAGATGCGGTGGATTTTACCGTCGGCTCGGCGGTAGGCGATGCCGTTGCGGTCGCTTCGGGGGAAGGTGTCGGCGTTTCCGCTACGTGCTCTGAAGCCGCCGCGCTGCTCACACTTTGTGCGTGTTCCGCTGTGCCGCAGGCGGCCGCAGAGAGCGCAAGCGCCGCAGAAAGCACGGATGCTAAAATCGTTTTTCTAAGCTGCATGTGGTTTTCACTCCTTTCAGCCGTTTTTTAAGTATAAGACACTTTTAGCACAAAACTGTGAACGCCGTTTGAATTTCGTGCATTGTGCAGAAATTTTTCATTTCCGTGAACATTTCGGAAATACGCTTTACAAATCGGGGTCTGTCATGTAAAATAAGTATAAGTATAAATCTGTGCATTTGCAAATTGAAAAAATTGCGGGTGTGCGTCACAGGATATGGAATACTAAAGAATCGAGGATGAACGTATGAATCTCAAGTACAAAAGAGTTCTCTTAAAGCTCAGCGGCGAATCGCTTTCCGGCAAGATCGGTCACGGCATCGATTTTGACACCGTTGTCAAGATCTGCGAGCCCATCAAGAAGATCGTGGATATGGGCTGCGAGGTCGCCATTGTTGTGGGCGGCGGCAACTTCTGGCGCGGCAGAAGCAGCGGCAGCATGGACCGCACCCGTGCAGACCACATGGGCATGCTGGCTACGGTCATCAATGCGCTCGGCGTGGCGGACGGCCTCGAGCAGGTCGGCCTTGATGTGCGCGTACAGACAGCCATCGCCATGCAGGAGGTCGCAGAGCCGTACATCCGCAACCGTGCGGTGCGTCACCTTGAAAAAGGCCGCGTTGTCGTGTTTGGCTGCGGCACGGGTAACCCGTACTTCTCCACCGATACCGGCGCAGCGCTGCGCGGTGCAGAAATCGACGCCGAAGTCATCTTAAAGGCGACCATGGTCGACGGCGTTTACGACAGTGACCCGAAGAAGAACCCGAACGCAAAGAAGTACGATCATCTCACGTATATGGAAATTCTCAATCAGAACCTGCAGGTCATGGATATGACGGCCGCTTCCTTCTGTAACGACCGCGGCATCCCGTTCCTTGTGTTCAGCATTGAGGACCCGGAGAACATCGTCCGCGCCGTCTGCGGCGAAAACGTCGGCACGGTCATCACGAAGGACTAAAGCTTTTTAGGGGAGAAGCCTTGTGCGCCCTGATAAAGAGCACACAAAACGTATAATGAAATAACAGATAGGAGAATATACTTATGAAGGAAGTATTGGCAAAAGCAGAAAGCAAAATGGGCAAAACCATCGCGAGACTCGAAAGCGACTACGCCGCCATCCGCGCAGGCCGCGCAAACCCGGCTGTGCTCGATAAGGTCATGGTCGATTACTACGGCGCACCCACGCCGGTCAACCAGCTTGCAGCCGTTTCCGTTGCGGAGGCACGCGTGCTGACCATTCAGCCGTGGGACGGTTCCGTCTGCCGCGCCATTGAGCGCGCCATCCAGACCTCGGACATCGGCATCAACCCGCAGTCCGACGGCAAGACCATCCGCCTCATTTTCCCGCCGCTCACCGAAGAGAAGCGTAAGGATATCGTGAAGGACGTCAGCCACATGGCAGAAGAAGCAAAAATCGCCCTGCGTTCCATCCGCCGCGACGCTATGGAAAAGCTGAAGGCGATGAAGAAAGACGGCGAACTGACCGAGGACGACCTGAAGCAGGCGGAAAAGAAAACGCAGGAGCTGACGGATAAGTACGTAAAGCAGGCAGACGAACGCTCTGCCGCAAAGCAGAAGGAAGTTCTCACCCTGTAAGCAAAAGGAAGGCTCCGAAATGGCATTTGGAAGTAAAGAAAACAAAACGCCCGTGCAGGTGCCGGCACATATCGGCATCATCATGGACGGCAACGGTCGTTGGGCTAAAAAGCGTGGTCTGCCGCGTACGGCGGGCCACACGGCGGGCGCGCAGAATTTCCGCACCATCACGCGGTATGCATCGTCTATCGGTGTAAAATATCTCACGCTCTACGCGTTTTCCACGGAAAACTGGAGCCGCCCCGCTGAGGAAGTCTCTGCGCTGATGAAGCTTTTCCACCAGTACCTCGAGGAAGCGCTGCGCGACTTTATGAATGAGAATATCCGGGTGCGCTTTATCGGCGATATTTCCGCTTTTGCGCCCGACTTACAGGCGCTCATTCATCGCGTGGAGGAAGCGAGCAGCGTGAAGACCGGCATGGTGCTGAACCTCGCCATGAACTACGGCGGCCGTGCAGAGATCACCCGCGCGGCACGCATTTTGGCAGAGCGCGTCAAAAACGGCGAGCTTTCGCCCGAGGACATCACGGAGGAAACGCTTTCCGGCGCTATGTACACCGCCGGCCAGCCTGACCCGGATCTCATCATCCGTCCAAGCGGCGAAGAGCGCATCTCAAACTTCCTTTTGTGGCAGAGCGCCTATACCGAATTTGAATATCTTGATATTCTCTGGCCAGATTTCAAGCCGAAGCACTTGGACGAAGCCATTGAAAAGTTCAACAGCAGACAACGCCGTTTCGGCGGTGTATGATTTTTTGCAGTGCGGGCGGCACATGCCGCCCTGTACCGCGTTTCTATTACATTCCGAACGGTGAAAGGAAACCATAGGTATATGAAGGACAGAGTTTTATCCGGTGTCACGCTGGTCGCATTTTTCATGGCAATCGTCGTGTTCAACCGCTCTTTTCCGCTGGCACTCAATATTGCCATTGCGTTTATCTCCGCGCTCGCTGTTTTTGAAGTCATCAAGGCGCTGGGGCTTTCCGACCGCTGGTATATCACGGTTCCCAGCATGACAGCTGCCGTGCTGGTGCAGTTCTGTGAATTTCAGCAGGCAAATATCTTTATTTATTCCGCGTTCACGGCGTGCATTTTCTGCGCGCTGCTGCGCCACCACCGCGAGATCACTTTTAAAGAAATGGCCGTTGTGTACAGCATGGTCGTTTTGATCCCGCTCGCGCTGCAGACTATCGTTCTGGTGCGCACGTTGAGCGACCAGCACGGCATGTTCTACGCGCTCGTGTGCGTATTCTCCGCATGGATTCCGGACGCAGGCGCGTTTTTCGCCGGCAAGCTCTTCGGTAAGCACAAGCTGTGCCCGGAGATCAGCCCCAAAAAGACTGTGGAGGGTCTCATCGGCGGCGTGTTGTCCAGCGTCATCATTTTGCAGCTCGTGGGTCTCATTTTCACCTACGGTATTTACGGCGGCGAACGTCAGGCAAACTGGCTCTCGCTCTTTATCATCGGCTTTTTCGGCGCGTTTGTGTCCGTGCTCGGCGACCTCAGCTTTTCGCTCATTAAAAGAAGCTGCCACATCAAAGATTTCGGCAGCGTCATTCCGGGCCACGGCGGCATTTTGGACCGTTTCGACAGCGTGATTTTCACCGCACCGTTTGTCTACATGGTAACGATGCTGCTGCCGATCGTGTCGTAAGAAAGGATGGGTCTGCATGAAAAAGTTAGCTTTGCTCGGCTCTACCGGGTCCATCGGTACACAGGCGCTCGACGTTGTGCGCTGTATACAAAAGGAAGGGGAGCACGCCGTTAAAGTGGAGGCGCTCGCTGCCCATTCCAATATTCGGCTTCTGGAAGAGCAGATCCGGGAATTTAAACCGCAAGCAGTTGCGGTTTTTGATTTGGAAGCGGCTTCTAAGCTTCGTGCTGCCGTCCGCGACCTCGATGTGAAGGTGTACAGCGGCATGGAGGGCCTTTGTGCTCTGACGGAGCTGGAAAGCGTTGATATCGTCTTAAACTCCGTCGTGGGCATGGTGGGCCTCAAGCCGACCTTAACGGCACTCAAAGCCCAAAAGCAGATGGCGCTTGCGAATAAGGAAACGCTCGTCGCAGGCGGTTCGCTCGTCATGAAGACCGCCAAGGAAAACGGCATCGAAATTCTGCCCGTAGACAGCGAGCATTCTGCCATTTTCCAGTGTTTGCAGGGTATGTACAAAAAGTGCGACTTAAATAAAATCATCTTAACGGCGTCCGGCGGTCCGTTCTTCGGCAAAAAAGCCGGGGAGCTTCAGCATATCCGCCCCGCAGACGCCTTAAAACACCCGAACTGGGACATGGGCGCGAAGGTCACCATAGACAGCTCCACGCTCATGAATAAGGGCCTCGAATTCATCGAAGCCAAGTGGCTGTTCGATATGGAGCCGGACGACATCGACGTCGTTGTGCACCGCGAAAGCATCGTGCACTCGCTCATTGAGTATAAAGACCACTCCGTCATCGCGCAGCTCGGCGTGCCGGATATGCGCATTCCCATCCAGTATGCGCTTACCTACCCGCGCCGCTTCCCGTCGCCTGTAAAGCAGTTGAATTTGGCCGATTGGCAGAAGTTGACGTTCTATGCGCCGGACGAAGAAACCTTTACGTGCTTCGGCGCGTGCAAGCGTGCCATTCGCCGCGGCGGTACATTGCCCGCGGCGGTCAACGGTGCAAACGAAGCCGCTGTTGCGCTGTTTTTAAAAGAAAAGATCGGCTGGCAGGACATCGGCGAGCTCGTGTGCCATGTGGCCGATACATTTGAAACCGCGCCCGTTACAAGTGTGGAGGACGTTTTGGAAGCCGACCGCAAAGCGCGCGCCTATGTGCTGGAGCGCTGCGGGGAGAGCGCAAGATGAGCACGGTGGTGCAGGGCATCCTGCTCGCCGTTATCGGCGTATTGCTCTTCGGGCTCATCATTTTCATCCACGAGTTCGGCCACTTTTTCACAGCGAAGCTGAGCCACGTGTGCGTCAACGAATTCTCCATCGGCATGGGGCCAAAGCTTTTCTCGTTCACCCGCGGTGAAACGCAGTATTCCCTGCGGCTTTTGCCCATCGGCGGCTACTGCGCCATGGAGGGTGAGGACGAAAAAAGCGACGATCCCCGCGCGTTTGGCAACCGTCCCGTTTGGCAGCGCATGATCGTGGTTGCGGCGGGCGGCATTATGAATATCCTGCTCGCCGTTTTGCTGATGATGGTCATCTGCGGGCAGGAAGACCGCTACGCCACCATGCGGATCGCCGGCTTTGCGGAAAATTCCGCGTTTGAAGCCGCCGGCGTGGAGGTGGGCGACGTCATCACCTCCATCGACGGCTATGCCGTTCGCACAGGGCAGGATCTTTCCTTTGCTTTAAGTATGGCGGCGCTTGATTCCACAGACGGTACCGCGGCGCTCGACCTTACCGTAAAGCGCGGCGAAGAGACCGTCACCTTTAACGATATGACCATCAACACAACATCTACGGACGGCAAGCAGTACCGCGCCGTGCTGGATTTCTACGTGTTGGGCGAAGAAAGAACGCCGTGGACGCTCATCAAAAACGCGTTTGCGGATATGTACTCCACCGTGCGTATGATCTTCAACAGCCTCATCGGCATGGTGACAGGCCGATTTGGATTTAGCGGGCTTGCGGGTCCGGTCGGTACGGCGCAGGCAGTCACGCAGGCCGCAAGCGCGGGACTCAAGCAGAGCTTCGGTGCGGCGGTCAACAACATCGTGTACATCATGCTTGTGATCTCCGTGAACCTCGGCATCGTGAATTTACTGCCGCTGCCGGCGCTCGACGGCGGACGGCTTGTGTTCCTCATCATCGAAGCGATCTTCCGCAGGCCGGTTCCGGCAAAGTACGAACGCTGGGTGCACGCAGGCGGCTTTGCACTGCTTATCTGCCTGGTGCTCGCCGTCACGTTCCAGGACATCATGCGCATCGTAACAGGCGGATAAGGGAAAGGACGATACAATGAAACGCATTTCAAAACAGGTCATGGCGGGCAATGTGAAAATCGGCGGCGGCGCGCCCGTCACCGTGCAGTCCATGCTGAACGTGCCCTCCACCGATATAGAAGGCAGCGTGCGGCAGGCGGTCGCACTGGAAAAAGCCGGCTGCCAGATTCTCCGCGCCGCCATCCCCGATATGGATGCCGTGCGGCTGATCCCCGCTATCAAAGAGAAAATTTCCATTCCGCTCGTGGCGGATATTCATTTCGATTATAAGCTTGCGCTTGAGGCTGCAGCGGCGGGCGTGGATAAAATCCGCATCAATCCTGGCAACATCGGCGGCGATGACCGCGTAAAAGCCGTCGCGACCGTGTGCCGCGAAAAGAAAATTCCGATCCGCATCGGCGTCAATTCCGGTTCGGTCGAAAAGAGTATCCTCGCAAAGTACGGTGCGCCCACAGCGGAAGCGCTGTGCGAAAGCGCACTTTACCACGCGTCTTTGCTCGAAAAGTTCGATTTCACGGACATCGTCATCTCCCTGAAATCCTCCTCGGTCGATACGAATATCAAGGCGTATGAAAGGATTGCGGAGCGCTGCGATTACCCGCTGCACCTCGGCGTGACGGAAACCGGCACGCTGCGCATGGGGATCGTCAAGTCCGCCATCGGCATCGGCAGCCTTTTGCAGCGCGGCATCGGCGATACACTGCGTGTTTCCCTGACGGCCGACCCCGCAGAGGAGATTCGCACCGGCCGCGATATTTTAAGCGCGCTCGGTCTGCGCGGCGGCGTAAAGCTTGTTTCCTGCCCCACCTGCGGCAGAACACGTATCGACCTCATCGGCCTTGCCAATAAGGTCGAAAAGGCACTCGAATACGTTGATAAGGACATCACCGTTGCCGTCATGGGCTGTGTTGTCAACGGCCCCGGCGAAGCGCGCGAGGCTGACCTCGGCGTCACCGGCGGCAAGGGAGAGGGTCTCATTTTCAAAAAAGGTCAGATCATCCGCAAGGTGCCGGAAGCTGAGCTTCTGGACGCCCTGATGGAAGAAATCGACAAGCTTTAATTTGCAATAAAACAGGCTGTGCCGGGCGGTACGGCCTTTTTGCATCATCTCACACCATAAAAACACAGACCATTCTACATAGGAGAGATGCACTTGAAAACATTAGGCGATCTGCTGAAAAGCGCCGGCTATACGCCGAAAGACGGCGTCGCTGCCGGTCAGATCGAAAAAATAGAGATACACAGGGAAAACCGTTTGGTGCGCCTGAAAACGAAGTTTGAAGCCTTCGTGCCGTACAGCGACCTGCGCGAGGTAAACGGTATGCTGCACGAGCGCATTCTGCCCGATATGCGCGTGGAGCTTGCCCCCGCATTCCCCGCTCAGGCGTGGCAGGAAAGCTGCGTTACCTCCGTTTTGGAGCGCGTGCGCGAGCTCGACGCAAGCTTGAACGGCACATTTAAAGACGCAGACTGCACCATAAACGAAAATACCCTTACAATAGAGCTGCTGCACGGCGGACTCAATCTGCTCGAAAAGCGCCATACCGACCGCGCCATCAGCGAAACGGTGCAGGAGTGGTTCAGCGTGCCCGTTACGGTGACGTTCACGGGCAAAACAGAACTGCAAAACGGCGATGAATCCGTCATCGAGCGATTGCACGTCGAGGAAGAAAAGCGTGCGCGCGCCGCCGCCATCGAAGAAATGAACCGTTACGAAGCCGCCATGAAAGAGATAGCCGCGAAGCGCCGCGTCAGCGTGCGCGAGGGCAAATCGCTCATGCCGCAGATCGTTCTGGAGACCGCGCGCCCCATTCTCGGCAAGCTGCCGAAAAAGGAGCCGGTGCCGATTTCCGAAGCGACCATCGAAGCCGGACGTATCACCGTTTGGGGCGAGGTGTTCGACATTGAATCCCGCGAAACGCGTGACGGCTCCCGCAAAATTTATTCCATCGACATTACCGATTACACAAATTCCATCACGCTGAAGCTTATCCAGCAGGCGAACGACTGCGAAAAGATTGATGACATCAAAAAGGGTACGGCGCTGCTCGTGACGGGCTCCGTGGAGTACGATAAATACGACCGCGAAAACGTTATGCGCCCGAATGCCATTGCCCGCGCGGAAATGGTGGAGGTCGTCGATACCGCCAAAGAAAAGCGCGTAGAGCTGCACCTGCATACGAACATGTCCGCCATGGA
This sequence comes from Neglectibacter sp. CSJ-5, assembly GCF_032490475.1. Lineage (NCBI taxonomy): Bacteria > Bacillati > Bacillota > Clostridia > Eubacteriales > Oscillospiraceae > Neglectibacter > Neglectibacter sp. CSJ-5. Next base: position 43,689 of record NZ_JAVYJC010000007.1, on the reverse strand, counting down.
CGGCATGACCCCCGCAGGCGAGCTCATCGACCGCGCCTATAAATGGGGGCAAAAGGCTCTCGCCATCACCGACCACGGCGTCGCGCAGGCGTTTCCGGATGCCATGAACGCGTGGCTCAAGATCAAGAAGGGCGGCGGCGAATTCAAGGTCATCTACGGCGTGGAAAGCTACTTTGTAAACGACCTCGTGCCCGCCGTCACCGGCGAGACCGATAAGCCGCTCAATACGGACTACATCTGCTTTGACCTCGAGACCACCGGCCTTTCTTCGAGCAAAGAACGCATCACGGAGATCGGCGCGGTACGCGTGCATAACGGCGAAATCACCGAATCTTTCAATACATTCGTCGACCCCGAAAAGCCCATTCCCGCAAAGATTACGGAGCTCACCGGTATCACGGATGAAATGGTCGCGGGCGCACCGAAAGAGGAAGAAGCCGTGCGCAAATTCTTCGAGTTTTGCGGCGAAGACGTGATTCTTGTCGCGCACAACGCAAATTTTGATACCTCGTTCCTGCGCGCCGTGTGCAGCCGCCACGACATGACGTTCCCGTATGTGTATATCGATACGGTCGCCATGTGTCGCTCCATGCTGACGGACATCAAAAACTGCAAGCTCGATACGGTCGCGAAGTATTTAAAGCTAAAGCCCTTTAATCACCATCGCGCGTGCGACGATGCCGCCGTGCTCGGCGAGATTTTTATCAACCTCATCCAGCGCCTCGTCGATGATTTCAAGCTGACAGATGTCAAACAGATCAACACCGCACTCGCGGGCGGCGACCCGAAAAAGCTGCCGACCTACCACCAGATCATTCTCGTTAAGAACCTGGTGGGTTTAAAGAATCTCTATAAGCTCATCTCGTTCGGCCACCTGAATTACTTCTATAAGCGTCCCCGCACGCCGAAAAGCGTTTTGAACCGGTACCGCGAGGGCCTCATCATCGGCTCCGCGTGCGAAGCGGGCGAGCTGTTCCGCGCCATTACGCGCGGTGAGCCGTGGGAAAAATTGCTCGAGATTGCTTCCTACTACGATTACCTCGAAATCCAGCCGCTTGGCAATAACATGTTCATGGTGCGCAACGGCTCGTGCGATATCGAGCAGTTAAAAGAGTACAACCGCACCATCGTAAAGCTCGGCGAAAAGCTGAAAAAGCCTGTTGTCGCAACGGGAGACGTGCACTTCAAAGACCCGAAAGACGCCGCAGGCCGCGCCATTTTGATGGCGGGTCAGGGCTTCACGGATGCCGATGAGCAGGCGCCGCTCTACATGCGCACCACAGACGAAATGCTGAAAGAATTCGACTACCTCGGCAAAGAAAAAGCGTATGAGGTTGTCGTCACCAATACGAACAAGATCGCCGATATGATCGAGGAAATCCGCCCTATCCCGGAGGGTGTTTTCCCACCGTTCATCGACGGCGCAGAGGAGCAGCTGAACTCCATCACGTGGGCGCGCACCAAGGAAAAGTACGGTGACCCGCTGCCGGAGATCGTCGAAAAGCGATTAAAGCGCGAGCTCGGCTCCATCAACAAGCACGGCTTCTCCGTTTTGTACATGACGGCGCAAAAGCTCGTGGCAGACAGCGAAGCGCACGGCTATCTCGTCGGCTCGCGTGGCTCCGTCGGCTCGTCGTTCGTCGCGACCATGTCCGGCATCTCGGAGGTCAACCCCTTGGAGCCGCACTACATTTGCCCCAAGTGCAAATACAGCGAGTTCATCACGGACGGCAGCTACCTTTCCGGCTTTGATCTGCCGCCGAAAAAGTGCCCGCGCTGCGGCGAAGATCTCGACCGCGACGGCCACACCATCCCGTTTGAGACATTCCTCGGCTTTGACGGCGACAAAACGCCGGATATCGACCTCAACTTCTCCGGCGAATACCAAAGCGGTGCGCACCGCTATACGGAGACGCTGTTCGGCCGCGAAAACGTCTTCAAGGCCGGCACCATCGCAACCGTCGCGGATAAAACCGCGTTCGGCTACGTGAAAAAATATGCCGAAGAACGTTCCCGCGTGCTTTCCCGCGCGGAGGAAAAACGCCTCTCCATTTCCTGCACGGGCATCAAGCGCACCACGGGCCAGCACCCGGGCGGCATGGTCGTCGTGCCAAAGGGCAAAGAGGTCTATGATTTCTGTCCGGTGCAGCACCCCGCAAACGACCAGAATTCCGATAACATCACCACGCACTTCGACTTCCATTCCATTCACGATACCATTTGTAAACTGGACGAGCTCGGCCACGATGTGCCGACCATCTACCGCTATCTCGAAGATTACACGGGTATCCCCGTCATGAAGGTCTCCATGAGCGACCCGGCGGTCATGTCGCTGTTTACGTCCACGGAAGCGCTCGGCGTCACGCCGGAGGACATCGGCTCGTTGACGGGCACATTCTCTCTGCCGGAGTGCGGCACGCCGTTCGTGCGCCAAATGCTCATCGATGCCCAGCCGAAGACATTCTCCGACCTTCTGCAGGTCTCGGGTCTGTCCCACGGCACGGATGTTTGGATCGGCAACGCGCAGGACCTCATCAAAGACGGCACCTGCACCATTGCCACCGTCATCGGTACGCGAGACAGCATCATGACCTACCTGCTCTTAAAGGGCCTTGAGCCGAAAATGGCGTTTAAGATTATGGAAATCACCCGTAAGGGCAACGCGAAAAAGCTCTTCACGCAGGAGCACATCGCCGCCATGAAGGAGCACAACGTGCCGGATTGGTACATCGAGTCCTGCTATAAGATTAAGTACATGTTCCCGAAAGCGCACGCTGCCGCCTACATGATCGCGACGCTGCGCCTCGGCTGGTACAAGGTGCATTATCCTGTGGAATACTACGCGGCGTACTTCACCGTGCGCAGTGAAGATTTCGACGGTGCCACCGCCGTGCAGGGGCGTGCCGCCGTGCAGCGCCGTATGCGCGAGCTGGAGCAGAAGCAAAAGGAGCACCAGTCTACTGTCAAGGAGGACGCGGCGTATTCCACATTTCAGATCATCAATGAAATGCTGTGCCGCGGCATCGAGCTTTTGCCGGTTGACCTGTATAAATCCGATGCGAAAAAGTTCCTTGTCGAAGACGGCAAGATCCGTCTGCCGTTCTCGTCCCTGCCCGGTGTGGGCGAGGCGGCGGCGCACAGCTTGTATGAAGCGTGCACGGGCGGCGAGGAGTTCATCTCCATCGACGAAGTGCAGTCCCGCGCCAAGGTCTCCAGCGCTGTTATCGATGTTTTAAAAAGCGCCGGCGCACTGCAGGGTCTGCCGGACAGCAGCCAGACATCACTGTTTTAATGCCATTAGGCGGACGCAAGAAGTTGCTTCCGCCTTTCTGCATATCTATGCGTATATACATGTATACACAAAACAGGAAAAGTCTTGACAAGCGCACAGTTGCATGGTATTATTGTAACACATCATTACATTAAAGCAGAAGGACGGTCGTTATGAAGAAGTTCAACAAGATCACGCCGGAGGGCACCAAGGATATTCTGTTTGAAGAGTGCCTTTCGCAGCGTACCGTGAGCGAGCGGCTCACGCATATATTCAAAATGCGCGGCTATAATGAGGTCATCACGCCCGGCATGGAATACTACGACGTGTTCGATGCCCCAAACGCCGCCATTCCTCAGTATGAGATGTATAAATCCACGGATAACAAAGGCAGGCTCATCGTGTTCCGTCCCGATTTAACGCTGCCCATCGCACGCCTTACCGCAACGCGGCTGCAGGCGATGGAAAAGCCCATTCGGCTTTACTATAACCAGCCGATCTATCGCAACCGCAAGGACCTTTCCGGCCGCAGCGACGAAACAACGCAGGCGGGCATCGAGCTTTTGGGTGCATCGGGGCTGAAAGCGGATATCGAGGTCATCGCCGCCGCCGTTGAGGCGCTTTCCGCGTGCACGGAAAACTTCCGCTTGGAGATCGGCAGCGCAAAGTTCTTCGGTGCGCTCGCCGATGAGCTGCCCGTCTCCGCCGATAAAAAAGAGGATATCCGCCAGACGATCGAATCGAAAAACTACGCCGCCCTCGGCGATATGCTCGACGCACTCCCGAAATCCGTGTATACCGAAGCCATCAAAAAGCTGCCGCGCCTGTTCGGCGGGGCAGAGGTCTTCGCGGAAGCGGAGCGGTTCTGCAAAGGCCATCCCGTGCTTTCCGAAACGCTCGATTATATGCGCACGCTATATACTGCGCTGTCGTCGCTCGGCCTCGATGATCGCCTGATGGTCGATTTTGGCCTTGTGCAGCGCAATGATTACTACACAGGTGTTGTCTTCAGCGCTTATGTGGAAAACTACGGTGACGCCGTTCTGATGGGTGGCCGCTACGATACGCTTTTAAAGCAATTTGATGCCCCCATGCCCGCCATCGGCTTTGCCGCAAACGTTGATGCACTGGCTTCTGTCTTGCTCGACGACGGCCGGATTGAAAGCGTGCCCACGCCGGACGTGCTCGTCCACGCGGAAAGCGGCGCGGAGATCGAAGCCCAGATGAAAATTCGTGAGCTGACCGCAAACGGCAAAATCTGCGAAAGCTCCGTGTTCGATACGGCAGACGAAGCCGAGCGCTACGCAAAGCGCCGCGGCATCCCGGAAGTCATCGTCCTTAGAGGGGAGGAAAATGCATGAAGCCATTAAGAATTGCCCTCACAAAAGGGCGCCTCGAAAAAGACACCGTGAACCTTTTGGAGCAGATCGGCCTTGATTGCACGCAAGTGCGCGAAAAAGGCAGAAGACTGATTCTTCCCATTGGAAACGGCGAGATCGAAGTCGTTTTAGCCAAAGCTGCCGATGTCATCACTTACGTCGAAAACGGCGTGTGCGACCTCGGTGTTGTCGGCAAAGATACCATCATGGAAAACGGCAGTCATTTTTACGAAATTTTAGATCTTGGCTTCGGCCGCTGCCGCTTTGCGCTCGCTTGCCGCAAGGGTACGGATTTCTTCGGCGGCTACAAAGCGAAGACCGTCGCGTCCAAATACCCGAACGTCGCGCGGCAGTTCTTTGAAAGCCGCGCCATGGACGTGCGCATCATCAAAATCGAGGGCTCCGTAGAGCTCGCCCCGCTGCTCGGCCTTGCAGACGGCATCGTCGATATCGTCGAGACCGGCACCACCTTAAAAGAAAACGGTCTGGAGGTCACGGAGACCATCGCCGGTATCTCGGCGCGTCTCATCGCAAACACCGCCAGCCTTAAAATGAGAAAGCAGGAGATTGAAGCGCTTGCCGCCCGCATGGAAGCGCAGATTGAAAAGAACAGGGAGGAGAAATCCGTATGATCCGTATTGCCAAAGGCGATAGAGCCTACTGTGAAGCGTTTATTCAAAGCCTTAAAGCCCGCGTCAGCGAAAACGACCGCAGCGTAGAGGATAAAGTGGCCGAAATTTTGAAGGACGTGCGCGATAACGGCGACGAAGCCGTGCGCCGCTATACGATGAAGTTCGACGGCTGGGCGCCGGAGAAAGCGGAGATTACAAAAGAGGAAATCGATGCGCTCACCGCAGACTGCGACCCGGCGTTCATCGCTTCGATGGAGCGCGCCGCAGAAAATATCCGCGCGTTCCACGCCAGACAAAAGCAGCAAAGCCGCATCGACCCCTCGCCCACGGGTGTTCTGATGGGTCAGCGCGTGCGCGGCCTGCACAGGGTCGGCGTGTATGTGCCGGGCGGTACGGCAGCGTACCCGTCCTCCGTTTTGATGAACGTCATCCCGGCGAAAATTGCCGAAGTCGGCGAGATCGTCATGGTCACGCCGCCGGGACGTACCGGCAAGCCGGATAAAAACATTTTGGCCGCCGCAAGGATTGCCGGCGTAGATCGCGTGTTCCTCATCGGCGGCGCGCAGGCCGTCGCGGCGCTCGCCTACGGCACCGAGACCGTCCCGAAGGTTGATAAAGTCGTCGGCCCCGGCAACATTTTCGTCGCCACGGCAAAGAAATTACTGTACGGCACCATCGATATTGACATGATTGCCGGTCCGAGTGAAATTCTTGTCATTGCGGATAAAACCGCAAAGCCGGAGTTCTTGGCCGCCGACCTCATGAGCCAGGCGGAGCACGACCGCATGGCGTCCGCCATTCTCATTACCCCGGAGGAAGACCTTGCAAAGGCGACCGCTGCGGAGATTGAGCGCCAAATGCAGACGCTTTCAAGAAAAGACATTATTAAAGAATCCATCGAAAATTTCGGTGCAATTATTGTCTGCGAAAACATGGCGGAAGCCGTCGATTTCGCAAACGAGCTCGCCCCGGAGCACCTTGAAGTCTGCTGCGAAAATCCGCTCGAATACATCGGCAAGCTCGATAACGCCGGTTCCGTGTTCCTCGGAAACTATTCTCCGGAGCCGCTCGGCGATTACTTCGCGGGTCCGAACCACGTGCTGCCCACCAGCGGCACGGCGCGTTTCTTCTCGCCGCTTTCCGTCGATGATTTTATCAAAAAATCGAGCTTTATCTACTATACGGAAGCGGAACTTCTGAAAGCTGCCGACGACATCATCCGCATTGCCGAGACCGAAGAGCTGACCGCGCACGCGAATTCCATCGCCGTCCGCAAGAAAAAGTGACCCCGGAGGTAGTTTATGTATACGCTGAATGAAAAAATCCGCGATTTAGAGCCGTATGAACCCATTGCGGGCGAGTATAAAATTCGTCTGGACGCAAACGAATCGTTCCTGTGCCTGCCGGAATCCGTTATGGCGTCCGCTTTGCACGCCATGATGAGAGTGGAGCTCAACCGCTATCCGGATCCCACCGCAAAAGACCTGTGCGCCGCCTTTGCCAAAAGCTATAAGGTAAAGCCGGCGTGCGTTGCGGCGGGCAACGGCAGCGATGAGCTCATCAGCGTCATTTTCCAGAGCTTTCTGATGAAAGGCGAGATCTACGCAACGCTCACGCCGGATTTTTCCATGTATGATTTTTACGGCTACGTTTCGGAATGCCGCGGCATCGAAATCAAAAAAGACGAAAATTTCACAATCGATATTGACAAGGTGATCGAAACCTGCAACAATGAGAACGTAAAGCTGCTCATTTTCAGCAACCCGTGCAATCCGACGTCCGTCGGCCTCACGCGCGAAGCCGTGCGCAAAATCATCAGGGGCGTCTCCGCGCTCGTCGTGCTCGACGAAGCCTATATGGACTTCTGGAACGAATCTATGCTCGGCGAATTTGAAAACTACGATAATTTGCTCATATTGAAAACGTGCTCCAAAGCATTCGGTCTCGCCGCGCTGCGCGTAGGCTTTGCCGTGGGCAACGAAAAGCTTGTCCGCGCCATCAAGGCTGTAAAGTCGCCGTATAACGTCAACACCTGCTCGCAGAAAATGGCGGAAGCCGTGCTGAAAAACCGCGCGGAAGCCGATGCTGCCATCCGCAGATTGCTGCTTTCGCGAGACGAATTGCAGCAGAAATTCGACCGCATGGCGCAGCGCTTCCCGGAAAAGCTCCAAACGGTAAAGAGCGTTACGAACTTCGTCGTTCTGCGCACACCGTACGCAAAGGAGCTCTATGAGCGCCTTTTGTCCGAATCCATCGCGGTGCGGTACTTTAAAAACATGTCCGCCCTGCGCATCACGGCAGGCTCCACGGGCGAAAACGCAGTGGTCACAGAGCACATTCAGCGGTTCTTTGAAGAAAAAGAGCAAGCGTAAATCGGGCTTTAGGCCCTTTTAGGGGGAAACGATATGGAACGTGCGGCAACAGTTGTGCGCCAAACAAAAGAAACGAACATTGAGCTGACCTTGGGGCTTGACGGCGGCGAGGTTGTCGTCGATACCGGCGTGGGCTTTTTCGACCACATGCTCACGGCGCTTGCCGTGCACGGCGGCTTCGGCCTTCAGTTAAAAGCCGAGGGCGACTGGAATGTCGATTGCCACCACACGGTGGAAGATACCGGCATCGTGCTCGGCCGTGCGTTTAAGCAGGCGCTCGGCGACCGCAGCGGCATCGTGCGCTACGGCCATGCCATGATCCCTATGGATGAAGCGCTCGGCTTCTGCGCCGTAGATGTCAGCGGCCGCCCGTACCTTGTGTTCGACGCTGCGTTCCCGCAGGAGCGCGTCGGCGATTTTGACACCTGCATGACGGAGGAGTTCTTCCGCGCGCTTAGCGATAACGCCGGCTTCACGCTGCACCTGCGCTGCCCCTACGGCAAAAATTCTCACCATATGATCGAAGCGCTGTTCAAAGCCTGCGCGCACGCTCTGTGCGATGCCACAGCAGAAAACAGCACCGGCGCGGTGCTTTCCACCAAGGGCACGCTTTCGGAATAATTTGAAATTTTAACTTTTTTGCATACACGATAATTTGGAATGAATAAGGAAGGGATATAACATGATTATTTTACCGGCGATCGACCTCAAGGACGGCAAATGCGTCCGCCTGTTTCAGGGCGATTACGCCACGGCGGAGCAGGTGGCGGAGGATCCCGTCAAGACCGCGCAATCGTTTGAGGAGCAGGGCGCGCGTTGGGTGCACCTTGTCGATCTCGATGGCGCAAAGGCACGCCGTCCCGTAAACGACAGCACCATTTTCTCCATTCGCGATAATGTCTCGATGAATATAGAAGTCGGCGGCGGTATCCGCGATATGGACACCGTGGAATATTATCTTTCGCACGGCATCAATCGCATCATTCTGGGCTCTGCGGCGCTGCACAGCCCGGAGTTCGTGCGCGAGGCCGTGAAAAAATACGGCAAAAAGATCGCCGTCGGCATTGATGCGTTAAAGGGCAAGGTGGCGGCAGAGGGCTGGACGGCTCAAAGCGAAGTGGACTACCTCGAAATGGCAAAGCGCATGGAAGACATCGGCGTGCGCTACCTCATCGTGACCGATATTTATAAGGACGGCACCATGAACGGCCCGAACCTCGTCATGCTCGATAAGGTCAACCGCGCCGTCAGCTGCAACATCATCGCAAGCGGCGGCGTCAGCAACTTAAAGGACATCGTAGACCTCAACGCCCTCGGCGTGTACGGTGCCATTGCGGGCAAATCCATTTATACGAAAGCGCTGGACTTAACGGCGGCCATCACCGCCAGTCAGCGCCTTTCCGGTAAAGCGTTCAAGTGCAGCGAAGAAGTGGAAGACCATCTTGAGCGCTACTTTAAAAAATCGGAGCTCATCCCGTGCATCGTGCAGGAGGCCTCCACAAACGAAGTGCTCATGCTGGCATACATGAACCGCGAATCCATGGCGAAAACGCTGGAGACGGGCTACACGTGGTTTTACAGCCGCAGCCGCCAAACGCTGTGGAACAAGGGCGCAACGAGCGGCCATACGCAGAAGGTCATCAGCATGCATGCCGATTGCGACGACGATACACTGCTCGTAAAGGTTGTGCAGACGGGCGCGGCATGCCACACCGGCAGCCACAGCTGCTTCTACAAAGAGATTGCAAGAAACTGACGGAGGGAACACTATGGACATTTTGCAGCAGCTTTATGATACCGTTTTGGAGCGCAAGGGCGAAAAGCAGGAGGGGTCTTACACCTGCTACCTGTTTGAACAGGGACTGGATAAAATCCTCAAAAAGTGCGGCGAAGAGTGCAGCGAAGTCATCATCGCCGCGAAAAACGGCAAAAAAGAGGACACCGTGGGCGAAATCAGCGACCTGCTCTATCACCTCACCGTCATGATGGTGAACGAGAACATCCCGCTTGACGATGTGCGCGCGGAGCTTAACCGTCGTCACGGCAAAACGGGTAACCTCAAAACTTTCCACAAGGTGGACCACAATACATGACACAAACTGAAAAACACGCACTTTGGGCGCAGGAAGAACAAAGCGCCGAAATGCACGGCTGGGATTTTTCGCACATCCGCGGGCGTGTAGTGGAAGCCCCGCTGCCGTGGCATTATAAGCAAAAAGTGCTCGATTTTTTAAAGCCGCAGTCCGTCATTTTGGATATGGGTACGGGCGGCGGAGAGTTCCTTTTGTCCCTGCGCCACCCGTTTTCGCAGACAAGCGTCACGGAAAGCTGGCAGCCGAATTTTGAACTGTGCGAAAAAAAGTTAGCGCCGCTCGGCATCACCGTGCGCAAAACCGAAGAGGACAAACCTCTGCCGTTTGCGGATAACAGTTTTGACCTCGTTTTAAATCGTCACGATTTTTATGACGTAAACGAAGTGCGCCGTGTCCTAAAGCCCGGCGGATATTTTATCACGCAGCAGGTAGGCGGCAGCAACGACTTGCGCCTGCGCACTTTGCTCGGCAATAACAAAACCGCCATACCGAGCTTTAACCTCGAAAACGAGCTGCTGCGCTTCAAAAACGCCGGCTTTACGGTGAATTTCTGCGACCAGGCCTATTTAACCGACCGCTATTTGGATGTCGGCGCACTCGTGTGGTACGCAAAGGTTCTGCCGTGGGAGTTCGGCAATTTCACAGTAGAAAGCTGCCTGCCGCAGCTCGATGCGCTCGACGCGCTGTGTGAAAAGCAAGGTTATATCCCAAGCGTGCAGCACCGCTTCATGCTCATTGTCCGCAACAGAAAGCCGAAAGAATAAGGAGGAAACCATGGCAGCCAACATTCGCTTTGCAACCGAAGCAGACATTCCGGTCATTTTAGAGTTTATCCATGCGCTCGCCGCGTATGAAAATATGGAAGATCAGGTCATTGTAACGCCGGAGCTTTTAAAAGAGTGGGTCTTCCAAAAGAAAAAAGCAGAGGTTTTCCTTGTTTCGGAGGACGAAAAGCCCGTGGGCTTTGCGCTTTTCTTCCACAATTTCTCCACGTGGCTTGGCCGCGCGGGCATTTATCTTGAGGATCTTTTCGTGCTGCCGGAATATCGCGGCAAGGGCTACGGCAAGCTGCTGTTAAAGCGCCTTGCGCGGCTCACTTTGCAGCGCGGCTGCGGCAGACTGGAGTGGGCGTGCCTCGATTGGAACACCCCAAGCCGCAAGTTCTATGATTCCCTCGGCGCCGTGCGCATGGAGGAGTGGACAACGTACCGCCTGACGGGCGACGCGCTTTTATCCCTTGCGTCCAACATCTCACTCAAATAATTTCGCAAAAGCAAAGAGGCGGGCTGCGGCTCGTCTCTTTTTGTCGGTTCTGCGGCTTGCATTTATGCAGGAAAATGTGGTATGATATTTCCGCAATTTCACGAAGAATAGGGGAAAATACAGAATGAAAAAAATTCTGTTCATTGCGACCGGCGGAACCATCGCTTCGGCGAAAACGGAAAACGGCCTCACGCCGGCGATTACATCGGAGGAACTTTTAAATGCCGTACCGCAGGTGAAAAACCTGTGCGCGGTGGATACCGTGCAGCCGTATAGCTTAGACAGTACTAACATGTGTTGGAAGCAGTGGATCCACGTGGCGGAGATCATCCGCGATAACTATGCAAAGTACGACGGCTTTGTCATCGCCCACGGCACGGATACGTTGTCCTACGCGGCGGCCACGCTCTCGTATCTCATCCAGAAAAACGAAAAGCCCGTTGTTTTAACGGGTGCGCAGAAATCCATCGAGGTGCCGGACGGCGACGCGCGGCGCAATTTGTTTGAAGCGTTTGTATACGCCACAGATGCCCGTGCGTGCGGCACACACGTCGTTTTTAACGGGCACGTCATTGCAGGCACCCGCGCCAGAAAAACGCATACAAAGAGCTTTGACGCCTTTTCCAGCATTGATTTCCCGGACATCGGCGTGTTCTACGATAAAAAGCTCCTGTGCTATATTGATGAGCGCCCGGAGTGCCCCGGCGCGGTGTTCTACGATAAATTAGTACCGGAGATTCTCTCTATCCGCGTCATCCCGGGCATGGACCCGTCCGTGTTCGATTACATCACCGCGCACTGCCGCGGCGTTGTCATCGAAAGCTTCGGCGTCGGCGGCATCCCGTACTACGGCGACAACGCGTTTGAGGAAAAGATTGCTGCGTTAATGGAAAACGGTGTGCGCGTCGTCATCACCACACAGGTTCCGCACGAGGGCAGCAACCTTTCCGTCTACCGCGTGGGCCATATCATCAAGGAAAAATACCGCGTGCTCGAAGCTTCCAACATGACAACGGAAGCCGTCATCGCCAAAATGATGTGGGCACTGGCCTATTCCGAGACCCGCGAGGAATTTGAAAAGCTCTTCTGCACCCCTGTAGGCAAAGACCAATTATAAATTGTATTCGCCTGCGGCGGGTGATATTGCCCTTCGGACAATGCAAGTGAAGCTTGCTATATCATTACAAAACAGAAGGCAGAGCGATGATGTGCTCTGCCTTCCGTTTTGTCCGTCATGTTTGTTTTTTCGCGGCCAATTTTTCACGCTTCTTTTGCAGCATTGCAATGAGCTCGTCAATCATCGAAGCCGGGTCATCCGCCGTGTCGATCATTGCAGAGAGGAACGGCGCCACGAGCGCGGGATCCTGAATCGTCGTGTCGCGCAGCTGTAACTGGGCATACTCCTCCTCTGTCATGCACGGTGCAAAGGTGCGCGCATAATTGCGAAACGTCTTCACAAAGCCGGCCGGGATGATCATCCCTTTTTTTAAAAGAGAGTTCACCATCAGGTGAATGTAGCTGTCTTTCCAGGTCTTCTGTGGGGAAAGCGCGACCATTTCTGCCGCGGAAAGCGCACGGTCCGTGTGCCACAAAAGATACATGACTTCGCTTTCGCTTTTTGTAAGCGCCGTCTTTTTCATATAAATCCGTAACCTCGCTTTAGTAGGAATTTACGCAGGGTTTTATGGAGGTATTATATAATATAACGCTCGCGCTTGTCAATGTTTTGGGCAAAATTCAGTTGAAAAATTTTCCTATCAGCACTTTTGCAGATTGTCGAAAAGCAAAAACAAGAAAAAACCTATGACAAAGCCGCAAAGCCGCGCTGCGTTTTCCGCCTAATCATAAAAATCGCAAAGCAGGGGAAGAGAAGCCCCAAAAACTCGTGCAGCACCGCTTTAAAAGGCAAATAAACGGCCCTAAACGGATTTTTTTGCAAAGAGAAACGGATTTCTTCTATTTTTCGGGAAAAAAGCCTTGACTTTTTTGCCCCCTGCCACTATAATTATTTGTGTTATTTCGTGCTAAGTAACAAATACAAACCCCTGCCTGATGGCGGATGGGAGGGATATAGATGGCTGAAATCAGAATCAAAGACAACGAATCTTTGGAGAGCGCACTCAGACGCTTTAAGAAGCAGTGCGCAAGAGCGGGCGTTATTCAGGAAGTTCGCAAGAGAGAGGCTTACGAAAAGCCTTCCGTTAAGCGCAAGAAGAAGTCCGAAGCAGCTCGCAAGCGCAAGTACAAATAATCAAACGTGAAGAAGCGGGCTTTTTGCCCGCTTTTTTGTGTAAACGGGTTTTTCCCGAGCAACACAGGAGGCAAAGACCGAAGCTATGGCGGTATTTAAACCGACCGGCACGCTCCACTGCGTGACGGAGCTTACGCCCGAGCTTTTAAAAGCGCTCAATGTGCACATGATCGTGCTCGATGTGGATAATACCATGTCGCCGCACGGCTCGCAGACGCCGTTTCCCGGCGTGCGGGCGTGGGCACAAAGCGTAACGGCAAGCGGCGTCAAGCTGATCGTTGTTTCCAACAATTACAAAAAACGTGTGGCGCCCTTTGCCGCGCAGTTCAATCTGCCGTTCGTTTCTTTCGCGTGCAAGCCGTTTCCGGTCGGCTACCTGCGCGCAAAGAAAATGGCCGGCACGCCCCGCAGGGAATGCCTTGTCGTGGGCGACCAGATCTTCACCGATATCCTCGGCGCAAACCTTTGCGGAATGCGGTCGGTTTTACTTGACCCCCTGTCGCCGGATCCTTCCGCCACGGTGCGCTTCAAGCGCAGTCTGGAAGGCTTTTTGCGCCCGCACTATACGCGGCTCACGGCCGGGGAAGAAACGGTAAAAAGCAAAGCATAAAGGGCACCTTTGGGTACACATTAGAAAGGGGAATTATCAATGAGCAATCCGATCGAACGTCTTACCAATTCTGTCATCGGCGGCGATAGCAAAAAAGCGGCGCTGATCGTTTCCGAAACGAACCTCTATTACCTCACGGCGTTCCCATCCACAGACGGCGCACTGCTGCTCACTTCCGAGCAGGCTTATTATCTCCTCGATTTCCGTTACACCGAGGCCGCACGCGCCAAGGCGCAAAATGTGGAGGTTGTGGAGTTCACCTCGCTTAACGAAACCTATAAGACGCTTCTGAAAAAGCACGGCATCACCGAGGTGTACATGGAATACGCCGCTCTGCCCTACGGTCATGCGAAGCGTTTTGAGCAGCTCTCCGAAGAGTGCGGCGCTAAGGCGATTTTGGATACGACCTTGGACGATGCCATCCGCAAGCAGCGCATCGTCAAGAGCGATGAGGAAGTGAAGAGGATCTGTGACGCACAGGCCATCACAGACGCTACGTTTGAGCATATCCTCCCCTATATCAAGGAAGGCGTAACGGAGCGCGAAATCGCGCTGGAGATTGAGTTCTTCATGCGCAAAGAGGGTGCAGACGGCAATGCGTTCAACCCCATCGTTGTCACCGGCGCAAACGGCTCGCAGTGCCACGGCATTCCGGGCAACACACAGATCAAAAAAGGCGATCTCATCACCATGGATACCGGCGCTATGCTCGCGGGCTATCATTCCGATATGACCCGTACCGTCGCGCTCGGCTATGTAAACGATGAGCAGAGAGCCATCTACAACACGGTTTTAAAAGCACAGCTCGCCGTTATCGACGGCGCACACCCGGGCATGCGCTGCTGCGATGTGGATAAGATCGCGCGCGACATCATCGAGACCCCGTACCCGAACACGTTCGGTCACGGCCTCGGCCACGGCGTAGGCTTCGAGATTCACGAGTGGCCGCGCTTCAATAAGACCGATGAGACCATCTGTGAGCCGGGCATGGTCATCACCGACGAGCCGGGCATCTACATCCCGGGCAAGTGCGGCGTGCGCATTGAAGACATGCTGCTCATCACAGATGACGGCTGCCGCAGCCTCACGCATTCCCCGAAGGAGCTCATCATCCTGTAAAATTTCCGAAAAAACGGAGAAACAGAACGGTTTTTTCTTGAAAAAAGCCACTTTCTGTTATACAATAGACCTAAGAAAAATTTGGAGGTATTATCTATATGGTAACCGCAGGCGATTTCAGAAACGGCGTCACCTTTGAAATGGACGGCAACGTTTACTCGATCATTGAATTCCAGCACGTCAAGCCCGGTAAGGGCGCGGCGTTCGTCCGCACCAAGATCCGCAACGTGATTTCCGGTGCCGTGACGGAAAAGACGTTCAACCCGAACGATAAGTATCCGACCGCTTTCATTGAGAGAAAGGACATGGAGTATCTCTACAATGACGGCGACCTGTACTATTTCATGGACAGCGAGACCTACGAGCAGCTGCCGATCAGCCCGAATGTCCTCGGCGATAACTTCCGGTTTGTGAAGGAAAACATGGTTTGCAAGGTGCTCTCCTACAAGGGCAACGTTTTCGGCATTGAGCCGCCGAACTTTGTTGAGCTTCAGGTCACAGAGACCGAGCCGGGCGTGAAGGGCGATACCGCTACGAACGTCACGAAGCCCGCTACGCTGGAGACCGGCGCAGAGATCAAGGTTCCGATCTTCATCAACGAAGGCGAAATGATCCGCGTCGATACCAGAACCGGCGAGTACATGGAGCGCGCATAAGCGTTTTCCTTGTTCCATACGCCGAAACACCCGGGGCGAAAGCCCTACGTTAGGCAGCGCGTTTGCCTGCCGGAAAGATAGGTGCAAGCATGACAAATTCCGAGAAAGCGGCATACATCCGCGGTTTGATGGAAGGCATGGATCTGGACCCGAATGCGAAGGAGACGAAGCTCTTCAACGCGATTGTTGACCTGCTCGATGACCTCTCCCTTTCCGTTGAGGAAATGGAAGACGCATACGATGAGCTCAGCGGCCAGGTAGACGAGATCGACGAAGACCTCGGCGAGCTGGAAGAAGAGTTCTACGACATCGACGAGGACGAGGACGAAGACGATTACGATGACGACGCATGGGAAGACGACGAAGACGAATGCTATTACGAAGTCACCTGCCCGAAGTGCGGCGATACCATCGAGCTCAACGAAGAAATGCTCGATGAGGGCTCCATTGATTGCCCGAACTGCGGCGAAACGCTGGAGTTCGACCTCGAAGAAGACGATTCCTGCGATTGCGGCGAAAACTGCGACTGCAATAAGGAATAATTTTCGGGTCATATAAACCTGTAAAGAACGGGAGAGTCGTTTTGCGGCTCTCCTTTTTCTTTTCGCACGGGTGAATTTAGGTCTTGCAATTATATGCTGTTTGTGCTATACTTTTTAAGTTCCGATATATAGTCGGGCCATTAGCTCAGTTGGTTAGAGCTACCGGCTCATAACCGGTTGGTCCAAGGTTCGAGTCCCTGATGGCCCACCAAAAAAGAGTTTTGTCAAAAGACAAAACTCTTTTTTCAATACTATCCGTTCTCTGAGAGAACAGATAGTATACGCTTCGCGTAAACGGAAAAATATCACAATGCGTCAGCAATCTTTTATATTCGGCACAGTCGAATATATCACTAAATAATCATTACTATTGCGCCTATGCATCTCAAGTGTGAACAATTTGTAAACATTCCCGTGAAGTTTCCCTAAAGAGGTAAACCTTTGCGGGATTTTCTCTATTAGTAGGAAGCACAAAAATCTGAACATCACTGTGCGGCGCAGACGCAATACTTTGTATGAGCGCAAACGTTTCACAGCCGTCTTGACGCCTCGTTTTGTGCCATGCCATACTGAGAGCGAAAAGGGGGAGATAGTGTGCGTAAACTTTGGAAAAACCACCGGAAAATCTGCGTAGCTGTGTGCGCAATCATGACATTGCTCGTGCTTTGCGCGTATCTTTTCACAGCGTTCCGCGTAGGTGTGTGGCACAAAGAAATGACCGCAACGATCCATAGCGCAAAATTGGGCGAATAACAGCGAAACAGAGTGTAAAAGCACGCTTTATTTGGGGCTAAACGCAGATATAAGCGTGCTTTTGCGTAGAAATGCCCTTGACAAATTCCGAGCAACATAATAGACTTAAAACGTCTAATCGGGATAGAAAAGGGGCAAGAACATGACACTGAAAGACCTGCCGATCGGCAAAACGGCAACGGTGGCAAGCGTTGGCGGCGAGGGCGCGCTGCGCCAGCATTTTCTGGATATGGGACTCATTCCGAAGGCGGACGTCACCATGGTGAAATTCGCACCTATGGGCGACCCCGTTGAGGTGCGCATACATGGCTACGAGCTGACGCTGCGCCTTGCCGATGCGGAAAAAATAGAGATCGATAAAATTCGCGACACGATAACGGAGCCGATGCGGCCGCAGGACGCGCGCCCGATTTTTCACCCGGGTCTCGGCGAGGGCGGCAAGTACCACGTGCAGACCGGCGAGCCGCTGCCGCCCGGAGAAACGCTGACCTTTGCACTTGCGGGCAATCAGAACTGCGGCAAAACGACGCTGTTTAATCAGCTGACGGGCTCTAACCAGCACGTGGGCAACTTTCCGGGCGTGACGGTAGATCGCAAAGACGGTGCGATACGCGGCGTGGAAAACACGCTCGTCACCGACCTGCCGGGCATTTACTCCATGTCGCCGTACTCGAGCGAGGAGCTCGTCACGCGGCGCTTCGTTTTGGATGAGCATCCGCGCGGCATCATCAACATTGTGGACGCGACGAACATAGAACGCAATTTGTACCTGACGATGCAGCTGATGGAGCTGGATGTGCCGATGGTGCTGGCGCTCAATATGATGGATGAGGTGCGTCAAAACGGCGGCTCTGTGCGCGTGAACGAGATGGAGGAGATGCTCGGCATCCCCGTGGTGCCGATCTCCGCCGCGAAAAACGAGGGTATTGAGGAGCTTATCGACCACGCCGTGCACGTGGCAAAGTACCGGGAAGCGCCGGGGCGGCAGGACTTCTGCGATGTGAACGACCACAACGGCGCGGTACACCGCTGTTTGCACGGCATTATGAGCCTCATTGAAGACCATGCCCACGATGCGGGCATCCCGGTACGCTTTGCGGCGAGCAAGCTCGCCGAGGGCGATCAGCTTGTTTTGGACCGGCTGAACCTCGACCAGAACGAAAAGGAGACACTGGAGCACATCATCACGCAGATGGAAAAGGAACGCGGGCTCGACCGCGCCGCCGCCATTGCCGACATGCGCTTCAGCTTCATTCAAAAAGTGTGCGGCGCTACGGTCGTAAAGCCGAAGGAAAGCCGCGAGCACGCAAGAAGCGTGGCGATAGACCGCGTTTTGACCGGCAAATACACGGCAATACCGGCGTTTATCGGCATTATGGGTCTTGTATTCTGGCTGACGTTTAACGTCATCGGCGCGTTTTTATCGAATTTACTGGACATGGGCATCGGCGCGCTGACGGATATTGTCGACCGCGGCATGGCGGCAGCGAACGTGAACCCTGTGCTGCACTCGCTTGTCATCGATGGTATTTTCACCGGCGTCGGCAGCGTTTTGAGCTTTCTGCCGGTCATTGTGACGCTGTTTTTCTTCCTCTCCATGCTGGAGGACAGCGGATACATGGCGCGCGTGGCGTTTGTGATGGATAAGTTATTGCGCAAAATCGGACTTTCCGGCCGCAGTGTGGTGCCGATGCTCATCGGCTTCGGCTGCACCGTTCCGGGTGTGATGGCGAGCCGCACGCTGCCTTCCGAGCGCGACCGCAAAATGACGATTCTGCTCACGCCGTTTATGAGTTGCTCCGCAAAGCTGCCGATTTACAGCTTTTTTGCGGCGGCGTTTTTCCCGGGCAAGGGTGCACTTGTGATGGTCATTTTGTATTTCACCGGCATTTTGGTCGGGATTTTGATGGCTTTGCTCATGCGCGGCACGATGTTTAAGGGTGAGGCCGTACCGTTTGTGATGGAGCTGCCGAACTACCGCATGCCGGGCGCGAAAAACGTGGCACAGCTTTTGTGGGAAAAGGCGAAGGACTTTTTACAGCGCGCTTTTACGGTCATTTTTGTTGCGACCATCATCATTTGGTTCCTGCAAACGTTTGACCTGCGCTTTAACATCGTTTCCGATTCCAAAGACAGCATTTTGGCGGTCGTCGCCGGGTGGATTGCACCGATTTTTGCGCCGCTCGGCTTTGGCGACTGGCGCATCTCTACGGCGCTCATCACGGGCTTTATGGCAAAGGAAAGCGTGGTGTCTACCTTGACGGTGCTGTTCGGCTCCTCCACGGCGCTTACAACGCTGCTGACACCGCTTTCCGCCGTAAGCCTGCTTGTGTTCTGCCTGCTGTACACGCCGTGTGTGGCGGCCATTGCGTCCGTAAAGCGCGAGCTTGGCGGTAAGTGGGCGGCAGGCGTCGTCATCGGTCAGTGCGTCATCGCGTGGCTGATGGCGGGGCTTGTGTACGGCATGGGGTCGCTGTTTATATGATGGATAAGCTGAACATAGGCACGGTTCTTGTGTTCCTTTTGCTCGTCATAGCGGTGTTTTTGGCTGTGCGGGCCATTCAAAAAGGAAAGACCGGCGGCTGCGGCGGGGATTGCACCCACTGCGCCGGCTCTTGCGCAAAGCCGGAACAGAAAAACAAAGCATAAAAAGAACAGAGCATAAAAAATCTCCTGCTTCCCGAAAGAGGCAGGAGATTTCGTTATCTTAACTTATTCGTCTTCTTCGGAGACGCCGTGCTCGTGCGCTTCGTCGGCATCCTTGATCTCGCCCACGATGGGGGTGGGGTCGATGCCGCGGCGGCGGTAGTAATCGGAGACCGCAGCCTTAATGGCCTGCTCGGCCAGAACGGAGCAGTGAATCTTGATGGCCGGAAGACCGTCCAGCGCTTCCATGACTGCCTTGTTCGTCAGTTTCAGAGCTTCCGGGATCGTCTTGCCTTTTACAAGATCGGTCGCCATGCTGCTTGTCGCGATGGCTGCGCCGCAGCCGAAGGTCATGAACTTTACGTCCGTGATGACGTCGTTATCGACCTTGATGTACATGCGCATGATGTCGCCGCACTTCGGGTTGCCGACTTCACCGACACCGTCTGCATCTTTGATTTCGCCAACATTGTGCGGGTTGGCGAAGTGTTCCATTACTTTTGCACTGTATGCCATATCGTTTCATTTCCTTTCGTACATTCGTACCGGATTATTTTAAAATTAAGAGATCGTGCGGCCGTGGATGATCGCATCCCACAGCGGACTCATGGCGCGCAGACGGTCGATGATCTTCGGGAGCACCTCGATGATGTAATCGGCGTCGCTCTCGTCGTTTACGTCGCTGAAGCTGAGACGCAGGGAACCGTGGGCTACCTCGTGCTTAAGGCCGATGGAAAGCAGCACATGGCTCGGGTCGAGAGAACCGCTGGTGCAGGCGCTGCCGGAAGAAGCGCAGACACCCTTAAGGTCGAGCATCAGCAGCATGGATTCGCCCTCAACGCCTTCGAAGGAGAAGTTCACGTTGCCCGGCAGACGGTGGTAGCGGTCGCCGTTCAAATGACTGCGGTCAATCTTTGAAAGCTCCGTGATGAGCTTATCCTGCATGCGGCGCAGCTTTGCGTTCTTTTCGTCCATCGTATTGATGGCGTTCTCGAGCGCAACGCTGAGGCCGACAATGCTTGCAACGTTTTCGGTGCCGGCGCGGCGGCCGCGCTCCTGTGCACCGCCATCGATGAGGTTCGGCAGGATGATGCCCTTCTTGATATACAGCACGCCGACACCCTTCGGGCCGTGGAACTTGTGGCCGCTGAGGGACAGCATGTCAATGTTCTGCTCTTTTACGTTGATCGGCACATTGCCGACAGCCTGTACGGCGTCGGTGTGGAACCAAACGCCATGCTTTTTGCAGATTTCACCAATCTCCGGGATGGGCTGGATGGTGCCGATCTCGTTATTGGCATACATGATGGTGACAAGGCCGGTCTTATCGGTGATGGCGGCCTCGAGCTCTTCCGGGACGACGATGCCGTTTTCATGCACGTCGAGGTACGTGACCTCAAAGCCCTCTTTTTCGAGCGCTGCGCAGGTGTGCAGCACCGCGTGGTGCTCAAACTTGCTTGTGATGATGTGGTTTTTGCCCTTTTTCAGCATCTTGTGCGCTGCGCCCTTAATGGCCCAGTTGTCACTTTCGCTGCCGCAGCTTGTGAAGTAGATCTCATTCGGCTCTGCACCGAGACATTTTGCTACTTTTGCACGTGCTTCCTCAAGCGGCTTTTTTGCAGCCGTGCCGAGCGCATACAGGCTTGACGGGTTGCCGTAGCATTCGGTGTAGTACGGCAGCATAGCCTCAAGCACCGCAGGGGAGACGGCAGTGGTAGCGGCGTTGTCCGCATAGATGATCTTCTTGCCGTTGTTTTCCATAGCTTTATCAGTACCTTTCGGATAGTGTTTTTTGTGAGGGAACAGAAAACGCATTTGGGGTCGATCGGTCGGGATACGCATATTCTTTCCTCAGCGAGATAAATATACACCAAATTGGTATACTTTTCAATAGGGAAATTTCAGAAAGTCAAAATTTTTCTGAAAAAGCAGGAAATAAAGACCCCGAACGAGAGTTTTCCGTACAAAATGGAAGAAAACGGCGGCCGTTTTTTGAAAACCGGCGTACAGAACACAAAAAATCGGGAGAATATGGGAATAGAACCTCTGCGGTGTGCCCAAACTCCGTACAGAGCGAAACGGCACGCGGCTTGACAGCACGGGGAGAATAGCGTAAAATAGAATTATCTTTTTGTGTGCGGGTATTTTTCGCATGCGTGAACGGCTGACACTTTGCACGTAAACGGTACGTGTAACGGATAATGAAAAAAACGCTGCGGTGTTTTGATTTACATGTGTTGAACGGAAAAAACAGAAGAAAGAAAAGCAGAAGGCGGCGCGGACTTGCGTGCGTTTTATTCTGCTCATGCCGAAAGGCGACACTGCGCAGAGCATCGGTTGGTGCTTTTGTATACCTTATTCTTGCGTGAATTGCGACAGTGCGCCTGTGTTATTTGAAAGGAAGGTCAATTTGGCAGAAAAAAGAATCAGAAAAATGACGAAATTAACGTCGCTCGGCGACGCGCCTGCAAAGCAGCAGGACCAGCCCCTCAGCGGTGCAGGGGAAAGCTTCATCGGCAAGATCTCCGGCCCCATCGAAAAGCCGGTGAGACGCCAGAAAACGCGCAGAACGGAAAACGCGCAGGTAAAAGAAGGAGCGGCACAGCAAACCGTGAGCGAAACAAAAGAGACGAAGCCGAAGCGCACGCGTACCGCGCAAAACACGGACGCACACAAAAAGACGACGAAAACGGTAAAATCGGCCCCAAACGGTGAAAAAGCACCCGCTAAGACAACAAAAAGCACGCAGACGAAAAATAACAAGGGCAGGGGCAGGCGCACAAAGCAGAAGCCCTCTGTGCGCGCGTATTTCCTCGGCGGCTTAAATGAGATCGGCAAGAACTTCACGCTGTTTGAGTGCGAAAACGACATGGTTATCGTGGACTGCGGCCTTGCCTTCCCGGACGAGGAAATGCCCGGCATCGACGCGGTTATTCCGGATTTCACATTTGTTGAGAAGAACAAGGACCGCATCCGCGGTATTGTCATCACGCACGGTCATGAGGACCACATCGGTTCCCTGCCGTATTTGCTCAAAAAGATCAATGTGCCGGTGTATGGCACGGCGCTGACAGTGGCGCTGATTGCGAATAAGCTCAAGGAGCACAACCTCGGCTATGTGAAGCTGAACGTCACAACGGCGGGCTCGCACATTCAGCTCGGCTGCTTCGACGTGGAGCTTATCCATGTAAACCACTCCATTTCCGACGCTGTGGGTCTTGCGCTGCACACCCCTGCGGGCGTCATTGTCCACACGGGCGACTTTAAGATCGATTTCACCCCCACGCAGGGCGGCATGATCGACCTTGCGCGCTTTGCGCAGCTCGGTCAGGAGGGCGTTTTGCTGCTTATGGCGGACTCTACGAACGCAGAGCGCCCCGGCTACACACAGACGGAGCAAAAGGTGAACGCGACGTTTGACGCACTCTTTGCCCGCGCGGAAGCGAATAAAAAGCGACTCATCATCGCGACGTTTGCGTCGAACATCAGCCGCGTGCAGCAGATTATCAACTGCGCGGAAAAGTACGGCAGAAAAGTGGCGCTTTCCGGCAGAAGCATGGTGAACGTCATGTCCATTGCGAGCGAGCTCGGTTATCTCAAAGTGCCGGACGGTCTGCTCATCGACCTCAACATGATCTCCCGTTATACGAAGGAGCAGATTGTGCTCATCACAACGGGCAGTCAAGGCGAGCCGATGTCTGCGCTTACCCGCATGGCGTTTGCCGACCATCGTCAGGTCGCGGTCGGTGAGGACGACATGATTATCATTTCCGCGCGCCCCATTCCGGGCAACGAAAAGATGGTCGGCACCGTTGTAGACGAGCTTTTGAAGCGCGGCTGCGATGTGGTGTACGAATCCATGTACGAAGTGCACGTTTCCGGCCACGCGTGTCAGGAAGAACTGAAGCTTATTCAGGCGCTGACGAAGCCGAAGTACTTCATCCCGGTGCACGGCGAGCAGAAGCACCTGCGCAAGCATGCGGGCGTGGCCGTCAGCATGGGCATGCCGCCGGAGAACATTTTCATCGGCGATGTCGGCAGCGTGGTGGAGATTAATGAAGACTACATGAAACAGCTGCCCGATGTACAGGCGGGCGCGGTTATGGTGGACGGCCTCGGCGTGGGCGACGTCGGCAGCATTGTGCTGCGCGACAGAAAGCACCTTGCGGAGGACGGTCTCATCATTGCGGTGTGCACGATTGAGGCAGGCTCCGGCAGAGTTGTTTCCGGTCCGGATATTGTATCCCGTGGATTTGTGTATGTGCGCGAGAGCGAGGCGCTGATGGACGAGGCGAGACGGCTTGTCAACAGCACGATTGAGCAGTGCGCGGACGAAAACGTGCGCGAGTGGAGCGCCATTAAGCTGCGCGTGCGCGACAACCTTTCCAGACTGTTATATAACCGCACAAAGCGCAGCCCGATGATCCTGCCGATCATCATGGAAGTTTAAATTCAGTTTAAGTTAGATTAGTTTCTTGGGGGTTCCCCTCAGAAGGAGAGACGGGAAATGAACAAGCGGCGCATCTGGGCGACCTCGCCGGTTTATTATGTTATGGCAGCGGTCATGTTCATTATGGCGTGCTTTAGCTATGCGCAGAATAAGATTCTGTTTGCGGTGGAGATCACGGTTTCCGGCCTGTGTTTGGCAGCGGTTATCATGACCGACCTGCATTACCGCGTGCATGTGTACACGGCGCTCAGAGCTGCGAGAAAGGTGCTTTCCGCCGATGAACAGCGCAACCTCGGGCAGTTTGCGCTGCCCCTTGCGGTGCTGGGCTCGGCGGGCGACATCGTCTGGACGAACGAGCGCTTTCAGGATTTATTCACCGAAAACGGCGAAGGCTGCGGCGATAACATTGCGGCGTACATTTACCCGAAGACTTTGCGTCAGATTTTATCCGAAAACGGAACCTCCGTTTCCTACGGCGACCGCGAGTTTACGGCCTACGGCCTGCGCACCGAAAGCGGCAGTGTGCTTTACTTTGTGGACGACACGTATTATAAGCAGATTCA
The DNA here is from genome assembly GCF_032490475.1 of Neglectibacter sp. CSJ-5. Classification (NCBI taxonomy): domain Bacteria; kingdom Bacillati; phylum Bacillota; class Clostridia; order Eubacteriales; family Oscillospiraceae; genus Neglectibacter; species Neglectibacter sp. CSJ-5. The sequence continues at coordinate 19,089 of NZ_JAVYJC010000007.1, read as the reverse complement.
GCGCGACTACCGCGAAAAGCGCACGGTCATTGCGGTTATCTCGTTTGATAACCGCGAGGAGCTGACGCGCGATGCCTCCGGCAGTGAGGATTCCCGCATCACGTCCGAGGTGGAATCCGTCCTGCGCAGCTGGGCGATCGACACCATGGAGGGCTTTCTGCGCCGCATGACGAACGGGCGTTATATGCTCATCACGGACGACCAGCACATTGAAGAAGCCAAAACGAAGCGCTTTGCCGTTTTGGACAGCGTGCGCGCCGTGAAGGGTGAGAATAACATGTCTGCCACGATCTCCATCGGCATCGGCCGCGCGGGCGTAACGGCGACGGAAAGCGAACTGCATGCCCGTCAGGCACTGGAAATGGCGCTCGGCCGCGGCGGCGACCAGGTGGCCATCTACCAGCAGGACGGTACATACGAGTTCTTCGGCGGCCTCTCCAAGGGTGTTGAAAAGCGCGACAAGGTGCGCACGCGCGTTATTGCCGCGACGCTTTCCGACCACATTAAATCGAGCGACCATATTTTCATCATGGGGCACACGAACTCAGACCTTGACGCCGTGGGCGCGGCGGTCGGCATGTGGGCGGCCGTGACGAAAGGCCTTGACCGCCGTGCAAGCATTGTGATCGACAAGGGCCGCTCTATGGCGACGACGCTTATCAACGCGTTTGAGCATCAGCCGGAGTATGAAAACATGTTCATCACCCCGCAGGAGGCGCTCGACCGCTGCACGCAGCGCTCGCTTCTCATTGTGGTGGACACACATTCCACCTCGTTTGTGGAGAGCCAAGAAGTTTTAAAGGCCATTCCGCGCGTGGTCGTCATCGACCACCACCGCATGATGGTGACGCACATTGAAAACGCGATCATCTTTTACCATGAGCCGTACGCCAGCTCGGCTTCCGAAATGGTGGCGGAGCTCGTGCAGTATATCAACAGCTCCGCGCTCAATAAAAAAGAAGCGACGGCACTGCTTTCCGGCATTATGCTGGACACAAAAAACTTCGTTTTGAAGACGGGCGTGCGCACATTTGAAGCTTCCGCCTACTTAAAGCGCCGCGGCGCCGACACGGTGGAAGTGAAGAAGATGTTTGCAAATTCGCTCGATACCTATAAAGAGCGCTCTCAGCTTGTGGCGGGTGCGGAGGTCTACAAGGGCTGCGCCATTGCGTGCTCCAACTGGGAATTCCCGAATGTGCGCATTGCGGCGGCGCAGGCGGCGGACGAGCTGCTGTCCATTCAGGGCGTGCGCGCGTCGTTCGTCATTTTCCGCGTGGGCAATGAGATTGCCATTTCGGCACGAAGCCTCGGCGACGTGAACGTGCAGATTTTGCTGGAGGAATTCGGCGGCGGCGGTCACCTCAACATGGCAGGCGCGCAGATTAAAAACAGCACCACGAACGATGTGCGCAAGGCGCTCATCCGCGTGCTGGACGAAAAGCTTTCCGAAGCGACGAAAAAGAATAACTAATGCGGCAAAGCGGCGCGAAGCCGTTTGACTGCTTTAGCGATAGATTTAAACGATAGGAGATACGACCATGAAAGTTGTACTTTTAGCAGATGTAAAAGGTGTAGGCAAAAAAGGCGAGCTCATCAATGCAGCAGAAGGCTACGCACGCAATTTCCTGCTGCCGCGCAAGCTTGCAAAGGAAGCGAACGCACAGGTGATGAACGAGCTGAAAAACGCCGAGGCCTCCAAGGCATATAAAGTGAAAACCGAGACCGAAGAAGCACAGCGTATTGCGGAAGCTTTGAAGGACAAGACCGTCCGCATCACCGCAAAGGCGGGCCAGGGCGGCAGACTGTTCGGCTCCGTCACCGCAAAGGAGATTGCGCAGGAGATTAAAAAGCAGTACGGCTTCGACATCGACAAGCGCAAGATCCACCTCGACACCGACATCAAGGCGTTCGGCGGCTATCACATTGAGGTGAAGCTCTATAACGGCATCACCGCGAAGCTGGCGGTATCGGTGACCGAAGCACAGTAAAAGCCCGATGCACTTGATGCGCAGCATTAAATTTTGCAATGACTAAAAGTCGTTTACGATTGGGAAATCGTTTTCACTTTGAAGTAATTTCACTCAAAAAAGGGTGGTAAAAATGCCGGAAGATAATTTTCAACTGAATACGCCGGCACTGCCCGGAACGGTGATGCCGTTCAGCGCAGAGGCCGAGCAGGCGGTGCTGGGCGCGGTGTTGCTGGAGCCCGACTGTCTCTCGACCGTGGCGGAAATGCTGCCGCGCGCGGACTATTTTTATCAGGTCAATAACCGCACGATTTACAGCGCGATGCTCGATATGTTCACGGCAGGCCAGCCGGTGGACCTCGTTACGCTGCTGGAGCACCTGCGCGAAGAGGAAAACTTCGATGAGGGCAGCGGAAAGGTGTATCTGATGCAGCTTGCGCAGCTTGTGCCGAGCGTCTCGAATGTGGAGCGTTACTGCACCATTGTGCGTGACCGTTACGATTTGCGTATGCTCATTCAGGCGGCGCGCGGCATTTTGGATGACGCCATGGAGGACACCGGCGAAACCTCGCTCCTCTTGGATTCCGCCGAGCAGCGCATTTTTGACATCCGCCAGGGCAAGGCGTTAAAGGGGCTTGAGCGCCTGAACGAAGTGCTGTTTGAGACGTTTGAACGCCTTGACCGCTTGAATTCGCCGGACAAAGACCTGTACCGCGGCATCCCTACGGGTATCCGCGAACTGGATAACACGATCACGGGCCTGAACCGCTCCGACCTTGTCATCATCGGCGCGCGACCCGGCATGGGCAAAACGAGCTTTGCGCTGAACATTGCGCGCCATGCCGCCATCACGGCGGGCAAGCGCGTGGCGTTTTTCTCGCTGGAAATGAGCAAGGAGCAGCTCGCTTCCCGTATCATTTCCACGGAGGCACTCGTCGGCGGCACAAAGCTGCGCACGGGCGATTTGACGGAGGGCGAATGGACGCGCCTTGTGGAGGCGGGCGATATTCTCTCTAAGGCTGATTTGTACCTCGATGATTCCCCGGGCATTACGGTGCCGGAGATGAAAGCAAAAGTGCGTCGTTTAAAAAATGTTGATCTTGTCATCATCGACTACTTACAGCTGATGAACAGTGCAAAGCGCATTGATAACCGCGTGCAGGAAATTTCCGAGATCACGCGAAGCCTCAAGATCATGGCGAAAGAGCTGAATATTCCGGTTGTGACATTGGCGCAGCTTGCCCGTGCAGGCGAAAAGCGGCAGGAGCACCGCCCTGTGCTTTCTGACCTTCGAGATTCCGGCTCCATCGAGCAGGATGCCGACATCGTGCTGTTCCTGTACCGAGACGCGTACTATGCGAACGAATCGGCTTCGCCCGAAGACGTGGACAAAAACAGCGCCGAGGTCATCGTGGCGAAAAACCGTCACGGCGATCTGCGTAGCGTGCCGCTGCACTGGCAGGGTGAGTTCATGCGCTTTACATCGCAGGAAGTTGTGCGTCATGAAAACTGAGGACATCCTCGCCCGCGTGCGGTATGATCTGCCGGAGACGGGAAAAATTGTCGTGGGGCTTTCCGGCGGGGCGGATTCCGTGCTGCTGACGTATTTGCTTGTACAGAAGTACGGCGCGGAGCGTTTGCTTGCGGTGCATGTGCACCATGGGATTCGGGGGGCGGAAGCCGACCGCGACGCGGAATTTGTGCAGGACTACTGTAAAGCACTTAAACTTCACTGCCAGGTGATCTATAAGGATATTCCCGCGCTTGCGGCCGTAAGCGGCGAGGGCGTGGAGGAATGCGCGCGGCGCGTGCGCTACGCGTGCTTTGCGGAGGAAGCAGGGGGAAACGGGTGCATCGCCACGGCGCACAACGCCGACGATAATGCCGAAACGCTGCTTTTGAACCTGACGCGCGGCATGGGGCCGCACGGCGCGGGGGGCATTCCGCCGCGGCGCGGCAGAATTTATCGCCCGATTTTGAACATTTCCCGCGCAGAGGTGGAACATCTCTGTAAAGTATATCAACTTGACTATGTGACGGACTCCACGAATTTGACGGTGGACTACACGCGCAATAAGCTGCGCCACAGCGTGCTGCCGGTGCTGAAGGACGTAAACCCGCAGATGACGCAGGCGACGTCCCGCTTTGCAGAGAGCATGCGGTTGCAGAATGAATTTGTGTTTTCGTGCGCGAATGAATTGCTCTGTAAAGCGAAAACGCCTTACGGGTATGACTTGAAAATTTTGCGGAGTGCGCACGAGGCGGTGCTGCGCGCGGCACTGGAACTGCTGTTATCGTCTTACGGGCGGCTCTCTTATGAGCACATTTGCAGGGCGGCGAGCTGCGTTTTCATGGGCGGCAGCCTCTCTTTGCCGGGGGACATCGTGCTGGAGGCGAAGCAGGACACGCTCACGGTACGAAAAAACCGGGAGATAAAAGACCGGAATGTGTTTTCTGTTCCGCTGAGAGCGGGCGAAAACGTGCTTCCGAACGGAAAAACGCTGTTTGTGAAGAAAAAAATTCCCGAAAAAGAAGAAATCGACCGGAAAGTTCATAATTTGTTATTCCAAAACTTTTCGGATTGTGATAAAATTACGAATGTTCCGAGAGTACGGACGCGGCGCGCGGGCGATGTTTTCAGACCCGCAGGGCGCGGCGTGACGAAATCGGTCAAAAAAATCCTGAATGAACTGCGCATTCCGGCGGCGGCGCGCAACCGTTTGCTGCTGCTTGAAAAAGACGGTGAGATCATCTGGATCGAAGCGGTCGGCGCGGCGGAGGGCTATGCGGCAAAGCCGAATTTCCCGGCACTGGAGCTTACGGTGACGGACACGGCAGGCATAACCCGCATATAAAGCGGAAAGAATTTTGAGGAAAGGGTCATCCGAATGGAAAACACAATGTTAAACGATATCAAGGAAGTTTTGTACAGCGAAGCGTACATCGACAGCATGGTCAAGCGCGTGGGCGCGGAAATTTCCCGCGATTACGCCGATAAAAACCTGCTGCTTGTCAGCGTTTTGAAGGGTTCTGTCGTCTTTATGGCAGACCTTATGCGCGCCATTACGATTCCGGCCCGCATCGATTTCATGTGCGTTTCGAGCTACGGCTCCGGCACGAAGACCTCCGGCGTTGTCAAGATCATCAAGGACCTCGACATCAACCTGAAGGGCTATGATATCGTGATTGTTGAGGATATTCTCGACAGCGGCAAGACGCTGCACTACCTTGTAAACCTTTTGAAAAGCCGCGAGCCGAACAGCATTGAGATCTGCACGCTGTTCGATAAGCCGGAGCGCCGCGAGGTGGAGGTCTACGCAAAATACAAGGGCTGCGATATTCCCGATGCGTTCATCGTGGGCTACGGTCTCGATTTTGATGAGAAGTACAGAAACCTGCCGTTTGTCGGCGTTTTGAAACCTGAAGTCTACGGTGAAGTCTAAGCTTCCGTTTTGATAAAAAAGTTTCTGTTTCTATTTAAGGATACACTTTGTATCCAATTTGATTTCCGGGAGGTCGGAACTTGAACAGCAACAACAAAAAAATCATTCGCAATCTTTTGATCTACCTCGGCATTCCGATTTTGCTCGTCGTGCTGCTTTTGCTTCTGTTTGACCGCGGGGCAGACCAGACGGGGCTGAAATACTCCGATGTGCTGTCTTACTTTGAAGACGGCAAGGTGAGCGCATACTCGCTGAACCTGGGCACGGGCGAGATGAAGCTGACCGTGACAGAGGACAGCAGCAAAAAGGAATCCGTTGTGCGCTACACGGTGCCGAACGTGAACCTGTTCTACAACGACGTTTCGGACTACATCAAGTCGTATAACGAGGAACATCCGAATAACCGCATGACGCAGGATGTCATCCGCCCGGCGGAGACGAGCTGGCTTGTCAGCCTCATTCCGACGCTGCTGATGATCGCGCTGCTTGTGGCGTTCTGGGTATTCATGATGAAGCGCATGGGCGGCGGCGGAGCCGGAAACCAGATGAATTTCGGCAAAGCGAAAGTCAAGCAAATAAACGACGAAAAGCGCCGCACGACGTTTGCGGACGTGGCGGGCGCAGACGAAGAAAAGGAAGAGCTGCGCGAAATTGTGGAGTTCTTAAAACGTCCGAATAAGTATAACGAGCTCGGTGCGCGCATTCCGAAGGGCGTGCTGCTCGTTGGCCCTCCGGGCACCGGTAAAACGCTTTTGGCGCGCGCCGTTGCAGGCGAGGCCGGCGTTCCGTTCTTCTCCATTTCGGGTTCCGACTTCGTGGAGATGTTCGTCGGCGTCGGTGCATCGCGTGTGCGTGACCTGTTCGACAAAGCCAAGAAAAACCACCCGTGCATCATCTTCATCGATGAAATCGATGCCGTGGGCCGCCAGCGCGGCGCGGGTCTCGGCGGCGGCCACGATGAACGTGAGCAGACGCTGAACCAGCTGCTCGTTGAGATGGACGGCTTCGGCGCGAACGAGGGTGTCATCATGATCGCGGCAACGAACCGCCCGGATATTCTGGACCCGGCTTTGATGCGTCCCGGCCGTTTCGACCGCCAGGTGATGGTGGGCTACCCGGATGTGCGCGGCAGAGAGGATATTCTGCGCGTACATGCAAAGGGCAAGCCGCTTGCACCGGATGTTGACCTTTCCACCATTGCAAAATCCACCGCCGGCTTTACCGGTGCAGACCTTGAGAACCTCTTAAACGAAGCGGCGCTGCTTGCAGCCCGCAAGGACCACAAGTCCATCACGATGGAGGAAATCGAGGAAGCGACGATCAAGGTCGTTGTCGGCACCGAAAAGAAGAGCCGCGTGATGACGAACAAAGAGAAGAAGCTGACCGCGTACCACGAGGCAGGACACGCCGTTGCGACGTACTTCTGCGATTCGCAGGACCCGGTGCACCAGATTTCCATCATCCCGCGCGGCATGGCAGGCGGCTACACGATGCACCTGCCGACGGAGGATAAGTCCTACCAGAGCCGCAACGAGATGCGCGAGGAGCTCATCGTGCTGCTGGGCGGCCGTGTGGCGGAAGCCTTGGTGCTTGACGATATTTCCACGGGCGCATCGAACGACATTGAGCGCGCCACGAAGATCGTCCGCGCGATGGTCACAAAGTACGGCATGAGCGACCGTCTTGGTCCGATCACGTACGGTGCGGACAGCAGCAATCCGTTCCTCGGCAAGGAAATGGGCCATGTCTCGAACTATTCCGAGGAGACCGCCGCGGAGATTGACGAGGAGATTAAGTCCATCATCTGCGACGCGTATGATAAGACGAAGAAGGTGCTCTCCGACCACATCGACCTGCTGCACCGTTTGGCGGGTGTGCTGTTTGAGCGCGAAAAGCTGGACGCCGACGAGTTCCTTGACGTGATGAACGGCAAGCTGCTGCCGAGCACACAGACTGCCGCTGCGGGCATCATCCCGGCAGAAGCGGCAGCGCCGGAAACGACAGAGCTGCCGACCGAAGCGCAGACGGAACCGGAAGCGAACACGAACGAATAAATTTTTGACGAAAGGGAATGTGCTCATTTGCATTCCCTTTACGTTTGTTTATGGGCAATCCCGTGCGGGTATTATTTTGCCCGCTTGAGGAAAGGAACATGGTGAATGGCTAAAAAGCAAACCTACGGCAACGACAGCATCAAAAGTCTGAAGGGCGCGGACCGTGTGCGTCTGCGTCCGGCGGTCATATTCGGCTCAGACGGTCTCGACGGCTGCGAGCACGCGATTTTCGAGATCCTCTCGAACTCTATTGACGAGGCGCGCCAGGGCTACGGCAAGGAGATCACCGTCACGCGCTATGCCGACCATTCCGTTGAGGTGGAAGACCACGGCCGCGGCATCCCGGTGGATTACAACAAGCGCGAAGAGCGCTACAATTGGGAGCTTGTGTTCTGCGAGATGTATGCGGGCGGCAAGTATAACAACAATGACGGCGGCAACTACGATTACGCGCTGGGCCTGAATGGTCTCGGTCTGTGCGCCACGCAGTATGCCTCCGAATACATGGACGCGGATATTCGCTACGACGGCTTCCGCTATACGCTGCACTTTGAGCACGGCGAGAACGTAGGCGGACTCAATAAAGAGCCTTACGGCAAGAAGGCCACGGGCTCGCGCATCCGCTGGAAGCCGGATATCAAGGTGTTTACGGACATTGACGTGCCGGCGGACTATTACACGGACATCATCAAGCGCCAGGCCATCGTCAATGCGGGCGTGAAGTTTATTTTCAAAAATGAAGTTTCGCCGCGCAAATTCGAGACGACGGAATTCTGCTACGAAAACGGAATTTTAGATCATGTGCGCGAGCTGGTGGGCGAAGATGCGCTGACCTCCGTGCAGTTCTGGCAGTCCGAAAAGCGCGTGCGCGACCGCGAAGACCTGCCGCTTTACAATGTGAAGATCAACGCCGCGGTAGCATTTTCCAACCGCGTGCATTTGACGGAATACTACCACAACTCGAGCTGGCTGGAATACGGCGGCGCGCCGGACAAGGCCGTGCAGAACGCGTTCGTGTACCAGATCGACGCGTATTTAAAGCAGAACGGCAAGTATAATAAATCCGAAAGCAAAATTAAATTTCAGGACGTGGAGGATTGCCTTGTTATCGTCATATCCTCGTTCTCCACGATGACCTCCTATGAGAACCAGACAAAGAAGGCCATCAACAACAAGGGTATTCAGGAAGCGATGGTGGAGATGCTCCGCCATAATCTCGAAATTTATTTCATCGAAAACCCCATTGAGGCGGAGAAAATCGGCGCACAGGTGCTTATCAACAAGCGCTCCCGCGAGGACGCCGAAAAAACGCGCCTCAATTTAAAGGGCAAGCTGACGGCCAAAATGGATATCACGGGGCGCGTGGCGAAGTTTGTGGACTGCCGCAGCAAGGATGTTTCCGAGCGCGAGATTTTTATCGTGGAGGGCGATTCCGCTCTCGGTGCGGTCAAGCAGGCGCGCGACCCGAACTATCAGGCCGTGATGCCGATCCGCGGCAAAATTCTGAACTGCCTGAAAGCGGATTACGACAAGATTTTCAAAAGTGAGATCATCACCGATCTCATTAAGGTGCTCGGCTGCGGCGTGCAGGTAAAGTCGAAGGCGAACAAGTCCATTGCGTCGTTCGACATCAACGCGCTGCGCTGGAGTAAGATCATCCTGTGCACCGATGCCGACGTGGACGGTTTCCAGATCCGCACGCTGCTTTTGACAATGCTGTACCGTTTGACACCGCAGCTTATCGAAGAGCACAAGGTGTTCATTGCGGAATCGCCGCTTTATGAAATTACGGCGAAGGACAAGACGTATTTTGCGTACAACGAGCGCGAAAAGGACGAGTTTTTGACGCAGCTTGAGGGCCAGAAGTTTACGATTCAGCGCTCGAAAGGTCTGGGTGAAAACGACCCGGACATGATGAACCTGACGACGATGAACCCGAAAACGCGCAGGCTGATTCAGGTGAAGCCCGGCGATGCCGAAATGACGGCGCAGATGTTTGATATCCTGCTGGGCGATAATCTTACGGGCCGTAAGGACTACATTGCGACCCACGGCAGCGAGTACCTCGATGACCTCGATATTTCTTAAAGCTCTGACGAAAGGAAGCGTAAAGCATGGCAAGAAAAAAACAGCCGAAAAGAGAAAATACGCCGAAGATGCAGGGCTTTATTGCGGGCGCGGGTGAAATTCAGGCGCAGGACATCAACGACACGCTGCGGCAGAACTACATGCCGTATGCGATGAGCGTTATTATGTCCCGTGCCATCCCGGAGATTGACGGCTTTAAGCCCTCGCACAGAAAGCTTCTCTATACGATGTACAAAATGAACCTGCTCGGCTCGGCGCGCACGAAAAGCGCGAACATCGTCGGTCAGACGATGAAGCTGAACCCGCATGGCGACAGTGCGATTTACGACACGATGGTGCGCCTTTCCCGCGGCTACGAGGCACTTTTGCACCCCTATGTAGACTCTAAGGGCAACTTCGGTAAGTTTTATTCCCGTGACATGGCGTGGGCGGCTTCCCGTTACACGGAAGCGCGCCTTGACCCCATCTGCCGCGAGCTGTTCCGCGATATCGACAAGGACACCGTGGATTTTGTCGACAATTATGACAGTACGATGAAAGAGCCAACGCTGCTGCCGGCGGCGTTCCCCTCGGTGCTCGTCAACGCAAACACAGGCATTGCGGTCGGCATGGCGTCGTCCATTTGCCCATTTAATCTCGCCGAAGTGTGCACCACGGCGGCAGAGCTCATCCGTGACCCGAAGCACGACATTTTTACGACGATGCAGGCGCCGGACTTCCCGGGCGGCGGGCAGATCATTTTCGACCGCGCGGCGATGGAGCAAATCTACAAAACAGGCCGCGGCAGCATCAAGGTGCGTTCGCGCTACACGTATGATAAATCCGCAAACTGCATCGATATTACCCAGATCCCGCCGACGACGACCATTGAAGCTATTGTGGAAAAGGTCATCGACCTTGTGAAACAGGGCAAGGTGAAGGAAATCACCGACATTCGAGACGAGACGGGTCTGGACGGACTCAAGATCACGATCGACTTGAAGCGCGGCGCAGACCCCGATAAGCTGATGCAGCGGTTGTTCCGCATGACGACGCTGGAGGACAGCTTCTCCTGCAATTTTAACGTGCTCATCGCGGGCATTCCGCGTGTGCTGGGTGTGCGTGAGCTCTTTGAGGAGTGGACGGCGTTCAGAATTGAATGCGTCCGCCGCAGAACGCACTACGACCTCACGAAGAAGAAAGAGAAGTTGCATCTGCTCTACGGCCTCAAGGCAATCTTACTCGACATCGATAAAGCCGTGCGCATTGTGCGTGAAACCGAGGAAGAAAGCGAAGTTGTGCCGAACCTCATGATCGGCTTTGGCATTGACGAAATTCAGGCCGAATATGTAGCGGAAATCCGTTTGCGCCATTTAAACCGCGAGTTCATCTTAAAGCGCACCGAAGAGGTGAACAGCTTAGAGGAAGAAATTCGTGACCTTGAGGCAATTTTGGCCTCAAAAACGCGCATTAAGACGATTATTGTGCGCGAGCTGAATGAAATCGCGCAGAAGTACGGCCAGCCGCGCCGCAGCCATATTTTGTACGCGGAGGAAATTGCCGAAGAGGAGCCCGTGGAGACTGTGCCGGATTACCCGGTGAACCTGTTTTTCACGAAAGAAGGCTACTTTAAGAAGATCACCCCGCTTTCCCTGCGCATGGGCGGCGACCAAAAGCTGAAAGAGGGCGACGAGATCGCCCAACAGATGGAATCGACAAACGCGGCGGAGCTTTTGTTCTTCTCCGACAAAGCGCAGGTCTATAAGCTGAAAGCGGCGGATTTTGCCGACACCAAAGCGAGCGTGATGGGCGAATATGTGCCTGCGCGCGTGCAGATGGACGAGGGCGAAAGCGCTGCGTACATGGCTGTAACGACCGACTTTAAGGGCTACATGCTGTTTGTTTTCGATAACGGCAAGGTCGCCAAGGTGGAGCTTTCCGCCTATTACACGAAGACGAACCGCAGAAAGCTCATTAACGCGTATTCCGACAAGGCCCCGCTTGCGGCGGCGCTGCAAATTTTGGAAGACTGCGATGTGCTGCTGACGTCCTCAAGCGGCAGACGACTGCTCATGAACACGGCGCTCATCGCCCCGAAGACGACAAAGAGCACGCAGGGCGTGGCGGTGATGAACCTGAAAAAAGGTCAACGCATTACGGACGCGCATATCTACCAAGAAGACGAGCTGCAGAACCCGTCGCGGTACAGAAAGAAGATTCCGGCGCTCGGCGCACTGCCGAACGGAGAGGAGGGCGGCGAGCAGATTTCGCTGTAAAAAAATCAGCCCTCCGGCAAGACCGTTTGGCATTCCGTTTGTGCAGGCGTGTGGCCTGCGCGGCGGAGCGTTCAGTCCTACTGAAGGGCGGGCAGCATACAGTCCGCGCCATGGACTGCGCCGCCCGCCCGGGAAAGACCCCGCTCGTGTGACGCGAAAGTGCGGTTTTGCCGCACGGTCCGTTTTGGCGCGCACAAACGCCTGACTGTGACTGCCTTGGTATCAGTATGGACGCAGGGCGGCGGAATATGCAGGAAAAAAGCAAAAAATCCTGTTGCAAAATCCCGCTTTGTATGGTATCATAATTAAGCTACGAATAAAATTAGCGTTAAGTCTCTTGAAGAGGAGGTAAAATATATGGGTGCTGTTGAAATTATTTTCGGTATCGTTCTGCTTCTTTTCGCACTGGCGATCATCATTGTCGTACTGTTGCAGGAAGGCCATCAGCAGAGCCTCGGCGCGATTACCGGCGGCGCGGATACGTTCCTTTCCAAGAATAAGGCGCGTTCCATGGATGCGTTCCTTGCTCGTTGGACAAAGTTCATTGCGATCGGCTTCTTTGTGCTGGTCCTCGTGATCAACATCATTATGTATTTCACAAAGTAAGTAAATACTTGCGGAAATGCGCCTCGCTTTTCGATGGGTCTCCATTCGGAATGCGGGGCTTTTGTTTTTATAAATCAGGCTTTAGGAGGGAATATCATGTTTGAAGAGATTGAACGCCTCACCCGCGCGCTGTGCGCAGAGCACGGCACATCCGGCTGTGAGGGCGACGTGTTCAAAGTTGCGAAAAAGGAGCTCGGCTTCTGCAAAGAGGTGTATGAGAACGAGCTTGGCGGCGTTGTGGGCATTTTCGGCGATTTGAGTTCTAAGCGCCGCATTTTGCTGGACGCGCACATTGACCAGATCGGGATGATCGTGACGGACATTGACGAAAACGGCTTTCTGCATGTGACGAATGTGGGCGGTGTGGACCGCCGCACGCTGCCGGGCAGCCCTGTTACCGTGTTCGGCACGGAGACCGTCACAGGCATCGGCTGCACGCTGCCGCCGCACCTTGCAAAGGGCGATGATAAGATAAAGCCCGTTGCGGAGCAGTGCATTGACTTAGGGCTTCCGAAAGAGGAAGTGGAGAAGCTTGTCGCTGTCGGCGACCGCGCCGCACTGACGCGCCCGCTGAAAAAGCTCATGGGCAACCGCATCACGGGCACGGCGCTCGACGACCGTGCGGGCTGCGCGTGCGTCATCCGTGCCGCACAGCTTGCAAATGAACAGAACCCCGATTGCTGCGTTATGGTGCTGTGCTCCACAAAGGAGGAGGTCGGCGGGCAGGGCGCGCAGGTCTCTGCGTATGCACTTGAGCCCACCGAGGCCATTGCCGTGGACGTTTCGTTCGCAAAGCAGCCGGACGCGGAGAGCATGCTTACCGCGGAGCTCGGCAAAGGGCCGATGATCGGCTTCTCCGCGGCGCTGGACAGAAAAATCAGCAAAAAGCTTGTCGAGCTCGCAAAGCGCGAAAATATCCCGTATCAGCTGGAAGCCATGGGCGGCAGAACGGGTACGAACTGCGATGAGATCGGCACCACCCGCGGCGGCGTGCGCACGGGGCTCATCTCCGTGCCGCAGCGCAATATGCACACCCCGGCGGAGGTCTGCGATTTTGAGGATATGGAGAATATTGCAAAGCTCATCGCGGCGTATATCACGGATAAGGAGGCGCAGCCGAATGCTTAACTATGAAATTCTGGAAAAGCTTACCCGCACCATCGGTGTTTCCGGCGAGGAAGACGATGTGCGCAGCGTGATCTTAAGTGAAATTGAGCCGTATGCGGACGAGATTCACATTTCGCCGCTCGGCAACATTCTGGCGTTTAAAAGGGGAGAAAAGCGTCCCGAGAAGAAGCTGATGCTCTGCGCTCACATGGACGAAGTGGGCTTTGTCATCACAAACATTACGGAAAACGGCCTTTTGAAGTTCACGACGGTCGGCAATATCCGCCCGGAGGTGCTCTCCGGCCGCGATGTGCTGGTGGGCGGCAAAACGCCGGGTGTCATCTGCGCAAAGCCGGTGCATTTGCTCAAGGGCGACGAATTTGAAAAGCCCGTACCCGTGAACGAACTCGCCATCGACATCGGCGCAGATACACGTGAGCAAGCCGAGACATTGGTGCAGATTGGCGACAACGCGTGCTTTGTGCCGTTCTTTGAGCACGTGCACGGTACGGTGAAGGCGAAGGCGCTCGATGACCGCGTGGGCTGCTTTGCGCTCATCACGCTGATGCAGCGCCCGCTCGAATACGACACGTATTTCGTCTTCTCCACGCAGGAGGAGATTGGCCTGCGCGGCGCGGGCACGGCGGCGTATATTCTGGAGCCCGATGCGGCGCTTGTGCTGGAGGGCACGACGGCGGGCGATATTCCCGGCGTGAGCCCGACGGACGCAGCGTGCAAAATGGGCGGCGGCGCAGTCATTTCCCTTACGGATATGCGCACCGTTTACCCGAAGGATTATTTCCGCCGCGCGATGGCGCTCGGTAAAGAAAACAATATTCCGGTGCAGCCGAAGACCGTGCGCGCCGGCGGCACAGACGCGGGCACCATTCACGTTTCCCGCGGCGGCGTGAAGACGTTGACGATCTCGCACCCGTGCCGCTATATCCACAGCGCGATCGCGATGACGACCGAAAAGGACATAGAGGCGGTCATTGACCTGATGGTGCTGATGATGGCGGAAATTTCCGGCGGAAAGCTGTAATGATCCGTCTTGCGGAAAATTTAGAAGTGCTCTCTATGCCGTGCGTGAGTTCTCCGTTTGGCTGCCAAATCTGGTCTAAAGCGCAGGCGTATGGCTTCCATCAGTCGTTCGCGCAGTTTTGGACGGACGGGGAAGCCGCCTACGGAAAAACGGACGGCTCCGTCTGCATTGCGGGGGAGATTACCGACGCGGACGAGGCGCATGCGTTTTTGAGTGCGGTGGGTACAAATGAAGTCGTGTGCAGCGCGGAGAATGCCGAAAAGCTGGGGCTAAACATCACCGAAAGCGGCGCGATTTTGCAAAAGGTGCTGCGAAATGAGACTGTGCATCCTGCGGAGGAAATTTCTCCGAGAGAGATTTATGCTGTGCTGAAAGCAAACGGCATGGTGGGGGAGTTCGAGCCGTTTTACCTCGATTTATCCCACCGCATGCGGCACGGCACGGTGCGCTGCGCGGGTGTTTCGGCAGATGGAAAGACCGTCGCCGTGGCTGCAGCAGTGCTCGGCGAAAACGCGAGCCTCATTTCTGCTGTGGCGGTGCTGCCGAAATTTCACCGCAGGGGGCTTGGCACGGCGGTTGTCCGAAAAATGGAGCGAATGCTGCCGAGCGGCACGGTGTATATCCTGCGCGAAGAAAGCAAAAACGAGGCGTTTTATGACGCTTTGGGCTATAAACCGTGCGGCGCATGGGCGCAGGGAAAATTATGCAATTAAAATAATTCAGATAAAGGAAGGCTTTTGCGTTTGCGAAAGCGGGTTTACTATGTACGAGTTTTTTAAAATTGATGACCGCGTGCTGAAGGCGGCGGAGGAAGCGGAGCAGAAGGCTGCGCCGTACCTTGCGAAAATTTCCGAAACACAGCGGTATAATCAGGAGAAGATGCAGGCTGCGTTCATGCAGGCAGGCGTCAGCGAGAGCCACTTTGTGGCAACGACAGGCTACGGCTATGGCGACCGCGGCCGCGACGTGCTGGACGAAGTGTACGCGCGTGCCCTCGGTGCGGAGGACGCGCTGTGCCGCTATAATTTTGTCAGCGGCACGCATACGCTTACCGTAGCGCTTTTTGGCGTTTTGCGCCCGGGCGACACGATGCTGAGCGTTACCGGCATGCCGTATGATACGCTGCGCGGCGTGATTGGCATTACGGGCGACGGCAACGGCTCATTAAAGGAGTTTGGCATAAACTACGAGCAGCTTGACCTGCTGCCGGACGGCACGCCCGACTATGACGGCATGGAGACGGCCATCACGCCGAAGCACCGCATGGTGTACATTCAGCGCTCCCGCGGGTACAGCCTGCGCCCGTCCCTGACGGTGGAGGAGATCGAGCGCATTGTAAAGATCGCAAAGCGCCGTGCGCCGGACTGCATTGTCATGGTGGATAACTGCTACGGCGAGTATGTGCAGAAAACAGAGCCGACGGCTGTGGGCGCAGACCTTATGGCGGGTTCGCTCATCAAAAATCCGGGCGGCGGCATTGCGCCGACGGGCGGCTACATTGCGGGCCGCCGCGACCTTATTGAAAGCTGCGCGTATCGCCTGACGACCCCGGGTACGGGTCGTGAGATCGGCTGCACGCTCGGCAACAACCGCGAGCTTTTCATGGGCACGTTCCACGCGCCGAACGTCACGGGTGAAGCCTTAAAGACCGCTGTGTTCACGGCAGCGCTGTTTGAGGGCTTCGGCTTTGACGTAACCCCGCGCTACGATGAGCCGCGCGCGGATATTATTCAGGCGGTGCAGCTGCGCGAGCGCGAGGCGCTGTGCGCGTTTATCCGCGGCATTCAGCAGGGCGCGCCGGTCGATTCCTTCGTTGTGCCGGAGCCGAGTCCCATGCCGGGCTACGACTGCGACGTCATCATGGCGTCCGGCTCGTTCACGTTTGGCTCGTCCATTGAGCTTTCTGCGGATGCGCCGCTGCGCGAGCCGTTTGCGGCATGGATGCAGGGCGGTGTGAACTTCAACAGCGGCCGCCTCGGTGCGATTTTGGCGGCACAGTCCATGTTGAACGCGGGCTTTTTGAATCTCTAAATTATAAATTTTTGGCGGCAGGCTTCGGCTTGCCGCTTTTTTGTTGTCAATTTATCCGGAAGATTAAATCTTCATCTTTTTTTTAGAACAAAACCGTGCTATACTTTTTTCAACAACTTTTTGGGGGAGTTACTATGAGAGACAGAAAAAAGGCACAGGCTTTGGCGCACGAGCTTGTTTCCAAAATGACGATAGAGGAACGCGCTTCACAGCTGAAATTTGATGCGCCGCCCATTGAACGGCTGGGCGTTCCGGCGTACAACTGGTGGAACGAAGCGCTGCACGGCGTGGCGCGCGCCGGTACGGCGACAATGTTCCCGCAGCCCGTTGCCATGGCGAGCATGTTTGACCCGGAGATGATCCGAAAAATCGGCGATGTCGTTGCGACGGAGGCCCGCGCGAAGTATAACGAAGCTTCTAAGCACGGCGACCGCGATATTTATAAGGGCCTCACGTTCTGGTCGCCGAATATCAACCTGTTCCGCGACCCGCGCTGGGGCAGAGGGCAGGAGACGTACAGCGAAGACCCGTACCTCACGGCGCGGCTCGGCGTGGCGTACATCAAGGGATTGCAGGGTGACGGGAAATATTTGAAGGTCGCGGCGTGCGCGAAGCACTATGCTGTGCACAGCGGCCCGGAGGCCGTTCGCCACGAATTTGACGCCGAGGTGAGCCGGAAGGATTTGTGGGAGACGTATCTGCCCGCGTTTGAAGCCGCTGTGAAAGAGGGCGAAGTGGAGGCCGTGATGGGCGCATACAACCGCACGCTCGGCGAGCCGTGCTGCGGCAGTGACCTGCTCATCCGCAAAATTCTGCGCGGCAAGTGGGGCTTTCAGGGACACTTTGTCTCCGACTGCTGGGCGATTTCCGACTTCCACCTGCATCACCACATCACGACCACCGCGCCGGAATCCGCTGCGCTCGCCATTAAGATGGGCTGTGACGTAAACTGCGGCAACACATATCTGCATTTGCTGCGCGCGCTCGAAGACGGGCTCATCACCGAGGACGACATCACGACGGCGGCGGAGCGGCTCTTTACCACGCGTTTTATGCTCGGCGAGTTTGACGAGAACTGCGAATACAACTCCATTCCCTATGAGGTCGTGGAGTGCCCGGAGCATTTGGCGCTCAGCGAGGAAGCCGCGCGCAGAAGCGTTGTGCTGCTGAAAAACGACGGCATTTTGCCGCTTGATAAAGCGAAAATCAAGACGATCGGCGTCATCGGCCCGAATGCGAACGACCGCATGGCGCTCATCGGCAACTACCACGGCACGGCGTCAAGATATATCACGGTGCTGGAGGGCATTCAGGACTATGTAGGCGACGACGTGCGTGTGCTGTACGCCGAGGGTTGCCACCTTTACAAAGACCGCGTGGAGGGGCTGGGCCTGCCCGGCGACCGCCTTTCCGAAGCCGAGACCGTGGCGGAGCACAGCGACGTTGTGGTGCTGGTGACGGGCCTCAATGAAAATCTTGAGGGCGAGGAGATGGACCAGAGCAATTCTGTCGGCTCCGGCGACAAGGCGAATTTGCTGCTGCCCGCGCCGCAGAGAAAGCTGATGGAGATTGTCGCGAAGACCGGCAAGCCCGTCATTCTCATCAATATGACCGGCAGCGCCATGGATTTGCGCTTTGCGGAGGAAAGCTTCTCCGCCGTAGTGCAGGGCTGGTACCCGGGTGCACGCGGCGGCAAGGCAATTGCGGAGCTTTTGTTCGGCAAGTATTCCTTCAGCGGCAAGCTGCCCGTGACGTTTTATAACGACTCCGACGAGCTGCCCGCGTTTACGGATTACGCGATGGAAAACCGCACGTACCGCTACTTTACGGGCGGCGTGCTGTATCCGTTCGGCTATGGCCTCACTTACGGTAAGACGGAAGTGACGAAAGCCGAAATGCGCGACGACGGCGAGCACTATACGATTACGGCGACGGTCAAAAATGAGGGCTGTGCCGTGCATGAAATTTTGCAGGTCTATGTGCGTGACAATGAATCGAAATTCGCGGTGCGCAACCACAGCCTTTGCGCGTTTAAGGCGGTTTCACTCGGTGCAAATGAGACGTGTGACGTCGAGATCACCGTGCCGAAGGCCGCGCTTGAAATTGTGGACGACACCGGCACGCGCCGCGTAGACAGCCGCAGCTTCACGTTCTTCGTCGGTACCTCGCAGCCGGATGACCGCAGCGCGGAGCTGCTTGGTACCCGCCCGGTTGCGGTAGAACTCAAGCTGTAATAAAGTAAATGCAAACGACCCTTTCGCGGCAATTTGCCCACCGAAGGGGTCGTTTTGTCTGTGATTTTTTAAGGCTTTCCATTTACAAAATTTACCGAAAGTTGTATACTGATACTGCTATTTTTTAATTCGGAAAGGCAAAAGTTGTAGTAGTCAAGAAAAGTAGACACGAAAAATATTTATTTTTGATTTGCTTTTTCAAAAGTAGACATGAGGAATATTTTTGCAGAAGTTGTTTTTTCAAAAGTGGACACGGACAATA